>JAAVHI010000078.1 GCA_014799785.1 Ruminococcus sp.
TATGCTTGGAAATCTAAACAAAGTATTGTTCGTTGAAAACAGTCCACTGGACTGTTTTCAAGGGTTACTATACTGCGCAATGCAACAAGGGGGAGCGGTCGTGTCCGCTCCCCCTCGAAATGACTGTCGTCATTTCTCACCCCTTTCACCGTTACGAACGAAAGGGATTTCGCGCTCTGCGGAGCGCGACCAAAGGGCTCTGCCCTCTGGACTTCTGCGAGCTGGGCTCAGCTCGACCAGCTTTTGTCGGCGGCTTCGCCGCCTAAGCGCGCTGTCAATTCCTCCTGAAAAGCTGGAAAACCACAAGCACTGCGGTAAAGATAAAATTGTACAGTATCTCCATTGAAACCGATATCTCCTGATAGCTTCCGATGACCACCATTGCAAGGCAGATAAGTATTCCCAGCAGCATTGCCACCGCCTGTAAGCCTATGCCGAAGCCGATAGTAGTCTTCATATGGCGGCAGCTCAGTATCAAAGATGTGAACGCGGCAAATCTTCCCGAGCAGGCAAGTGTCGCCTTGTGCCTTAACTGATAAGAAGTCGTCTCGGCAAACTGCTCGTGAACGCGGAACGGTATCAGCTTCAGATATTCGGGTGACACCTCGAACAGCTCCGACAGACGGTTTATTGACACAAGCGAATCCACCGTGCGTATCATTGCGTAGACCCCGTTCCTTTGCAGGTCGTGGAACGCGTTCTTTACCTCCATTGTTGGGATTATCTCCACAAGGAACATTGCCGAAAGCTCTCCCGATATGGATAGGTACACCGCGTATCTTCCGTTTTCGGTATACTCCTTTTCCTTTGTGAGCGGGGGTATGCCCTCAATGCTGTGATTTATCATCAGCTCCCTGTTTCCAAGAAGCACACGCTTGTTGTTTATCCAGCCGCACAGACCCATTGAGTCCTCGAAAATATAGCTTTCAACAGGATTGAGAAGCTCCGTTTTTCCTGCAATTATGTCGTAAAACATATTTTTAAGGATACTTCCCGCCTGTGTGGTAAGGCTTGCAGCCTCCACTATGGCTTCGTCTATACGCGTGTCCGAGAACACCTTTATAGCCGAAAGTCTTACGCTTCCCGCGGGGAAAAGCTGCTCCGCGTCAACAAGAATACTGTTTGTCTCCGCAAATTCCTCCACGCTGTCGTAGCCGATGACAACACCCTGCATTTCGGAATTTTTCTCCGAGGCTCTCAGCATGGGGAGGTTTACCACCAGCATTATCGAAAAGCCCGCGCAGATCGCCACAACTCCCACAAATACGGAAATGCCCACAAACATCGACGATGAGCCATGCTCCGTTCTGCCCATAAAGCCCGCGATCAGACCTATTGCCGCCGCCGCCGCCAGCGCTATCGGAGTAAACACTCGGCAGAAGCGGTCTGCGCCGTCGCCCGAATAGGAGGTCTTAAGGAAGTCCGAGATAAGCTCGGTGCGGCGCATTGCCGCAAGTCTGGGGAAATCGCTGAGAGCGCCCCTTGTAAAGTTCTGAGCAGTCTCCTCGTCCTCGACGGGAAAGATAGCGTATTTGTCTCCGCTTCCCGAAACGAAGCGGAAGCTTCTCTGGGTACGGTTTACGATAAAAAGCTTGCCTAAAGTGTTGAACAGCAGCGAAGCCACCGCAACGGGAATGTAGACGTGTACATAGCTTCCCTTTACAAGGTTTCCGTTTGCGAACATTATCATTGCAGAAGCTATGGAGGACACCGCCGACACCGCGCAAAGGCTGTCGCAGTCCGCCTTAAAGGACAGAAGCTTTGACAGTCCGCAGGATATTACCGTATAGCTTGCAAAGCAGGCAAGAAGCCCGATTATGGCGTTTACAAAAAGGTAAGTGTTTGTCTCCGTCCTTTTGTTGAGCAGATCCATGATGGGCAGAGCCTGGGTATCATTTGCAAAGGCGATATAGAGGCTTGCCGCAAAGCATATTATAAGTACGAACAGACGCAGTATAAGGCTTCCCTTAAGCTGTGCGATATCGTGAGCTATCGAGGGCGCGTCGTTGAAATTCTCAAAATCGTCAATAACGGCGGGTTCGTTTCCGATACCCTCCTCGTCCTCCGTAACGTCCTCCTCGTCGCCCACAAGCACGAAGTCCTTTATCTTCTTGCTTCTGCGCTCTTTCAGGGCGTTGATCTTTTCCAGCTCGCTCTGCTGCTCCGTATCGGGAAGCTGCGCCGTATCGGGAAGTATCTTCCCGTCCAGATCCAAATCTATGTCCGAGATCGACTTTCTTTCTATCGGCGAGACGTGCTGGGTGCGGGATATACGCTCCCGCTTCGCCTTTATCATGCCGTCCAGAAGCTCTGTATTTCCTGTGACGCCCGTCTCCGAACTGTCCGGCTTGGGGACGAGCTTGGTAAAAAAATCCGTGATGCTTTTGTGCTGCGTATTATGAACAGCTTCGCTTGCGGCAGTTTTCTTTTTTGTTCCCGAATATTCGTTAAGGATATCGTCCAGACTGCTGTCGTTTATCGAGGAATACTTTTCAAAGGGATCGTCCTCAGCCTTCGGGCTTCCCGCAGACAGGCTCTGTATGGGAGCTTCCCGTTTTGCGGGAGCTGCGGGCTTTGGTGCAGACTCCTGCTCCTTTGCGCGGACGCGTTTTTTTAACAGCGAGGCTATGCCCGCCTTTTCGTCGTCATCCTCGTCCTCTTCTTTATCACCGTAAAGGTTCGGCTCCTCGAATTTTTCGGAGAAAGACCTGTCGGGCTTGGGTGCGGGGGTGTAGGGTATCTCATCTTCCCGTTCCTTCGCATTCGCCGCCGCGGAAAGAAGCCTGTCGTATTTCCCCGTAAAGCTGTCCCTTTCGCCGTCCTTATCCGCCGTGCCGCCCGCATTGTCCGCAGTGTCTGCGCCGTAGTTGTCGTGCGCGTCGTAAGGCTCGGCAAAGTCTCCGCCCCGGTCGTCCTCGGAACGATACGCGGACTCGCTTATCGAGTTGTTCACGCTGTCCATATCGCCGGAAGCAAACCCGCCGATCAGGTCGTCAATATTTATATCGCTGTTTGCGCCGCTTGTGCCAACGCTGCCCGAATATTCGTTCAGAATATCGTCAACCGAGTATTTTCCATCAGACAAACCGCAGCTCTCCCATCATTTATTTTTGAACAAGCTTTTCCATGGCTTGAAATTTTCTGTAATTCCGATCTAAACGCCGCCCCGCCTTTGTCTGACGGCTTCGTACATAAATATCCCCGCCGCCACCGAGGCGTTAAGGGACGTTATTTCTCCCATCATAGGCAGACTTACGGGGAAGTCGCATTTTTCCCTCACGAGACGTCCCATGCCGTAGCCCTCCGAGCCGATTACAAGACCCACGCTGCCGCGGAAATCCGCTTTCGTGTAGTCCTCGCCCGACGCGTCCGTGCCGTATATCCACACGCCGTTTTCCTTGAGCATATCAAGAGCCGCGGGGATATTCGTCACCCTTGCCACGGGAACCCTGCTTGCGGCTCCCGCCGAGGTCTTATAGACCGTAACGTTCAGCGACGCGCTCCTGCGCTTGGGAATGATTATCCCGTCCGCGCCCGCAGCCTCCGCGGTACGGATAATAGCCCCCAGATTGTGAGGGTCTTCTATTTCGTCGCATATGATTATAAACGGCTTTGTACCCTTTTCAGCCGAGACTGCAAGAATGTCCTCCACGGTAACGTATTCGGCGCAGGCTCCGCTTGCGGCAACGCCTTGGTGGGACGCGCCCCCTGTCATTTCCGAAAGCTTTGCCTCGGTGGTTTTCTTGACCACGATGCCCCGCTCCGCGGCCATGCGGCAGATAAGACCGAGACTTCCTCCCTCGCCGCAGACATATACGGCGTTAAGGGACTTTCCCGCCTTAAGGGCTTCGATAACGGGATTTCTTCCCGCGATAATGCCCGTATCGTGACTGTCGTCGGTCTCCGCGGGGTTTTCCCGACGGTCGGACATATCCCGCTTGGGACGTTCGCCGCGGTATCTGCGGTTATCGGTATTTCCTCCGCCTTGTTTTTTTATGTCGTAATAAGCCATAAGAGCCTCCGCAAAAAGCACAAAGTTATTCAAATTAAATTATAGCATATTTCAAAGAAAAACACAATGGCTTTGCGAAAAAAAGTGGCGCAAATTTTTGCCGTACCAACAACTTCTATCCTCTAAAACACACAAACCGAAAGATAGATCACCAGCAGTATCAGCAGAAGCGCCGCCGAGGCTATCGCTATCTTGAACACGAGGGTGCTTTCTTCCCGCGGTCTTTTCACGGGAACTATCCTCCCCAGATACTCCCGCGCTTCCTCTCCAAGCCTTTCGGCGGACGCGTCGCTTTTGTCCGCCTTGACGTAAAGCACCGCCTTTTCAAAATATTCGTGGTCTGTGCTGGTTATCTCGACCACCCTTTTGTTCACGCCCTTTATCATAGAGGAATCCGGTCTCCCTTCCGATATTTTTTTAACAATCTTTCCACGTCCGAGTTTCTTTTAGTATAGGCAATCGCGGGATTTTTTATACCATATGTAATACTATAACGGTGGAAAACTATGTTAAAATCCCGTGATTTTTGGATTTTATGTGGAAAACTCGGTGGAAAACGTGTAAAAGTCCGATATTTAAACATTTTTGGACGCTAAAGTCTGTGGAAAACCGTTTTACTGTGGGTAATATTCAAAATTGTCTCAATCAGCGGTTGATTTTCATACAACCGATTGATAATTTACATTCGGTCGGCGGCGTGCTATACTTTAATCACACCGGTGAAAACGTTTTGAAAATTACAAGGAGAGAATTTGTTATGATACTGAAAATAGGAGATAAGATCAGAGAGCTTCGCAAGCGGGACGGCAGAACTCAGGAAAATCTTGCGGAGGCTCTCGGGATTACCTGTCAGGCGGTCTCCCGCTGGGAACAGAACGCCGCATACCCCGACATGGAGCTTATACCCTCCGTTGCAAATTATTTCGGCATTTCCATTGACGAGCTGTTTGGCTATGAGTGTACCCGCGACAAAAAGGTGGACGAGATAATCGCCCGCATTGACGCATGCGGCATAAAAGCCCGCGGGGACAGCGACTGGGTCGGGGAGTGTCTTGCCCTGCTTCGAGAGGGACTTGCGGAGTTTCCGCAAAATGAAAAGCTGATGATAACCCTTGCAGAAACGCTTTCCGAAGCGGGCTGGAGGTGCTGCGGCGAACGCACTTATTACGGCGGCGACGGATACAGCCGTCATGACTGCGGAGAACACCGCAAGAATGAATACTGGACGGAAGCCGTCAGGCTTTGCGAAAGGCTTGTAAGCGCAAGCTGCGGCAACGATATTTTCACAAGAGCAGCCCGCGTGCTTGTGCTTTTGTACCGCAATTTCGGCGAATATAACAAGGCTGCTGAATATGCCATGCGAATGCCGACTCTTGAAAATTCACGCGAAATGCTTCTTGCCGTTTCCTCTGACGGAAAGGACGAGGCGCGGTATATCGGTGAAGCGCTTCTGAAAACAGCTTCGGAGTTTTCAAGGCTGCTCGTGCAGGGACTTATGGCAAACGAGCATAACTACGATACCGATATGCCGATAGAGAAAATAAACGGTGTGATATCGCTGTTTCATTTGGTCTGCGACGACGGAAATTTCGGCGACTATAACGGTCAGCTTATTCAGCTGTATCTTTATCTGTCGAGGGTGCAGTGGACTAAAGGATATCGGGACGAAGCGTTTGTGTCCCTTGACAAGGCTCTGGAGCACGCCCGCGCCCTTGAAAAGCTTCTTGACGGCGGGGAGCATTATTTCACCGCGCCGCTGGTGTCCTTTGTAAAGTGCAGGTCGGGAAAACCTGCCAAGATCGCGGCTTCACTTCCCGACGACGGGGCATTCTGGAGCCGTCCCGACTTTTCACAGGCAGAAAAGGAAATAAAAGCAGACCCGCGCTATGCGGAATGGTTCAGAAAAACTCAGGCATAACAAACGGGAGAGAACAAACACTGTTCTCTCCCGTTATCAGTTATATAAATATTTTCACGGTTCGGAGACTTATTCCTCCTCCGCAAGCTTTGCAGCCTGCTCCGCCTGAATGTCGGTGTAGACGGAAAGCATTGGCGTTTCGTCGGGATTGGTTTTCTTGATCTTTCTTCTGACATAGTTTCCCGTGATCTTGATTACCGTTGCCGAAAGCAGAAGCACGCCGATAAGGTTCGGTACAGCCATAAGTCCGTTAAGGGTATCCGCGATATCCCATGCAAGGCTCAGGTTCATTGTGCAGCCTACGATAACGAACAGCACGAAGATAACCTTGTAGATTATAGTCGCCTTTGTGCCGAAAAGGTACTCCAGAGCCTTTGTGCCGTAGAACGACCAGCCAAGCACCGTTGAGAACGCAAACAGCAGGATAGCTATTGCAAGAATTTTTCCCGCAACGTGTCCAAGACGGAGACTGAACGCGTAGGTAACAAGAGGTACGCCGTTTACCTCGGAAATGGTAACGGAGGTTATGACGGGGTTGCCGTTTTCGTCGGTCATGAGAGTGCCGTCCGCGTTCTTACCCTGAACGCCCTGTATCTCCATAACATTTGCATATGTGAAATCGCTTTCGCCGCTTACGCTGTCGGCATTTCTGAGCTTAACGGTCAGATCCTGTCCGTATACTGTTTTCGCCGCATATTCGGTGTAAGTTCCCTCCGCAGCGTCGTCGGGAGCAATTTCATAAAGTGCGTTAATGTTGTCGTCGATAAGGTTTACGACGCTTCCGTCGCTTGTTGTGTGTATCTCAAAATACTGAGCTTCGGTGGAAATGCTCTGCATTGCTTCGTCAAAGGTTTTGGAATCCGCGGGGCTGGAAAGGATTACGAAAGAGGTAAGTGTGCAGACGATAATGGTATCAAAGAATACCTCGAAGATGCCCCACATACCCTGTATAACAGGCTCTTTTACGTCGGAAGCGGAGTGTACCATTACCGACGAGCCGAGACCCGCTTCGTTGGAGAAAACGCCTCTCTTAAAGCCCATTGTAACAGCGCGCTTGATTATGTAGCCACCTACGCCGCCTGCGATCGCGCCGAAGTTAAAGGCGTTGCGGAAAATGCTGGAGAAAACATAGGGTATCTGGCTGAAATTAGAGAAGAAAATTATCAGACAGCCTACGATATAGAACACAGCCATGAAAGGCACAAGCTTTTCGGTAACGCTTGCGATACGCTTGATACCGCCAACGATTACCAGTGCGGCGATAATCGCAAGAGCGATTCCCGTAACAATTGTGGGAATGTTGAAGTTGGACTTCATTGCGCTGGAAATGGAGTTTACCTGCGTCATGTTTCCGATACCGAATGACGCCAGTACGCAGAAGATCGAGAACAGTACCGCAAGGGGCTTTGCGATATGCCTAAAGCCCTTTCTGTCCTTGAGACCCTCGTTTATGTAGTACATTGCGCCGCCCGACCATTCGCCGTGGTCGTTTTTCTTGCGGTAAAAAATACCCAGAACGTTTTCGGAGTAGTTTGTCATCATGCCGAAAAATGCGGATATCCACATCCAGAACACCGCTCCGGGACCTCCCACCGCGATAGCCGTTGCAACGCCCGCGATGTTTCCCGTTCCGATAGTAGCCGCAAGAGCGGTGGACAGAGCCTGGAACTGGGAGATGGCTTTTTTCTCTTTTGTTTTTGTTACCGATTTTTTCTTAAAGATGGCAAGGAACGTTTCGTTAGCCCAGTGCTTGATCTTGGTGATCTGGAAAAAGCCCGTCCTCACCGTCATGTAGATGCCCGTTGCAATGATAAGCACGAGCATGGGTATTCCCCAGACAACGCCGTTTATCGCGCCGTTGACCGAGGTTATGGTCTCAACTATTTTGTCCATTGGTATCTCCTCCTGTAATAAATTGAGTTTTTGCGTAATACGCACTATGTAACAAACTTTTAGGCGGCAAAGCCGCCGACATCAGCTGGTCGAGCTGAGCCCAGCTCGCAGAAGTCCAGAGGGCGGAGCCCTTTGGTCGCGCTCCGCAGAGCGCGAAATCCCCTCTTGCGCCCGCAGGCGCATATCGTCCGAAACGGTGAA
>JAAVHI010000079.1 GCA_014799785.1 Ruminococcus sp.
GGATATGCGCCTGCGGGCGCGGGGAGGGAATTTCGCGCTCTGCGGAGCGCGACCAAAGGCTCCGCCTCTGGACTTCGCGAGCTGGGCTCAGCTCGACCAGCTGATGTCGGCGGCTTCGCCGCCTAAAGGTTGTGCCAAATAAAAATTCACCCGCCCCCTTGAGGGGGCATAACAAAATTAATGTTCTAAACATCTTACGGTGGGGCGTGACTTTCTTGCACTTCGTGCAAGTGCCCGCGGGGGCTCCCCGCTCAAAATGTTTTACATTCTTTTCGACGAAAAGATATTGACAATCGCCCAAAACGCTGATATTCTTTAATTAACAGAAACTCTATCCAAGGAGAACGCTATGACTAAAAACACACCCGTCCGTCAGCTTAAAGGCGTCGGAGAAAAACGCGCGGAGCTTTACTCCAAAATAGGAATAAACACAGTCGGCGATCTGATATCCCACTTTCCCAGACGGTACACGGATTACTCCGAGCCGATTGCGGCGGAGCTTGCCCAGATCGGCGAGCACGCTGTCATAAGGGCTATGGTGGTTAAAAAAAATCCCGCCGCCCGTATCCGCCAGGGGCTTGTGCTGTACAAGGTCTTTGCAGAGGACGACGACGGCACCCGCATTACTGTTGTTTACTACAACAACCGCTTTGCCGCCGACGCTCTGCACGAGGGTGAGGAATACCTTTTCAGCGGAAAGATATCGGGGAATTTCACCCGCAAGGAAATGAATTCCCCAACCGTTCTGAAAGCAGACGAGAAAAATCTGCTTCGACCCGTTTATCCCCTTACCGAGGGACTTACCGCCGCAATGGTCACCACAAACATTACCGAGGTTCTCGACCATGCGGGAGACGATTTTTTTGCGGACTCCCTGCCCGACGGTCTCAGGCTGGAGTATTCGCTGTCCACCCTTGAATACGCGCTGAAAAACATACACTTTCCCAAGGATTCCCACGCCGCGGAAATAGCACGCCGCCGTCTCGCTTTCGACGAGCTGCTCCGTATGCAGCTGGGAATGATACTGATAAAAAACCGCACCCGCGCCGAGAGCAGCTGCAAAATGTCCTCCCGCCAAGCAGACATGGAGGCTTTCCGCAAGTCCCTGCCGTATGAAATGACAAACGCTCAGAAGCGCGCCGCCGAGGACATTATTGCCGATATGCAGGGAGCGTCCCCCATGAACAGGCTTTTGCAGGGAGACGTTGGTTCGGGCAAGACCGCTGTTGCTGCCGCGGCGGCTTTGTTCGCGGCTAAAAACGGCTTCCAGACTGCGCTTATGGCTCCCACGGAAATACTTGCGGCTCAGCATTTCAGAACCCTTTCGGAAATGCTTGAACCGTTAGGGATATCCGTGTGCCGTGTTATGGGCTCAATGACGAAAAAACAGCGGACGGAGACTGCCGAAAAAATTGCGTCGGGAGACTTTATGGTCGCCGTGGGAACTCACGCGCTTATTTCGGGCAGCACCGAGTTCAGAAACCTTGGACTTGTCATCACCGACGAACAGCACCGCTTCGGCGTTGGACAGCGTTCCGCTCTTGCGGAAAAGGGAGTGAACCCCCACAAGCTGGTAATGTCCGCAACGCCCATACCCCGAACGCTTGCGCTGATAATTTACGGCGATCTGGACATCTCAGTGCTGAACGAGCTTCCCAAGGGCAGGCAGAAAACCGAGACCTACGCCGTTACCGCAAAGCTTCGGGAGCGTGCGTTAGGCTTTGTGAAAAAACAGCTTGACGATGGCGGACAGGCATATATCGTCTGCCCCATGATAGAGGAAAACGAAAACGAGCTTGCGGCGGCAAAGGGCTATGCAGAGGGGCTGAAAAAGACCGTCCTTGCGGAGTACCGGGCGGGACTGCTTCACGGAAAAATGTCCGCCGCGGAAAAGGACAAGGTAATGTCCGCTTTCAAGGATCACGAGCTTGATATTCTTGTGGCGACAACGGTGGTTGAGGTTGGCGTGGACGTCCCCAACGCCAATATTATCGTTATCGAAAATGCGGACAGATTTGGGCTTTCCCAGCTTCATCAGCTCCGCGGACGTGTGGGCAGAGGCAAGAGCAAAAGCTACTGCGTGCTGATAGCGGGAAACGTTACCGACGAGTCCAGGCAGCGGCTTGAGATAATGACGAAAACCTCCGACGGATTCGAGATATCGGAGTACGACCTGAAAATGCGGGGCGCGGGAGACTTTTTCGGAAACCGTCAGCACGGTCTGCCCGACCTGAAGCTTGCGGATATCGCCGCGGACAGGGAGCTTCTTGCGGACTGTCAGCGGGCGGCAAAGGAGCTGCTTGGGGAAAGTCCCGACCTTGGAAAATATCCCGCCTTAAAAGCAGAGGTGGAGGAGCTTTTTTCACGCAACGACAATGCGGCTGAGGCTCTTTAAAAACAAGGGGACAGAAACGGTTTGCCGCTTTGTCCTCTTTATTATTTTGCATGACTTGACAAATACAATTTATTTTTCATATTTAATATATTCTTGATGTTATATTTCACGTGTAATAATTATATTAAACGGCGTTTTAAAATGTCTGTTAAATAAAAATAAATCTCATTCACATTCACGCATAAAATAACATATGTTATATATCTTTGCGGCTTTAACGTTCGGCGCGTGAGTTTGCAATTTGCCGCCGGTACTTAACTTTTGTCGAAATGTGGGTTAAGCGCATTGACATTTGTTTTTGGTTATAGTATAATTAATAAAGTATTTTTAATGTGCGGTTTGCAAATAAATACTGCTGTCGGGGGTATATCCCGACTGCTTATTTCTGTAAAAACAAGGCATAATAAATTATATCTTCAACATTTCCGAAAGGCAGGATTTATATGAAAGACGGATTTATAAGGGTCGCTGCGGCGACTCCCGATATAAAGGTCGCGGACTGCGACTACAACGCGGACAGGATAATCGAGCTTATCAGGCAGGCTGCGGCAGAGGACGCTTCTATCGTTGTTTTCCCCGAACTTTGCATTACGGGATATACCTGCTGCGATCTGTTTCTGCAAAAGGTCTTGCTGGAGGGCGCAAAAAAGGCTCTTGTAAAAATTGCAAGAGAAACTGCGGAATGCGACCTGCTTGCCTTTGTGGGACTTCCCTTTGAGGTGGACGGCAAGCTTTACAACTGCGCCGCCGCACTAAACGAGGGTGATATAATCGGATTTGTTCCGAAAAAAAATATCCCGAATTATTCGGAATTTTACGAGGCAAGGCATTTCACTCCATGGCAGGGTGGGAACATTGCCGTTAAAGATATTGACACCGATGACGACGATGAGAGATACAGGTCGTATACCTGCTTCGGGGATATGCTTTTTTGGTGTGATGAAATTCCCGAGCTTGTTATCGGCGTTGAAATTTGCGAGGACTTATGGGTACCGGAACCGCCTTCGGGAAAACTTGCGGCGGCCGGTGCGACGGTCATATGCAATCTTTCCGCTTCGGACGAAATAATCGGCAAGGGCGACTATCGGGCACAGCTTGTTAAGAGCCAGTCTGCAAGGCTTGTATGCGGATATATCTATGCGGACGCAGGAATGGGCGAGTCCACACAAGACCTGATTTTCAGCGGACATAATCTTATTTCCGAAAACGGCGCTATAGTCGGGGAGAGCAAAAAGTTTACCACGGGTCTGACCTTTGGAGAAATTGACCTGCACCGCCTTATTGCCGAGCGGAGACGTATGAACACCTTTGAGACGGAAAGCTCTCCCTCTTTGAAGAGAAACGGTTACGATTCCTGCGAATTTTCAATTACCCCGAAAAATCTTGATTTGAAACGCCGTTTTCCGCCAATGCCCTTTGTGCCCTCGGACAAGGACGACCTTAACAGCCGCTGTGAGGAAATTCTCACAATGCAGGCGACGGGACTTGCAACACGTCTCAGACATATCGGCTGCAAGACCGCCGTTATCGGTCTTTCGGGTGGACTTGACAGTACACTTGCGCTGATAGTTGCCGTCCACGCATTCGATATGCTGGGACTTGACCGCAAGGGGATTCTGACCGTTACAATGCCCTGCTTCGGCACGACAAACCGTACCAAAAGCAACGCCCTCAGTCTTGCGGAAGCGTACGGGGTCGAGCTGAAAGAGGTAAACATAACCGCCGCGGTACGTCAGCATTTTGCCGATATCGGACAGAGCGAAAGCGTCACCGACGTGACCTTTGAAAACGGTCAGGCGCGGGAGCGCACGCAGGTGCTTATGGATATTGCCAACCAAAAGGGCGGCATTGTTATCGGCACGGGAGACCTGTCCGAGCTTGCGCTTGGGTGGGCGACCTATAACGGCGACCATATGTCAATGTACGGTGTGAACGCGTCCGTGCCGAAAACGCTGGTGCGGCATCTGGTTGCATATGAAAGCAGAAATACCGACAACAAGCGGCTTTCCGAGGTTCTGGACGACGTTCTCGATACTCCCGTTTCCCCCGAGCTTCTGCCGCCTACAGAGGGTGAGATATCCCAGAAAACCGAGGATATTGTTGGTCCCTACGAGCTGCACGACTTTTTCCTGTACTACATGGTGCGGTGCGGATTTCCGCCGAAAAAAATTCTGCGGATAGCGGAGCAGTCCTTTGCGGGACGGTTCGACAGGGATACCATTAAAAAATGGCTGACAGTGTTCCTGAAAAGATTTTTCTCACAGCAGTTCAAGCGCTCCTGCCTGCCCGACGGACCGAAAGTCGGCAGCGTGACCCTTTCGCCCCGCGGAGACTGGCGTATGCCCTCTGACGCGTGCATTCGTCTCTGGCTTGAAGATTTGGAGCAAAATTAATTTTTGGGGGACCGGTATTTTTTCTAAAATATGTTTTAGGGCGGGATAATCCCGCCCTTGCTTTTAACCATAATTTATACTTTCTGTATATTATTTGCAAAATATAAGGAAATCTAATTTCGCAAAAGCATACTTTAGCGAAAAAGTGTGGAAAGGATTTCCATGCCAATAATTTACAGGAGGTAACTATTATGGTAGTACAGCACAACTTAACCGCAATGAACGCGAACAGATA
>JAAVHI010000080.1 GCA_014799785.1 Ruminococcus sp.
AGGGGCGGTCGTGTTCGCCCCTCCTCGAAACGGCTCTCGCCGTTTCTCACCTCCTGCTCCGTTTGGAACGAAAGGGGATTTCGCGCTCTGCGGAGCGCGACCAAAGGCTCCGCCTCTGGACTTCGCGAGCTGGGCTCAGCTCGACCAGCTGATGTCGGCGGCTTCGCCGCCTGAAAATTTGTTGCTTGTTGCGTTATGCGCTAAATCAAAATTTATGTTCCAAACATTGCCCCTCGTCAGTCTTGACACGTAAATTATTTTCTGTTATAATAGTAAACGGCGTTTTTTAGCTTTGATTTTGAAAGGGGCTTTTTTTATGGCTGCAAATATTGTTATCGGTACTCAGTGGGGCGACGAGGGCAAGGGTAAGGTTATCGACATTCTTGCTTCCCGTGCCGACGTGGTTGTACGCTCTCAGGGCGGAAACAACGCGGGTCACACCGTTGCAAGCGGCGGCGAGACTTACAAGCTTCACCTTATACCGTCGGGTATTCTCTATAAAGACACTCTCTGCATGATAGGAGCGGGCGTTGTCCTCGACCCCAAGGTAGTTCTTGAGGAAATAGACGGACTTTCCGCAAGGGGAGTGACCTTCGATAATTTCAAGATCGACCCCCGCGCCCACGTCATCATGCCGTGGCATATCGTTCTGGACGGTCTTTCCGAGCAGTTCAGGGGCAATCAGGATATAGGCACCACCAAGCGGGGTATCGGTCCCTGCTATATGGATAAGTACGAAAGAAGCGGTATCCGCGTATACGACCTTGTTCACCCCGAAGTTTTCGCGGAAAAGGCGCGCTCTGCGGGAAAGCTCAAAAACAGCATCATAACCAACGTTTTCGGCGGCGAAGCCGTTGACATTGAAGCTGTCATCAAGGAGTACACCGAGTACGGAAAGCGTCTTGCCAAATACGTTGACGACGTTTCCGTGCTGACCTATGAGGCTCACAAGGCGGGCAAAGAGATACTTTTCGAGGGCGCGCAGGCTACCCTGCTTGATATCGACTTCGGAACATACCCCTATGTTACAAGCTCCCACCCCATTTCCGCGGGAGTATGCATAGGCACCGGCGTAGGTCCTACGGTAATAGACAAGGTTTACGGCGTTGCAAAGGCATACACCACCAGAGTGGGCAAGGGACCTTTCCCCACCGAGCTTGACGACGAGACCGGCGACTATATCCGCAACAACGGCGGAGAGTTCGGCACTACTACGGGCAGACCCCGCAGAACAGGCTGGTTTGACGCGGTTATCGTCCGCCATGCTGTTCGTGTAAACGGTCTTAACTGCCTTGTGGTGAATAAGCTTGACACTCTTTCGGGTCTGGACACGCTGAAAATATGCGTTGCCTACAAAAAGCCCGACGGCACTGTGGTAAAGGATTTCCCCGCAACACTGGAGGAGCTTGACGGCTGCGAGCCTGTTTATGAGGAGCACGCGGGCTTCAAGGACGACATTTCAAAATGCCGCAGCTTCGAGGAGCTTCCCGAAATATGCAAGAGCTACATCAAGCGTCTTGAGGAGCTGTGCGAGTGCAAGATAGCCATGATAGGCGTAGGTCCCGACAGGGAACAGCAGATCGAAAGATAAATGCAATAGGTGGCAAAGCTGCCATGGAAAAGTTTCGTCCACCTTTTCAAAGGTGGCGAGGTCCACGGGGCAGAGCCCCTGGTCGCGCTCCGCAGAGCGCGAAATCCCCTTCCCCGCGCCCGCAGGCGCATATCGTTTCAAACGGTGAAAGGGGTGAGAAATGCGACAGCATTTCGAGGGGGAGCGGACACGACCGCTCCCCCTTTTAACGGCTTTAGGACAAGTAAATCTCTAAAACGTCACGGTGTGACGTTTTAGACGGAACAAATCTTTGACTGTTTTCAAGAGTAAATTTCGCAGGAAAGGTGTGTTAAAAATGATACTCTGCATTGCCAACGCTCTGTGCAAGGTCTGAACGGACGAACCGCACAGAGGACTGATATCCGTCCGTGACCGCGTTTAAGCGCGGGACAGACCTTGCTTTCGGTTACAAAATACCAAAAAAGGAGCAAGGTCATTATGAAACTTAACGAACTTAAATCACTTAAATCATTTTTTATTCTCTGGCTTACCCAGTCCCTTTCCACGCTGGGAAGCGCAATGACGGGCTTTGCGCTGGTAATAGTTCTGTACCAAAGCAGCGGCTCCGCCCTTGCGACGGCAATGCTTTCGGTATGCTCTTACGCGCCCTATGTGCTTATGAGCATTTTCGCGGGAGCATTAAGCGACAGGTGGAACAAAAAGGCTACAATGCTTGTGTGCGACAGCCTTGCCGCCGTAAGCACATTAGCCGTGCTGATACTGTTCAAAACGGGAAATCTTGAACCGTGGCATCTGTACATCATCAACGCCCTTGGCGGACTTATGAACACCGTTCAGCAGCCTGCCTCGGAGGTAGCGACAACGCTGCTCACGCCCGAAAAATACTACCAGAAAACCAGCGGCATGCGGTCGTTTTCAAACTCGCTGGTGACCATCCTCACGCCGTCTATTGCAACGGCGGTAATGTCCTTTTGGGGACTGGAGGCGGTAATTGCAATTGACCTGCTGACCTTCGGGACGGCGTTTCTTGCGCTTCTGCTGTTTATAAGGATACCCGAAATCGCTAAGGACGAGAACGGCGGCGAACAGGAATCCGTATTGGCGGCGGCGAAAAGCGGACTTGTCTGGCTGAAAGCCCACAGGAAGATTTTGCTGCTGATACTTTTTCTCGCGGCGATAAACCTTATCGCTTCGATCTATGACGCCGCGCTCCCCGCCATGATGCTGTCCCACCCCAACGGAGGGGAGACCGCTCTCGGCGCGGTGAATACCTGCGTGGGGCTTGCCTCACTTGCGGGCAGTATAATCGTGACGTTCCTGCCCGAACCGAAGAACAGGCTCAGGGTGATATGCAACACTCTGCTGATTTCAATGAGTACGGAAAACTTCCTGCTTGCGTTCGGAAAAACTCCGCTGATATGGTGTATCGGTGCAGTTCTCGGCTGGATAGTAATACCGATTATGAACGCCAACATGGACGTTATTTTCCGAAGCGAAATTCCCGCCGAAATGCAGGGCAGAGTTTTTTCCGCAAGAAATACCTTGCAGTTTTTCACCATACCCGTGGGATTTTTCCTTGGCGGCATTCTGGTTGACAAGGTATTCGAGCCGCTTATAGCGGGACTTCCCGCAGACAGCCTTGCCGTGACAATATTCGGCGGCGAAAAGGGTTCGGGAGCGGCAATGCTGTTCTTTGTGATTGGAATAGCGGGAGTTGTCGTATGCCTGATCTTCAGACAGATAATCCTGCGTATGGCGGAAAGCTCCCCAAAATAAAAATGAAAAGAGCCTCCCTGCGGTTTAAAGCCGCGGGAGGCTTTGCTTTTTTATCTCGTCTTTTTCGGATACGGCTTTTTCACAAGCGTCCTACCGAGGATATAGTCGGTGGACGTGCCGTAAAAGTCCGCAAGACTGATAAGGTGCTCTATGGGTATGTTCTGAAATCCACGCTCGTACCGCGAGTAGACCGTCTGCTGTATCCCAAGCAGCTCGCTTATCTGCTTCTGGGTCATGTCCATGTCCTCCCGCAGGTCTCTTAATCGTTGAAAATACATAAAAAGCAGCTCCCGTTTTAGTACCTTTATGTACTTGACAATACCATAATTATATGCTAAAATGATGTTGTTAGTACTTATAAGTACTGAAATTGTTTTAAAACGGGAGGATTTTTTATGAAGTTAAAAAAATTAGCGGCGGCAGTACTGGCTACGGCAATGCTTGTGCTGACAGCTGCTACGGTTTCGGCGGACAGCATTTTCGATACCGCAAAAAATATCGACAGCGGCAAAAAGGTGAGCAAAACTATAGACACGGGGGACAGCATTGACCGAAAGATCACTCCGACGGAAAATGGAACGGCGACCGTTAAGGTAACGGCAAAAACGTTTATGTTCTATTTTTATGTCTATGACGAGGACGGAAATGACGTTTCATATGAATACGATACCACAATGGGTTCAAAAGACCTTACCTCAAAAAAAGGCTTTTTCTGGGACAGCAAAGCCGAAACATTCAAAGGCACGTTCAGCTTTGACGTAAAGGCAAACAAGACATATTACATAAAAGTAGAACGATACAATTGGTCATCGCAGGGCAGCGGCAAATTTGAAGTGTCATTCAAATACCCCTCCGAGAAGGTTGAACAAACCGCACTTATGACCCTTAACCTCAAAAAGGGAGACACCGTTCAGCTCGGAGCAAACGGAGACAAGGCTTCGTGGACGACATCAAAAAAATCGGTAGCGACCGTTTCCGACAGCGGACTTGTTACCGCCGTCAAAAAGGGAAAGACCGTTATCACCCTTAAATGCGGCTCCAAAAAGCAGGAGATAGAAATTGTCGTAGAATAAACTGCTTCGGCTTTTCAAAAGTAAAATTTAAAAGCGGGATATCAAGGCAGTCCGCCCGATATCCCGCTGTTTTTTTGTGCCGTATTTCTCAGCAGTTAGAAGCCCAGTATTTTCTGGAAGTCTGCGGAGATCTTAGCTTCAAGGGCCTCCGAGTCAGCCTTGACCGCTCCCGTAGTGGTGTAGTAAGCCTTGATCTTAGGCTCTGTGCCCGACGGACGGATTATTACCGAAGCTCCGCCCTCAAGAGCAAAGGTGAGAACGTCCGACTTTGGCAGGGTAAGCTTTGTCTTTGCGCCTGTTTTGCAGTCGGTGGAATTGCTGTCAAGATAATCGTCGAAGCGGATAACGGAAAGTCCGCCGATCTCCTTGGGGGTCTCGGTGCGGAGCATTGTCATAAGCTCCTTCATCTTCTGCATACCGCTTGCGCCCTCGCAGGTAAAGGACTTCTGAGTATGGGTGTAAACGCCGTACTTCTTGTACATATTCTCTCTCGCCTGGAGCAGGGAGATGCCCTTTGTGCGGTAGAACGCAGCCATTTCGCAGATGAGCATTGAAGCCACAACAGCGTCCTTGTCGCGGACATAGGAACCCGCCAGATAGCCGTAGCTTTCCTCAAAGCCGAATACATAGCGGTTCTCCTCGCCCTTAGCCTCCAGGAAGCCGATCTGCTCGCCGATAAACTTGAAGCCTGTGAGTACTTCAACTATCTTAACGCCGTACTCCTTGGCGATTGCCTTTGTGATATCTGTGGTAACGATAGTCTTTACCGCGATGGGGTCTTCGGGCATTGTGCCAAGCTTTGTCCTCTCGGAGCAGACATATTCAAGAAGCATTGCTCCCACTTCATTTCCCGTAAAGAGAACGTATCCGCCCTTTCCGTCGGGAACGGCGATACCAACACGGTCAGCGTCGGGGTCGGTAGCGAGAAGCAGGTCGGGCTTAACGGTATCGCAGAGCTTCAGACCCAGCGCAAGAGCCTCCTTGATCTCGGGGTTGGGGAAAGGACAGGTGGTAAAGTTTCCGTTGGGGTACTCCTGCTCGGGAACAACGGTAACGTCGGTAATGCCGATCTTTTTCAGTATCATGCGTACAGGCTTGTTTCCCGTGCCGTTAAGGGGAGTATAGACAACCTTAAGACCGCTTGTAGCGCAGAGGTCTGTATGGATACCCTGCTCGGCAACCTTGTCGATATAAGAGGTTATTACCTCCTGAGGAATGTACTCGATAGTGCCGTCCTCGAGACCCTTTTCAAAGGGAATAACCTTTGCCCCGCCGAACATAGGGACTTTGTTGATGTTTTTCAGCACGATCTCGGCAGCTCCCAGAGTAAGCTGACAGCCGTCCGAGCCGTAAACCTTGTAGCCGTTGTACTTTGCAGGGTTATGGCTTGCGGTAACAACGATACCTGCGCTGCACTTGAGAGTTCTTACAGCATAGGAAAGCATAGGCGTAGGCATAAGCTCGCTGTAGATGTGTACTTTAATGCCGTTTGCAGCCAGAACAGCGGCGGCTTCCTTGGCGAAAACGTCGGACTTGATGCGGCTGTCGTAAGCGATAGCCACAGACGGATTTGCGGGGAAGGCTTCGTTTACATAATCCGCCAGACCCTGTGTGGCTCTGCGGATGGTATAGATGTTCATTCTGTAAGAGCCTGCGCCGATAACGCCGCGCAGACCGCCCGTGCCGAATTCAAGGTCGCGGTAGAATCTGTCTGTGATCGCGTCGGCATCGCCGGCAATGGATTTAAGCTCGGTCTGAAGATCGGGATCGTCGGTGGCTTTTTCGCACCAAAGGGAGTAAAGCTCTGTTTCGTTCATAATAATAACCTCCATATCCGTATTTGGTCAGGACTTGGCTGACTGCTTCGGTTTATTTTGCCGCATGACATGGTATCCGCGGCGGAACACTTTGTAATATAATTACAGTATAGCATAAAAAATTCCGTTTGAAAATAGGTTTTAAAAATTTTTTACAACTATTTCCCATAGGCGTAACTGTTTTCGGCGCGCGCCGTAGTATACCGTAAATGCCATACTGAAAACCTGCAAGCCCTTATGCGGTTTTGTCAGAAAAATATCATATTGTTTTTTAATAAAGTTTGAAAAAACTCTTTACTTTTGCTTGATAATATGGTATTATGTATAGTAATGAATGGAAAAACCCAACAGCTTTTGGCTGTTTCATATAAATTCCGAACCGCAGAGAGGGGTGAACAGCGGTTGGTTATCTACTTTGACATATGTGCTGCGCTGATACTGTGTATGCTGCTTTTTTCTGTATTCTTCCGCAAAATGACAGTCGGTATGTCAAACCGTTTGTTTATTGTGCTTACTTCCGTTACGCTTGCAACGACGGTTTCCGATATCCTTTCCGTGGTCGTTCCCTACAGCAGCAGCGGCATAATGAACGTGGTATGCAACGGGCTTCAGTATGCCTACCTTGCTTTGCGCAATACTATGGCTCCCGTATATATCTTCTACCTGATAAGCCTTACGGACACATGGCATAAGCTTAAAAAGAATATCCTTTTCAAGCTGTGTATGATAATCCCGTATCTGGTGATAATCTCCATGCTTATTTCGGATGCCTTTACGGACGATGTGTTTTACTTCGACGAAAACGGAGTCTATACAAGAGGTTCCGCAATGCCTGTGCTTTACGTCTGCTCGTTCTTTTACCTCGCAGTAGGCTGTATATACACGATCAGATACAGAAAGCTGTTCACGACGGAAAAGCTTCTGTCCCTCGGCGCCATTTTTCCGCTTACGTTGGTATCGCTGGCTGTGCAGTGGGTATTCTCCGGTCTGCTGGTGGAAATGTTCGCGTCGGCTCTCTCTCTGCTGCTTATCATAATAACGGTCCAGCGCCCCGAGGAGTTTCTGGATTCCCTGACTGGTCTGTACAAATACAGCGCTTACGGCGTGGACATGAAGAGAAATTATGCCAACGAAAAGCACGTGGGCATAATCCTTATAAATATTTCAAACTACTCCTCCATGCACGCTATCCTCGGCTTTGACAACCTTAACGGTATGCTGAGAAATATTGCCGACCGTTTTGTTGCCATAAACAAGGAGGAAAAGCTGCGGGCGGGACTGTACTATCTGGACAGGGGACGTTACCGCTTTGTGATAAACGAAAGTCAGTGGGACAAAATGGAACAGACCGCCGAAAAGATCAACAAAGAGCTTAAACAGAACATCATCTTCAATCAGATGGCTCTGAACCTTATCGCTCACGTCTGCATTGCCCACTGCCCAGATGAGATAACCGAGTTCGAGGCGCTTATGGCTTTCGGCAACGAGCTCAACGATATGCCCTATTCCGGCAGGGTCATCAAGACCGCCGATATCGCAAAGGAAAACCGCTTCCGCCTCAGCAACGAGCTGGACGCGATAATCGACAACGCTATAGCAAACAGAACATTTGAGGTCTACTATCAGCCCATCTACTCCATCGAAACGGACAGCTTTATTTCCGCGGAGGCTCTGCTCAGACTTCCCCACGACAAGTACGGCTTTATCCCTCCAGACCTGTTTATTCCCGCCGCCGAGAAAAACGGAGCGATACACAGGATCGGCGAGCTGGTGCTTGAAAAGGTGTGCAGCTTTATCGCAAGCAGGGAGTTCAGCGAGCTGGGTCTGGAATACATAGAGATAAACCTTTCGGTCGCACAGTGTATGCAGGCCGATCTTGCGGACAATATACTGCAGATCATGAAAAGATACGGCGTTACGCCCGATAAGATCAATCTTGAGATCACCGAGACTGCCGCGTCCTATTCCCAGAATATAATGATGGAGAACCTTGAAAAGCTTACGCAGGCCGGCATCTCGTTCTCTCTGGACGACTACGGAACGGGATACTCCAACATCAAGAGCGTGGCTTCGCTGCCGATCACGATCGTCAAGCTGGACAAAACCTTTGTGGACAGCGAGGATAATCCCAGAATGTGGATAGTACTGAAAAACACTATAAAAATGCTGAAAGACATGAATATGCACATCGTTGTTGAGGGTATCGAAACGGAAAGCCTTGTTAAGAAGTTCACCGAGCTGAACTGCGAATATATTCAGGGTTACTACTATTCAAAGCCGATACCCGAATCGGATTTCGTATCGTTCATGCGAAAGCACGCAGGGAAAAAGATAAAGTAAACAAACAGCAAAACGGAACGCTCTCAAAGCAGAGTGCGTTCCGTTTTGTTTTTTGCCAAAAGGCGGTCAGAGCAGCATGGGCTGGAGCTGTACCTTTTCGAGGGCGGCTTCTATGGTTTCGGGTATTTTTGCGAAATCCGCCGAAAGAGACCGCGGCTTCGCTTCGGAGTCGTCCTGCCCGAAGGGTACGAAAAATACGCTCTTGTAGTTGAGCAGCGCGCCGAGATTTTTTGCCGCTCCCGCAAGCCCGTCGTTTGTGGAGGGTGCGATAATAAGCGGAAAGGCGTTTCTGATATGCGATTTCGCCGCCATTGTTACTGGAGTGTCGATTATTCCCGCGGCAAGCTTTGCCATTGTGTTGCCCGTACAGGGAGCAATCACAAGGACGTCGAACATTCTCTTCGGACCTATGGGTTCCGCGTCCTCGATCGTTCTTATCACCTTTCTGCCCGTTACCTTTTCAAGGTAAGCGATATGGTCTGCGGCTTTGCCGAAGCGGGTATCCAGAGATGCCGCGTTAAAGGACATCAGCGCCGTGACCTCCGCGCCCTCGGCTATAAGCTGTTCTATCTGTGCAAAAGCCTTTGAAAAGGTGCAGAACGAGCCGCATATTGCAAAGCCGATACGTTTGCCTTTAAGGTCAGCCATCAAGCTCACCCCTTTCGGCAAGAATATTTTTGACAGTTTCGGCTATGACCTCTCCCGACGTGACGGGAGCGACCTTTCCCGGCAGGGACAGCAGCCATACGGTTTTTACTCCAAGCATACCGGCGGTCTCGAAATCGACCCCTCCCGGCTTTGAGGCAAGGTCTATCACAAGGCAGCCGGGACGGGTCTTTTTCAGCCGCTTTTCGTCAAGTATAACGGCGGGGACGGTGTTGAAGATTATGTCAAAGCTGTCCAGAAGACCGTCCATTTTGTCGATATGCACCGATTCACAGCCGTATACTCTTGCCCAAGCAAGGTCGGAGCATTTTCTTGCGGCGACGGTTATTTTTGTATGGAAGCCCGACAGAGCGTCTATAAGTACCTTTGCGATCCGTCCCGCGCCGAGAATGAGAATCTTTCTTCCCGAAAGGGTGGTTGCAAGCTCCTCCATGGCGACCTGAACCGCTCCCTCGGCAGTAGCTACGGCGTTAAGTACTGCAAATTCCTCGCGGAGAGCATAGTCGATAACGTCAGCCTTTCCGCTCTTGAATATCCTTTTGACTTCGGGAGAGACAAGTCCGCCGAAAACAACTCCGCCCTCCTTTACGGCGGGGACAAGGCTTTCAAGGGAAATGCTCCTGCCCGAATAGGGCGTGCGTACGGTCACTCCGTCGGGGGAAGCGGGCAGCGGCAGAATAAGGCAGTCAGCCCTTTCCCTGACGTCTGATATCCTGTCAACGACCTGAACCTTTTCCGACACGGCGACGTTTCCGTCGAAGCCCGCCGCATAGACTCTGTTGTCCTCGGCAAGCCTTTCGGCAAGAGTTACAAAACGCAGGTCTCCGCCTGCGATCAAGAATGTTTTGTTCATATGCAAACTTCCTTTCCCGCCCGCCTTTGCGAGCGGATCAAAGATATGTGGTTTCATTAGTTTCCCTTATATAATATGTACGGAGCGGAAAAATGGTACTGTTTCACTGCGGGGCAGACGACGGGATTCAAGCTTAAATTTTGATTTAGCGTACTATTGTGCGGGTTCTCAGGCGGCAAAGCCGCCGACATCAGCTGGTCGAGCTGAGCCCAGCTCGCAGAAGTCCAGAGGGCGGAGCCCTTTGGTCGCGCTCCGCAGAGCGCGAAATTCCTTCCCCGCGCCCGCAGGCGCATATCCTCCGAAACGGAGCAGGAGGTGAGAAACGGCGAGAGCCGTTTCGAGGAGGGGCGAACACGACCGCCCCTCCTTGTTACAGTATACAGCACAGTAACCCTTGAAAACAGTCCGGCGGACTGTTTTCAACGAACAATACTTTGTTTTGATTTTCAAGCATAGTAGGGTCAACATTCAGCCATAGTTTGCTCCGTCCAAAACGTCACACTGTGACGTTTTGGAGATTTACTTTGTCGTGTACTGTAACAAGGGGGAGCGGTCGTGTCCGCTCCCCCTCGGAATGACTGTCGCCATTCCTCACCCCTTTCACCGTTTTGAACGATATGCGCCTGCGGGCGCGGGGAAGGAATTTCGCGCTCTGCGGAGCGCGACCAAAGGGCTCCGCCCTCTGGACTTCTGC
>JAAVHI010000081.1 GCA_014799785.1 Ruminococcus sp.
ACCGCAACAAGGGGGAGCGGTCGTGTCCGCTCCCCCTCGGAATGACTGTCGTCATTCCTCACCCCTTTCACCGTTTTGAACGATATGCGCCTGCGGGCGCAGGAAGGGGATTTCGCGCTTCTGCTCAAACTGGCCTTCGGTCAGCTGCGACCAAAGGGCTCCGCCCTCTGGACTTCTGCCAGCTGTGCTCAGCTGGACCAGCTTTAGTCGGCGGCTTCGCCGCCTAAAGATTTGTTACATGGTGCGCAGTGCACTAAATCAAAATTTACCCGCAAATGTGTCAGTATGGTGAAACATTGAAAAAATACTTGTTATTGCAGGAATTTTGTGGTATAATGATAGCAGATTTTCTTTTACGGAGGAGCTTCAGATGTCAGGATATATCGGCACAAGATGCATGATTTGCAGCGAAAAATTTACCTCGGAGGACGACGTTGTGGTATGCCCCGATTGCGGCACCCCATACCACCGAGACTGCTACGAAAAAGAGGGGAAATGCGTCAACGGCATACTTCATAAAAACGGAGGAAGCTGGAAACCCTCCTACGACACGGGCAGCGACGGCTCCGAAAATCAGGCGGTGGTCTGCCGCTTCTGCGGGAATTCCAATCCCCCGCTTACCCTTTTCTGCCGCAGATGCGGTATGCCCGTTTCTACCATACGCAACGAAAACGATATGGCAGGTCAAACCGTCGGCGGTGTAAATATTAACGAAAATGCCGACGCCTATAACCGTAACTTCAACGGCGGTATACAGATAAATCCGTTCCTTATAAATTTCTCCGACCCGCTCTGCGGCTTCGACCCCGAGGAACAGCTTGACGGCGTGAAAATGTCGGAGCTGGGCGATTTCGTTGGAACGAACACTCACTATTATCTGCCAATATTCAAGCGCTTCAATGAGACAAAGCGTTCCGTCAGCTGGAATTTCTGCTCCGCGCTTTTTCCCGAGCTGTACTTCTCCTACCGCAAAATGCCCCTTGCCGCACTGATATCGGTTATCGTGAGAAATATCGTTCAGCTTCCCCAGTATATCGTGCTGCTTTCTCAGGGCATTAATTTCGGCATACTGTCCGAAACGGCTGCCGCGGTGGACATAAAAAGCGCGGCGTTTCAATGGCTGTATATGCTATGCTCGGCAATGACGTACGCGTTTATGTTTACGACGGGAATTTTCGGCAACAAGCTGTACTACGATTCGGCAGTGAGAAAGATCAAAAAAACCAAGGCTTCCGCCGACCCGCGTATCCCCGAGGGAGTGCGGGCTTCCATTATCGCCAGGGGCGGCACGTCGGGGCTGTGGCTGACGCTGTTTATATGCATTGCCTTGCTTCCAGTGCTTATACTTTTTTACGGACAGACACTGACTATGCTGAATGCGTAAAAATACAAATACAATAAAAAGGGGATCAAAAATGAAGATCAGAAAAGCTGTGATAACTGCCGCGGGCTACGGCACAAGAATGCTTCCCGCTACCAAATCCATGCCAAAGGAAATGCTTCCTATACTGGACAAGCCCGCCATTCAGTACATCGTTGAGGAGTGCGTGAACGCGGGAATTTCCGACATTCTCATCGTCCTTTCAAGGGGCAAGCACGTTGTTGAAGATCACTTCGACCGCTCTCCCGACCTTGAACGCCAACTTCTCCACAGCGGCAAAAACGACCTGTACAACGAGATGGTAAAGATCGGCTCTATGGCGAACATAACCTACGTCCGTCAGGCGGAGCAGCTTGGGCTGGGACACGCCGTTCTGTGCGCGAAAGGCTTCGCGGGAAACGACCCTATCGCCGTTCTGTACGGCGACGACGTTATTATCGGAGACGACCCCGTTGCGGCACAGCTCTGCCGCGCTTACGAAAAGTACGGCAAGGGCGTTGTGGGCATAAGGGAAGTCCCCACCGAGGACGTTATGAAGTACTCCTCCATGAAGCTGGAGAAGCTTGATGACGGCTATTTTGAGATATCGGACATGATCGAAAAGCCCGCCTCCGACCAGATATTTTCCAACTACGCTATTCTGGGACGGTGCGTTCTCCCTCCCGAAATTTTTGAAATTCTGGAAAATACCCCCTGCGGCAGAAACAACGAGCTTCAGCTTACCGACGCAATGAAAGCTCTCGCGCTCCGCGAGGGCATGATCGGCGTTGACTTCACGGGTACGCGGTACGATATGGGAAACAAGCTCAGCGCCCTGAAAGCAAGCATTGAGACCGGTCTGGAGCGTCCCGAAATAGGCGCGGAGCTCAGAGACTATATAAAAAAGCTTGCGGAAAAGCTTTAAAGGAGCGTCAGAATGGCGGAGCTTAAAATCGACGGACTTTCCTGCGGCTACGGCGGGGAGGATATCGTAAGGAACGTTTCCCTGACGGTAAAAGGCGGCGAGATCACTGCGATAGCGGGTCCCAACGGCTGCGGAAAGACTACGCTGCTTCGTGCGGTGTGCGGACTTATTCCCATAACCGCAGGGAGTGCTTTTATTGACGGGAAATCGGTTGCGGAGATGTCCCCAAAGGAGCGTGCGCGGAAAATTGCAATGCTGTCCCAGACAGGCGCGGGGGGGGACTATTTCGATTACACCGTTCTCAAAGCGGTGCTTATGGGACGGTACTCACGGCAAAAGGGAACGGTTTTTTCCGAGACCTCGCGGGAGGATATTTCCGCGGCGGAAAAATACATAGCCGAGGTGGGGCTGAGCGGCTGTGAGGACAGACCTATCACCGAGCTTTCGGGCGGACAGCTCCAGCGTGTTTTTTTGGCGCGGGCGTTTGCTCAGGATCCGGAAATTTTAGTCCTTGACGAGCCTGCAAATCATCTGGACATAAAAAGTCAAAACGAGCTTGCGGAGCTTCTGAAACGCTTTACCGACAGCGGAAAGTCCATTATAGGAGTTTTCCACGACATAAGCTTTGCCGCGGCGGTGTCGGACAAGATGCTGCTGATGAAGGACGGCGTGGCTGCCGCCTGCGGAAAGACCGGAGATATTATCGGATCGGAAAAGCTGTCCGAGGTTTTCGGTACGGACATACGGGCGTACATGAAAAAGATACTTAAAATATGGGAATAACTAATGCCGTAAAATCTGACAAATTTTACGGTTTATTTTTCCGTAAAGCAGTGCAGTTCTACAAAAATTGTCTCCGACGCTTGAAAACTGCCGCCGCGGTGGTATACTTAATATTGGGCGGACAGCCCGCAAAAATTGAATAGTCAAACGGTGCCTTGAGATATGAAGCGGCTTTACGTGTAAATATTGTTCAAGGGTAAAAGGGAAACAGGTCAAAATCCTGTGCGATCTCGTCACTGTGTGGGAGGAGCGCTCCGCAATTATGTCACTGATAAAATCGGGAAGACTGCGCCGCGCGATGACGCCCGAGTCAGGAAACCTGCCGTTTGCGGTACAGGAACAATGTTCCGGATCACGAGGTATTGATCGTACACAGTAAAAGTGCGCCGAATGGCTGCGCTCCGGTTTGTTATGCTCTCTTTTCCGTTTCATGAAAAGAGAGTTTTTTGCTGCCAAGACGATCTTGCCGCCAAAAGAAAGGAAGTACACAAATGAAACTCAGGAAAATTTTATCTGTTATTGCAGCCGCCGCGCTGGCTCTCTCCCTGACCGCCTGCCGAACGGACTACACAAGAGAGGGCGGCACTATCACCACCGCCGACCTGTCAATGCTCGAAACCGTTACCGAGACTGCCGAGGCGGAGGACTTCGGCGACGTTGAGGACGTCTCCGACGACGGCGTGGGAACTATTATCGACCGCGAGGGAAACCTTATCCGGATAAGGGAGAACGTGCAGACTATCGTTTCCACAGCGCCCTCCATCACTGAGATATTAGAGGGACTTGGACTTTCGGGCAGAATAATTGCGGCTGACATTTATTCCGCCGACGTTGACGGTATTGACCCGTCCGTCTGCACACTGGATTTCTACAACCTCAACATCGAGGAGCTTACCGCGCTTGCTCCCGACCTTATCGTCGTCAGCGGAATGTCAATGTCGGGCGCGGACGACCCCTACGCCGCTCTGAAAGAAGCTGGTGTGAACGTTATCTACATTCCCACCTCAAATTCGATCGCGGGAATAAAGCTTGATATCGAATTTATCGCAAGCTATCTCCACGCCGAACAGCAGGGCGCGGAGCTTATCGCGGACATCACCGACGCGGTAAACGACATTTCCGAAAAGGCGGCGGCTGTCACAGAAAAGAAAAAAGTATACTTTGAAATAGGAGCTGCTCCCTATCTTTACACCTGCGGAAACAACACGTTTATCAACGAGATGATCACTCTTGCGGGCGCGGAGAACATCTACGGCAGTGAGGACGGGTGGATATCAAATTCCGAGGAAAGCGTTATCGCCGCTGATCCCGACGTTATCCTCACAAGCGTTCAGTACGACGGCTACGACTATAACGAGATAAAGTCCCGCGCGGGCTGGGAGAACATTACCGCCGTGAAGAACGGTGCGGTATACAGCGTTGGAGCCAACGAGACAAGCCGTCCGTCACAGCATATCATTGAGGGAATGTATCAGGTCGCAGAGGCGGTCTACCCCGAAATATTTGCCGAATGAAGCGTTCGGGAGCGGTTCTGACCGCTATTGCGGCAGCCGCGGCAATTATCCTCGGAGTATGCGCGGGAAGCGTTTTTGTGCCTCCGCTGCATCTTTTGAAAATTTTCGGGAACGCTCTTTTCGGTACGGGACTTGACGGTGTACCCGATTCAAGCGTCAGCATAATAATGACCATACGTTTCCCGCGGGTACTGCTGGGCTTCCTTACTGGAGCGGCTCTTTCCGCCTGCGGGACGACGGTGCAGTCGGTGCTGAGAAATCCCCTTGCCTCTCCCTTTACTCTGGGAGTATCCAGCGGCGCGTCATTGGGCGCGGGAATTGTTATAGCCTGCGAGCTGACCTTTCTCGGACGTTTCACGCTTCCCGCTGCGGGACTGGTTTTCGGTGTGGCGTCAATGTTTTTAATGGTAGCGTTCGCGTCAAAAATAGACCGCACGCTTCAGGGCAGCACGATAGTGCTTACGGGAATGGTGCTGTCCCTTTTCGTGAACGGGATAGTCTCGGTCATGGCAAACGCAAAGGACGAAAAATACAAGCAGATAATGAAGTGGCAGACGGGCAGCTTTTCGGGCAGAAAATGGGAGTACGTGATAATTCTTGCGGCAGTATTCGCGGCGTGTATGGCGTACTTTATGTTAAGAAGCCGCGAGCTGGATATTCTCACGTTCGGAGACGATCAGGCGAAGAGCGCGGGAGTTGATACCGTGCGGGAAAAAACACTTCTGCTGCTGATAACGGCTGTACTGTCGGGGACGTCCGTCGCCTTTGCGGGAGTTATCGGCTTTGTTGATCTGATATCCCCCCACATAGCAAGACGGATTTTCGGCGCGGAGCACAAGCTTTTACTGCCGATGTCCGCGCTGATAGGCGGCACGTTCATGGTTTTGTGCGACCTTATCGCGAGGACGGTAATATCCCCGAACGAGCTTCCGGTGGGAGTTGTTACGTCGCTTATAGGCGCGCCGTTTTTTGCATGGGTATTTTTCAGACGCTCGGCACGCGGCAGGCTCGGTCGGTAAGAGGCTCTGTCCATGCAGCTGTCTTGCGGGATTTTTTACGGGACAGATACACATAAATCCCCTGCAAATGGTGATGTTACGCCGTTTGCAGGGGATTTTCAATGTCTGTACGGAATTTTAGCGTGAAGCAATAAAAATGTCTCCATATTGTACATGGAGACATTCTCGGTGCAGGGGTGTTCCTGCCGGCTGTGTTTGTATAGAAAAAAAGACTTTTTCGGAAAACGGCAAATAAAAAAGCGGGGGTTTTTTCATTTTTGTATGGAATACGGTTTATTTTTCTCTTTAAAAAACAGAAGCGATGCCGTCATTATCACCGCCGAACCCGCCAATATCTGCACGGGATACCACAGCACCGCTTCCTCGGGAATCAGCATTGCCAAAACCGAGATCGCTCCAGCGGGCGGTATGTACGACTTTATCAGCCTCATCACCGCGATAACCAGCAAAAGAGCAAGCGCGGAGACCGCATATAAAGAAAATATGCCGAGTTTTATGCAAAAAACGTATCTAAGTCCCGCGCCGAGCACCGCGCAGCCCGTTATCAAAGCAACAGCTTTTACGGGAAAGCTCCGCGCCTTGGAGTTTGGATTGGAAAACTCCGTGAACGCCACTAAAAGCGGCGGCGCGACCGCAAACCGAAAATCCAGAAACAGCGCGGGAACTATCATAGCCGCAGAAAAAAGCGTCCGCCAAAGAATGCTCTTATACTCATTCCAATGTGGTTTTGACAGCGGCGTGAACTCGTTTTTTTCAAGTATATTCACCTTTTCAAAGGCAGTCCGGAATAACAGGATAAGTGCCGTCATGATCACGGCGGACGCAAGATAGAGCGGCGTATCCGTTTGCAGCATTACTGGCAGCACCATAGCCGAGATCATAGGCGCGAAAGAGGTTTTTGAGTTCACCAGCAAAATTTGGGCAAGCAAAAACGCGGTTATCATCTGCGCCCATACCGGCAGCGGCAGCCACATCACTATCGCGACCCCAAGCACCGCGCAAACGGTTATGTATATGAATATCCGCAGCTTATTTGCATTCCATGAGAATTTGGGCGAAACCAGCGCCCCCACCGCGATAGCGGCGATCTCCGGGAAAATGATCTCGCGGTTGTCAAGCAGAACCGCTGCCGCAGTCATTCCCCATATTAAAATGACAGTACAAATTATAGGTAAAAGTTTTTTCATATTTCCAAAATATCTCCCCGCAGCCAAAGGCAATGCCTTTTTTATTTAGTTTCATAGAGAATTGCGGTGTCAAAAGTTTTCGCTCGACACTTATAAAAAGAGATGGGAGCGTATCCGCTCCCATTTTAAACCGCGTAAAGCGTTACATTTTTTGTGTGACACGCAAGAGGTATTGTTATAAGGACTAAGCTTACAATTATATATTACCACACTTTCGCTGTTTTGTCAACTATTTCAGCTCGCTTCGGGATTTGCTTTGCGCCATTCGGCAGCGGTTTGCCCGAAAAGCGCAACGTTAAGCACGTCCGCCTCGCTTGCATATATAATGCCCTGCCGTCCCTTGCTGATGTCTGAAGGTATAATGCAAAAAGCGGGTAATCTTACTAAAAAGATTACCCGCTTTTTATTATAATTTTGGGTAATGGCGCACAAAGCCGTTATAGCAAAAATAAAACAGCCATTGACAATATGCTGCAAATGGCTGTTCTGCGTGTTTTGTAATGGAGCTGGAAACGTGACTTGAACACGCGACCTGCGCATTACGAATGCGCTGCTCTACCGACTGAGCTATTCCAGCAAAAGAACACTACTACATTATATACGCTTTTGTAAAAAAAGTCAAGAGAAATTTGAAAAATTGTTTGAAATTTGAAAGATTGTATGTTATAATAGATTAAGCATATTATTTTTCAGGTATCTAAAACAGGAGGCGCGGTCGGCAGTACAGGCGTTTCCCCGTTCAGGAGGTTTATTATGTCCCGTACCAAAAGTCACGGAAGAAAAATATCAGCCGCTTCTGTTGTTGAAATAATCTTTATAATAATTCTTGTTCTGGTAATGGCTGTAATGCTTGCATTCAATTTCCTTTTCAAAAAGGGCGACGCAGGCACGTCTATACTGGGTTACAGCTTCTATAACACAAAGGCGGTGAATATGCTGCCGGATTTTCCTAAAAATACGGTTGTAATCGCCAAAGCCTCGGAGGTAAAAAATATCAGGGAAAACTCCGTCGTGCTGTGTGAAATAGGAGAGCGCACCGCTCTTATCCGCGTTGTCCAGATACTGGAGGAAGAGGGCGGTACATACTACGTGGTAAAGTTTGACACCTCCCCGTCAAACGAGACCTACCGCGTAAGTGCGGACGCTGTTATCGCAAAAGCCATATGGCAGATAAACGGCATGGGGTCTTTCCTCGATTTCGCGACCTCCGCCGTGGGCATAATCATTGCCGTTGTTATACCTCTTATTTTCATTATCGCAATTCAGGTCGCGAGAGTTCTCGGCATAAAACGTCTCGAGGACGAAGCCGCCGCGCTTGGAGATATTGACGAGTTTATGCAGTCGCGCGACGAGGAAACTCCCGCTCCCGTGACCTTTACCGAGCCTAAATTCATTGAGGACGTTACGGGAAAGCTCCCTCAGGTGGGACGCGAACGCCGCGAACCCGAGCCCAGACCCGAAAAAGTTCTTACCTTCGATAACCGCGGACGTGCGGAGTATTCCGAACGCCGTCCCGAGGAAAAGAAAGACTCTCCGCTGTTTACATACGACCGTCTTACGGGAAAGGACGAAGCTGTCCGCAAAGAACCCGCATATGCGGGAGCAGGTCAGTCCGCTCAGGCGGAAACCCCGCGTGACGAGCTTTACATGAACCGTCCCACGCGTATCGAAACCGAAACGCCCAAAGCTGACGAGCTTTTTGCAAAGTATGCTTCCCGCAATAAAAGCGAGTCTGTGGTATTTACTCCGCACCTCAGCAACATAATCCCCGACCGCATTGCCGCGGTTCAGGAGGAGACCGCCGCCGTCAAGAAGCCCGGCTTAGACGAAAGCGCAAAGTCATATTTTGAGAAAAACGACAAACCCGCTCCTGCCGAAAAGGTTTATATGCCCGACGAGGAAAAGCCTGCAATACCCGAAAACGCAGTGCTTCCAAAAGAGACTATCGCTCCTCCGAAAAAGCAGAAAAGCAACAAGGCTCTCGCGGAGCTTATGAGCATTATCGACGCGGAGGAAAATAAGCTGAAAAAATAACCTGTACACAGAAGTACCCGAACACATATGAGTTGTGTTCGGGTATTTTTATTGGTTATCAGGATTACTTGTCAAGCTTTGCAAGACGGTCGTTTATCTCATCAATTTTCGAGTAACCCAACGCCTGCGCCTTTGCGAGAGCGTCGGCGGATTTTTCGGGTTCTAAAGCCATTTTGTAGGCAATGGCAAGATATGCGTAAACGTCCGCGCTTTCGGGAAAAAGCTCCTGCGCCTTTTCAAGGTACTCCACCGCGGACATGGGCTTGTTCGTCTCTATATAGACAGAACCCAGACTGATGTACAGCGTGGCGGAATCCGTATTCTGCGGGTCGTATTCAAGCGCTGTCTGATAGCACTCCAAAGCCTTGTCCCGCTCGCCTATCTTCCTGTAGGCTACTCCCAGACTTACACGGCTGTTGAAATGCTCGGGTGCGATCTCAAGACATTTCTTCTGATATTCGATGCAAGTCCCGTAATTTTCAAGCCGGTAAAAGCAGTTGCCCATTAAGTAGTAAAGCTCCGCCTCCTTGAAGTTTTTCAGCCCCTTTTCCTTGGCCGCGGAAAACTGCTCCAGAGCCTCCTCGTAGCTGCCGTCGTTATAAAGCTTTTTCCCCTCGGCTGCAAGCTTGTCACCGGACATTGTGCAGGAGGAAAAGGTCAGCATTACGGATACTGCCGCGGCAACGGCAAGTACAGCCGCCGAAAATTTCTTTTTGTATTTCATATGGTTCTCCTTTCCGTTCGGCTCATATATCTCCGCTGAGCCGCACCTGAGACCTTTCGGTCTCAAAGCCGTCGGGATATCTTTTTTTCAGCTTGTCAATATTCATCTGCAAAACGTCCTCAAGGGGAACGTCCAGCGCGGCGGCGGTCTCGGCAAGATACCACGCCACGTCGCCAAGCTCCTTTATAAGGTGTTCCTTGTCCAACTCGTGACCCTGCGCAAGCCATTTTTTTACGATGTCAATGGCTTCTCCAGCCTCGCCGCAAAGACCCATAACGCCGTTTATCAGAGCGTCCTTGCGGGTGCTTACCGAGGGGCTCAGCGTGGTCATGGCAAGCTTTTGGTATTCGTTTATCGTCATTTCAAATTCCTCCGATTTATTTTTCCTGCGGAGAATAGCTTTCAATTATCTCCGACATTTCCGTATCGTATATATTTCCGCCGAGAACGCTTCCGTCGGGCGATACACAGACCGCTCTTATGTCCTTGGGATCTTCGGTGTAGGGACTTTCGTACTTTTCGTTCGGGTCGAAATATTCTTTCAGATATTTCAGGGCGTTGCCGTCGGGAAAAATAATATTTCCCTCGGAAGCCTCTATCCCCATTTCCGCGAACACGCCGATTATCTCCCGCGTTTTTGCGTTGTAGGGATTTTCCGCGGTCTCGCTCACCAGCCATGCGGGGTGAACGCGTATGGTTATACCTTTATACTTTACGGCTTTGACCGCCCCGGCAAAGCTTCTTACGGCGTCAAGCGGGATAGTCTCCTGGTGGAACGCGTCCGCGGAAAGCAGGATATCGGTCACGCCGCTCCGAACAAGCTCCGTAGCGGTATCGCGCATTTTCTGAAAGTCCTTGGTAAAGTAACCGTTTGTGATAAGCTGACGCTTGGGAATACCGCAGTCCCTTGCGGCGGCGTGTATCTTGCAGACCGCATCGGGGTACAGCAGCGGTTCTCCGCCGAAGGTCATCAGGGATTCTATTTTTCGTATCCCCGCCGCGCTTCGGACAGCCCGAGCCGCGGCATCACCGTCGATATGCTCACCGTGTGAGGAATGCTCCCCCTCGGAACAGTGCTTGCAGCGTCCCGTACAGGCGAGGGTCATCATAAATTCCAGACGGTTCAGATTTTGGGTGCAGGGGTTCGTTTTCATTGTCATACTCCTTTGGTGACACAGTCTTATACATATATTATACATATAATTATAAATCATCATTTCCGAGAATACAATACGCGTCCGCCAGTGTTCACCGAAAATTAACAATCCTCACCCGACTTTTTCGCTCCGAAAACGATTTTGTACCCTGCCAGTAATCAAACTGTAAACGAAATGTAATTGATTTCATATAGGAAAGATGATATAATAATTACAGGTATAAAAAGATAACTGCGGGAATTTATCCCGTACCAGGATAATCAAACCTTTCCGAAAGGGGTGTGATAATATAGTGAGGAACAAATTACGAGCAGCGGCAATGCTGCTTGCGGTATCCGCGGCCGTGCTGACCTTTGCTTCCTGCGGAATAATAGACGGCGGCTCCGGGCGCATAACCGATATAACGGAGGAAGCCGCGCAGACGGAGACATCAGAACCGCTTGTAAGAAACGCTCCAACGGGCTACGCTCTTGCGAACGGATATGAGATCCCCGAAGACAACGAGCCGTTTTCCTCCTACACCTACGACTTTTCGGTGTACGGAAGCAACTATATGATCACCGTAACTCCCGACGAAAACGGTACGGGTCTTGACCTTACCGTGGAGGACAATCAGTTCAGCTTCTCAAAGTTCAGCGTTACGCCTCCCGATAACTATATAGTTAAACTGCCGTATTCACAGCAGTACGCAAATCAGGTCTGCAGCGTAATAAAAAGCGGCTCGGAGGAAAACAATATCCCCGACCTGCTTAAAATAGACTTCTATCTTATTGATTCCAGCGACGAATCTCTGCCCTACAGCGTCAGCAGACTGTACTCAATACTGAACGGACGCCTTGTTGAGGTGGAGCTATACAACACCGAAGCGGACGCCTACGACAGCGCGGACGTTCCCGCAGGCAAGATCATGGGCAGAAGCGCTGCGGAAGACAGCAATATTCTTGACCGCATGGACTATATCCCCGAAAGCGATCTGTACCGCACCGAGGAGCTCAAGTTTATGCCCGAACCCGCCGTTACGGTGAACGAGGACGGCAGTCTCGAAACAGAGATCATAACCTATGCTCTCAATCCCAACGATATGACAATGCGCCGTTCCCGCGAAACATGGACGGATTTTAACGACAATCCGCTTTATTACGGCTACGCCGCGCACGCGATCGCCGGAAATATCTATCAGTACTTCACCGCCGCCAGTCTTAATGTAAGCTACGAAGACTACGTGGAGGTCGCCGCCGCCGACAACGGCGACAGCAGGTATTTCTTCAAGGTGAACGATCCCAGATTTTCCACCCTCACTGAGCTGAGAAGCTACACTCTGAGATATTTCGACGAGAAGCTTGTGAACGATATGTTCCTGAAGGCTCCCCAGCAGTACCGCGATATCGGCGGAGAGCTGTACACCATTCTTGGCGACGGCGGAATAAACGACGAGCTTGGCAAGCTTACCATCGTAAGCTGGGATATCGACGGCAATACGATCACGTACCATACAAAGCAGGAGAAATTCAACAGCAGTCACGTGCTTGACGGCTACGTTGACGGCGGTGATTTCGTTATCGAGGTAAGCGGCGGAAACAGCTTTATTGTAAAGCAGTACCGCTACCCCAACAGCTGATAATTCAAAAGACCGAAAGCTTTTAATGTGTTTTCGGTCTTTTTCTTTTTTGCAAAAATTTTCTTGTCCTGCCTATTGACAAAAGTATACTAAAATGGTATAATTAAATCATAAAAGCCGTACCGCCAAAATGAAAGGAAGTTGCCGCTATGGATATAATAGTAAAAAACGGAACGATCTCCGACGAGGAGAAAAACAACTATGTCAGATACCTTGAGAACAAGTTTCCCGAAAAGACCCTTTCCCGTCTGGAGATAGGTCTTGACGGCGACTATGTTGACCTCAGCTACAAGTTCGAGGACGTGCCATTCGAGCGTATCCGCCGCGTTACAGGCTATCTGACGGGTACTCTCGACCGCTGGAACGACGCAAAGCGCGCCGAGGAGCATGACAGAGTAAAGCACGGGGTATGATATTTTTCTTAAGAGGACATTTTCCGAGTGGGAATTTGTCCTCTTAATTTTGGGGAGCGGTAAATTTTGATTTAGCGCGCTACGCACAAATTAACAATCCTTTAGGCGGCGAAGCCGCCGACATTAGTTGGTCGAGCTGAGCCCAGCTCGCAGAAGTCCAGAGGGCGGAGCCCTTTGGTCGCCGCCCGCAGGCGGCGAAATCCCTTTCGTTCGGAACGGTGAAAGGGGTGAGGAATGACGACAGTCATTCCGAGGGGGAGCGGACACGACCGCTCCCCCTTGTTACAGTA
>JAAVHI010000082.1 GCA_014799785.1 Ruminococcus sp.
CGCTCCCCCTCGGAATGGCTGTCGCCATTCCTCACCCCTTTCACCGTTTTGAACGATATGCGCCTGCGGGCGCGGGGAGGGAATTTCGCGCTCTGCGGAGCGCGACCAAAGGCTCCGCCTCTGGACTTCGCGAGCTGGGCTCAGCTCGACCAGCTAATGTCGGCGGCTTCGCCGCCTAAAGGTTTGCTACTTTGTACGTAGCTCGCTAAATCAAAATTTATCGCATTTACTGATATTTTTTCAGCATTTTTTCCAGCAGCTCCGAAAATTCCTTTCGGTACTCCTCGGGAGCGATTATTTCCGCCGCGTCCCGAAAGCCCGCGATATAGGAGTAAAACGACGGAACGTCCGACCATGTAAAGTCCAGAGTAATGCTTCCGTCCTTATCTTCTGTAAGGTATTCCGCACCGAACTCGTCCACAAGCCGCCACTTTACCGAGCTGTCAAACCTGACCCTGACCGCTATCTCTCCCCTTGTATGCCTCAGCTTGTCGCAGGTATAGGCGGGTATCTCCCGCGGAGCAAACTGCTCCCCGACTGTAAGGTCGGTCATTCGCGTAAGCTTGAACATTCGGTAATCGTTCCGCTTTGTGCAGAAGCCCCACACATACCAGCTCGCCCACTGGAAAACCAGTCGGTACGGCTCGATCTCCCGCCGCTCGGTGCGGTCGGGAGAATAGTACATGAACGAAATTTTTTTATTACTTTCAATCGCCTGCTTTATCGTCTCCAGCTTCGGGGACACCGCGTTCTTGTCCCATGAGGACAGATCGACGATAATGCTGTTTCCCGCTCCGACAGCTCCCGCGGCATTTTCCGCGTCAAGCTTGTCCATAAGACGGCGGTAACGGCTGCTTTCGCTCACGCTGTCAAGACCTTGCAGACCCGTCAGTATCGCTTTCATGTCCTCCTCGGAAAGCAGTGTGCGGTCAAGCTTGAAGCCCTCCATAACGGAAATGCCGCCGCCCCGTCCCTGAGACGAGGCAACGGGAATACCCGCCTTGCCCAAGTCCTCGATATCGCGGACAATGGTTCGGCGGGACACCTCAAATTTTTCCGCAAGCTCCGAGGCTGTAACCTTGTCCCTTTGCAAAAGAATGGAAAGTATACCTATAAGACGGTCAATTTTCATATTGCCGCAGTCCTTTCAAAAAAATTGCCGCATTACTACGAGACGTAGTGCCAGACGACCTTTTCTCCGAGCAGTCCGTCAAGCCATGCTTCAAATTCCTCCTGTGAGACTTCTTTTCCGTCTGCTTCGTAATACCCCCAATCGGTATATCCTAAAAGCTCAGTCGAAAAGACACCGTCAGAAAAATGCAGACGTTCATAATAGGAAGTCGCTGCTCCGCCGGAGCCTAAGAAAACACCGTTTTCGCGAAGATCCTCAAACCAGCGGATAGGCATATGGACTCCGTAAAAGCTGTCCCCGTCCTTGCAGAGCAGGCAGTAGAAACCTGCGGGGTGGTCGAGCAGTACCGCAATGTCCGTCTGACCGTCTCCCGTAACGTCGCAGAACGCAAGGGACTGCACGGGCGTGTCCGAAGAATATTCGGGGTCTATGTCGTGAAGAATGTCGGAAATGCTTTTCTCCTCGGAAGCTTCCGCCGATTCTCCGCTGTACGGCATATGCGCCGCCATAAATGTTTTTCCCTCCGTAAGTATCGGCATGAACTCGGACAGGACTTGTTTTTCTTCGGCGCTCAGCTCGTCCGCGAAGCCGAAATATCCTGCGCTTTCGCTTTCCGAGACCTGCTCCGTTTCCGCGGACGTCCCGTCGTGAATGCCGTTTTTGTTTTGACACCCTGCAAGCATACATACCAATAGCAGGACTAAAGCAAACCGTTTCATGAATTTTACCTCCGATAATGCAGTGAAAATATAAAAATCCGTACCCCGCCAAGTGAGGTACGGTTTTTCCGCGGGAGCTTCTCGAATTTAATTTTCGGAAATTATTTTTGCGATACCGTCCTTAAATTCCACGCGCGGCTCCCAGCCCGTATCGTTCCGAAGCTCCGAAATATCGGCGCACAAAAACATGACCTGCTTTTCCGCATACGGTACCGCTCCAAGTCTGACAGTACCGTCCGGGGCGGCAGCGATTCGTATATCCTCGATATATTCCGCAAGAGGTCTTGCCTTGCCGCTTCCCAGGACATAAACCTTGCCGTCCCTGCCCTTTTCACCCAGCAAAGCAAGAGCCTCCGCCGCGTCGGAGCTGTAAAGATAATCCCACTGCTGCTCGCCCTTTGTAAATTCGGGCGACCCGCCGTTTTTAAGCGTTCTCACCGCCGACATTATCATTGTTTCATCTCCGTCGTTTGGACCGTAAACGCTGAGTATCCTTACCCAGATATGCCGAAGCCCCAGCTGATGAGCAAGGTCACGCGTCATCTGTCCTGCGCAAAGCTTTGCATAGCCGTAACCGTTTTCGGGAAAAGCGGGCGTATCGGGCTTGAGCATACCCTCAACTCTTCCGTATTCAGCCTGCGAACCCGCTCCTATAAAAACCTTGCAGCCTAACCGCTTTGCCGCGGAAACGGCGTCGAGAGCATACTCCACATTTTTGTTTTGCAGGTACATATCGTTTCTTGCCGAACCGAACGTCCCGCTCCACGCCAAATGATAGAAAACGTCGTATTCACCCTCGGCTTTCAAGCTGTGCAGGTCTGCAAGGGAGCAGTACTTGACCTCGGCAATGGGCGACCGCGGGATACGGCTGTTTCTCGGGGAATCCTCCCTTGCCAGCACAAGCACCCTCACGCCCTTTGAGACCAGTTCGTTTATAAGAGCCGTACCTATCGCACCCGTTGCACCTGTAATTACCGCGCTTTTCATACGTTACCTCAAATACTTTATACTTTCAAATTCTTCTCTCGGCAGGAACGGCGCCATATCGTCAAGAGACGGCGAAACTATCCTTCCGTCAGGCAGTATCTTCGAGGAAGATTTCGGAGCGAAATTCTGCTTCGGATCGACAATTACCTCACAGAAGCAAGGCTCGTTCCCGCTTAAAGCTTCGCCTATAATTTCGGAGCAGTCCGTTTCGCTGTCCGTCCGCAGATACTTTATCCCAAATGCCTCCGCAAGCTTTCCGAAATTCGGGAAGCCCACGCCGCTGCCGCTGTCGATACCTATATACGGCGGCTTGAAAAGATTGGTCTGGGTCTGCCTTATAGAGTGGTAGCCGTTGTTATTTATCAGAAAAAGCTTGATATTAAGCCTGTTGTGTGCGATCATGGCAAGCTCTTGAACGTTCATCATCAGGCTGCCGTCGCCATCAACGCAGACCGTCCTGCCGCCGCATACAGCCGAGCCCACAGCCGCGGGCAGAGCATAGCCCATTGCCGCGCAGCCCGAATTGGCGTACATACGCTGTCCCTGCTTTATCTTTCCGCACTGATAGGTTATAACGCTTGCGCTGCCGTTGCCGCAGACTATCTTGTCCTCCGCGTTTAACTGCTCAAACAGCTTTTCCATAAACACATATGGGTTAAGCAAGCCATTGCCGCCGTTATAGTAGCTTTCCTCCGCCGCAGGGTATTTCTCAACAAGTCCCCTGCACCACTTGCGCCACGGTTCATGCTCCGGCGAGGGTGTGTACGATCTTTCAGCCAGCCTTGTCAGCAAGTCCTTAACGTCCGCGTTTACGAGCATATCCGCCTTTATCGTCGGCTTAGCAAGCTCGTTAGGGTCGATATCGACTATTATTTTGTACGCATTTTTCGCAAAATCGTAATGATTGTAGCCTATCATACGAATATTCAGACGGCAGCCGAGACTGATAAGCAGGTCGCAGTTCTGTACCGCAAAATTACCCGCTCTTGTGCCGACTGTTCCCGCCATGCCCGCAAAATACGGACTTTCATAGGCTATTGTATCGTTTGCGTTCCAAGCGACCGAAACAGGTATTTTCAGCTTCTCAATGACTTTCAGGAACTCCTCCTCCGCGCCGCCGAGACGTATTCCCGTACCTGCCAGAATAAGCGGGGCTTTCGCTTTTTGTATCTTTTCCAGAATGCCGTCCGCAAGCTCGTCCGTGATCTTGGGAAGCTCCCAGAACATCTCCGCATTGGGGTCGAAGTGGATAAGCTCGTCGGTGTCTATGACCGCACCCTGAACGTCAAGGGGAATGTCTATCCACACGGGACCCTTTCTGCCGTTCATTGCAAGGTACAGAGCCTTTTCAAGGTGATAAGCCGTCTCTTTGGGATTTGTCATCATGACCGCATATTTTGTCATATTTGAGACCGAGTTGATTATGTCGAACTCCTGGTCGCCAAGCTGTCTCAAATGAAGCTGGGGACAAGCCGACATGGTGGTCTCACGCTTGACCTGACCCGAAACAACAAACATAGGAATTGAGTCCAGCCAGCCGCCCATAACTCCTGTTATGGCATTAGTTCCTCCCGGACCGCTCGTTACGCACACAGCCGCGATCTTCCCCGTCAGACGGGCGTAGCTCTCCGCGGCGATCGCACTCGCCTGCTCGTGATGGTTAAAAAAGCACTTTATACCGTCACAATGTCCTATAGCGTCGTTAAGGTGCATAGCCCCGCCGCCTGTTATCATAAAGCAATCGGTAATACCGTTTTTAACAAAAAATTCCGCAATATAGTCCGCCGCTCTTATTTTCATACGAAGCAGTCCTTTCATGATCAAATATCAAAAATACTTTCCGTAACAAACGTTATATCCTTGCAGTTAACAGCGTACCGCCTGAAATCCGCAAAAATATCCTTGATCTCCTCGTTAAGCTCGTCCCACTTGTTGTCGGGATTAAGCGTTGGCATGAACGGGTCGGCATAGCTTTCATTGTACTTTGTCTTGAAGCCGTCAAAACCCGCAACAGCCGCCTTTTTTACTCCGAGCATATCCAGCATTCTGAAGCAGCACACCGCAGCATTGTCAAAATGCTTCCAGCCGCGCTTTACCACCTTGTTGAAGCTGATAATTATTTCGTCCTCATCGGGGACGCTCTTAACGGTGGAAAGGAGAATTTTTCTGAATTTCCCGAAAGCCTCTCCCTTGGCATTTTTGGCGTATTCGTACCTTGCCGCGTTTGTAAAAAGAACATAATCGTAATCATACCCGTCAAGTACAGCGTTCACGCCGATAACCGCAGGGGCGCGCTCCGATATATACGCAAGTATCCTCTCCCGCTCGTCCAGCGACGACTTTCCCGGCGCCACAAGCAAGGCTTCACGTCCCGAAAAATATTCCGAAAGTTTTTTTACGGCCTCGGCGTCGTCTGCATAAAAGCTTTGATTTTCAAAATATTTTTTCTCCAAAAGGTCGTAGTCGTATTTTTTTCTGTCCGCGGGCTCAAGCGACTCAATAATATTGCGCATATCCTTTGCTTTTGTTCTGTGATTATCGAGAAGATACGCAATATTATTAACGTGACAGCCGTACATTCCCGCGATAAAATAAGGCGTTGAATATCCCCAGCTGTAGTTTTCACCGAAGTACTCCATATAAATGTCTATAGCGTCCATGACCGCGTCCATATCGTAGCCGCACCCGCATTTCCTGTTAAGAAAGCTTACCGCAAGCTCCGTGGGGGTATTGCCCGCTCCCCTGCCCATTCCGCAAAGGCTTGCGTCAATAATGATGTCCCTGCCGCTGTCACCGAGCATATTTACAAAATTCATCGTCAGCGCAAAGGAAAGCTGCTGATTGTTATGGGAATGAAAACCCAGACTTATATCCTTATCCGTGTGCTTGTGGAGTATTTCCGTTATCCTCTCCAAGTCCTCGGGGTACATAGCTCCGAACGTGTCCACTATCGACAAGCCAACGGGCTTTGCTTTGTTTACCGCCTCGGCAAGACGCTTTAGATCGTCGTCGGAATAATCCATTGTATTTGCCGCCTGAAAATAAACCCTGTAGCCCTTTTCCTTTATTTTTAAGCCAACCTCAATGCCCTCCCTGTACTTGCCGCAGGGGAACACGACCCTTACCGCGTCAACGGATTTCCCGTCGCATTGGGGTAAAAGCGACAGATCGTACCTGTCCCAGTCGATCATTACCGTATAGGTCAGTCTGCCGTCCTTTTTTATAAGGTACTGCTCCAGATCCTGCGGGACATGATAAAACGATGTTCCGGCCTTATGGGGACTGTTTTTCAGCCAGCCGCACTCGATTATATCTGTTCCCGCTTTCTGTAACTTTTCAATAATACCCTTTATGGAATGTTCGCCGAATTCGCTTCCCGTGATGTATGCGCCGTCGCGCAGCGTACAATCCAAAAGCTTGATATTTCCCATTTTATTTTACGCTCCTTAAAGCATCCGTTACAACCTCAGCCGTATAGTCAAGCATTTCCGAACTCATTCCCGGGTAAACGCCTATCCAGAACGTGTTGTTCATAACAAAATCGGTGTTCGCCAGTCCTCCCGATATACGATAACCGTCCGTATCCCGCATTTCGTCAAAGCATGGGTGTTTTGTCAGATTGCCGCTGAAAAGCAGCCTTGTCTGAATATTGTGTTCCTCAATATATTTTGTAACAGCATTCCTGCTTATGCCGCTTTCTGGTCTTAGCGAGATAACAAATCCGAACCATGACGGGATACTGTTTTCGGCTGCTTCTGGAAGAATTATCTTATCCTCCGCAGGCTTCAGAGCCGAATACAGCTTTTCCCAGTTGCTCCTGCGCTTCACAATAAAATCGGGAAGCTTTTTAAGCTGCTCGCAGCCTATTGCAGCCTGCATATCCGTCGCTTTAAGATTGTAGCCGAAATGGCTGTACACATATTTATGATCGTAGCCCTTGGGCAGCTCGCCGAATTGTCCCTCAAACCTGTGTCCGCAGAAATTGTCTTTGCCCGACGGACAAACGCAGTCCCTGCCCCAGTCCCTGAAAGAAAGTATCAGCCTGCTCAAAAGCGGATCGTTCGTATAAACGCAGCCGCCCTCTCCCATGGTGATGTGGTGCGGCGGATAAAAGCTGCTTGTGCCGATGTCGCCCCATGTTCCCGTGTATTTTTCGATCCCGTCACAGGCGTACTTAGAGCCCAAAGCGTCGCAGTTATCCTCGATAAGCCATAAATTGTTCCTGTCGCAGAATTCTCTTACAGCTTTCAGGTCAAAGGGATTTCCCAGCGTGTGCGCTATCATTACCGCTTTTGTTTTTTCTGACAAAGCCGCTTCAAGCTTTGTAACATCAATATTATACTGCGGAACCGTCACGTCTATAAAAACAGGAACAGCCCCGTACTGAATTATGGGAGTAACAGTTGTGGGAAAGCCGCAAGCCGCCGTGATCACTTCGTCCCCGCGCTTTATACGACGCTCGCCAAGCTCCTTAGCAGTAAGCGCAGAAAAAGCGATCAGATTTGCCGACGAGCCGCTGTTCACAATGTGAGCGTGCTTTACGCCGAGGAAGTCTGCAAAATCCTTTTCAAACCGTTCTGCAAACCGTCCCGTAGTCAGCCAGAAGTCAAGCATAGCGTCCGCAAGAGCGCACATTTCGTTCTCATCATAAACCCTTGCCGCGTACGGTATTCTGTCTCCATGTGAAAACCTGCCGCTGTCCTTTTTGAAATCATGATAATATTCCGAAACGGCTTTTTTTATAAACTCTCTTGCTTCAGCTTCGGTTTCCCAATTCTTCATTTTGACATATCCTCCAAAAATTTCTCGATCTCCCTGTCCATTTCCTTTGAAACGTCCCCGCCGGAAAGCTGAACCTTTGTAAAACGGCATACTTCCTCCATAGCCTTTTCAACGTGCCATACAGGCTTCCACCCGAAAACCGATTTAATCCTTGAACAGTCCAGCTTCAGGAAATTTGCCTCTTTGGGAGCATTGCTTTCCGAACGGTTTTCCCATGCCGCGTCCTCGCCCCAGCATTTGCAGAACAGTTCCGTAAGCTCAGCCGTTGTGATACAGTCTCCCTCGTCGGGACCCACATTATAACAGCCCGCAATTTCGGGACGTTCATACTGTCCCTGCGCGATAATGAGGTACGCCGTCAAGGCTTCAAGAACGTGCTGATATGGACGCACCGAGTGAGGATTTCTCACCGCAATTTTTCTGCCGTCGGTCACAGCCCTTATGCAGTCGGGAACTATTCTGTCTGCGGAAAAATCTCCGCCGCCGATAACGTTTCCCGCTCTTGCGGTTGAAACGCCTACGCCGCTCAAATAACAATTTTTATAAGTACCTGTCACAAGCTCCGAACAGGATTTTGAATTTGAGTACGGGTCAAAGCCGTTCAGCTCCTCGTTTTCTCTGTAACCCCATTCCCACTCCCTGTTTAAGTATACCTTGTCCGTGGTAACGTTAAGAAAGGACTTTACCGAATTGCTTTTCCTAATGCATTCAAGAATATTGACAGTGCCCATAACGTTCGTTTCATATGTATAGGCAGGATTTTTATAGCTTTCCTTGACAATAGGCTGAGCCGCAAGATGAAAGACTATCTCGGGGCGTGCTTTTTCAAAAGCGGCTTTAAGACTTTTTATATCCCTTATGTCTCCTGTCACGGAAACCATATTTCCTGCAATGTCCGAAATATCAAACAGCGAGGGCTTCGCGGGAGCAAGAGCATAGCCCGTAACATCAGCGCCCGCTTTTAAAAGAAATCTGCAAAGCCAGCTTCCCTTAAAGCCTGTGTGACCCGTTATAAAAACCCGTCTGCCTTTATAAAAGGACAAATCAAAACTGTTTTTCACCCGTCAGTCCTCCCATTTTTTCCAAGGTGCCTGTCCAAGCGTCAGAAGCTTTTCAAGCATATCCATTTCCCGTTTTGTATCCATGCACTGCCAGAAGCCCTTGTGCATATACGACATAAGCTGTCCCTCTTCCGCAAGCTTTTCAAGAGGTTCTTTTTCAAATACGGTATCGTCGCACTCGATATAATCAAAAATCTCGGGATTTAAAACCATGTACCCTGCATTTATAAGCGCGCCGTCGCTGAGGTTTTTCTCACGGAAGGAGCGCACTGCGTTGTCTCCGCCGACGTCAAGCACACCCTTTTGCTGCTCAAGCGTGACCGCCGTCAGAGTAGCGATCTTTCCGTGGGAAGCGTGAAATTCCGCAAGCTTTTTTATATCAACGTCGCACACGCCGTCGCCGTATGTCATCATAAACGGCTCGTCCCCGATATATCTGCGCACCCGCTTTATTCTTCCGCCTGTCATGGTTTTAAGACCTGTGTCAACTATAGTGACCTTCCACGGCTCGCAGTGCTGACTGTGTATAGTGGTCTGTTCCGTGCCGCTTGTGAAGTCAAACGTAACGTCACTGTTATGGAGGAAATAATCCGCAAACCATTCCTTTATCATATGCTGCTTATAGCCCGCGCAGATAATAAATTCGTTAATACCGTAATGATAATACTCTTTCATGATATGCCATAAAATAGGTTTTCCGCCGATTTCTATCATAGGCTTCGGCTTTAAGCTCGACTCCTCGGAAATTCGGGTTCCGTATCCTCCCGCCAGCAACACAGCTTTCATATTATAAAATCATTCCTTTGAAATTATTTTTTGCATATGTATTTATAGAAATCCGATTCGGTATAATTTCTTGCAATAAAATTATTTTTTATCTCTACCTCGTCCATGGATTCCGTTTCCTCAAGATCGTATACCGTCTGAGCATTTGTGACTGTGTTTCGTATCTCACGGTAAAATTCAGAAGCGGGAGTCATAACGCCCAAAAAAATCATAAATGATGAAACAAAAAACCACGTTTTTTTTCTCACAAGCTCATCAAGGCTATGGATCTCGCCCTTTGACGGGATATCGTCAGTAAATACTTTTATAAATTCCACCGCAAGATAAACAATAGGCGGTATGGAAACCCTCATAGCCCAATCGCTGTCTTCTCCAAGCTGAAACATAATCACAAACATAAGCATTATCAATGTGCCGATAAATTCGGGAGCCGTTTTTTTGCTCTTTATTTTATTGCTGATCAAAATCAAAGCCGCATATATTCCTGCCTCCAATATAAGAAAAAGCACAAACAATAAGAGCAGCACAACAACATCTGCGTATCTTCCGTCGGCTATTGCCGATGTCCAAGCGTCATTTATACGTAAGCCGACATATTTTTTTCCGTCTGCATAATAAGCGTTATCCGAAGCAATAGCGTTTGAAAAATAATACAAATAATACACCGGAAGCACCGAAACGCACGCCAAAATATTCTGAAATGAACATATAGTTTTCACTGCCGCCGCAAACCTGCCTTTGCGTATCGCTCTGACGATTATAACAGCTGCCTTTATTACACACATAATAACTATTCCGATAAACGGCAGCGGTCCGAACGGCAGCGCAAGCAGTCCGAGAAACGCAAAATTCTTAATACTGCGTTCGTTTAGTATGCATAGCGTAACGAGCCATATCGCTATTGTCTGATTATATACCCAAAACAGACAGGTGGTAAATGAACTGAACTGAATATAAATTGCCCACCATTCCAAATGACAGTCGCCATGCATATTGCCTGTTATAACAGTTCCCACCGAGTCAAGCCCGCTGAAAAAAATGAACATAAAAACAGCCGGCAAAATATGCGGTCTTTTCTTTGAAAACGTTAGAATGACCACCAGCAGCAGCGAAAGAAACACGCCTATGCTGCTCCATATCAGCAAAAAGACATTTCCCGCCGCATAGCCTGCCGATACCGAACCCGAAACCGTGTAAAAAATTTTGCCCACCAGCGCGGGAGGCATCCAATGCGCAATATAATATGACAGCATTGAACCGTCGGAATACACCACCGGCCAAGGCATTTTTATCAAATCGCGAAAGACCGCATTCCTTATCGCATTATCATTTGACTGATGAATAAATCCTCCGTGCCCCGCAAGAAAGCACCATGCCAAAGAGACCGCGCCGATAATTATCAGTGTTTTTTTTGACACAACAGCATACGTTTTTTCGCCGTCCCGCTTTCGGGAGCTTTTCCAAAAGAAAAAGCAGGCCGCCGCAAGCAGTGCGGAAAATACTGCTCCCCATAAAGCCGAAAGCCATCCGAAAAAGAAAATAAAGATCGGAACAGCCACGTATATTACCGCGGCAGATCTGATACGGTTATATGAAATTTTCATATCGTTCTCCCCAAAAGCCTTATTCTTTCGATTCATCGCTTTCATCACAGTCAAAATTTATACGTTTTTCTTCTATAACAAGCGGTCTGTTCATTATCCTCTGGTTAATGCTCATTATGTATTCTCCCAGCAATCCAATAAAAATAAGCTGTATTCCGCCGAGCACGAAAACCCCGATAAGGGTCGGCGCGTTGCCCAGAGCAAAGCTGTCCCAGTTTATAAGCTTTAATATAAGGTACGCAAAGGCAATGACCATGCTTATCATTGAAATAATAAAGCCAGCAATGGTGCATACCCTCATTCCAACCTTTGTGTACGCCGTAAAGCTCAGCATCGCCGCGTCGTAAAGAGTATACCAGTTATTGCTGGTTTTGCCCGCACGCCTTTTCTGCTGTTCGTATGTAATTTCCTTGCGCTTAAAGCCAAGCTCCGCAACGATACCCCTCAAAAACGGCGTAGGGTCGTTAAGCCTGCGGAGGACGTCCACAAAATCCTTGTCATAAAGACCCGTTCCCGTAAAATGCTCTATCTGTTCAACGTCGGATATTTTTTTGATAACCTTATAGTAGCACGTTCTGCAAAACCGCATTACCGGATTTTCACGGCTCTGCGCCTTTATCGGACAAACTATTTTATATCCCTGCTCCCACTCGTGAACAAGCCTTGGGATAAGCTCCACAGGGTCCTGAAAATCGGCGCACATTGATATCGTGCAGTCTCCCGTAGTCTGGAGGATACCATAATAAGGCGAGTTGAACTGCCCGAAATTGCGGGCGTTGAATATCGCTTTTATCCTCTTGTTTTTTTCGCAAAGTCCGATAAGCTTCTGACGGGTACTGTCCGTCGAATTGTTGTCGATAAAAACTATCTCGTAATCGTACCCGCTCAGGAACTCGTTAAACTGACCGATAATAGCCTCGCTGAGAGGGACAACGTTCTCCTCTTCATTATAACACGGGATCAGGACAGATATTTTTTTCACAGCAGGAAAACCTCCTATTTAAGTATGCATAAGCTCCTGCCGGCATTATTTCATCGCCCAGTTTTTATTTATAAAGTAATTGAGCGGAACTGTTATAAGCAAGCCGAGCAGCGGCGCTATGAACTCAGAAATTTTGATTACATCCACAAATATGTAAAGGATCGCCGTACTAATAAACAGATTGCTTCCGTATGCCGCAAAGGTTTTGAAAAGCGTTTTGGCTTTTTCATCGGTTTTCTTAAAGACAAATCTGCTGTTCCAGAAATATGAATTAAGCACGCTGACTACAAAGCCGACAATGTTTCCTATAATATAAAGCTTTGGGTCGAAAACGATAAAGATGTAATATATCCCCAGCGAGATAGCCGTATTGGAAACTCCGACAACGCAAAATTTTATAAACCGTATAAGCTCTTGCCACTGCTTATCGGAAATATTAAGCCGTTCCTTTATTTTTTCAAGGAGCATAAATATCTTTTTCAAATGATCACCTGCGTACACGGTCACACAAACGCTTAATACAGCGTTTGCAGGAATTAACAAAAATATGTCTATACATACTTATATTATACACATTTTTTGCCGTTTGTCAATGTAGTTATTCCGATTATTGCAGGCGCATCTGCGCTTTGCGGATTTTTCACGAACGGGACTTGACATTGCGGCAGAGACGTGTTATAATATAGGTGTAATTTTAAATTTTACATCAAGAAGGAGCAGACAAAATGCGATATGTTCAGATAGTTTTCAGTCCCACGGGAGGAACGTTAAAGGCGGCAAAAGCCGTAACGGAGGAATGGTGCGGAAGCGTTGAAACGATCGACCTGACCGACCCCAAAAAGGACTTTTCGGAATATTCCTTTGACAGCGGGGATATCGCGCTTATAGCCCTGCCGTCCTACGGCGGACGCGTTCCCGCCTTGGCGGCGGAAAGGCTGAAAAAGATAAAAGGCGGCGGAGCAAAGTGCGTGCTTCTGTGCGTGTACGGTAACCGCGCCTATGAGGATACCCTCGTTGAAATGGAGGACATTGCAAAGGAATGCGGATTCAAGGCAAGCGCGGCAATAGCGGCGGTGGCTGAGCATTCGATAGTACATAAATACGCCGCGGGCAGACCCGACGCCGAGGATGTCAAAAAGCTGAAGGAGCTTTCCAAAGCCGCACTTGAAAAGCTTCAAAATGCAAATGATGACGGCGGGCTGAAGCTTGCGGGAAACCGTCCCTATAAAAAGACCGCGGGCGGTGGACTTGTCCCGAAAGCAAACCAGAACTGCGTTAAGTGCGGAGTGTGCGCAAAAAGGTGTCCCGCAGAAGCTATCAGCGCGGAAAGCGTTGGAACTGCCGATCCCAAAAAGTGTATTTCCTGTATGCGCTGCGTAGCGGAATGTCCTCACAACGCAAGGAGCGTCAGCAAGGTCATGGTCTCCGCCGCGGCTCTCGCATTGAAAAAAAGCTGCTCCGAGAGAAAGAAATGCGAGTTTTTTGTGTGACTGCAAATTACAAGCCGCAATTTGCATATTTTAGATTTTGCGGAGAGATACTTAATTTATATATTAGTCATACGTATTTGGTTTTTTATTAACGTTTAATGTGTACAATATTAGTATAGTTAGCAATTTTTATCTGAAAAGGAAGATTTTTCTATGAAAAAAACCTTTAAAATATCGGGCATGACCTGCGCCGCCTGCGCCGCGAGAATAGAGCGGTTCGTGAAAAAGCTGGACGGGGTAGCCTCCGCAAGCGTGAATTTTGCGGCGGAGTCCCTTACGGTGGATTACGAAAAGATCGGCGTTAAGGAAATAGAAGCTGCCGTCGTCAAGGCAGGCTATGCTTTTGCGGACAAAAACGCCAAGCCCAAAATGCCCCACGACAAGGTAATGCTTATCAGACTTATTTTGTCGCTGGTATTCGCCGTCCCCCTGCTGACGATAAGCATGGGACACATGGTTGGAATGCCCCTGCCGAACGCTATTGAGCCCCACCACAGTCCAATGGGCTTTGCGGTGATACAGCTTGCGCTGACCGTTCCCGTAATTGCTATCGGCTGGAAATTTTTCTGGGACGGCTACCGCAATCTGTTTCGGCTGTCGCCTAACATGGACAGCCTTATCGCACTCGGCTCAACAGCCGCGCTGGTGTACGGCTTTTACGCCATGTACAAAATCGGGCAGGGCGAGACCGAGTATGCAATGCACCTTTATTTTGAGTCCTGCGCTACCATACTGACCCTTATCACCTTGGGAAAATACCTTGAAGCCCGCTCAAAGGGCAAGACGGACGAATCGGTCAAGAAGCTTATGAACCTTGCCCCTAAAACCGCTTTCGTAATGCGGGGCGACAAGGAGCTTGAAGTTGCTTTAAGTCAGGTCAAGGTTGGCGATATAGTGGTGTCCCGTTCGGGCGAAAGCCTTGCTGTGGACGGCGAGGTCATCGAGGGAAGCGCAGTTGTGGACGAATCAATGCTGACGGGAGAAAGCGTCCCCATTGAAAAAAAGGTGGGGGACAAGGTGGTCGGCGCTACCATAAACAAAAACGGCTTTATCAAGTACCGCTCGGAAAAAGTCGGCGAGGACACCGCACTTTCCCGCATTATAAAATTTGTTGAGGAGGCACAGGGTACTAAAGCGCCTATCGCGCGTCTTGCGGATACAATCTCGGCGTACTTCGTGCCCGCGGTTTTAGCCCTTGCGGTAATAGCCTGTCTGGGCTGGCTTATCGCGGGAGAAAGCAGCGAGTTCTGCATAACAATTCTCATAAGCGTATTGGTAATAGCCTGTCCCTGCGCGCTGGGACTTGCAACTCCTACCGCCATAATGGTGGGTACAGGCAAGGGCGCGGAAAACGGTATACTCATAAAAGGCGGCGAGCCGCTGGAGCAAGCCTGTAAGATAACCACTGTCGTTTTCGACAAGACGGGTACTCTCACCGAGGGCAAGCCATCCGTTACGGATATTTTCCCCCACGGTATAGCCGAGGAGGAGCTTATAAGGCTTACCGCGTCGGGTGAAGCCGCTTCGGGACACCCTCTCAGCGAGGCGATCGTGACCTGCGCCGAGGAAAAAGGTATCGCTCTTTCCGACACCGCGGATTTCACAAATCTTGACGGACGGGGCATTTCCGTTACCGTTGACGGCAAAAAGCTGTTAGTGGGAAATATCCGTCTTATGGAGGAAAATTCCATAGCCGTCCCCGAGGAACACAGCCAAAAGGCGGAGCATTGCGCCGATATGGGCAGAACGCCAATGTACGCCGCCTATGACGGTGTGTTCATAGGCGTGATAGCCGCGGCTGATACCATAAAAAAAGGCAGTCTCGAAGCCATTGCGGAGCTTCAGAAAATGGGGATAAAAACCATCATGCTGACGGGAGACAACACCCGTACTGCCCGCGCCGTTGCGGGAGAGCTTAACATTGACAGTTTTATCGCCGAAGTCCTGCCCGAGGAAAAGGCGGAGCATATCAAAAAGCTTCAGCAGGACGGCGAGGTGGTTGCCATGTCTGGTGACGGCATAAACGACGCGGTGGCTCTGACTCAGGCGGACGTTGGTATCGCCGTGGGACAGGGTACGGACGTTGCTATCGAATGCGCGGATATCGTCCTAATAAAGGACGACCTGCGGGACGTAAGCAAGGCGATACGTCTTTCACGGGCTACCATAAGGAATATCCGTCAGAACCTGTTCTGGGCGTTCGGCTATAACACTCTCGGTATCCCCGTTGCAATGGGTATCCTGCACATTTTCGGCGGCCCGCTTCTCAACCCGATGATAGCCGCTGCGGCAATGAGCTTAAGCTCGGTATCGGTAGTGTCCAACGCGCTCCGTCTTAAAACGGTAAAAATCGGCGGGGAGCCCCCGCGGGCGAGTTCTACCCCATAGTTAAATATTGCAGTACGTTTCTTTATAAAGCCCCTATCAAGGGGCGGGTTACAAAGCAAGTAAATAGAGTATAAATTCTCTATTATTAAATTTACAATTCTATTTTAAACAGGAGGGTTTTTCAATGAAAAAAATTATGATCGAAGGTATGTCCTGCGAGCACTGCGTTGCTCACGTCAAGGAGGCTCTGGAAAATCTGGGAGCGGCAAGCGTTTCCGTTGACCTTGAGGGCGGTTATGCTGTGTGCGAGACCGACAAGCCCGACAGCGAGATCAAAGCCGCTATCGAAGATGAGGGCTACGACGTAACTGCTATCGAATAACAACGCGGAAATATTGCTCTGCAAGAATATTACCCATACCGTCACCATAAGGCGGTATGGGTAATATTTAACGTATCAAAGTATCTTGCTGATTTCCTCAAAAGGCTCTACGCTGCGTTTGAGAATTCCGTGCATATGGGCTATGGCAATGCCGTAGTTTGTTATTGGAACGCCCTGCTCCTCGGCGCAGGCATAGCGGTATTTCATCTCGCGCTCGTTCAGCATACAGCCGCCGCAGTGAATGACTGCCGCGTATCCGCTCAGATCGTCGGGAAATTCCGTTCCCGAGGTGAACTCAAAGGCAACGTTCTTTCCGGTGTGCTTTTTCACCCAGTTAGGAAGCTTTACGGTGCCTATATCCCCGCACTGGCGGTGGTGCGTGCAGCCCTCGGAAATGAGGATTTTGTCTCCGTCCTTTATGCTGTCAAGAGCCTTTGCGCCCCTGACGGCGGTTTCAAGAGTACCCTTGTACCGCGCGAACAAAATCGAAAAGGACGTGAGCAGGATATCTTCGGGAGTTTCCGCGGAGACCTTTCCGAAAGCCTGACTGTCGGTGATGACAAGCTTCGGCTTGGTACCAAGCTTTTTCAGCGTTTCGGCAAGCTCGGTCTCCTTTACGACGACGGAAATGCCTCCCGCTTCGAGAATGTCGCGGATAGTCTGCTGCTGTGGCAGGATAAGCCGTCCCTTTGGCGCGGCAGCGTCGATAGGCACTACCAGTATCGCGATATCCGTCGGAGCAAGCAGGTCTCCAACGATTTTCTTGTCGGGCTCGGAGATCTGCGCCAGCTTGACGATAGCTTCCTTAAGCTCGTCTATACCATCGCGGGTCAGCGCGCTGCCGTAGTAATGTCCCTCTTTCCGCGGGAATTTTTCTGGCAGAGTATCCGACTTGTTGTGAAAGACCGCACATGGGATATTCTTTTTACGTATCCTTTCTATAAGGGCAATGTCCTCAGCACTTTCCTCAGCGCCGTCTATTACAGCAACGGCAATGTCGGTCTTGTTCAGCATCTGATAGCTTTTTCTGACACGAAGCGCGCCAAGCTCGCCCTCGTCGTCGATGCCGGGAGTGTCGATCATCACCACCGGGCCTATGGGGAGAAGCTCCATAGCTTTAAGCACGGGGTCGGTGGTAGTGCCGAGAACGTCGGAAACGATAGCAATGCTCTGATTGGTGAGAGCGTTCATAACGCTGGATTTTCCCGCGTTCCGTTTTCCGAAAATGCCTATATGAACGCGGTTTGAGGAGGGTGTTTCGTTAAGTCCCATAAAATCAGCTCCTTGTAATTTTTATTTATCTTCAAACTATTTGCGCGGTCACGGAGAACCGCTTGAAAGTCACAAAATAGAGAGAGGAGGAGGTTGTTTTTCCCGCGGGAAAAACATTATCATTATGCATATAAGCAACAAATGCTCCATAGCGGTGCATTGTTTGATCTGTATACACGAATTCGGAAAGGATATCCGTATCACAAGCGAAATGCTGTCCGTGTCGTCGGGAGTAAACCCTGTGACAATACGCGGGATAATGAGCGCGCTTAAAAAGGACGGTATCATTTCCGTCAAGCCGGGAACGGGCGGTGCGGTCTTATGCTGTCCCACAGAGGAAATTTCCCTGTACCGCATATGCTCCGCCGTCGAGCCGGATTTTCTCGAAAAGCTTTTCGGGATACATTCAAGTCCCTCACAGCTTTGTCCTGTGGGAAAAATTATCGACTCGGTTCTGAAAACATCTTATGACGAGGTTGCGGAGACCTTGACGAAAAGTCTCAGATCAATAACAATGGCGGAAATTATCCGAAACTATAAAAACGCGTCGGGCGAAAACAACCTTTCTGTCGAAGACGTCTGGAAATGTTATTTATCCGCGTCCGGGTCAAGGGGCGTAACATAAAGAGTACGATTATTGGTAAAGATGACCATTCCCGGCTTTGACCCCGACGGCTTTTTCACAAACCTCACAGGAACGTAATCCACGGGCACCTGTGAGGAATTTTTTGCCTTGCTGTGGAACGCCGCAAGTCTTGCCGCCCACATGACCGTACTGTCGGGGACTTCCTTTCCCTCCGCGCGGATTATCACGTGGGAACCTGTTATATCCTTGGTGTGAAGCCAGATATCGGTTTTGTCCGCAAGCTTTGTGGTGAGCATATCGTTCTGCTTGTTGTTCCTGCCCACAAGCACCGTGAAGCCGTCGGGAGACTTGAACTCCAGCGGCGGGTGAGCCTTGGGCGGCTTGCCTTTCAGCTTTGCGGCGCGGATATAGCCCTGCTCCGCAAGCTCCAGCCGAAGCTCGTTTACCTCGTCCTCGCCCTTTGTTCTTGTCAGCGCGTCGAAAACGCTGTCGATATAGGCAAGCTCCTCCTCGCCCTTTTTTATCTGCTCGGTGAGTATCTTTTCCGCCGTATCCGCCTTGCGGTACTCGCCGTAGTAACGCTGCATATTCTGCGACGGCGTGAGCCGCTTGTCCAGCTTTATTTCAATTTGCGGACAGCTTTCGTCGTAGAAATTTTCCACCGTAACGCTGCCCATGCCCTTTTCCACGCGGTACAGATTTGCGGATATCAGATCGCCCATAAGCTTGAATTTTTCCCTGTCGGCGGAGACCTTTAGCTCCTCCCGCTGATTTGCAAGGCGGCGCGCTATTCGGTCGGAGGTGTTCTGCAAAAGCTTGTAGAGATCCTGCGCCCGCTGTCTGAGCCGCGCCGCGCTGTCCCGCTCGGCGTAGAAATAATCAAGCAGGTCGCAGGCGGAGGGCAGCTCCTCTGTGGTCATCAAGCCGCTGTACTGACATATCGGCATGAACGAGAAATCTTTCAGCAAGCCGTTCCCGTCCTTTACCGCGGTGAATGTGCAGCGACCCTCGCGGCACTCCCGCGCGGACTGCTCCACTGCAAAGGCAAGACGTTCAAGTATCTCTCCGCGGAGATCGCTTTTTACCGCGTCCCTGCCCTGAGCCGCGTACCAGACCCACTCGCGGGCGACTATGGGGGAAATTCCCTCGAAAATTTTCAGCAGCGTCTTTGCAAGATCACCGTCGGGAAGCGGCTCTGCGGCGCGGGCAATGTCCGACCCGCTGCAAGTCCTGAAATCAAGCCTGTCGTCTCTTGGCGGGCAGGAATATGTCATGTTCGGCAGCACTGGTCTTTCGCGGGACATTTCAAAGTCCACCCGCTTTATGCTGTCGATAATTTTGCCCTCGGCGTTTATTATCACCACGTTTGAGCAGCGTCCCATAATTTCCGCCGCAATGGTGATCTTCACCATGTCGCCAAGCTCGTTCATGGCCTCGAAATCGAAGTACAGTATACGCTCCAGACCGTCCTGCCTTATGTCAAGAAGCCTGCCGTTTCCGAGATGCTTTCGGAGCAGCATACAGAACATAGGCGGGACTTTCGGGTTCTCGATAGATTTTTTTGTGATATGCACCCGTGCCGACCCTGCCGCCGCGGAGAACAGAAGCTTTTCGTTTCCTCCACGGGTGCGCAGGGTCATAACTATCTCCTCCCGTGACGGCTGGCTGATCTTGTCAACCCTGCCGCCGATCAGCGGTTCAAGCTCTTTTTTTACCATGTACAAAAATGCGCCGTCCAACGCCATAATTATTCCTCCTCTGAAATGTCCACACGCAAAATAAGTTTAAACGGCTCATAGTCGGAAGCCTTTGAAATTTCTACGGACACCTCAAACTCCCGCTCGTCTATTTCCTCGGTAAAGAAATTTTCTATGCTCCGTCCGCCCTCGTATGTGACAAACTCGCCTATCTCGAACGCAAGGTCGTCAAACATCTTTTTCAGCTTTCTGCGGATACCGAAATGGTTCACCACGTCAAAGGCAAGATCCATTTCCTCCAGCGCGGCAAGAATGTCCACGCCGCGGATATTTTCCGTCTCGATTATTTTTTCGTCGCTGAAACGCTCGTCCGCTTCGATACAGAAATCGTAGGGTTCGATAAAGGGCGCGTCCTCGATGCTTTCGTCGGACGTATCAATGTCCTTTTTAAATTTATTGAAAAAATCTTTCAGCATATTGTCTCTCTCCCTTTCAAAAATAATGTACACGGCGGTAAAACTTGCCCATATGGAAAGCGTGTTTACGATAATGTACATCAGCGTCCGTGCTATATCTAAGTCTGCGCCTATAAGCAAAAGATACTTTGTGAATATCATTTCCTCAGGCTGAACAGTAAATGCGGATACAGTATACAAAATTTCGGGGAACGCCACCGCGATACCGACCGCCATAAAAACAAGCAGATACTTCAAGCCCAGCTTAAAGGACAGCTTCAAAGCCGCGACCATGCCGATATCCTCATTTCTTGCGTACAGATACGGCATACACAGGAAAAATATTGAAATTACCATCATACCGATACTGCATACTATAAATACCGCGATACCGCCGTTTCCAATGGGCACGTTTCGAAAAATCAACGCCATAAGTATATAAAAAATTCTCTCCGCTATAGCGCCAAGCCTGCCCGCAATAAGCGATTTGAATATTTTTCCCGCACTGCGGTAAAAATCAAAGACCGTAAGTATGCGGCGATATTTACCGCGGACGCGTTCAAAGCAAAAATTGTAAAAGCCTATGTACAGCGGCGAAACGGCAGCAGTTAATGCCAGCTTGAAAAACACCGTAATGTTCACGCTGTTCTGCTGCAAACCGCCGAAGTTTGCAGCGATCATGATCGGCAGCCGGTCTGCAATATTGTCCGCCACCTTTAAAACAATGACAAAAATAAATACAAACGGCAGTACCCTTGTAAACGATTTTTTAATTTTGCTCATTTTGTCAGCCCCCTAAGCTTTCCTGTAAGTAAGCACCTCAAATCCTATCTCCGTGGTGAGATTTTCAAGCCTTTCCAAACGCTCGTGACCCTCCGCGCCGGTCTTGTAGAAGTACGGCGTCATGGAAAAAAGCGCGGAGATATCCTCGCCTGTCGGCAGAAAGATTTCCCCCGAAACCTTTTCCGCGCCCAGAAATTCAAAGCCGTCAAGCCCGTAGTCCTTTACCGCGTTTGGGTACGGCTCGTCGTAGACCGCGCATTTAAGCTGCCACAGGTGACGCTCCGCGGGTATCGCCATTATGAAGATACCGCCCTGTTTCAGCACTCTCAAAAATTCCTCTCCGCAGTAGGGCGCGAAAAGACTTGTGACTATATCGCAGCTTTCGCTTTCAATTGGCATATGAAACACGCTTGCAACCGCGAACTGCACAGATTTTGTCCGTTTAGCAGCGTAATCGGCGGCGGTTTTGGATATGTCTATTCCGATAATTTCCGCATTTATGTCTGCGACGGACTGCGCTATTTTGCCTGTATAGTAGCCCTCTCCGCAGCCTGCGTCAAGTATCCTGCACCCATTGGAAGCGTGAGAGGAAACCGTCCTGCACAGGGCTTCGGCAAGTATTTCGTAGTAGCCCTTGTCAAGAAAATTTTTCCGCGACTGCACCATAAGCTTGTTGTCTCCCGGCAGAGCGGAGTTCATTCGGTCGGAGGTCAGCAGGTTCACATAGCCGCTTTTTGCGATATCGAAGCAGTGCCGTTGGGGACACAGAAAGGATTTTCCATTCCGCGCAAGTCTCCCGCCGCATTTCGGACAAATAAGCATGATAAAGCTCCTTACAGAATGTAGTCAACAGGGTCACGGTCGGCTCTTGCCCGAACTGCTTCAAGCTGAGGATATTCCTCCTTGAAACGTTTTATCAGGTACGGAACAGCAATGTCCTCCGTGTGAAAATGTCCGCAGTCGTACAGGGCAATGCCTGCGTTGCGTGCGGTTATCCATTGGTCGTGCTTAACGTCGCCCGTGATGTAAGCGTCCGCACCCGCGGCAATCGCTGCGGGAAGATCGCTGCCCGCCCCTCCCGAACAGAACGCAATTTTTTTTATGATACTGCCGCTGTCCGTATAGCGGACTATTGTGCAGCCGAAAACGTCTTTGAGCATTTTTCCGAACTCGTCGGGATAAAGCTCACTTCCCGAAGTGCAGACCCAGCCGTAGCCCCGTCCGTCGGGGTGGACAGGCTCGAGGACGCTTTGCTTTTTCAGCCCAAGTGCGGAATTGAGCATATCGAAAATAATGTCGTTTATTCCGCCGTCCGCCATATCGAGGGGCGAATGAAAGCAAATGCAGGCTATGCCGTGCTTCAGGGCAAGACAGGCGGGGTTGCTGTCGTCCAAGCTGTAAAGCGGGTGGAAAATTACAGGGTGGTGGGCAATTATTGCCTCCGCGCCTATCTTCGCCGCCTCGCGGACGACCTCGCAGGTAATGTCCAGAGCGAACAGAACTTTTGTTACGGACGCGCTTTTGTCTCCAACCAGAAGTCCCGAATTGTCTCCCTTGTGGAGATTTTTCATCGGCGCGATCTTATCCATTAATATCATCAGGTCTTTTACACAATACATAGTATCCCTTCCAATCCTTGTAAAAATTTCCGCGGCAAGAGCGGTCTTTTCCGTGCGGCGGGAAGCCCGTCCCTCCCGCAGGAGCCGTTCAGCCTGTCCCTCGGCGTAAAGCCTTGCGGCAGGGTCGCTCAGGTCAAGCTTTCCTAAAAGCTGGAATATCGGCGGCGGAGTGTAAGGTGCCGCTCTGTTCTTTACCGCGTTTATCACCGTGTAGCGGAATTTTCCGTCCACAGCGGCGCATTGTTTAAGTATCTCAAAGCCGTTTTCGCAGAGCCGCCTAATCAGGAAATCCGCTCGGCTCATAGGCTGCAAAATCAGATTTTTTCCGTCAAGCCAATCGCATCGGGAAAGAATATCGGCAATAAGCTCGCCGCCCATTCCCGCGATAACGATATCGGTTATCCCGCTTTCGGGGATATTTTCCAGTCCGTCCGACAGGATAAGCTCCGCCCTGTCAAGAACTCCCGCTTTTTCAAGGGTGAGCCTTGCCGCAGCAAGAGGCTTTTCGTTTATGTCGGCGGCAACGGCGGTATCGCACCTGCCCTCGGAGAGAAGCTCCGCCGCAAGGTAGGCGTGATCCGTACCAACGTCGCAGACCCGTTTTCCTCTTACCATATCGGCGCAAAGCCGTAATCTTTTATCAAGCATAATGTCCTCACAATTTAATATGAATTACTGCTCATATGTATTAGTTTTTCTTTGGAATAACTGTGCAAACCGCAGACATAATATGTCCCGAATATTGCGCAAAAACATTAAAGGCGTAAAGTAAAAACCTTACGCCTTTAGTAATCACTTGTTCTCGAAGTGCTTGTTAAGCTTTGCCACAAGCTCGTCGGGATTTACTCCGTGTACGGCGCAGGCGTCGGCAATGCTTTCACCCCTTGCCGAGGGACAGCCCAGACAGTGCATACCCATTTCCAGAAAGAACGGAGAGGTTTCCGCGTCAAGGTCGAGAACGTCGCCGATTATCATATCCTTTGTGATTTTTACGCTCATTTTAACATTCCTCCAAAATATACTGTAATAGTATTATAACCTATTTTTCCTGTTTTTGCAATAGCCTGTTGATTTTTTTGCAGATAGGTGGTATAATTGTTTTAGCTTCCAAATTTATGAAATGAGGTATCTGAATTGAATTTACTTGATAAGCTTGAACGAAAATTCGGACGGTATTATATCAGCAACCTTATGCTGTACATTGTTATAGGTACGGGAATAGTGTTTGCGTTTCATTATCTTTTTTCCGAGATCCCGCTGCTGTATTTTCTTACGTTTAGCAAAGCCGCCATCATGCACGGACAGATATGGCGGATAATTTCCTTTATTTTCATTCCCGAAAGCGGAAATCCGATCTCAATGGTCTTTTGGCTGTATCTGTACTGGCTTTTCGGATCAAGTCTGGAGAGCTACTGGGGCGGCTTCCGCTTCAACGTATATTATTTCTCCGGCGTGATTTTTTCGATCATCGGTGGATTTATCACAGGCTATGCCACGGTACAGTACCTCAATCTTACGTTGTTTCTGGCAATGGCGGCGATCAATCCCAATATGCAGCTTCTGCTGTTCTTTTTCATTCCCGTGAAAATGAAGTGGCTTGCATGGGTGGACGCGGCGTTTCTCGTATATCGTTTCATACTCGGCTCATGGAGCGTCAAGCTGATAATTCTTTTTTCCATGCTTAATTTCCTGCTGTTCTTCGGCGGGGACTTCTTACGGCTTGTCCGCCACAAAATAAAGTTCAGGAAAATACGCAGCAGCTTCAAAAACAAAAACAAGTAGAAAAAGTATAAATTTTGATTTAGCGTGCTACGCACAAAGTAACAAATCTTTAGGCGGCGAAGCCGCCGACTAAAGCTGGTCGAGCTGAGCCCAGCTCGCGAAGTCCAGAGGCGGAGCCTTTGGTCGCGCTCCGCAGAGCGCGAAACTCCCCTTCTTGCGCCCGCAGGCGCATATCGTTCAAAACGGTGAAAGGGGTGAGGAATGGCGACAGCCATTCCGAGGGGGAGCGGACACGACCGCTCCCCCTTTTAACAGTTTCAGGAAAGGTAAATCTCTAAAACGTCA
>JAAVHI010000083.1 GCA_014799785.1 Ruminococcus sp.
AGCGGGAGATACCCTTTCACTGCGCGATCGCGCTTGCGGAGCGGTACGGCGTGTCGCTTGACTACATCGCTGGCAGGACAAACAACAAAAAGGGTCTGAACAGATCCGATCTGCCCGAAAAGGAGACCGAGCTGATAAACAAATTCCGATCGCTGTCCGATGAGCGGAAGGGTAAAATTTCCGAACGCATGGACGTTCTTCAAGAGGAGCAGAAAGCCGAGGGCAAGGGCTGAGTACGGAACAGCTCCCCAATCATTAATAATCGGGGAGCTGTCCGTCGTTTATATATCGAAGAAACTTATAGAAGAAGTAATACTGCTGCAATATTGACACACCATTTTTCTGTGCTTGTCGGCATTGTCAATAAAGTCGTCAAGAAATTCATTGTCTGACGCAAGAACCTTCGCATCGTGCGCAGTGACTGATTGATTATAAGTGTCAAATATGTGCTGAGACCACATAGCGCTCTGATTTTTTTCGCTTCCGTCAGAAGTGAAAATTTTCATCAGCTTTAAGCTGTACGGATCGCTGTATTGTTCAGGCTTTAGTTCTGCTTTATAATCAAACGGCTCGCTGTTTGCGTCGTCTATAATAAACTTTATGGCGTTTGTCATTTGGACAAATGCACACAAGTGTAAAAGGGGATTGTTTTTTGTGCATACAGCGTCAGGATACCAGCTCGGATTGTAAAAATATTTTTTGTCAGGTATATCCGGAAAAGTGCCGCATCTGCCGTGTCCAAGCCATCCTACCGACGTAGAGGAAAGCGCGGGAGAGTACGTATAGTACGGCTTTGATCTTCCTTCACAGCTTTTTATGCTGCTGAGGCCGTATGGCTTTATTTCCTCGGACTTATTGAATTCTGTTACCCATGATGTTTCGTTTATTGCTTCCGAAGGTGTTCCCACAAAATATTCATGCGCAAACGTATCCGCAAGAACGTGCATGACAATTCCTATGTAGCAAAGCTTTTTATCTGCGGAATTGTCGCTTGATGCGTATACCCGTTTGGCTGCATCAACAATTTTCCCTGACATATAGCTGTAAGGTAAACAGGTAAGCTTGAAAAGCTCCATTGCAGTCGGATCTCCCACAAAATCCTTATTGCGGTAAGGCAGTCTGTAACGTCCGTCCTCAGTGAAGTTTCCGGGAAGAAAATGAAATGAAGTCCATACCTGCGGAATTTCGTCGGGGAACGGAGAGTTGAACCAGCCGATATTCATGTTAAAAAGCTCTTTCTCGGTATGGTATGTGGGACAAGCCTTGTCCCTTTTGTGAGCTTTAAGGAGCGACCTTGAGCATTCGTCAACGAACTGAGCCGCATGGGCAACTGTCCATGAGTCGTCGGGATTTAACCCTGCTTCTCTTGCGGCACAGTATGTACCATAATAGTGAAATGAAAAGTTCATAATATTTTCCTTTCCGAGATCTCCTGCGGACAATTCCGGAATTTATACAGCTGTGACTTATGCTTGACGTATTATTCCTGCTTGTCCGCAGAGGACCGCGAAGCTTTAGTCTTCGAACTTATCGAAGCTATAGCTTATCGTTACAGCACCCGTGCTTTCATTCTCGTCAAGGGTGATAGTAAGATACTGCTGACCTTCATAATCAATCTCAACGGGCTTTCTCGAAAGCGTTGCAGCGTCGAAGAACGGATCGGAGATCTCAAGGTCGCTGAGCGCAACATAGAGCTTGGGGTGGATCGCAAAGTTGACCTTGAAGCCGGGACGAACGTCGCATCTGAAAAGAGGCTTGCCGTTCTTGGCAACGACCGCAGAGCTTGTCTGAGAATTTTTGTTGTGGATCTCGATCGTATCTTCGGTCGGAGCAGGCTCGCTGCTTGCTCTTACATCAAGAGCATTGGCATTGTTGTAGATATCCCATGCAGTATTGTACTCAACGGGCAGGAGCTTGGTCATGATCTTGCCGTCGTGACCGATGGATTCCATAGAGCCGATAGCGATCTCCATAGGAAGCACCGCTCTTATCTGCGCGCCGGGGGCGATATACTGATGTTCCCATGCGGCTGTTTTGAAGTTTTTAACGTTAAGAGTTACGGCTTCCTGATAAAGAAGCACCTGCTGAGTACAACCGAGCTTGCTCTTCACTCTGATGTGAAGATCAGTGTTTGAATAAGCCATTTTAAATTACCTCCATAAAATGTATTTGTATTTTATTTATTCGGAATACAAATCCGCATTTGCCTGTGCGCGCCGCAGGCATAGCGTTCCGTACTCCTGATAAACCGCTGCGGCTTGATATTGCCGCGGTTACGGTTTATTTCAATTTAATACCGCCTGCGTCATAAACGGAATTATCCCGGAAGTGTATTTCTTTCCGCACAAGCATGAGCTTCCGTCAGAAAAAAACAGCTCGCAGTCCGAAAAGGACTTTACCTCTGACATATTGGCGATGGTGGAAGAACGAACTATCTGAAACATGAACGGCAGTTCGTTAATAAGCTTTGAAATATCTGCCCGTATTTCGTCCATGCCGTTTTTATGTACGACCGTGCATAAATGGGTCTGCTTGACGGTTTCTATAAAATAAATTTCGTCAAACGGAATGACCTTGTCTATGCTGTTGTAGTAAGTAACCGCTATTCCGTTGCATACGGTTTTTATTTTGCCGTAAAGCCGTGTGAAAACCTCTTTAAACATTTTTCTCAGCTCGTGCTTGCAAAGATATCCGCAAATTGTTTTAAGACTGTTTATAGCCTTAATTGCAGGTTCGGCAGTACCCGAAACAAGACATATCCTGACAGTTTTGCTTAACGCTTCAATTTCCTTGGCGATCTCCTGCCAATTGTCAAATGACTGAACATCAATAATAACAATTGCCGTCGGATACTTTTTTATTGCTTCCGTTATTTTTTCCATGGTCATTAACTGCCCGGACAATAGTGACATATACCGTGATTTTTTGCTGCACAAAAAACTGTCCGCAAGTGCAGAAAGCTTTCCCCACAGCTGCTTTGAAAGGGTACAGATCAATATCTCCATTTTTATCAATTCCTTTCTTTTCTTTCGGGTATGGCTTAATTATATACCAAATGCATACGATGGGATTATATATTTCGCAAATGCGGACATTTTTGTCATAAGAATGCTGAAAATAATATATTAAAATTGTAACTATGCCGTTCAGCGCGGTCAAAAAATAAATTGTAACAAAAAGCAATTCTCATGACAGAGAATTGCTTTTGCAGGGTAAGAATAGTTTACAGTGATTTTCAGATAACCGTATGGTTTGTGCCATAACAAGCTGTCCGTCAGTTTATTTACATTATTATACAAAATATACCAAAATTCAACAAGTTTTTGACAATCGGTATAAAAATCATGATATTTTGCATATTACAGGCAAAAAAAATCCGCAGGAAAACCTGCGGATCAGCTTATACAATATTATTGCTTATGCCAACATATGCTTCAAAAACAGTGTTTGCAGCATTACCTTTTTCGCTTTGGAGCAAAATAAAGTAAGTATCTGTTATCGGCTTCATATTATTTTTCCGCGCATATCCGTAAAGCAGGGTCTCAGCGTCGCGAATTTCATTAACATCATAAAACATGAATGAAACTGCATTGCTGATTTTAAACTCCGGCTTATATATGCACTGCCCTTCGCTTTTAAAAGCCTTGTCTGTTGGGATCAATATTTCAACGCCGTAAATATCTTCGTTTTTGTCGGGAATAATCTCAATAATTCTGAACACCGTATTCCCGACGGCCTTCAGATCCAATGCGTCAATATTGTTTTTTGCAAAAATAAGCATATTGATAAGCTCACTTGCTTTTACTCTCGTGCTGTACGAAAGCAACCGTTCATGATACAAGTATCTGTTTTGCATGAATTTCACTTAAATTCAGTCTCCCAAAATGATATATAAAATACAATACCAAAGACCCATTATTTTCACCTCCTAAAAAACCTTATAATAAAAAAATATCTTATTATCGGATTTTTTTCAATGGATTTCTAACAACCGGTGCAATAATCGTGATAAAGCGTTTGGCAATCTTGACTTCCACACTAAAAATGTGTATAATATAATAAAGTACTTACAGCAGCAGGTGATATAATGAATGTAGCAATCTGTGACGATGAAAAGATATGGCAAAGTGAACTTATAGATAATCTTAATGAATACAAAAAAATGCGAAAAATCGATATATTTATACAATGCTTTTCTGACGGTGAATCATGCTGTGAAGCTCCAAACGACAAATACGATATTATATTTATGGATTATCAAATGGAAAACTCAAACGGAATCGAAACGGCAAGAAAAATACGAAAAACAAACTCTGACTCAATAATTATTTTTGTAAGCGCATATCCGCAAGTGGCAATGGATACATTTGAAGTTAAAACATTTCGTTTTTTGTCTAAGCCGATAGATAAAGCTAAGCTTTTTAAAGCTATTGACGATTATCTTAAGGAATTTGATGTAGACTCTTTTTTGATTTTTAAAACCCATGAAAAAACAATACGCATAAAAATGTCCGAAATAATTTATGCGGAAGCACAAAGAAATCATACTATAATACATACCGAAAAAGAGGATTTTGAAATATTGAAAAATCTAAAGGCAGTAGAAAAAATGCTTCCAAAGGATAGGTTCTTCAGATGCCATAATGCTTATATAACATCATTATATCACGTAAAAAAGCATAGCAATACAGAGGTTTGTTTTGATGACAATTCTGTTGCATATATAAGCCGAAGTATGCTTACAAAATTCAAAAAGGCTTTTCATGAATTTATTAAAAAACATGACTTGGGTGAAATAAAATGAGTATGTTATCGACTGCTTTAGAAGCAATTTCCGATTTTTGTCTGCTTATTACAATAATATATACGGTGTACATTATTCAATATAATCTATTAATGCCGCTTTCATCCTACAAGGTCCGTATAATAACCGCATTGGTTATTTTGTGCTTTGTAAGTATTTTTTTCAGTCAAAATTTTTTTAAGCGATTAGCATATCTTGAATGGCTTCTAATTATATTGAACTTTTCAAAATATATTTTATTGACTGCATTCATATATAAAAAGCTATTGCCGAAATCAATAATGTTTATGATCATAATTCAATTTATGCCCACAACCGTTACAACGGGACTGTTAACCTTAGCACCCGAAAAACTGGTTGATTATCGTTTGTTTAATATTATTTTGCTTTTTGCTGTTCGCTTAATTGTTTTTGCAGGCATCATTTTGATAAAAAATAAAATTGATTACAGCAGCATACAAACGCTTGCTTCAGTAATTCCCAATTATGTATATTTTCTTATTATATTGGTTCTGTTTTTATCAGAGGGGTTAAATCAAACCTCAAATTATATTACGTCAAATATAGAGCAAAAAATAGAATTAATAAAAATATTATCCTCATTACAGACAATATGCACTACAGTTATTATATTATCATTACTGTTTAACGTAATTTCCAAAAAGTATCAAAGCGATATCAATACTGTTCTGGAAAAGCAGATCGCAACTCAGCTGTACCATTATGAACAGCTTGAAAAAATGAATGCTGAAACCAGAAGATTTAAGCATGATTACATAAATCACATGAAATGCATAAGCTACATGGCTTTAAATCAAGAATATGACAACATTTTAAATTATATAGGCAAATTGTCCGCCGCGTTCCCTACTTCATCGTTTTTATTTGAAACCGGAAATTACATTGCGGACGCTATTTTAACCGAAAAACAGGTTAGTTCTCCCGATAATATTTCAATTCAATTCGACGGCGTTATACCAACAGATATTGATAATACGGATCTGTGCATAATATTATCAAATGCCGTTGACAATGCTGTTGAGGCATGCTGCTTGTTGGGCGGTGATAAAATAATCAATGTATACGGCGGATTTAAGCATGGATACTTTGTTTTTAAAATAAAAAATCCTACCGTAAACACAAATTTGAACGGCAAGATCACTACTACCAAATCGGACAAAATAAATCATGGTTTTGGTCTGGATAATATAAAAAGAGCGCTGAAAAAATATGACGGCTATTTAAGTACAAGCTGTGAAGATAATGTTTTTACACTTAATATAACTTTTTCGGGGCTTTCGGATCTGCCTCCTAAAACGCGGGAAAATAATTCGGCTGAGGCCGAAAAGGTTGAAAAATAACGTTAAATAATCCGCATATGCCAACTGTATGATGGAAACGAAGTCAGCCCTTCAGTTTGGCGGCTACAAAATTTATTGAGCATATTAAATACTTTTTAGACATAGATGCAGTATAAAAACTTAGCATTTGACATATTATGCCGCTTGATTTATAATATAATTACAATTAAGCTTTCAGAGATCGGCGCGGCGGATAATATACCTGAGGAAATTGCGGACGGCAGCTATTATTATGGACGGTTAAAAAGCTCTTGACCGCAGAGAGGCGCTGAACGTTCTGAAAGCTGCTATATGACCTGTAATTTTATATAAAAATAAAACGTCCTGAAATTGTTATCGGAAATTTCTGGACGTTTTACTATTTTAAGGAGTTACCAAATAAAGCTTTTTACGGTATGCTATCTTTAAGACATTTCCGCAAATTTTCCTTTGCATTGTCTTGAAATACGTGAAAACATTATTTGAAACAACTCCTGATTCGAACGGAGTGTCTATGAATAAGGGACAATTAACGCACCAAAATGCCTAACAAAAATTCATCTCCGAAAAGTTAAATTTTGCGGGCTTTGCGGAGATGAAAATGTCTTTGTATAGGGAAATAGATTTTTTGGGGAAAAGACAAAGAAAAAAGTTCCCGTATTTCTACAGAAACTTTTCTGACCGTGGGGGCTCCCCGCTGGTGCCGCTAACCGGACTTGAATTGTCCAATTTATTTTTTGTGATTTTTTGCAAACTTAAACAAATGGCTGTATTACGCCATTTGGCAGCAAGTTACAACAATGATTTTATTATAATTTCACGTAAATTATTGTATCAATAAAGACCAGATAATGACCAAAAACACAGGCATATTTCTGCAATGATCCGACCTTTTTATGAGGTCGGATTTAATTTTATGAGTACTGATTTTCTATATCTCAAATTAAACATATAGAATCCAAATTCTGTCCTCTTTGTTTTTTGTTTATGATTTTGAGCTGTTTTAATTTAGATGCTTATTGGGAAATTCAAATCATATAACTGAGAATACGCATGAAAATTGAATTAAGCATTTTGTATCTTGTTATAATATCATTCAAATACCTATATTACGTTGTTACCATAAAGACACATTATGGTAATGACAGCCAGAACACAATAATACAAGCGGATGCATTTAATTTGTGCGTCCGCCGTATTTGTTTATATTATTTTACTTTAGAGAATCTTACCGATATAATCATTAGCGCCCCTGCTCCAAAAGCGGCTAAAATGAAAGCGGAAATGCCACCAACACCGGTTTCGGGATTTGAGGATACGGGTTCATTCGTTGAAGCGTTTGCTGCCAAACCGCGCTTTATATAGCTGATCGTGCCATCGTCGGCAAAAAGTGTAAGCACGAGCTCGCCGCTGCTGTTTTCTTTCAAGGTGTACTTTGCGGACTCGGCTTCAAACGCTACATTATCATATGCCGCATATATACCCTCGCCGTCGCCCTTTTCCCCGCTGTCGTACATATAAGCGTTAAAATCACGAGTTTTTTCGCCGTTCATGTAAGTGACGCCATGACCCGTTTTGTCAATATCGAGATAAAGTTCAACACTTACATAAGCATCGCCGAAACCACTTAAATCAGCATCCCATATTCCCACAAGGTCAGAGATCTGGGCGAGAGAACTATCAGTGCGGCTCGAATAGTCCATATTCTCCATGCAGAATAAAGCAATTACCTTTTCTACGGTTTCCGCATCTGCATTTGCATCAATTCCAGCACCCAGCCAATAAGCATATTTGCCCTTAAAATAGCCTTGAAGCTCTTTCAGATCGCTCCCATAGCGGAACTCGATATGATATGTGGTGTTCATCGTATCTTCACGAAAAAAGAAATAATTGAACTCTCCGGCTTCATCTGTGCTTTTGTAAACGTCGCACGGGAACGCCACCGACATTTCCATGCCGTTCCAACTCATGGTTTCTCCGTCGCCGATATTGTACTTTCCAAGATATTCGTAATTGTGAATGGACTTTGAGCCGTCCGTAAGCGTAACAACTGCGGTTCTATCTTTGAATGTGAATTGTACCGCGTTGTTTATGAAGTAGCAGTCAAATTCCATACTGCCAATTTCCGCGTTTTTGTCGATAGCTTCCTGCCCGTAAACCGTTGCTCCAATGGAACTCTTCAGAGCGGCAGTAAAATAATCGGCATTTTCCTCACCAACGATCGTGGAACAATAATTGTTCCAAATCGGAGTGTACTTTTCATCCAAAATAAGATCGAAAAGATTATTGTAACTCGTTCCGTTTTCTCCCGCAATTTCGGTCCAAACACCGAAGTCGTCGGACGAAATACCGCTCGAACCGTTCTCCGCACTTGCACTGACCGTAAGAGAGGTCATGATTATTCCCGCAAATAACACCGACGCCATTTTGTTAATAAGTTTCATAAACTGTCTCCTTTCTTGTTCTAAAAAAATCAAACCAATGCCTTGCCAAGAGCAACACAAGCTGCCTCCGCATCCGCGTCGGGGGCTTCGTTGCAGATCACACTGTCGCAGGCAAGAACCGCACCGTTTGCAACGCATCTTTCCTCCCAGCTTCTCATCCACTCACCGTCGCCCCAGCCGTATGAACCGAAAAGCGCAATTTTCTTTCCGTTAAGCTTATTTTCAATACCGGAGAAAAACGGCTCAAACTCGTTTTCCTCAAGTACCTCTGCACCCATTGCAGGGCAGCCGAAAGCTATCGCGTCATAATCTTCAATATTTCCAGAAAAGTCCGAAACGCTGAAAAGTTCTGCTCCCGCGCTCTCTGCGACTGCCTGCGCCATAGCCTCGGTGTTGCCTGTTCCACTCCAAAAAATAACTGCTGTTTTCATAAGAAATTCCTCCTGAAATTAAATTTAAGATATTTTCAAAACCCGATATATATCAGGATTTTCGATTAATTTACTGCACAGAAACTTTCTGCACTTGCTGTAATTTTCAAATGTACGCTTTGCTTTTTCCTCGCTGCCGTAAACTTTCCAGCAGCCGCACATTTTAAAATTTTCACCCTTGTTTTTTATAAATCCCTCTACGTCCTCGATAGGATAGTCGAGAAAGACCCCTATTTCGTGGGGGAAATCGCCGCATTTTTTAATACGCTCCGTAAGGCGGTCAAGATTTTCCGAAATATAAGAATTTTTTGGGTATCCATATTTCTGCAAAACCTTTTGTACACCGTCCTCCGAAAGCCTTTTTGCAAGCTTTTCTTCGCTGTAAACGAGCATTAATTTTCTGTTCCCGCAGCAGCATAATATTTTGCTTTTAAGCCCTTTTGAGGAAGCTCTGCGATTAAAATATGTAGAATGAAAATCAAGGTCAAATTCCGAGGCAGACAAGGAAACAAGACTTGCGCATTTTATCCCCAGCAGGGTCGGAGCCGCATGAAAAGCAAGCTTTTGACAGAAATTAAAGTATTCCGTTTTCGACATAAAATCATCTCCAATTTAAGTTATCATATGCTAACTCACGCTTAAAAAATAATATTTTCAATTTTG
>JAAVHI010000084.1 GCA_014799785.1 Ruminococcus sp.
CGGGCGCGGGGAGGGGATTTCGCGCTCTGCGGAGCGCGACCAAAGGGCTCTGCCCTCTGGACTTCTGCGAGCTGGGCTCAGCTCGACCAGCTGATGTCGGCGGCTTCGCCGCCTAAAGGCTTGTTAGATAGTGCGCTAAATCAAAATTTATCCGCAGAAATTGATTTCCACAATAATTTTGCAAATTATGTTGAAAAATTTGCATGACAATGCTATAATGTTTTTATGTGCCGATTTATGACGTTTCATATGGAGGTCTTTACGTGAGAAAGGTTAAAAGATACAAAAACCAAAGGAGAGTAATAATTTTGCGCGGAATAAAATATTTATTGATAATAACGGCGCTGCTTCTGGCGCTGGCTTTTGTACTTACCAAATTTGTGTTCAAGGGCGATAAAGACGCGGAAAGCGCCGAAAGCGAGACCGTTACGGTCTCGGTGACCGAAACAACGCCCCCGCCAAAGGAGGACGAGAATATCGACAACAAGTGGGCTATGTTCCTTGTGAATAAGAAAAATCCGCTTCCCGCCGATTACGACAGCAGGATCGAGACCAAGGTGGTCTTTGAAAGCTGGCGGGAATATTTCCTCGACGTGAGGGCGGCGGAATATCTGGAAAAAATGATCGAAGCTGCCGAAAAGGACGGTATTGACCTGTACGTCGTATCGGCGTACCGTACCATTGAATACCAGCAGCAGAACTTCGACAACAGCGTTCAGGACAGAGTTGACAAAGGAATGAGCTATGACGACGCTTACGCCGACACCCTTGCGGAGGTGGCGCTCCCCGGCGAAAGCGAGCATAACGCGGGTCTGGCTCTGGACATAATGGTTGAGGAGTACCAGAGCATGGACGACGACGGCTTCGAGGACACCGAGGCGTTCGCGTGGCTTGACAAGCACGCCGCAGAGTACGGCTTTATCCTCCGATATCCCAAGGGAAAACAGGAAATCACGGGAATAATCTACGAGCCGTGGCACTACCGCTTTGTGGGCGTGTACTATGCAAACGAGATAAAGAAAAGCGGTCTGTGTCTGGAGGAATACTACGAGCAGCAGGGCTGGGTTGACGAAAACGGCAGGGCGACGGAAATGCGCGGTCCTTGGGACGAGGACGAGGAAAAGGACGATCCCGCCGAGACCACTGTTCCCAAGGAGACCGAACCGAAAAAAACTATGGCGACAACGCCATACTCGGAGCAGAAGGTAACTATTGTGGTGTAAGTCCTAAAAAATGTAATTTGCGTCACGGAAAAATTTCATGAAAATATTGATTTTTTTACCGCGGTGTGATATAATTATACAATACTTTAATAATGCAAAGGATGTTGAACTTATGCTGGATATTAAATTTGTCCGCGAAAATCCCGACGCGGTAAAGGAAAATATCAAGAAGAAATTTCAGGATTCAAAGCTGCCGCTGGTGGACGAGGTCGTCGCGATAGACGCCGAGCTGAGAGCCGCCAAGACCGAGGCTGACGAGCTGAGAGCGAACCGCAACAAGGCTTCCAAAGAAATAGGCGCGCTCATGGCTCAGGGCAAAAAGGACGAAGCCGAGGCTGCCAAAAAGCGGGTAACGGAATTTGCCGACCGCCTTGCCGCTCTCGAAGCAAAGGAGACGGAGCTGAGCGAAAAGCTTAACAAGGACATGATGGTCATTCCCAATATTATCGACCCCACTGTTCCGATAGGAAAGGACGACTCCGAAAACGTGGAGCTTGAACGCTTCGGCGAGCCTGTTGTTCCCGATTTTGAAGTGCCCTACCACACCGACATTATGGAAAGCCTTAACGGTATCGACCTTGACAGCGCGCGCAAGGTTGCGGGAAACGGCTTCTACTATCTTATGGGGGACATCGCCAGACTTCACAGCGCGGTAATCTCCTACGCCAGAGACTTCATGATAAACAGAGGCTTCACCTACTGCGTACCTCCCTTTATGATAAGGAGCGGCGTTGTTACAGGCGTTATGAGCTTTGCAGAAATGGACGCTATGATGTACAAGATCGAGGGCGAGGATCTGTACCTTATAGGTACCTCCGAGCACTCCATGATAGGCAAATATATCGACACCATTGTTCAGGAAAAGACCCTGCCCCACACGCTGACCAGCTATTCCCCCTGCTTCCGCAAGGAGAAGGGCGCTCACGGCATCGAGGAGAGAGGCGTTTACCGTATCCACCAGTTCGAGAAGCAGGAAATGATCGTTGTCTGCAAGCCCGAGGACAGTCCCGAATGGTTCCATAAGCTTTGGAGAAACACCGTCGATCTGTTCCGTTCAATGGATATACCTGTACGCACAATCGAGTGCTGTTCGGGAGACCTTGCAGACCTTAAGGTAAAGTCCTACGACGTGGAGGCTTGGTCGCCCCGCCAGAAGAAATACTTCGAGGTGGGAAGCTGCTCCAATCTGGGCGACGCTCAGGCAAGACGGCTCAAGATACGCGTAAACGGCGAGGACGGCAGAAAGTACTTTGCCCACACCCTCAACAACACGGTTGCGGCTCCGCCGAGAATGCTTATCGCGTTCCTCGAAAACAACCTCTGCGCCGACGGCTCGGTGAAGATCCCCGAAGTCCTCAGACCCTACATGGGCGGCAAGGAAAAGCTTGTCCCCGACAAAGGCTGAGCCTTTACCCATGCCGCCGTCTTATGGTGAGTAACGTACTGTTCTCCCGAGACGGGAAATAGCTTCTGTATCGACACTGCACGAAAGGCTCGGTCTGAACGCCAAGACAGAATACAGGACGTTTCTATAGGCATATCGCATAAAAAATAAATGCTATTTTTTATGAATAAGGTTTATTTAGATATTGACAAATTCTTTTTTTAGTAATATAATTATTATAAAATGTGTCGGATATTGTCCAAATTCGGATCCGCACACAAAAAATTGGAGGGAGTTTTTTATGAAAAACTTAAAAATATCAGCCAAGCTTCTTGTATCTTTCGGGCTGGTACTGCTTCTTATGGTCGGAACAACTATACTGACCACTATTTCTGTCAGCCGTATCAACGACAGCGCTGATGAATTCTACAACGTATGTTACCTTAACACACAGCAGGCCGAAAGTGTCTCAAAGCATCTTCACAGTGCTGCAAAGAATATGCTCGGTGCAATTCTCGACAGCGATGATGCCGACATCAGAAGCAGAATTGAAAATGCAACAGCAGACTTTGAGGCTGCCGGTGCGGGTATTGCATATCTCAGAGAAAATTACAAGGGCGACGTTGCTGACATTGACGGAGTTTCTAATCAGTTTTCTACGATACAGGAATATTTTGACGACTTCACTGAGTATGCGTACGCAAATCAGGTGGACGAAGCCTTTGCAATATATGAAGCACACATCATGGAGGCTATCAGAACCGCTATTACACATTCCGACAATATGGTTGCCTTTGTAAACGAACGCAGCGCCGATGAGTATGAAGAAATGCACTCCACAGGCATGTTGACAATGGTCGTTGTTATAGTTGTTTCCGTTGTAGCGGTTATCATCGGACTTGCAATGGCTACTTATGTTACAAAGATGATCGGCGGCGGTGTTGCTCAGGCTGAAGAAGCTGCTGAAAAGATGACAACAGGTGACTTTAACATTACTGTTACATATGAATCCGAGGACGAGATCGGCGTTCTTTGCAGAAGCATCAGAAGCTTTGCTAATGAGATGAACAACATTATTGATGATATCGACAACATGACCGGCGAGCTTGCAGACTGCAACCTTACTGTACAGAGCCGCTGCCCGACTTCTTATGTAGGTTCATTCTCATCTATCCTTACTTCTCTTAACTCTCTTACCGAAAAGCTCAATGAGATCATAGGCAGAATCAACGAATCCGCAGATCAGGTATCCTCCGGTTCCGAGCAGGTATCCGGCGGCGCACAGGCGCTTTCACAGGGCGCTACACAGCAGGCTTCCTCCGTTGAAGAGCTTGCCGCTACTATCCACGTTATTTCCGATCAGATCAACGACAACGCTGCAAACGCTCACGAAGCAAACGACAGAACAGAGGTTGTTGTTGACGAGATGAACCAGGCTAACGACAAGATGAAAGAGCTTGTCGGCGCTATGGACGAGATCAGCGCTTCCTCCGACGAAACTCAGAAGATTATCAAGACTATTGAAGATATCGCATTCCAGACAAATATCCTTGCTCTTAACGCTGCTGTTGAGGCTGCAAGAGCGGGTGCGGCAGGCAAGGGCTTCGCAGTTGTTGCCGACGAGGTAAGAAACCTTGCAGGCAAGAGCGCAGAGGCTGCCAAGAACACCACTTCCCTTATCGAGAACACCGTATCCTCCATCAACAAGGGTAATGCGCTTGTTACAGAGGTTGCAGACAAGATGTCCAACGCAATGGAAGCAACTACAGTTGTTGCAGGCTTAAATGTGAAGATTTCCGACGCTTCCAAGCAGGCGGCAGATTCCATTACACAGGTTACTGTTGGTATTGAGCAGATTTCCAGCGTTGTACAGACAAACTCCGCTACAGCAGAGCAGTCCGCAGCGGCTTCCGAGGAGCTTTCCGGACAGGCGAGCATGCTCAAGGAAATGGTTTCCGACTTCAAGATCAGAGCATATTGATCTTAACCAATCTAAACAATTACGGACGTTCCCGATGGGAGCGTCCGTTTTTTGCACCACTTATAAAAAGAAACAGGGCACGTTTAACGTGCCCTGTTTGATGTTATGTAAATTTACGCCGATTTAAGCACTGCAAATGTGTACACAGCAGGAAGCGCGGCAATGAACAGATCGCCGATGGTGAAGCTTCTTCCGATAATGGCGGCTATCACTGAAATGAGACATATTCCGGTCATTATCAAACCGTAAATGAAACCTTTCCGCTTTGCGGCTTGAGAGCCTATGAAGCCACACACCGCAAGAATACCAAAACCGATGCACACGACTGCAAATCCCAGAAAATTTCCGATAAAGCCAAAGACACGTCCGCTCTCAATCATGTTGAAAATTCTGAAGCCGGTATAGTAGCTTCTTCCCGTAAGGGCGCGTACACCCATAACTAACGACAGCAGCGCGGTTATCCCGCACAGCACCGAGCAAATATTAATGACTTTTTTCATGACAGCACCCTTTCCTATAGCGATTGAAAACCGCTGTATTAAACAAAACGCCGAGACTATTGTCCCGACGAATTAAGCAAAAAAATGATAAATAGAAAAGTTTCCGTATTTCTACAGAAACTTTTCTGTCTGCGGGAACTTCCCGTTGGAGCGGATTACGGGGCTCGAACCCGCTACCTCCACCTTGGCAAGGTGGCGCTCTACCAGATGAGCTAAATCCGCATAATGGCAGCGGCGGTGAAAAACGCCGCATGACCGTGCTTAAAAGTGGTGCCTCCGGACGGAATCGAACCATCGACACGGGGATTTTCAGTCCCCTGCTCTACCGACTGAGCTACAGAGGCATCTTCGCTGCACAGCTGCCAAACCAACCCAAAAAAGAATTGGCGACCCGAATGGGACTCGAACCCACGACCTCCGCCGTGACAGGGCGGCGTTCTAACCAGCTGAACTATCGGGCCATACCCGCTTGAAACGAATCACGCTCAAAACGAGTTTAAAAAAGGACTTTGCAGTCCTTTTGGTGGGAACAATAGGGCTCGAACCTATGACCCTCTGCTTGTAAGGCAGATGCTCTCCCAGCTGAGCTATGCTCCCATTGTTCGCCTTAATATCGGCGACTTAATTATATTACACCAAAACAAGGGAAAAGTCAAGGGATTTTTCCAAAAAAATATTAATATCAGCATATTGCACAATTATGCGCACAAACGATTCAGCAATATGCAACAATTTATAATAAAAACGGGATATTGCCATGTTTTTAAGCAATATCCCGCTCTATTATTTATTACAATATTTGTCAAAATAACAAATATCCTTGGTAAAAATGCCCTTTTTAGCGTTGCCGCAGACTTCAATAGCGGATATCTCGTGAACAGAACCGTCGGGAAAAGTTACCTTATCCCGCAGCTCCTCGCCGCTGTAGCCGATGTAGGACAAAAATTTGCTCTTGCAGCCCCTTTCGGTGAAGTTCAGACGGTATTGCAGTCCGTAATCGCTCAGCCCCACAAACTGCCTGTCGTAGGCGATATATTTGTGGCGGACGATACCCTGCTGTGCCGCAAAACCGTCGGTATAATTGTAGCTGTACGTGCCGTTCACGTCTTTCATATGATAGTTGCTCACCATTTTGGAATAATCGCCCGTACAGCCCTCTTCAAAGACATTTTCGGGACTTATCGTTTTGGGGTTCACAGGTGACAGCCGCACTTCATTGACCGCCCCGATATAGGGATAATCCTCGTTCAGCTCCAGCGAAAGGCTCACGATCGCCGACCACTGGCTGTCATGCTCGTTGACGTAGATGTACCGCGCCGTCTGAGAGCTGTTCTGCCATGTCACATTAGGGACGATCATTTTTTCCGACATCAGCGAGTTGAGGGAAAGTCCCGCCATAAGTCCGGGAGCAAGCTCGTTCTGTGCAAGCATTGAGGAAAAGCCTCTGGAGGACAGCCTCAGCAGCGTCCTGCCGCCGCTTTTTGTAACGGTGAGACCGTCCATAATGCCGCGGTGGAGAATTTTTTCGCCGATAGAAAGCTTCGCCTCCACCACCTCGGAAATGCCTTCGCCGCCGATAACGGTCGCGTCGAGGGCGCTGTAGGGAGTGTATCGCTCCTTTCTGCACCTGAAGCCTGCGAGAGCGTCGGTGGCAAACGTTTTGCCGTCCGTTGTTTTCAGCGTGAGGACCGCTTTTTCTCCGCTCATTCAGCTTCGCCCTCCTTTTCGGCAACGTCGACTTTTCCGATAAATTCTACGCTGACCTTTTCGGAGTACCCGCTCTTCCCGTCGCACTTGTAGTCGGCGAGAAAAACGTCCGCAAAAACCATTCCCGCGTAGGTAAGAGTAAGCTTTGTGCCGTTCCGCAGAAGTCCGTCAAGAACGTCTGCACAGGGCGTTTCGGAAGTGCCCGAAAGCTTGATCCGCACAGCCTTTGCGCCGCCGTTCCAAAGGTAAACCGAACCGCTGCTGAGTACTGTTTCGCCAACTGCCGCAGAGCGCGAAAAGCCGTACTCCTCAACAAAAAGCTTTACGCCGCCGAACACAGCGGAATTTTTATCAGCTGCAAATGTCATAGCCGTGCCTCCTGACCTCAAAAATTATTTCGCAGTAGACCCTGTCGCACCTTGCTTCGTAAAAGGTCTCGGAAATTTCCGCGCTGTAGACCTCCGCGCCGCCGTCCATTACAGCGGGGATAACGGTTTTCTCGGCAACAGTTCGGACGGCTTCACCCTCAGAGCCGAACGCCTGAACCGTTACCCTTACATAAGCGGTAACGTCCGAAACGCCGCAGCGAAGCCGTTCGAGCCTGATCTTCTTTATTCCCGCGTAAGCGTGTACCTCACCTCTCTTTTTTTCAAAGCGGTCTGCACTGTACTCGTCGCAGCAGGGTATACCCGCGTCGGAAATCGCAGTAATAATTGGATTTACAATATTCATACTTATGACCGTTTTTCCGTTGGGGAAAACGCGTCCTCCTTTCGTAAAGCTTAGTCTGTTCTCAGGAACAGAAATCCGTCGTCACGTATGATACCCACGCATAACGCCTCGTAGCTTCTGTAAAGCTTCTCGGCACATTCAATTCTGCGGGGATAATCGCTTTCGGCGGATACCGCACCAGTCCTTGTGAGGGACAGCCTTTCCCGCGCAGACTTTATTTCAAGCACCCTGCAAAGCGTCTCGGCGGCGGCAAGATAGTACAGACGGGGATCCCCCGCGTTTTCGTCGCCGATAATGCGTCTGCCCGTGTACTCGGCGGCAAGCTCCGCCGCTGGGAGAAAGCTGTCCGCGTCCTCCTCGCAGTAAAAAAGCTTGAAAACCGAGAATACCTTATCAATGTCAAGAACTGCCATTTCAGTACCTCCGATCATATTTTCATTGTGTAGTCGTCAAGACAAACTGGAGTTTTCGGGGCTTTTCCCGCCGAAAGTATCTTTCCCAGTTCCTCAAGCTCGCCGTCCTCAAGCTTTTCGCGGACGCGTTCAAAGACCTGCTTTGCACAGCCGTCGGGACACCTGAGCGCAAGAGCGCGCCTGATATTGGTCTCCAGTTCCTCGCGGGAAATTTCCTCGGCGGATTCGGTGTTTTCAACGCTTTCGGGAACGTCCTCCGCTTCGGGAATATCCTCCTCAAACTTTTTAGTAACACCCGCACAGACCTGCGCGGGAACAGCCACAAAGCTCCACTCGTAAGCGTCGGAAATATCCTCCAGCGACACGAAGCACTTTTTGCCGTCGTACCGTCTGCCCTTGACATGATGACACGCCTTGACGCGCCTGTCCGTGCCGCATACGGAGCAGACCCGCCTGTCTGCCGTGCAGGAAACGGATACCTCCTTTTTAATGCCGCCGTCAATTTCGCGGATAAGGTCGGCGTTGGAACTTGTCCGTACCATGTAGGCGTACCCTTTGAGGTAAGCATACCTTTCGCCTATGGAATTTTCCCTGTCCTCCTCAATGACCTCCGTCATAAAAATGCGGGCAGTCTGGTTGCCGCCCTTGGGGTCGTGGTCGAAGATACCCGTCACGCCGATAAACTTTTCCGCCAGCTCGTCAAGGGACTTCCTTGAAAACCGCTCATTGTCGCGGTCTATCTCGTTGTCGCAGAGGGTCACGGGAAAAATAAAAACCTCGTCGGCGGAAAGCTGCCGTCTGGTGAATTTATTAAGCTGTTCAAGCATTTCGGTATTTTCCATTGTATCACTCCTTTTCAAAACGGGACGTGTTCCGTCCCCCGCCGAAGCAGGCAGAGGACGGTTCGTCCGTAAGGCTTTATGCGATTGTCAGTACCTTTACGGCGTCAGCGGAAATAACGGAGAAGCCCACGTTTACCGCAACAGCCGCGCCGTCGGAAAGCTTGGAGATAAGCTTGTCCACGTCCACGGAAACCTCGCCGCCGCGGATCATTTCAAGAGCGCAAGTCTTGTCCAGACCGATAACGGCATCGTCGTCAACAGCGGGAGACACAACGATCTCCGCGCCGAAAGGAGTAACGATATTTCCGCCGCCTGTGGTAACGGTCTTGTTCATCTCGTCGAAAGCGAGAATTTTCGCAGCCGTAGCGGGAGAGCAAAGGATAACATTCATATCGCAGCTGTCGAACTTGCCCCAGAAAGCCGCAAGCGCAGCATAATTGAAAGTAGAGCCGCCTGTAACGGAGCCGCCGTTTTCGGTAAGAGCCTTCACAGCCGCGCCCTCGATAGCCTTTGCAAGCTTTGCGCCCACTGCCCTGAGAGCGGCGGCAAAAACGTCAAGTCTCTGCTGTCTTACAGCCTCGTAAGGGGCGTTGATAAGTCTGCCGTACTTTTTGAGATCAACAACGTCCGCGGACAGCGTAATGCTGCTTTCGGGCAGGGCCGCGCCTACGGCAGTGGTTTTTGTGTACTCATCATCACCGTCGGTAAGAACTATGCCGCGGCAGTCGATGCCGTCCGTAACGCTTACAGCCGCAGTGATCTTGTTAAGGCAGCCGCTGTTGAGACCGCTCTCAACGGCGCGTCTTACAAATTCGGGGAAAAGCAGCGCGCTCTCGGCAGTCTGGAAGAACTTGTCAACCTTGTCCGCATTAACGCCGCGTACCTTGATGTCAAAGCGCTTGAGCTGACGCTCGAAAGCGTCAGCCTTGCGGAGGGCCTCGTCGGTGTAGTTCTCGGAGGGATCAACAGCCTCCAGAGCCTGGGAAAAAGTCTTGCCGGAAAGATTATAGAAACCCTTTTCGATTTTAACAGTATTATACATATCGTATTACTTCCTTTCTAAATTACAAATCGTTGTTTTCGAGCTTACGTTCCAGAACAGCCGCCTGAGCGTTGTGAAGCCTTGCCTCCGCAAGAACGGCTTCGTCCTGAAGATTGATGTTGTCCCATTCCACGGACACCGTGCCGCTGCCGCCCAGAAGCTCCAGCCACGTGCCGCAGATGTGCCTTATCACAGGCGTAAGCTGCCTGCGGTAGTATTCAAGCTCCGACGTGAGAATGTCCGCCTGCTGTGAGGACATTCTCTCCGTGGACGACCACGTAAGTCCCAGCAGAAACGGCGGTACAGACAGCTTTGCAACTATCTGCTCCAGAAGCTGACGGACAGGTATCTCCGTGTCGATTATCTGGTTATCCGCGCCGATAACCTTGATATCCACATCACCCACCGCCACAAAGTCACGGACTTCGCCGCAGCGCATTGCGTTCATGCCGTCGCTCCACTCCTTGGCGATCTGCTGAGCGCGTTCCTTGGCGAAAGCCATCTCGCCGCTGTCCGAGGGCTTGTAGGTAACGGCATACCGCACGTTTCCCACACGGTCAAAGTTCTGACCGATACACTCATACACCCTCATCAGCACCGCCGAAATACAGGGCAGCCCCCGCAGCACCGACTGACCGTCAGGACAGCGCGCCGAGGGATTAAGCGTGCTGTACACTGCAAACCGCGGATTTTCCACAGGAATCCATTTTTTTCCATCAAGCTTGTAGTAAAGCCTGTCGCAGGGATTTTCCCCCGCCCTGCAAAGAAACTTATCCGCGCCTATGGGAGCAATTCCAAGCACATTGCCTGTGTCGGGATCGACTATCATCTCTCCCGCCGCCGAGCCGTAGGTGAGCAGACTGTCCAGAAACGCGTCCGTGAAAGCATACAGGGACTTTCCTCCCGTGCCCACGGGGACTTCCTCCGCGAACCTGTCAAGCTCCTCCTGCCACCGCGGGTCGGAGCATTTCACCTTAAAGCCGCCCGTGAGCCGTATGATCTTCTGCAAAGCCGCGTCCACAATGGGAACGGAGTACCGCAGATTGTCATAAAGCCTGTGCTCCTCAACCCCCGACGGCTGAAGCGTAAGCAGATTTACCCCGCCCGCGGAGAACCGTCCGCTTGATACCGCCGAATCGGAAAAGTTCATGCTAAGATCAGCCCTGTGGCTCATGAGCCTTTTGATAACGTTCATTATTTCTCTCCTTTCTGTAATATTTTAGCGATTTTCAACTTCGGGTAACAGTACCCGCCCAAAAGCCGCCGCTGTCCTCACGGAAAAAGGCGCTGGTCACAAAATAGCGCATATCGTCCATAGCATGGTCGTTTTCCTTGATGGGAACATCACCGCCGCGGCTTTCGTCCCAGCGGTACAAAGAAAACTCCCTGAGAATGTCCGTACAGCTCTCGCCGAACATAAGCCTGCCGTCCCGCAAAGCGTCGGAACACCGCCTTATGCCCGAGACCACGTCGTTTTTCGCGGGAATAACGGGAAACTCCCCATGACGGCGGATGCATTCAATAAACGAAGCCGCCGACGGGTCAACGATAACGCCCAGCACCCGCCTGCCGCCTATGAGCCCGCGAAGCCCCTCGTAATGCTCCTCGTCAGTACGGGACATTCCCTCCCGCTTTGAGCTGTAGTAATATTCGTTTATTCTGTACCAGACCTCTCCGCATTTGCCCCAAAGCCCGAAGGAAGACGGGTTCACCGTGCCGTAATCGCAGGATACCGCATACTTCTCAAAGCTTTCGGGAAGCGGCTTTGCAACGTGCTTTTCCTCCGAGAACATAGGGTACACCAGACCCTCGGCGGCGACCCATTTCCCCAGAATGAACCTTTCGTAGAAAACGCCGGAATAAAGCCGTCTGTACCGTTCCCTCACCTCGTCCGAAAGAGAAGGGTTGTCGTCCATGGTGAAGTGGAGGTACAGCGTGTTTTTCTCCCGCGCTTTCAAAATCCATTCCCGATAGAACCAGTGGTACGGGTAGGAGGGATTGCAGCTGAACCAAAGCTTTGAGTTTTCCACCGAGCACCTTGCGATCGCCTGCTCCACAAAGGAGCGGGGCATGAGAGCAACCTCGTCCAGAAGCGCGCCGCAAAGGGTTATGCCCTGAATGAGAGCGGCGGAGCTTTCGTCACGTCCACCGAAAAAGTAGAAGCGGTTTGTCCTGCCGCCCGCGCTTATATCGGCATAGCCGCCGCTGACCTTTTCCGCGCAGGAAAAGCCAAGTCCCCGCAAAGCGGACAAAAGCGGCGCCGCAAGATTTCTCTTTACGGACGTTATGGTCTTTCCGCATATCGCGAAGCAGCCGCCGTTAAAATTAGCCGTCGCCCAAGCCGCAAAGGAAAGGGACATACACAGGGTCTTGCCGCTTCTGACAGCGCCGTCGCAGATTATGGCGTCGCATTTTTTGTACCCCTCCGACTTCCACCATGTGAGAACGGTTTTCTGCTTTGCCGAGAAACGCTTGAATTTAGCCAAACAAACACACTCCTTTTTCAGATTACCGCGGACAGAGGTTACAGCGCTGTCCTGTTTCGCGGTCACTCCGCGGACGGCTCACCACCGTTTTGCGGGAACTCTGCAAGCTGAGGTTCAGCCTGCTGTGACTCAGACTGCTGAGATTCAGCCGCCCTGCCGATCGCGTCGAAAAAGCTCTGAGCCGCGCCGTCGGAAGCCCTGCCGTTGCGTATCTCGTTAAGCTTTTCAATGGCTTTGAGCCTGTCCGCGAATTTTATCTCGCACACACCCTTGCCGAATTTAAGCTCCGACACGTTGTAAAGATCGAGCCCGCGGATATCCTCCTCGGTAAGGGTTTCGGGGTCGGCTCGCGCCAGAATGACCGCGTCGTTTATGCGGCCGCTGATGAGCCTGTCCAGAGACTCCTCCACCTTGTCAGCGCCTTTTGCGGCAAATCTTTTTTCCGTAAGGGAAAGATTTGTCACAAATTCCATTGCCAGCGGGTGTTCGAGAATTTTCAGCCCCTCGTCCAAAGCCCTGTCGGGGGGAATACCGCACAGCGCGGCGGACTCCTCAATACTTCCCGTTTTCATATAGCCGCACAGAAATCTTTTCTGATTTCTTGTAAGAGCTGCGGACATCGGTTCACCTCCTTTCCGAAAAATGTCCCACGGAACACTCGGCGCGAAATGTTCTGATGAAAAACATCTTTCACTATAAGGCTCAAAAACGCAAAAAGTTGCACGCGGACGTGCAACTATCAAAAAAATATTTTTTTATTTTCGGACATTTCGGCATTTCACACAATTACCACGTGCAATTTTCAGGCAGTACGCACAACAAAAACCACCCAAAAGGCTGAGCCTTTACCCTTGCCGCCGTCTATAGAGATGACGGCAAATTTTATTTCCGAGACGAGAAAAAGCTTCTGTATCGACATTGCACGAAAGTCCGCATTATTACTATGTGAAAGTTAAGTGAAAATTATGTGATAAATTAGAAAAAAACGCAATCAAACCAATTGACAAACCGCCCCACTTCTATTATAATTCAAGTTATATAATTCAAATTATATAATTCGAGTTATAATAAAAACAGGAGGATAAAAATGCCAAAAGCAAGGATAACAAAAGAAATGGTAATAGACGCCGCATTCGAGGTGGCAAGAGCCATGGGCGCGGAAAACGTCAACGCCCGAACCGTCTCGGAGAAGCTGGAGTGTTCCACCCAGCCCGTCATGTACCATTTCGCAAAAATCGAGGAAATGAAAAGAGCCGTGTACGAAAAAGCCGACGCTTTCCACACGGAGTACCTTATGACCATTGACTCCGCTAAAGGCGTTATGCTGAGTATCGGACTGAACTATATCCGCTTTGCCATAAGAGAACCAAACCTGTTCCGTTTCCTTTTCCAGTCGGGCTTTGCGGCGGGAAACAGCCTGCTTGAAATGATAGACGCCGAAGAACTGCTGCCTGTCCTGTCCGCAATGCAGGGAGCAATGGGAATAACTTTGGAGCAGACCAAAGAGGTTTTCCTGACCATAGCAATGTTTGCCCACGGCTACGCAAGCATTATAGCAAACAACTCGCTGGAGTACGACGAAGCCGTCGTTGCCGCACATTTGGAACGCGCCTACCACGGTGCGGTCTTAGCCATAAAGGAGGAAATAAAATGAAAAAATTATACGATAAAAACGAATTATGGTTCGCGCTGATATGGATATTTATTTACTGCGGCGTGACCATACCCATAAGGGGCAATTTAGGCGACGAGAGCATATTTATGCTTCTGGGACTTTTACTTATAGCCGCGTGTATCTTTGCTTTTGTAAAAAAGTACCGTCTGGAAGAAAAGTACGGACTTGTTAAGTGGCAGGGCAAAGCCTCCGATTACTGGTTTTTCATACCGATGCTTATACTTATGACAGGCAACCTGTGGCGGGGATTTGCTCTGGCGTACAGCGGCGTTTCGCAGATTTTCGCGGTGCTTTCCATGCTGCTTGTCGGCTTTATCGAGGAAATGCTTTTCCGCGGCTTCCTGTTCCGTATCCTGCTGAAAAAGGACCCTGCTCCCGTGGCAATTACGATCACCGCCGTGACCTTCGGCATAGGACACATAGTCAATCTTTTAGCGGGTCAGGCAAGCCTTGAAACGGTAATTCAGGTGCTTTTTGCCGTTGCGTGGGGATACATTTTAACGTTCGTATTTTATAAATCCGGCAGCCTGCTGGTATGCATTGCAGTACATAGTCTGGTGGACGCTTTTTCAGTGTTTGCGGGCGAGAATATTACCATGGAATGGGTATATTTTGGCGCGACTATCCTTATCGCCGTTATATACTGCCTGTACCTGAGCCGCAAACCCGCCGCACTGAAAAAGTCATACGAATAATTTTCCACACACAAAAAAGAGGACAGAGCCATTAAAACGCTCTGTCCTCTTTGATATTTATATAGTATTCAAATTGCCCGAGGGGACTTCCCGCTTATGACACCATAAGTCCGAGAATGGTAATACCCTTGTCCTCGCTGCCCTCGGCAGGTCTGATCTCGATATTGTGAGCGGCAACCTCGTTTGTAAGCGTTATCTGCTTGGTGTTGCCGTAATTTCCCCAGCCGCCCGTGAAGTCGGCTTCAAGCTTGCCCTTGCGCTCGCCGTCAACATAGACCTCGTAAGTGCCGCTTTTGCCGTCGGTGGTACACAGGAAGAATACGCCGAAATTCCTGCACTCAACGTCAAAGGTAAGACTTCCGCCCGCTTCGGTTTTCCAGTTGTTGTGGAACTGGTCATATATAGTCTTGTCCACAACCTCGAAGCCCTCGGAGGATGTCGCCGTGATATCCGCCGCGCTGAGCATTTTTGCGTTCGCGAAATAATCCTTTGTGGGACCCTCCGCAGCAAAAGCAGACGGCTCTTCGGTGATCTCGTCAAGACTGTCGTAAACGCCGTCCAGATAGCGTGAAACTATCTGACCGATAATGTCGTGACCCGCATCGTTGGGGTGGATATTGTCGGGGGAAATGTCTCTCCACACAAGATTTCCCGCCGCAACCTCGGGATAAACCGCGTCGTGATAGCTGAGCATAGGCAGATCGTAAGCCGCGCCTATCTCCTTGTGAACGTCCTGCAAGCTTGTGCCGTCCTCCATGGTGGTGAACAGAAGCATTACCGCAGGATTGCTGTCGCAGGACAAAATTTTTCTGACAAGGCTGTCGTAGGAGTACCTGTTCATGGTCTTGTCCGTGTCGTTTACGGAGAACTCCACAATGACCGCGTCGGGCTTGTAGGACAGCAGCTGCTCGTCCACACGGTGAACGCCCAGATAGCTGTTAGTACCACCGATACCCGCGTTCACGAAGTTTATGTTCGCGTCGGGGAACTTAGTCAGCCACCAGTTATAGAACAGCGAAGCATAGCAGTTTGACGTGGAGGAAGCGGAGCTTCCCTGCGTGATAGAGCCGCCGATAACGCCGACGGTAACCTCTTCGCCGTTCATCGCCTTCTTCATCGCATGAGCAAGCCTTGCTTTGTTGCCCTCGTTCATAACAGCTCTGCCGTACATTTTATCCGACACTCCCTCTTCAAGATTTACTGGTACTCCCGCTTCAGCCTCGTTGGGATTCGCCGCAGCCGTAACCGCAACAGGCGTGTTTTCCGAAGCACTTTCGGAAACGCTCTGCGTAGCGTCTCCAACCTCTGCGGGAGCGCTTTTGCAGGAGGTGAGCATAGCGGCGCACATTGCGGCCGCCGCGATCGCGGACATACTTTTTTTGATCTTCAATATCATCATTCCTTTTTTATAGTATCAAATTTATTTTCGCTTTACTAAAGCGTTTCGCTTCACAGAAGCGACTCCAGATACCCCGTCACAAAAACCGCCGCCGAGTTGCAGTATATCGCCGATTCGTTGGTGGAAAAGCTGTACAGGATATCGTAGTAACATTTTGCGGGCGGAGTATCCGCAGGGATATTCCACTGAGTAAAGTTGTCATCCGCTTCCTTGTTCGGGCCGCACACAAGCAATCCTGGAACGGGCTCGTCAAGGTCAGCCGCCTCCGAGGGACGGTGGTGGGGGTGCATGACCGACCTGCTTCCGAAGCCCGTAACATAGCATATATCCATAGGATTTTTTCCCAGAATATAGTCGAGCTGTTCGTAGACGGTCTGTATGTATTCGTCGCACTTAAAAATTTTATGAGCCAGAATAAGCACAATACTGTCCGTCATAGAGTACATATTGCTGCCGCGGACGTAGTCCTCCTCAGACTTTGCCGTACCGTAGCCGCTTTTGCGGCTGAGGCTGTACAGATTATCTGCACGCACTCTCAGCTGAAGCTTCATGGACTGCTCCACAAACTCGTTTTTCGGCTGACTTCCGAAAAGGTAGGCAAGCGCGCCGAAGCCGCCGTTTTCGCGGTTTACGAAGCCTGTAACGCTTACGTGACCGTAAAGACCGAGTATCCTGTCATGGAAAGCCTTGTCCCCCGTTGTCTCGTACAGCTCGCATACCGCCCAGAGCATCTCGTCGTCCGGGTCATCATCGTCGAAATCGCCCGCCGCGTTTACCGCAATTGTGGGCGGATTTTCAAAGGGTTCGTAGTGAGGGTTGTTCATAAGCCATATCCATGCGTTAAAGGAAGCCTCGTTCAGCCTGTCGGAGAAGCCCTCGTCAAATGGACGGAATATCCTTGAAGCAAGGGACGTCACTGCACAGAAGCAGGTCGCCGCCTGATGGGATTTCGGAAAAACGAACCGCTCCGTCATGTCGTCCTCGGGCTTGATTATCGGAACAGGCTTTATGGACGATACCTTGTGATAAACGCCGCCGTCCCGCGCCTGCATTTTAAGCAGCCATTCAAGACCCACTCGGCATTCGTTCAGAATATCGGGTATGCCGTTTCCCGATTCGGGAATGTCCGAGCTGTCCCCAAAGCTTTCGGGGAACAGCTTGTATGCGTACAGAAGATGCCCCAGCGTAACGCAGGTACAAACGGTGAACTTTCCGTATCCGCCCGAATCGTGCCAGCCGCCGCTTACGTCCAGATGCTTTGCTGACGAACCGAACAGCGGGACAGGCTCGGAATGGCATTGACCGTGAGCATATACGCCCGCCCAGCGTCTGTCAAGTGAAGCGCACCTGTTGTAGTACAGCCCCTTCAGCAGAGCCCTTTTCAGTTTGCCGTAAGGCTTTTCGGATATGGAAAAAACAGGAGAACGCCGTCTGCCCGCACGGATATAGTAGCTTCCGCAGCGGTCGAAAGAGGAAAAGTCCAGTACCGAAACGGTATCGGAGGAAGCCTTGTCGGAGACGGGATCGGAAGCGGCAGCTTCAAAAACGGTCTTTCCCGTTAAAGCGTCCACAACGCCGAACTCGTCGGTATAACCCACAAATGCAGCGGTTTTGCGCATATTGCGGCAGTATCCGAGCTGATTCAGAACAATTTTTTTGTTCATAGGCTGACCCCCTTTCCGCGTGTCCGACCGTAAACCGTAAGCCGCAGGAGCTTATCCGCAGCAGCGGCACGGCATAGTTTTCCTTATATTAATTATACACTATTCTATGCATAAAAGTAATAAGCTTTTTCATAAGTTTTTTTACCTATTTGTTAAATTGCTCTACTCAAAGAAAAAATGTTATAAATTTTTATGCAAAATCAACAATAATAGCAATCCAAAATATCTAAACTGTTAGTTGACATTTTTGACTGATTTTGTTATAATAATATTGCAAATATGTTGGCTCAAACAAAGAATCAGCAAAAATAAAATAGGAGGTTATTTAATGAAAAACACTAAGAAGATCCTTGCGGGAATAATGGCTCTCGCAATGACAGCAGGACTTGCTGCCTGCGGCGGCGGAGACGATCAGGGCACAAGCGGCGGAAACGGCGGCGGAGGCGGCGGAGAAGCCGAAAACACCACCACACAGGAAACCGTTACGACCACAGCCGCTACAGTTCCAATCAACGAAGAGGGACTTAAGGACGACGAAGAATCCGTCCTCGAAAACGCAATGACTCAGCTTCAGGACGTGGAGCTTGAAAATAAAGAGATCAAGTGGCTTGCCCACTATGATATCAACCCCAGCGGAAACGGCGCGTCCAAATCCGTTGCGCTGGAAATGTTTGAACGCAAATACGGCGGCTCTGTAAAGTTCTACCAGACAACATGGGAGAACCGCTACAACGACCTTTCTACATATGTTCTCGGCGGCGAGGGTATCGACTTCTTCCCCGGCGACGACGTTTACAACTACCCCAAGGGCATCATCAGCGGAATGTTCCAGCCTGTTGACGACTACATTGACATGAACTCCGCTATCTGGCAGAACACCAAAACCGCTATGGAAACATTCAACTTCGGCGGCAAGCACTTCCAGTTCGTAACAACCGTTGAGACCGAGGAGATCGTTCTCTACAATAAGGCAACTATCGAAGCAAACGGCTTTGACGATCCTTGGGAGATGTACAAGGCCGGCGAATGGAACTGGGACAGCTTCAAGTCCATGCTCCAGGACTTCGTTGACGAAGAGAACGACCAGTGGGGTCTGGACGGCTACTGGGCTGAAAACTCCCTGCTCTGCTCCGGCGGCGTTCCTACCGTAAGCACTAAGGACGGTCAGCTTGTCTGCAATCTCAACGACCCCGGCATGGAAAAGGAAATGAACTTCCAGTACGACCTGTACACCAGCGGACTTATCTTCCCCAGAGAACAGTTCTCGTGGTCTGAGCAGCCTCAGATGATGGGCGAGGGCAGACAGCTCTTCTACATCGTAGGACCATACTCTGTAAGATCCGACCCTGCTACATGGACGACCAAGATCGAACCCGAAAACCTCGGAATCGCTCCCGTACCGTCTCCCGCAGGCTCCGACCCGTATCAGACCGCTAAGATAATCGGCTTTGCTCTCTGTAAGGGCGCAGCTAACCCGCAGGGCGTTGCTCTGTTCTCCGAGTGCAACATCGTCGGCGCATACGACGAGGGCGCGATCGCAATCTCCGACAGAAAGGCTCTCGACGACTATCAGTGGTCTCAGGAGATCCTCGATAACCTCAAGGAGATAAACAAGCTTGCAGAACAGTACCCCGTATACGACCTTGCATCGGGCTGCTCCACCGATATCGCTTCCTACACAACACAGGGCGGCGACAACGTTGGTACAAGAGCTGCAATGCACGGCACAGACTGGGCTACAACAAGAGAATCCATTGCGGATACTATCATTATGCTTGTAGGCGAAGTAAACGACGAGCTTCAGGCAAAGGTTGCGGAACTTTAATCTAATAAAAGCCAATGGCGGCTGTCGGAAATATCCGGCAGCCGCTGTTATTTAAGGAAAGCAAGGATTATCAGCGCCGCGCCGCAAAGCCGGCCGAGACTGATCTTCAGAGACGCTATTTTCCGTCCCAGACGCCAGCCGACGGAAATTGAAAGAAGTCCCGCCGCAAAGGAAACGACCGCAAGCATGGGAACGTTCAGATCGTTCAGACCCGCGCTCACTCCCGTGATAAGGGAGTCCGCGGACAGCGCTGCGGCAAGAGCCACAGCCTCGCGGGGAGAAATGCTCTTGGAGTTGTCGGCATCCGCGGCCGCTCCGTCGAAAAACAGCACGGCAGGATTAGGGGACTTCCCGCCGCTTTTCAGACGCTCCGCAAAGCGTTTGAAGTATCCCTGAAACAGGTTGAACAGTCCCAGCAGTATCAGCAGCGTGAACGATACAGCCTCGCAGACCCTTTCGGGAACGAACCGTCCTATAAGATCGGCAAACGCCGCCGAGCAGGACAGGAACAGCGCTCCCGTAAAGCTGATTATCACCGAGGACTGAGCGGGTATCCTTATTCCCGCCGCTCCTATGCCCACAGCGGCAGCAAATCCGTCAGTGCAGACAGCCGCCGTCAGAAGAAGAATTTTAAGCATTGTCAACCACTTTCTCTAAGTATTCTCTTTGACATTTTATGAAAAAAGTGAAAAAATGTGATTGACTTAAAGGCCGATTTGTGGTATCCTTATAATGTGCTTTTAAGGACAGCGTTATGAAAATATTGCGCGCGTTTCTGCCGCGCCGCGCAGCCCAAAAAGCCGCTGTCTTGTTTGGACGGTCTTGTACTGATTTGCGGTCAAAAGGCGTACATAAAATCAAGTAAAAATTTGCAAATATGAATTATGCATATATCATTTTTACACAGATTTTTTGTCCGTACTTTTATCACGGATCAGGATAAACAGACTGGAGTAATTGTGTCGAATTGCCCTTCAGATTAAATAATTTGTTTCAAAACGGAGGTGCGTTTTTATGCCGTTAAAGGATAAGGTATTGACCGTCCTGGAAGAAAATAAGGGGAAAAGCGTGTCGGGCAGCGAAATCGCCCGCAGTGTAGGTATGACGAGAAGCGCAGTTTGGAAAGCAGTGAAAACACTCAGAGAGGAGGGGTATTCCATCTGCGCGGTGACAAACAGAGGCTATTGTCTTTCGGAGGAAAGCGATTTTTTAAGCGAACAGTCTATCGTTCCCAATCTGAGAACGCAGGCTTTGGGCAGAAAGATCGACGTGTTTAAAACAATTGACTCAACAAACAACTTTGCAAAAAGCCTCGCCCAGCTGGGCGCGGTACACGGTACAACAGTAGTGTCGGAGGTCCAGACCCAGGGCAAGGGACGCATGGGCAGAGACTTCTATTCGCCGATGGGCATGGGGGTCTATATGAGCGTTATTCTCAGACCAAAGCTTTCGGTGGAGCATTCGCTGCTGATAACGTCCTGCGCGGCGGTGGCTGTAGCGGAGGCGGTCGAAAAGGTGGCGGGAATAGACTGTAAGATCAAATGGGTCAACGATATCTACGCAAGCGGCAAAAAGCTCTGCGGGATACTGACGGAGGCTTCCGTGGACGTGGAGCAGGGCGGTCTGGAGTATGCGATAGTGGGAATGGGAATAAACGTGCAGAACGTTACGTTCCCGAAAAATCTTGCGGATATCGCAACGTCGGTACGTATGGAGGCCGACAAGCCTGTGTCAAGAAGCGTCCTTGCCGCGGAAATACTGAACTGCCTTGAGGAACGCCTTGAAACCATAAAGGACAAAAGCTTCCTCGACGAGTACCGCAGACGCTCAAACGTTATAGGAAACCGCATAGAGGTCACTCACAACGACATTTCCGAGGAAATGGACTGCATAGGCATAGACGAGATTGGCAGACTGCTCGTACGCCTTGACAGCGGCGAGGAAAAGGCTCTGACGTCGGGAACGATCAGGATAGTCGATCGGAACCGAACGTGACAGTCTGCAAAAAATACAGTAAAAAACAGAGAACAGCACGCGTGCCGAACATCGGCGGCAGACGCGGTCTGTCCTCTGTTTTGTTTTGCGGCAAAGCTCATTCCGCTTCCGCAACCAGATAGGTCTGGACTGCCGCGGAAACAAGCGGCTCGGTAAAGCCGTCCTCGCCAGCCATGGAAATGTCCCCGCCGATAAGCCTGTCACTGTACAGCATCATAGTCGCCGTAACGTTTTCGGGGTGATCGGGATAGTTCAGCACCCGATAGGTAATGACCGTCACAGGCTTTCCCTGATACTTTTCAAGATCGAAGCCCTGCTGCTTCTGCAATTCCGCATACTTGGCATAAGCCTCGTCCGTCACCGACGGGACAGTTATCTCCTCCTTGGACACGGGATCGGGATCGACTATCCAGCCCTGAGCGTTGAGAAACTCGATGCGCTCGGCATTTGCCGCCATTGTGAACCTCTTGTCAGCCTCGGTGTCCTCCTTGGCTTTGGAAAAGAAAAACAGCGCAGCGGCGGCTATGACCGCAAGAATAATAAATAAAAATATTTTAATTCCTTTTTTAGATGAACCTTTGCTCACGTTAAAACAGCTCCTTTGCAGGTTTTGTTTAATGTTTATGCGGGCAAGTCCTAAAAAAGTACAGGTTATCTGGAAATATGCTATATCATAGTGTCAGAAAAAAATCTGCGGCATAGACTGGTAATAAGGGAAAGACGGATACGTGTTAAATATGGCTTTCCCGATACTTATCGAATTTCAGAGGAGTAAGACTATGAACACAGCAAAGACGCTGTTTAATATGCGCGAGGGAAGCTCTGCAACCGTCATAAAGCTGCTCAACGAGGGCGGAATGCGCCGCCGTTTGCAGGATATAGGTCTGATCGAGGGTACGTCCGTACTGTGTCTGCAAAGAAGCCCCGCAGGAGACCCTATCGCCTATCTGATAAGAGGAGCTGTCATCGCGCTTCGCGAAGAGGACAGCTCAAAGGTCATCGTAGAATAAAAAGCCGTCCCGCTGCGGATAACTCCGAAACGGGACGGCTTATCATTATTTCAAGTGAGCAATCAGCCCATAGCGTCTACCTGTTCGTTGAATTCATTGATGTAAACGTCAACAACGTCCAGAAGCGACTCACGTGTAGTAGCCCATTCGTGGCCCTCAAATGCAGCACGGATACCGTATTCGCCGCTGTCAAGGATATCATACAGGTCTGTGGGACAGCCGGAATGGATATCGTATACAGGGTTCTTGCGGGAAAGCTCGGTAATCGTAGCGTGCATCTCGATCATCTCGTCGCTCCAGCCGTAGTCATTGCGGCGCTTGTTAAGAGCGATCTCCTGAGTTTCAGGATCGGCGTTTGCAGCAAGGATACATTCCATAAATCTCATAACGCCCTCGGGATTCTGCGCGCCCTTGCAGAGCATATAGGCTTCAAGTCCCGCAGGTACATAGTATTCCGAAGCATCGGGATCCTTAGGCAGCGGAACGAACATAACGTCCTCCTGATTTCCGAACGTAGCGGACCATACCTCGGGAGCGCTTTCGAGAACGTACATACCGCCGATGTAGAACAGCTCTCTGCCCTCTCCGATGAACTCTGGGTGTTCCGTCCAGCTGAACAGGCTCTTGTCAAGAACAAGACCTGACGTGTTGAGACCGTACATAAAGTTCATAACTCTTTCGAGAGTGGGGTCGTTAAGATTGTGTACAAGCTTTCCGTCCTTAAATTCAACGGAGGGAACGCCGCCTGTAAGCATAAGAGGCTGCTCGTTGAACCAGCCGTCCAGACCGTACTGATCCTGTGCGGGATCAACATAATCCAAAAGCATACCCTTAAATGTATCCCAGTTCCATTCGCCATTGGCAAAAAGCTCTGCGGGATCGTCAAAGCCCATAGCCTCAACAGTTCCTCTGTTGTAAACTACGACCTGACCCAGTGTGGACTGAGGACAGATTATATAGTGCTTTCCGTTAACGATAAACTTGTCGTTCAGGTCTTTCCACTCAGCCCAGAGCGGATTGCTCCAGTCGATATAGCTGTCGTAGGACTCAAACTGACCGCTGGGGATACCCTTGGGGAAAGAGTCCAGATCGCCGCCCGCGATAAAGTCAATGCCGTCGCCGCCGATGATCCTTGTGGACAGATCGTTGAAACGGTTTGCCCATGTAGTCTCAATATACTCGATCTCTCCGCCGTACTTAGCCTCGAAAAGCTCAAGCGAAAGAGCCTTTGTGTTGCCCGCAGTTGTAGGGTGGAACGGATCGTAGAAAGAGAACCATTTGATAGTTTTGTTTTCCAGCTCGCCCGTAAGCTGATCCGCAACATTGCCGATCTGTTCCTGATCCTCCTGAGAAAGGGTCTCGGTGTTGAGTTCTACCGTAACGGGGGGAGTGGTGGTTATAGCCTCTGTGGTCTCGGCAGGATCTCCGCCGCCCGAACAGCCTGCAAGAGAGCCTACTAACGATACAGCGGTAAGACCCGCAAGCATCTTCTTGATATTTTTCATAAAAAAACGTCCTTTCGGATAAAAATGAAATCGTTCACAATAATATTATACCAAAAAGTGAAACACAGTGTCAACGTTTACATTAACATTTTTATTCTTAGCGTTTTGGCTATTTTGCACAATTTGAATTTAGCCTATTCATCATCACTATCGGACTGATCTCCGCCGATATAAACTCTGGGAACGCGCTTGCTTATACCGCATACGATCTCGTATCCGATAGTGCCGCAGGCCTCCGCAAGATCGTCGGCGGTGATAGTATTACTGCCGTCCCTGCCGATAAGGGTCACCTCGTCGCCTGCGGAAACGCCGTCTATTTTTGTAACGTCAAACATCATCTGATCCATGCAGATCCTTCCCACGCCCTTTGCGCGTTTTCCGCGGATAATAGCCTCACAGTTGCCCGAAAGCAGCCTTGGATATCCGTCCGCATAGCCGCAGGGAACCGTAGCTATCACCCTGTCTCCGTCGGCGACGTAGGTCCTGCCGTAGCTGACGGAATCGCCCTTGTGTACGGTCTTGACCTGAGACACAACGGTTTTCAGGCTCATGACAGGCTCGAGAACGACAGGCATATGAAGAGAGTAAGCGGGTCTCAGACCGTACAGAACGATACCAAGCCTTGCAAGCGTGCTTCTGCTGTCGTAGCTGTACATAGTCGCCGCGCTGTTAAGGAAGTGTACCTGCTTGAATTTCAGGCCGTGACGTTCCGCAGCGTTTACAGCGTCCAAAAATTTCAGCTTCTGCTCCTCAGTAAAAGCGATATCCTTTTCAAGACGGCTGTCCGCGGCAGCAAAATGCGTAAAAATACCCTCCACGGAAATATTAGGCATAGCCGCGATCTTCGCCGCTTCAGCAGCACACTGCTCCGCATCACCCGTGTTGAGACCTATCCTGTTCATACCCGTGTTCGCCTTGATATGTACTCTCACAGGCTTTGAAGCCTTTTTCGACAGTTCGGCGGCATTTTCGACGGAAACCACCGTGCAGATAATATCGTTTTCCGCAAGAATATCCGCGTCGTCGGGACAGCACCAGCCCAAGATCAGGATATCCCCCGTGCAGCCTCCGTCCCTGAGCCGCAGAGCCTCCGCAGTGTTGGACACGCAGAAGAAGTCCACGCCCAGCTTCCGGTACAGTCTCATAAGCGGCAGATCGCCGTGACCGTAGCCGTCCGCCTTGATAACGCAGGCAGGCTTTGTAAAACCGTCGTACAAAAAGCCTTTCAGTTCCATAAAGTTTCTTTCCGCCGCGTCAAGATCGATCTCAGCCCGAATGCGGTCTAAAAATTCCTTTTTCATTTTTCTTGCCGCGTCCCGTTCAGATTGGTATCGGGAACGCTCCTCCTTTCAGATGTGTTTTCAAAAAGCTTGTATATGAAAGTCTTGAACAGATTTTCTGCAAACGCTTTTGACTTAAGTCCGCGAGCAAATGTGTCAAATTTATTACAAATATAAAGTTGCTGTTGTAAAAACGGAATATTTGTGCTATAATAATCCAGTAAGCGCTTGAACGAAGCGCACAAATACTTTGAAATGGGGACTGCATCATGCCTCTTGACAACAGCGCCGCGCCTGTCGCGTCCTGCGGAAAGACCGTCTGTTTTTCGGGACACCGCCCCGAAAAGCTTCCCGACGGCGGAAGCGATTACTCTCAGGTGATCCGCACGCTTAAAAGCATACTTTACAAGGAAATAATCGACTGCGCCGAAAACGGCTTTACCACCTTTATAACGGGACTTGCCCGCGGTGTTGACCTGTGGGCGGGCGAAATGGTAATGGAGCTGAAGGCCCAGGGAAGACCGCTCAGACTTGTTGCGGCAGCTCCGTACAGAGCGCACGGAAGCAGCTTCAAGGGCAGTGATAAGTTTGTTCTCGGCAATATACTGCTGAAAGCCGACGAGATCGTATATGTAAGCGAAGATTACACCCGCGGCTGTATGCGTCTGAGGAACGGATATATGGTAGAACGCTCGGACAAGCTTATAGCGGTTGTGTCGGACTACCGCAGCGGAACGGGACAGACGATAAGATACGCCGAACGGTGCGGTCTTGAGATAAAGATTATAGATGCCGCAAAGCTTGAAAACGACATGCGCGTCGGCATGGAAAACGAGCAGCTTGCTTTTTAACATAATTATACCACTTATGGAAAAACTTTTCAACAAGTTTTCAAATTTTTTTGAAAGGAAGCATCAACATGGCAAAAAAAGGAACAAAAATTGCCCTTACATATTTCATAACCATAATGGTGACACTAATTATTATCGGCGGAATATGTTTTATGCTGTTTCGTCAGCTTACCGCTCCGAAAGAGACCGACGTCAATATTCCCGATATAAGCGGACTTATGTCTGAGGAGTATGTTCCTACAGCGGAAAACAACAAGACCGCGCTGTTTATCTTTGATTCGGAAAAGCGCATGAGCGGATGCTGCTTTATGCTTGTGAGACTGATCGCCGATGAGCGGAGAATGGCAATAATGCCGCTTCCCGCAGATACCTGCGCCAACACGGGCGGGACTGAGGACGGCCTGTACGAGTTCTACCGCAGAGGCGGCGCGCCGCAGGCAGTCTTGGCAGCCGAAAACGCCGTGGGTCTGACGATCGACTACTATATGAAGCTGAACAACGACAGCTTCGGAGTTATTGTGGATATTTTCGGCGGCGTAGACTTCGACGTTCCATATAATCTAATTTATTCCAACCCCGACACGGGCGAGGAGACCATTATCCGCGAGGGCAATGTATATCTTGATTCCGACCTGCTCAGAAAGGTAGTGACCTATCCCCTGTTCAATTCGGGCGAGGAGTACCGCGCCAAGATAACCGGCGTGCTGATAAACGACCTTATCAACAAAAACATCGACGAGGGCTTTTCAAACCATATAGACGACTATTTCAGCGCGGTAATAAATTCCACTGCCGAGACAAATTTTACCGCCTACGACTACGAAGCGCAGTCCCGCGCGATGAAATATGTTGCTTCAAGCGACGACAGAGTGTGCCAGCTTGTGACTGTAACAGGAGCCTACAACGACAACGGAAATTTTGTCCTTGACGAAAATTTCCTGAAGTCAGTTGCCGAGCGTTTCAAGCTGTACGAGCCGGAAAGCGTCGAGACCGAAACAAGTCTTATGGCGGTGGAGTAAGAGTTTCCGACGGCTTGTGCCGATCTTGTATAAAATAAATTTTTTTGCGGATAATACTCTCGGAAGTACACCTTTCGGGAGTATTTTCCTTTTACCGTCCCCGATCAAAGAACGCGGGGTTTGCCGATCTGTCGCAGGACGGTATTCTTCGCCGACCCGACGCCGAGATCGGATAGAACTTCGGAACCGCAGTTCCGCATTTTATCGGAAATCGGCGTACCGAAAGCGGCATTGAAAGGATGGATAAAAATGTTTGATAAAATCGCACTTGCGCTTCTTGTCATAGGCGGTCTTAACTGGGGTCTTGTGGGAATATTCAGCTTTGACCTTGTGGCATGGCTGTTCGGCGGAACAGGCGCTATCCTCAGCAGAGTAGTGTATGTGCTTGTAGCCCTCTCGGCGATCTGGTGCATAACGCTTCTTTTCAGACGCGACAGCTTAGTCGAGAGCAGAACTTAACAAAACCAAAGCGCAAAAGAAAACGCTCAAAGCCGAATCATCGGTTTTGAGCGTTTATTTTATCTCGATTTTATCCAGTCCGCTGCCATAGAGAACCATTTTCCGCAGTCGGGATTGAAATGCTCGTCTCCGCTTGCGGTGCATTCGTCGCACAGCGCAAGACCGTGAGCGCCGCGTTCAAAAATGTGGCAGGCAAAGGGTATCTTCTTTTCCGCCAGAGCCGCCGCAAACATCAGCGTGTTTTCAACGGGTACGCAGCCGTCGTCGGCAGTGTGCCACAGGAACACAGGCGGAACGTCCTCCGTGACCTGCTTTTCAAGGGAAACAAGCTCCCGCAGAGCCGCGTCCTCTCCCGCAATGTTCACGATAGAGCCGTCGTGACGCTTCTCCCCCGCCGTTATAACGGGATAGCAAAGCACCGCGCCGTTCGGCTTGTAGAGGGAGCTTTCGCCGCCCAGAGCGTCCGTAATAAAGGATTTTTTCCAGTGTACCGCAAGGCTTGCCGCAAGATGTCCTCCCGCGGAAAAGCCGCATATCATAATTTTTTCGGGATCGACACCAAGCTCCGCCGCGTTTTTGCGAACGTAAGCCACCGCCTGAGCAGCTTCCAGCAGGTCTGTAGGGAACTTCTTAAAACAGCTGTAGCGCAGAACGAACGCCTGTATCCCGAACGCCGCAAACCGCATAGCCACAGGCTCCGCCTCTCTTTCGGAGCAGTACTCGTACCCCCCGCCCGGACAGATAACCACCGCAGGACGCTTTTTCAGCAAAATGCCCCCGTAAGGTCCCGCACAGTACACATCAAGCTCGGCGCGGCAGCCAGCAGAGTCAAGCCCCGCCTTTTCATAGGGAACGTCAAGTACAACGGTTTTGGAGATCATTTCGCATTATCCTTTCCATTATTATACAGTTATTGATACAGAAGCAGCTTTAGCCTCTGAAGCCAAATTTACCATTACCACTATAGACGGCGGCAAGGATAAAGGTTCAGCCTTTATTTACGGCAGCGTCGATATCGGCTTTAAGCTGAGCAAACCATGCGGAAAAATTTTCGTCGGTGTTATAGAGCGCCACCGCCTCTTCGAGAGACATATCAAGTTCCATGTGATCCACAACCGCGGTTCTGTCCTCGGCGGCTTTGTCCGCAAGACTTTTTTCGAGTATGCTTCTTGCCTCCTGACAGCCGTCAAACGCCTTGTTTGTGTACAGCTCCGCCTCGGAAATGCGGCTGAATGCATCCTTAATGACCATATCGTTTGTGCCCGCAATTTCAATTCCAAGCTTTTCGGCGGTCTCCTTATAGTAATCGTAATCGTTCGCCTCTTTTTTAACGGGAAGATATCCCGACTCCGCAGAAAACGCAATGTTGTTTTCGGGTTCGGTAAACCATTTCAGGAACAGCACCGCGGCGGCTTCCTCTTCGGGCGTGGACTTTGTTACCACCATACCCGCGCCCTGCTGAACGCTTACAGCCTGACCGCCCTCAAAAACAGGCATCGGGAGAATTTCCGCGTCGATAGCGTGCGTGCCGTGGTCGTCGGTGACCTCGTCGGGAAAATATACTGCGGACGACGTAGAGCCAATAAGTGAAATGATATTGCCCACCTTAACGTCGTCGGAGCGGTACTTGCCGTCAGAGCGGAAATATCCGCTTATATACGGAACGTAATAATTGTCCCAGATTTTACGCATTGCAGACTCGTCCAAATCCACAGTGACCGAGCCGTTTTCCACGCGGAAGATCTCGTGTCCAAGCTGTTTTGAGCCGATAATGAACAGATTTGCAAGCGCGTCCCTGCCGTAAAGAGCCTTACCGTCTCCGGGAATGTCGGGAGTAAGGGCGTCCGTCCATTCGTAGTATCTGCGGGCGGTGTCGGTGACGCCCTCCACAGTGCGCATATCTTCGGTGACCGCGCCCGTCGCCTCAGCAAAAGCGTCCCACTCGGTTTTGTTCAGCATAAAGGTCTCGGTGCATTTTGCTATCGGAAAGATTATCAGCTCGCCTCCGCTGCCGATACGGCCCTCCTCTATGTATGAGTCGATGTATTCAGCCTGCTCCTCGGCTGTAAAGTACTGATCCAGATCGGCAAGTATCCCCATTTTTTCTATCTCATAAGCGGTATCCGCGTAGGAAGCGAAAATATTCGGAAGCACACCGCTGCCAACCTGCTTGTTTGCAGAATTAAGCACAGCGGTCTCCAGATCGGCAATGCTGCCCTGAGAATGGGCTTTTACGGTAATATTGTTTTCCGCGCCCACAGTATTGTTAAAATTTTCTATCATCTTGTCAAAGGAGCTTTGCAGCGAGCCGTTGTAGTAGTGCCATATCTCGACGGATACAGGCTCGCCGCCCGCATTATCTTTCCCGCCGCAGCCCGAAAGCATTACCGCAGCCGCAGTGGTCAGAAAAGCAATATGCCGCAAAAATTTGCGGCTTGAAAAAAAGGAAAACATATAAATTTTACCACCTTGTTCAGTATATGACCGACCCGCTTTAAACAGTCCGTCATTCGTCGGACTTGCCCGAAAAGAACATTTTTACCGTCATAACAACGCCGAGAACCGAATTGATAAGCGCGATCGACAGCGCAACAATGCTGATGGAAATTCCCGCCGATGAGCTGTAGTTTTTCCTGCGTTTTTTGATACCTATAATAAGTCCCGGAATAGCGCAGGCATAGGAAACAACAGGAAGAAAGAACGAAAAAACCAGTCCTACAATACTAAGGACAAGACTTGAAACACAAAGCTTTTTTCCAGACATATTAATGCCCTCCATAAAAATATATATAATTTTACCACATTGATATTATTTTGTCAATACGGCCGCAGATTAGTCATCAAAGCCTCCGTTTTCCCTTTTGGGAAACCTTTTTCATCTTCATTCTGCGCTTTTTCGTCGCCAGAATGTACACCGCAATATAAGCCGCCGTAAGGAAAACCGCCGCCGCCACAGCCATTTTAAACCAGAACGACCCCACGAACGCCTTTACCTTCATAATGTTGTATTCAAGCTGGGACAGCGCAACGCTGTTCATTGCCACCAGATCGACAGTACACAAGGTCTCTCCCGACAGGGACAGCGTGTATTTTCCCAGAACTTGTCCCTTTTCCACGGGAGCCGTGACCGCCCCGTCCGAGTCAAGATAATTTTTGGTAACGATCTCCTTTTTCAGGCTTGACATGTCCAGCGTATTTGGCCAAAGCGTGTAAAAATCCTCTGACGGCGCAAGCAGAACGTGGTCCTCTCCGTCGCCAAGCTTAACGGGTATCTCGGTGATCTCGTCCGTGGTGCTGAGTATCTTCTCGTACGAGAACGTGTTGAACGCCCACTCGTAGATTTTTTCGTGGTCTGAATAATGTCCGTAGGAGCGGTTTCCGTCCGCGTCGTACATAGCCGCGCCAAGCGTAACAAGCAGATAGTTGTTTCCGTCGCGGGTAGCCATTGAAGCAAGGCAGCGTCCCGATTCGTCCAGCGTACCTGTTTTCAGTCCGCGGACGGGTTCGTAGTAATATTCACCCTTGAGGGTCATGGCGTTGGTATGGTGAATAGTCGTCCAGTTGTCCTGATGGTAATTTGTACCGTGCAGGGTATACTCCGTAGTGGTAGCAATTTCCACAAATTTAGGGTAATTATCAACCGCATACTTTGCAATAAGGGCAATGTCATGAGCGTTTGTGTACTGCTCGTCATCGTACAGACCGTGAGGATTAACGAAATGAGTACCGGTGCAGCCGATCTCCGCCGCTTTCTGGTTCATCATGTCAACGAAGTTGGGCATACTTCCGCCGCCCACATTGTACGCTAAAATGCCCGCAGATTCGCACGCCGAAGCCATAAGCATGGAGTACATAAGGTCTGTGGCGGTAATGATCTCACCCTTGGAATAGCCCACGGAAGAGGGGTTTTTCCCGTAAAGGTCGTCAAAAACCGCAAGAGGGGCCTCGTACTCGGTGTTGTCCAGGTCGGAAACGTTGTCCAGCACAACGATAGCGGTCATTATTTTGGTCAGCGAGGCGGGGTACATTTTTTTCGTGGGATTTTTTTCATACACCACAATGTCCTTGTCAAGATTGATAAGGACGGCGGCCTCGCTCTCCACGGTAAAGTTCGGCGTAAAGGTCACCGCCGAAGCGCGTATCTGCGAGATTATGCCGAAGATCATAAGGGCGGCAAGAAGTACCGCGGTTTTTTTCAGAATGTTCATATATGGTATCCCGCAAAGCCTGTCTACGGGAATGCTCCTTTCACAAAATATGGAAAATATCTGCCATGCAGATCGTTTTTACACAACTATACTTTATTATAACAGATTTTTCTGTAAAATGGAAGTGTTTTTAAAAATAAAATTTTCTCTTTACCTTTTGGGAAATTTGTGCTATACTTATAATACTAATCTATAATCAAACTATAGACAAAAGTCTGTAGAATGCATATTTTATTCGGAGGTTAGGGTTTTGATTTGTATAACAGGAGATATGCACGGCGATTACAGCCGTTTCGGAGACAGCAGGATAGCAAGGCTTAAAAAGGGCGATTTTCTTATAGTCTGCGGGGATTTCGGCTTTGTGTGGGACGGCTCCGCAAGAGAAAAGCAGATACTTAAAAAAATCGGCAAAAAACGCTTCTACACCCTGTTTGTGGAGGGCTGCCACGAGAATTACGATCTGCTGGAAAAATATCCCGAGGAGGATTTCTGCGGCGGCAGGGTAAGAGTTATTTCGGACAGACTGATGTGCATGAAGCGGGGAAGCGTTTTTAATTTTCAAGGAAAGACCTTTTTTGCTTTCGGCGGCGGGCATACAAAGGAAATAGAGATACGCCGAGAGTCGAAAACCTGGTGGGAGCGTGAGCTTGCCACTCCGGAGGAGGTAAAGTTCGGCAAGCAAAATCTGGAAAAGTGCGGAAACAAGGTTGACTATATCGTCACCCACGAACCTCCCGCAAGCGTAAAGGAGTTCCTGAACTTCGAGGTGCGGCAGATAAGCTATATGCACACGTTTTTCGATACCGTCAAGGACGAGTGCGAGTTTAAGAAGTGGTTTTTCGGAAAGGTACATAAAAACAAGCTTATCCCGCCAAAATATCAGTGTCTTTTCGAGGACGTGGAGGTCATAAAAACCGAAGGGAAAAAGTGATATTTTGACCCAAAGGCAGCGCATATGGGACAGCTTTGCGATCAAAGAGGACAGCCCTATCCTCTAATATCTGTAAGTCTATCATCTAAAGGAGAGCTTTTTATGGTATGGATAAAAGATATTTGGGTTTATTTTTTAGATGAAAACTATGTTGAAGAAGCCTATTTAAATCGCTGCAATGATGAGGTATATTTTTTTAAGCAGGGTGACGATATACCCGAAGATATGGTTAAAATCCCCAGAAAGTTTAAAAAAGTCGGACTTCTTCGGGATTTTATTGAAGAAAATTGTGATAACAAATTAAAAAGATTAGCAGCGGGTTGTACAGATGAGGAGCTGCGGGATCTTTATCATTGCAATTATTCTTATGCTTAATATCGAGGATAATTTTTATTCGGGCTGGATACCTTACGGCAAGAAAAAAATTTTTGAGTATGTTAAAAATTGGTGTGCCGATAACGGATTTAAGTATACCGAAAAAGAGCCTGATAAATATGGCAAATATACTTATTTAGATTGTTTATAATTATAAAAAACAGTAACTGCCGTTTTAAATAAAATTTTGAAAGGAAGATCTTTATGCCGCATATTTCGTTAAAAATGTTAAAGGGACGCACTGAGGAACAGAAAAAAGCTGCCGCGGATAAGCTTACAGCCGCACTTTGCGAGGCTCTCGGCTGCGGGGACGGTCACGTTACCGTCGGTATCGAGGACTACACCGCCGAGGAATGGCAGAAAGTTTTTGCGGAGGATATCGAGGGCAAAGCCGATACTCTCTACAGAAAGCCAAACTACGACCCAAAAAGCCTGCTGTAAGGAGATCATGACATGGACTATCTGAAAAAAGGCGGGGATATCCTGCTGAAAACCCCCGACCTTGACTTGGACGAAACTCTGGACTGCGGTCAGGCGTTCCGCTGGGAACGTCTCGGCAGCGGTTCGGACTGTACATATCACGGCTTTATGCTGAACACACCGCTGACGGTCTCCGCGGAAAAGGATTTTTTTATTTTTCACGATACGGACGAGGAAACGTTCCAAAGGGTCTGGATACCCTATTTTGACCTTGAAACGGACTATACGGAAATAAAAGAAATACTGTCCCGCGACGTTACTCTTGAAAAAGCCTGCGCCTATGCGGGCGGAATACGGCTTCTCCGTCAGGACAGCTGGGAATCCCTTTGCTCCTTTATTATTTCGCAGAACAACAATATCCCCCGGATAAAGGGCATAATCGGACGGCTTTGCGAAATGTATGGCGGATTTCCCGACTATACGCAGATGAAAGGTATAGTCCCCGACGACCTTGCTTCCCTGCGTGCGGGCTTTCGTGCGAAATACATAGCGGACTGCGTGGAAAAGCTCAACAGCGGCGAGATAGTCATTGACGAGGTAAAAAGGCTTCCCGTGGACGAGGCAAGAAAGGTGCTTATGACAATAAAGGGCGTGGGTCCCAAGGTTGCAGACTGCGCGCTTCTGTACGGTATGCACAGGATAGAGTGCGTCCCAATGGACGTATGGATGAAGCGGGTCATGGAGCAGTTCTATCCCGACGGCTTCCCAGAATTTGTGCTGCCCTATGCGGGTATTGCACAGCAGTATCTTTTCCACTATATGCGAACGGGAGGACAGGGCGAATGATAAAACCGGCGTGGCTCTCGGTCATTTGCGGCAGTAATAAATTTACGGAAACCTTTACCGACAACCCCGTCAACTGGGTGAAATGGGTAATAGTCCTGATTGTGTTTGTTGCGGGCTTTTTTATCGCTTTCAAGGTGGAAAAGCTGTTTGAACCCATACTGGAAAGCCGTGAAAGAAAAAAGCAAATTGCTCTGGAGCGTGGGAACGTTATAGAAGCGAAGCTGCTTACAAGCAGCAGGCGAAACTACCGCGAGCCGGGCGCGGACGAGTGGTCTGGGAAATACGAGTACACCGTCGGCGGCAAGACTAAAATCTATCACGCCACATTTTACCATATCACGCCTCCCCATGTTTTGCGGCTTTATTATGTGAATGATCCCAAAAAGCTGTTCAGCATGGAGGAATATCACTACGACCTTGGAAAGGGTCTGCTTCTGTTCCCGATACGGTTTCTGCCGTTTATACTGGGCGGGCTGGCTGTGTTTCTGCTTGGGGCGGAAATGGGCGGAGTGTAATTTCATAGAGAAAGGTTCAAATCGAAACGCTAAAAAGAATATTATTTTATATATTGACAAAAATAAGTTTGTATGCTACAATTGTATACGAGAAAAGAATAGTGATTCAATCTATACTGATGGTCATTTTGAAATCACACAAAAAAACCCGAGGCGGCAACCTCGGGTTTTTTGTCGTTTCTATAATGTCTGTGGCGCTGCCGTCTTTTACTTCTTTCTGCTGTTTAGCCACTTGATCAGGCAGTCATAAAGGAAGTTTGCTATGACGCCTGCAATAACAGAGAAAAGAATACCTAACAAAATACTGATGATCATTTTTACTCACCTCCTTTCCGCTGCACGCGGATCAGAGTTGGCAGCACGTTTATTATATCATATTTGTCGAATTTTGGCAAGAATCATAAGCAGCGTTTGACAAATCTGCCGAAAAGTGGTATTATTAAATAAAATCATAGACAGTAAACCGAAAGGAGCATATAAATGCGTGAAAGTATTTTAACAATACCAATAAGCGAAATTCTCGACCCCAAGGATGGCTGTCCCATATGCCGAATGAGGAATATGCTGGAACAGCGTACCGTTGAGTACATCATGGGCGCGGCAATGATGGAACCCGACGTGCGTATCGAGACAAACCGCGCGGGCTTCTGCCACACCCATTTTCAGCAGATGTTAAAGCAGAAGAACCGTCTTTCCCTTGCGCTTATGCTGCAAACTCATTTAGAAGAGGTTGACAGACAGCTTTTCTCACGCAAAAAGCTGTTTGAACCCAAAAACGCCCGCAAGGCAAAGCTTTCCGAGATAAACGAGACCTGTTTCGTTTGCGAAAAGGTGGACTGGGGCATGGAGCGTCTTATGCGGACTTTCTTTGAAATGTATGGTCAGCAGGATTTCCGCACGCTATTAGCCAAGCAGGAATTTGTATGTCTGCCCCACTACGACCTTCTGCAGTCCCTTGCGCCTGCGTACTTGCAGAAAGCCGAGCTGGAGAGCTTTAACAAACTTATCGGCGGACTTACCGAAAAGTACATCGCATCGCTCTATGAGGACGTTTCCCACTACTGCTCCATGTACGACTACCGCAACACCGGCAAGGACGCGGACTGGGGCAACTCCCGCGACAGCATAGAGCGCGCTATAAAGTTTCTTGTTTCGAGAGAATGATTTTAGTTATAAAAAAGCAGCCTGTTTTCTGACACAGGCTGCTTTTTTCATTATTCAAAATAAACCTTGTACCACACAAGGAAAATAAATATTGTCCATATCTTGCGGCTGTTGTCGTACTTGCCGTCGCGGTGTTCGTCAAGCAGATTTATCAACAGCTCTGTGTTGAAAAAATGCTCTGCGGCGGGAGATGTAAAATGCTCCTTGACAATGCCGTAGTATTTGTCCTCTTTTAGCCACACGCGGATAGGTACGGGGAAGCCCAGCTTTTTCTTGTTTGCCGTCTGGGGCGGAGCAGCCCTCAGAGCCGCCTTTCTCATGGCAAACTTTGTATTTTCATCGGTGACGCGGTACTTTGCGGGAATCCTCTCCGCAACCGCCATGACCTCCTTGTCGAGGAACGGCACGCGAAGCTCCAAGCTGTTCGCCATGGACATCTTATCCGCTTTCAGCAGAATATCTCCCGTCATCCACAGATGCAGATCGAGATACTGCATTTTAGTAACGGCGTCGGCGTCCTTGACCTTGTCATAGAACGGCTTTGTGATCTCTGTGGCAGGGGGAGCGTCCGTCTTTATTTTCAGCAGAGCCTTACGGTCCTTTTCGCTGAACATATAGGCGTTGCCGATAAAACGTTCCTCCAAGTCCTTTCCGCGGCGGACGAGGAAGTTCACTCCTCTTTTTGCCGGAAGCTTTTCCGCGACCGCTCCGATAGCCCGCCTTATGGGACGTGGAACAGCGTTGTAGGCAGGCACCGACATAGGCTCCTTGTATATGTTGTAGCCGCCGAAAATTTCGTCTGCGCCCTCACCCGAAAGCACCACCTTTACGTACTCCGAAGCCTTGTTGCAGACGAAGTACAGCGCAATGCAGGAGGGGTCGGCAAGGGGTTCGTCCATGTGGTACTGTATCTTGGAAATGTTGTTCCAGTACTCTTCTGGAGTGATGACCTTGCTGATGTTTTCTTTGCCGATGTATTTGGAGAATTCCTTTGCCCAGCCTATCTCGTTGTACTTTTCGTCCTCGCCGAAGCCGACGGTAAAGGTCTTGTCAACGTTTGCAACAGAAGCCACATAGCTGGAATCCACGCCGCTGGAAAGGAAGCTTCCCACTTCAACGTCTGAAATCTTGTGCGCCTCCACCGAGTTGTGGAAAACGTCGGAAATCTCGTCCACCCATTTGTCCAGATCGGGATTTTCGTCGGGGTCGAAGTGAATGTCCCAGTAGCGGGAAATATCAAGCTTTCCGTCCGCATACTTGAAGCAGTGCGCGGGAGGAAGCTTGTAAACGTCCTTGAAAAAGGTCTCGGCGGTGGGTGAGTACTGGAACGTCAGATAGTTTTCCAGAGCCGCTTCGTTAAGCTCCTTTTTGAAATCGGGGTGGACAAGGAACGCCTTTATCTCCGAGCCGAACATGAACGTGCCGTTCATCTTGGCGTAGTACAGCGGCTTTATGCCGAAGAAGTCCCGCGCGCCGAAAAGCTCTTTTTTTACGGTGTCCCAAATGACGAACGCGAACATACCCCGAAGCTTGTTCAGCAGCTTTTCGCCGTACTCCTCGTAGCCGTGGAGGACTACCTCCGAATCGGCGTTGCTGTTGAATTTGTGTCCCGCGGCAATAAGCTCCTCGCGGATAGACTGATAGTTGTAGACCTCGCCGTTGAAAAGCAGTATCTTGGTTCTGTCCTCGTTGTACATAGGCTGGTCGCCCGAAGCTGTGATGTCGATAATGCTGAGACGGCGGAAACCGAGGGCGATATCGCCGTCAACGTGCTTTCCGCCCGAATCGGGGCCGCGGTGTCTGATTTTTTCCATCATAGCTTCGACAATTTTATTTGAATCGTTCTGTGTATTTGTAAAGCCAACAAAGCCGCACATAAGTAAAAACCTCCGTCTTTTGCCAATATATATATAGAAATTATACTTTATAATTATACTCTATTATACCGGATTTTGCAAGAGAAAAAAATCTTTTGGGGGAAAAATGATTTTATAGGAGTAAATTTTTATTTAACGGGGTACGGTTTTGTAGGGCGGGGAAAGTCTCATTTTATAAAAATAAATCAACTAACCGATAAATCTACCCGCCCCCTTGAGGGGGCATAACAAAATTAATGTTCTGAACATTTTACATTGGAGGAGACTCAGCCCGCGGGGCTCCCCGCTAAATCAAAATTTATCTGAAAATTATCACCGAAAAATTTCCAAAAAGTCTTGCAAACGCTCCGTAAATATGCTATGATATAATTTATTATATTTAACAGGAAAGGCATGGTAAAATTACTGTGAAGTACATAGCAATTGCGCTGCTTTTGGTTATGTCCGCGCTGTTTTCGTCAATGGAGACGGCGTTTTCGTCGGTAAATAAAATTCGTCTCAAGCATGACGCCGCAAACGGCAATAAAAGAGCCGCCCGCGCTCTGAAGATAGCGGAAAGCTTTGACAAGGCTCTGACCACTATTTTGGTGGGAAACAATATCGTGAATATCCTTTCGTCTTCGCTGGGTACGATTATTTTTACGCAGATATTCGGCGCGGCAGGCGTAGCGGTGTCAACAGCAATAATGACCGTTCTGGTGCTTATTTTCGGAGAAATAATCCCAAAATCATTCGCAAAGCAGAACGCCGAAAAATGCTCTCTTGCTTTTGCGGGACTTCTCGGCGGTATAATGTGGATACTCACGCCGATATCATCGGTGTTTCTGTTCCTGCAAAGGGCGGTGTCGAAGCTGTCCAAGCCCGACAACTCCCCGAACTTTACCGAGGACGAGCTGAAATACATCATCGACGAGATCGAGGATCAGGGCGTTCTTGAAGAGCAGGAAAGCAATCTGGTGCGTTCCGCTCTGGAGTTTGACGAGACCACCGTGGAGCAGATACTTCTCCCGCGCGTAAAGGTGGTCGCCGTAGAGCGGAGCGAGGATATCGAAAAGATAAAGGAAATTTTCATACGCGACAGGTACACGAGACTTCCCGTGTACGACAAATCGGTGGACAACATTATCGGTCTTATCAACGAAAAGGATTTCTGGGCTATGATAATGGAGCCGGACGCAAAGCCCTCCAATATTGAGGGGATTATCCAAAAGGCTTTGTATGTGTCCGAAATGAAGCTTATTTCGGAGGTGCTGTACGATATGCAGCGCACCAAGATACACATGGCGATAGTTAAAGATCAGTACGGCGGAACAAGCGGTATCGTCACAATGGAGGACATTATCGAGGAGCTTGTGGGCGAGATCTACGACGAAAACGACGAGATCATCGACAGCGTTGTGGAGGTCGCAGAAAACGTCTACGACGTGCAGGCGGACATGAACATAAGCGACCTGCTCGAACGTCTGGAGCTTCCCGAAGATCTTATCGAGACCGACAGCAACACCGTTGGCGGCTGGGTAATGGAGCTTTTCGGGCGCATACCCGAAACGGACGCGTCCATAACAAGCGGTATCTTCACGGTAACGGTGCTTGAAGCCGACGAGCAGTCGGTGTCGAAGGTTGGCATAAAGATAGATATGCCCGAAGAAAAAAACGAAGAATAGAAAAATGCTCTCCGCACAGGCGGGGAGCATTTTTGATTTGATTATTCACAGCTTATTGTAAGGTCTCCTATGCGGACTTCCGCGATCTCGTCGGGCATTATTATCCGCATATGTTCGCCGTCCAGCCTGAACAGGAATACTTCGTTTTCCGCTCCGCTGCTGCCGTTTACTCCGATATTGTCAAGTACCTCGCCGCTTTTCAGCACGACCGCGCTGTCCTCAAAATGCATGGAATCGCCGCCGTCAAGCGAACCTGCGGTAACGAGTATACTTATTGGACTTATAGCTATCTTTTCTATTCGGCAGGAATAGCCGTCCTCAAACGCGGCGGTCTCGTCAACGACAATTATTTTTCTGCCCGAAACAGGGACGGCTTCTATGTCAAATTCTATCTCGACCCTTTCGGCGATCACGTTCTGTGAAACAGCCAAGCCGCTGTACAGCCTCTCGTTTACAATGTGGATATGGTCTCCGACGGAAAATCCTCCGCCCGCGTACAGATCGCACTGAACCGTTACCGCTCCGTCCTCCGCCTTTGCTATCACAGACCACGTTTCGCCCTGCACGCCCGACTGCAATACGTGATTTTCACCTGCGGCGCTATAGGCAAAGCCGCTTTGAAGCGGAAAATTTTCCTCCGCGGGAATGATAGGCGTACCGTCGGTTCGGCGCACTTCAAGTCCGTAGAAGAGAAAATCGTCTATAATGTACGGATCGACTATCTCAAAGGAGTAGCCCTTGTCCCCGCGTATCTCCACATTTCCGAGTACAGCCGAATAATCGTCAAAGGTTTTTCCGCTTTCCGTAAGCTTTTCCGCGCTGCTGCCGAAAAATCTGCCGAACCAGCCCGCTCCGGAAGCGTACACGCCAAGACCCAGAACCAAAACCGTAAGAACGGCGGCGGGTACGATTACTGCAAGCTTTGCCGATATTTTCCTTTTCGGAGGGGCGGCTTCGCTTTTAAATGCAAGAACACGTTCCACAAGCTCCTCCGAGGGAACTGTACGTTCAAATGCTTTTTTGAAAATTTCACTGTTGTTCATCATTCCAAACCTCCTTTAAAGCTTCCCTGAGACGTTCTCTTGCCCGCATAAGACGTGTGCGGACGGTTGCTTCGTTCAGTCCCAACGCCGCCGCTATCTCCTTGCAGGACATATCCTCGTAGTACCTGAGCATTACCGCGGGACGGTATTTTTCGGGCAGAGCCAGAACCGCCGTCATTACCGCCGCGCTGTCCGAACCGCAGTCCTCGTCGATACCCGAAGCGGCGATATCCTCGGTAAGCTCCGCTCTTTTCCCGCTTTTTGCGGAACGCCTGCGAAGCTTGCAGCAATTGACCGTGACCCGTATCAGCCACGCTTTCAGATGCTCCTCGCTGTCAAACTCTTTTGGACAGGTCAGCAGCCGCAGAAAGGTCTCCTGAAACACGTCGTCCGCGTCCGAGGGACACTGGACGAACGCTATTCTGTACACCATATCCTTGTACCGCATAACGGTCTGTTCGTAATCGGGTCTCATCGTCTGCCTCCTTTCATATGCTTCTGCTGATAATATACATCAGGTGTGCGAAATGTTTCATTTTTTGAAAAAAAATTTCTCCGTATCCCGAAGCTGGATACGGAGAAGCTTTTATCTGTACCTGCAAATTTCCTCAAAATCAAGACTGCCGCCGAAAATATCCAGCGCGCTGCCCACTGTGAAATCAAGTCCGCCGCACTGCCGCAGGACTTCCAGGTCGTCCATAGAGCCTATCCCGCCCGCGTATGTAACGGGAAGCCTGTTCCACTTCCCCAGCATTTCCGCAAGGGGACGCTCAACTCCGCGGGCTTTTCCCTCCGCGTCAACCGCGTGGACGAGAAACTCGTCGCAGTATTCCGCAAGGGTATCCATGGCTTGGGGAGTAAGCTTTACCTCGGTGAAATTCTGCCAGCGGTCGGTAACGATAAAGTAGTCCTCGCCCCGTCTGCGGCAGGAAAGGTCGAGAACGAGACGTTCCTTTCCCACAGCTTGGGACAGCTTTTTCAGATTGTCAAAGTCCACGCGGCCGTCCCGAAAAACATAGGACGTTACAATAACGTGGGACGCTCCCTTTTCGAGGAAATCCGCAGCGTTTTCGGCGGTTATTCCACCGCCTATCTGAAGTCCCATGGGGTAGACTTCCAGAGCGGAGTACGCCTGTTCAAGGTCGGCGTTATAGTACTCCGAACCGCGGGGATTGAGGATTATAACGTGCCCTCCCCGCAAGCCTTTGGACTTGTACAGTTCCGCATAAAAAGCTCCGTCCTTGTCGGAGACGAAGTTTTCCTTTGCGGCGTTGTTTGCGTCCGCAAGGCTTCCGCCCACGATCTGTTTTACCTTTCCGTTGTGGATATCTATGCATGGTCTGAATTTCATGGCGTTTCCTCCGTTTTTGGCTGTCATCTATATGATACAGCAAAAAACGTTTTTTTGCAATAGCGGACGGAAAAAAACCTCACATGACAAAGGACGGGCAAGACCCGTCCTTTCAAGCTTATGCAAATTATTCGGGAATTTCAGTCTCGTTTGCGTCATCTACCGCATGAGGGTCGTATTCCGTTTTTACAGCGTTTTCCTCGATGTACTTCATAAAGCTTTCGGTTTTCTCCTCGCCTATCCAAAAGTATTTCTCGAAAACGCAGACATAGCCGCCGTCGCTTATCCGTACAGTGGGAAAAGTGTCATTGCCGCAAATTATAAGATATCTGTCCGTTACGGTTCGAGAGGTTGTTTTGGGTACGGCATCGGAATTTTCCGCTAAAAGCTTTTCTACAGCCTGCTGAAGATCCGGCAGATCATATTTATAGTATCGTATGCCAGTCTCGCCGTCAACGTAATGATGGGTTGCCGAATGTATTGTCGTAAGCTTATAACGGTTTGAAAAATCAATGTCCTCAAGATAGCTTCCAAGCGAGTCGGGACGGTAGCGAGAGTTTTGAAAAGCCGTGTAGTTTCCGTCCGCAGTGGGGACGGCTATCATGTAGTTCTCGTTTACGTTTTTAATTTTGTAAAACGCACATGTAGCGCTGTAATGCTTCATATCCCCTTCACTGTCGCAAGGCTCGCAATAACTCTCTTCAAAGCCATAAAGCACACCGTTTTGCAGGAATGTCAGTTCGCTTTCGTCAAATGTTTTCACGGTCATGCTGTAGGTCGCGCCGTTGTAATCAAGATACGAGTAACGCTCCAAATCGGACATATTCTCCCACTTTGGAACTATCGCGGTCTCCTCTGCGTCCTGTACCGCGGCTGTGGTTGTCATATTTGCAGTCGTATTGGTAGGACCTACAGTAGTTTCCTCAACTTCGCATTTGGAAGTAAAATCCGCATTAGCTTCTCCGTCGGTTTCCAAGCCAATTATGTCGGTCTCCAGTCCCCAAGTGGTTACCGAACGAGTAGTTTCCGTAGTCTGAGGACTTGTGTATTGCGTAAATGCAGGCTCTGAATATGCTTCTCCGCCCCCGACGGTCACCAGTTCTCCCTGTTCGGGAGCGGCAATACCGCTGTCATTGAACGCAAAGCGAAGTCCCACAGCAAGTACCGCAAAGCAGGCGGCAGCGGCGGTCATGTACACAAAACCTTTCGGCATCTTCTTCACGGCGGGAAGCTCCGATTCCTCCAGTAGCTCCTCGCTGACATTTCCCAGCGCGGAATAAATATCAAAAGCAGTCATACAGAAAATCCCTCCTTTTCAAGATGTTCCTTAAGCTTTCCGCGGGTTCGGCTAAGCGACACGGACACAACGTTTGCGCTTACCTTAAAGCGTGAGGCTATATCCGAGACCGCCTCGGTGTAAAAATATCTCCGCAGGAAAAACTGCCTGTCCCGCTTGGGGATAGCCCGCAGAAAAGCTTCTATGCACTCGCTCAGCAGCTTTTCGTCGAGAGCGTCGTCCACATGATTTCCGCCCGCAAGACAGTCCTCCAGCTCCTCCAGTGCGGCGGAAAGCTGTCCCCCGCCACGCTTCTTGGAAAGATTTCTTTTTATCCTGTCAAGGGCAAGATTGCGGGTTATCTTTGCAAAAAACATTTTCAGCCTGTCGGGACATTTGGGCGGGATAACGTTCCATGTGTGGAGCCATGTGTCGTTCACGCACTCGTCCGAATCCTCGCGGCTGTTAAGAATGTTGTCCGCAACGGCGAAGCAGTACGCGCCGTATTTTTTGTCGGACTCCGTTACAGCCTTTTCGCTTCGGCTCTGGTACAGTCCGATTATTTCAATGTCTGTCAAAATTTTTCCCCCTTTCCGAAACGTTTGATCCTGATTTCTGTCTGAAAGCGCAGTTAAAAAATCTGCGCAAAAATCATGCACGAAAATTTTTGCTTGATTTTTTAAACGCTTTTTAGACGGAAATTAGTATGACGCTTCTATAACTATATAACGAAAAATAATGTCAAATCTTACAGAACAATAAATTTTTTCGGAAAAATTTCAAAATACGGCAAAACAAAAAGTCCCGCATTGAAAAGTTTTGCTCGCTGTTTTAGCACTTTTACCAGTTTTAATTTACATAATATACATATATGTACAAAAATTATTAATACGATTGACACTGCCTATGGAAATGTGCTATAATTAAGGTGTATATTGGGCGGTTTGCAATTTGTAACCATTATGCATTTCCACAAAACGAAACCGTCCTCATTTCAAGCATAACTCCGGATCTTGAATTTTTCACACGACTCGTGTTCACATAAATTTAATTTAGGAGGATTTATATGGAACAGGCACTGAATTACGGAAGCTACTCCGCCTATAAGCGGACCGTCTCCGAGCTTACGGAAAGTCTTATCCAGCTGAAAGAGTACAGCGAGGATATAGGACTGGTACATACCGCGAAATCCATAGGCGAAACTGTGGAAAAAGTCGCCAACGACCATTTCGAGGTGGCTATCGTCGGCGAATTTAAGCGCGGAAAAAGTACACTTATCAACGCTCTGCTGGGACAGGAAGTCCTGCCCGCGGACGTTCTTCCCGCCACCGCTACCCTCAACAGAGTTACCTACAGCGAGACCCCTTACGTTATGGTTGAATACAAGGACGGCGGCACCGAACGGGTGGACATAAACAAGCTCGCCGACTATGTTACAAAGCTTTCCTATGAATCCGAACTGAAAGCCGAGACCGTTAAGCAGGCTACCGTTTACTACGATACCTCTTTCTGCCGAAACAACGTTGATATCATCGACACTCCGGGTCTTAACGACGACGAGCAGATGACCAACGTTACTCTTTCTATCCTCCCCGAAATAGACGCGGCTGTTTTCGTCATAAGCGCGAATTCTCCGTTCTCTCAGTTTGAAAAGGAATTTCTCGAAAAGAAAATGCTTTCCAGCGATATGGGACGTATCATCTTCGCGGTAAACTGCTTCGGCACTTTCTCCAAGGAGGACGAGGACAGAATTGTCGAGACCGTTGAAAAGCGTATCGGCAGCTACGTTATGGAAAAGGCTAAAGCCGTTATGGGCGAGGACTCAAAGGAGTTCGCGGTCTATAAGCGCAAAATAGGCAAGCCCAAGGTTATCGGCGTGTACGCCAAGAAGGCTCTCATGGCTAAGGAATCCGGCAACGCCGCTATGCTGGAGGAAAGTAATTTCCCCACCTTTGAAAAGGTTCTGGAGACAATGCTCACTCAGGAGAGAGGCGTTATCACCCTCCAGATACTGGCAAACAAGATCATCAGCTCAGGCTCGGAGCTTATCAATTCCATTATTATCCGCGAAAATTCCCTTATGATGGAAACCGACGAGTTCATGGACAAATACACCGCCGCCATTGAGGAGATCGACGATATCCGTACCAAGAAGCGTGCGGAGTTCGTCCGCATAAACGACGCGGCGAACAAGGTGTTCCAGGGCTTGCAGCCTATTCTGGACAGCTACTGGGTGCAGATCGAGGAGACCGCAATGAAGGTTATCGACGCGTATCCCATGAGCGCGGAGGATCTGAAAAAGGATAAGCTGAAGATAGTTTACTCAAAGCTGACGGAGCGTATCAAGGAAAACATCGAGAACAAGGCTCAGCTTATATGTGAGCAGATACAGAACGAGATAAACATTGCCCTCAGCGACGAGGCGGAGCGTTTGCAGTCCTTCGAGGACGAATTCTTCGCGTCGGTAACGCGTATCCGTGAGATGTTCTCCGTTCCCCAGAAGCGGTCGAGAAACGGAGGCGTGGTCGATCAGATCATCGGCGTTTCCATCGGTACTGTCGGCGCGGGCGGTCTGTTCATAGGTATGCGCGAGGCGGGCATCAAGGGCGCGCTCCTCGGAGGCGCAGCGGGCTTCGCAGGCTTCTACGCTACGTTCTACGCGGCGTTCTCACTGGCTACGGTACTTGGTATCGCGGCCGGCCCTGTGGTGCTGTGCATTGCTGCCGTAGCGGGACTTGCAGGCACATTCACGGGAAAATTCTCCGTTGACAAGCTTCTGGTTCAGGAAAGGATCGATAAATACAAGGCAAGCTTCAAGCAGTCCGTAAAGAAGCAGTTCCACGAAATGAAGATACACTCGGACTTCTCGGAAACCGTTCGTAAACAGGTTTTCGCGTCGTTCCAGGGTCTGAAATCCAAGATCGAGGATGAGACCGAGATCATACTCCTCGACACGCAGAAAACCCTCGACAACCTCAATCAGCTCAAAACAGAAAAGAAAAGTATGTCCGACAACGAAAAAGAAAAGCTTCAGAATATCGCCGAGTACACAGGCGCGCTGCTGGCGGAGACCTATAATCTGCACAAGGCTCTCACCGACCAAATGGAGTAAGCGGCACAGATCATTCAAAGCGTTTGCAATTATTTATATCAAGGAGGTTTTCCGAAGATGTTCGGTACGGATACTGCGGCGGACTACAATCCGCTGCTGGATATAGACACAAGCTTTGCGGCGTATCTCAGCGCCCGCACCCGCTCCTACAAAGATCATATCGTGGGCGGTATGATGGACTACGCTTTCGACGCGGATTTCTACGTTAAACAGAAGATAACCGCTTTTTCGGGCTGGTCAAAGGTCTACAAAAATCTTATGGGACGGGATGTTCCCAACAAGGTAAAAAGAATTTTTCAGTCTGCGGACATGGCAGGCTCCCTTAAATACGCGGAGTTCTACAACGCTGTGAAAGTGTGCGCAGAAAGATTACAGATAAGCGTTCCCACAGTTTACGTAAGAAACGCTCCGGCAAAGTACGAGATCTACTCCGTCTCCGCGGAGGGCGTAGAGCCGTTTATCGTGGCTACGTCGGGGCTTGCCGAGGTATGCTCCAAGGAGGAGCTGCTGTTCCTGATAGGCTGCGAGTGCGGTCATATACAGAATAATCACTGCATTTTCAGCATGGCTGCCCCCTATTTCGGAATAAATCTTTCCGAGGATCAGGAGGAGATCAATCAGTCGGAGGCAGACAGCTCCGCTATGCAGGTCGCAGGTACTATCTCAGAGTGGATAAAGCTTTCGGATATCACAGGCGACCGTGCGGGAATAATCTGCCTCAGCAACCCCCAGGAATATCCCGCGATAATGTCAAGTCTTCACAGAAAGGGCGTTTTCGCCCACTATAAAAAGGACAGCTTTGAGCTTGCCGAGCTTATGAAGCAGTATGAGATACTGCACATTACCCCCGCAAGAAGCATCGTTATCCCGCAGGAATGCACACCGATAGAAAAAAGAATATTCGCGGGACTGGAATTTCTGAGCTGCGAGATACTCTACAACTGGCGCGGCGACCTGAGCAAGGCGGATATCCACACCGTAAACAAGCAGGCTCTTGAGATCAGGTGCGAGATCATTCTGGACGCTGCAAAGGAGGGTATGTAATATGTCCGAAAACACACAGACAAGGACCCCCGGCTATGCTTCCGCAGAGCCGGACATCGAAACGGTCCAGAGCAAGCTTAAAGGACTTCTCGGCAACAAGCCGCTTTGTACCATACTGGGCGACGAGTTCACCGAACACCTCCGCGAATGGGACGCCGCTATTACAAAACGCCGTACCGAGCCGTTCTCCCTCGTTGTTCTGGGAGACTTCAAGCGCGGCAAGAGTACCATTATAAACGCCATACTCGGAAAGTCCATCGCGCCCGTAAACGTTGCGCCCGAGACCTTTACGATAAATTCCATCAGCTACAGCGAAGTACCCAAGGCTGAGGCTGTGCTTAAAAACGGTCAGAGAATAAGCCTTACCGCTGACGACCTTGTGCGCGAAAAGCTGGAAAAGCTTATGAGAGCTTTCCCCGACACTTTGGAATATATCGACATTCGTGACGATGCGGAGCTGCTCAAGGAAATAAGAATTGTCGATACTCCGGGTCTCAGCGACCTTGACTGCCTCGACAAGCAGGTGCAGGACTATCTTGTCAACGCCGACGCGGTAATCTATATCGCAAGCGCGCTGTCTCCCTTTTCGGAGTCGGAGCAGTTCTTTCTGGCAAGCCATATCCGTCCTCTCAGCTTCAACAAGCTTTACGTCCTCGTGAATATGATAGACGCAATGAACACTCAGGAAGACATCGAAAAGATCATCAGCCGCGTAAGCGAACGCTGCGAGTCAATCATGCCAAACGCCTTTGTTTACGGCGTAAGCGGTATCGACGAGTACCGCCGCAAGATCGGTCTGAACCGTCCCGATATAAAGGGCTTCCAGGAGTTTTACGAGAACGAGTTCCTGAAATTCGAGATGTCCCTCAGACGCGAGATAATTCTCCAGAAGGACATTATCCGCACCCAGCGCGTGCTTACAATGCTCAACCTTATGATAAACGACACCGCTGCCCGTATCCACATGATTTACGACATGATGGCTATGGACAGAAAAAAGCTGGACGATATCTCCAAGACCATGGAGAAAGAATGCTCCACGCTCGCAAGCGCGCTGGAAAGCAAGAAGCCAAAGATACTGCTGAGCATAACCGAAATGCAGCAGGAGGCGGAGCAGTGGATGTACGGCTTCTTCTCCAAGCTTAGAGAGGATATTCTCGAAAGCAGAAATTCCGTTCCGCCCGAGGATATCGACAAGCACTTCTACTCGTTCCTTGTTGACAAGGTGGGAGAGGCTTACAGGAAATGTCTGGATATCCACCGCCAGAGGCTGAACATGATAATCGCTCAGCTGGGCGCGGAGCTTTCCAAAAAGCTGGGACTTAACACACTTTCGGGCGACGCGGACGTTTCCGTCAAGGACTCTATTGACGACCTGAATATGCTGGTATCCAAGTCTGTAATGTCGGCGGCTTCGTCCGGAAGCACGGACGCGTTCCCGTCGGGCGCAATGTCCTCGTTCAGAAATATTCTGGGACGGAAGCGCACTACGGACGTTATCGACACTGCGCTCGAAAACTACGACGATATAAGAAACAGCACGGTCAAGGATCTGAACGCGGCGTACAAGGCTATGGAGGAAAACGCTCTGAAGCAGCTTGACTCGCTGTACCAGACCCAGGCGGACGTGAGCCGTCACACGCTTACCCAGGCTATGGAAATGTCCTCGGGCACGAGCAGCGCCTCCGTTAAAAAGCATCTGGAGGAAGCCGCCGAGGTACTGAAAAGCGCGGCGGAGATACTGGCGCAGTACGCTGTTTAGTACGAGGTACAATATTAAAAAACATGACACGCAGAACGCTTGCAGATGTTTTCAAGAGACTGTTCAGCATCTTGAAATTGCTGGATTTGCGAGCATGATTTTGTCGCCTGCAAGGCAAAAATCCGCAGGAATACTTGCTGTATTGCAAGGATTTTTAACGCAGCAGGCGGCAAAATCTGCCGTAAAGACGGCGATTGAAAGATGCTAAACAGGCTCTAAGGAAGGTCTGCAAGCGTTTTGCAAAAATATTATGCATAACTGTATTGACATATTATATGATGTATAGTATAATAATTATGTCGGGAGCTGTCCCGATGAAAAATGCTTTGCTGAAAGGCGTTTCTGCTGTATGATTTTTGAGGGTTTTTCTACTGAAAATAAAAAACTTGTCCAGACCGTTACAACTGCCTCGGACACATTTACAAAGGATATTCTTGAGTCCCACTCGGAAAGGCTTCTGTCAAGAGGAGGTCACTTTACCGCCGAGCAGCTTATCCCCGTATATTTCGCCGCGCTTGTGGGCGCGCCCTCGGAGGAGGACGCAAGGGCGGATTTCCATAATATGCTTTATGAGCTTAGGGAAAATTTAATAAAGTGCCCCAAGCTGCTGTTTTACAGCGAGTATGAGTTTAAGCCGCCCACGCCCGACGAGCTTTCCGTTTTCGACGGTATAAGCATTGTGGACGGTGACATTGAGACGCTTCCCGAAGAGCTGGCGGCTGTTGTAAGCGTCCCCGGCGACGAGGTGAGGACTAAGCTTGCGCAGGAAACTCTTCCGCTTTTTCTGAAAGGCATGAGCGGCAGGGACGCTCTGTCCGCGGCGCAGACCCTTATCGTCTGGATGAACCGCTGCCTCGGCTCGGAGGCTTTCCGCCGTGACCACAAGGAAATACCCGTGCTGATGTACTACGGCAACATCACCCCCGCCGAGACCGCTTTCCTGCACTTTATGTCCCGTATCGGAATAGACGTGCTGTATATTTGCAGCAATCTTTCGGGACTTGTGACTCTGAAGCAAAACAATCTTGAGGGACGTATGCAGATATTCGAGTTGCCATGCTCCGTTCCCGTTACGCCGTACCCCGACAAGCCCGTAAGGACAAAGCTTGCTACGGTGGCCTACAACGCTTCCAAGGAGCTTAACAATATCCTATATAATAACGACACTATTTTCCGTGACTTCCAGTTTTCGGATATGCAGTCCCTTACGCTTAAAACCACCTATGAGGAGATAGACGTGCTGTGGCACCAGCCCGCAAGGTACAGAACTGGATTTGCGTCTAACGGCTCAAAGGTCACGGTACCGAACATCTTCGCCAAAATAAGCGGCGTCAAGGACGGAAATCTTAACGCTTACTGGGACAGCGTCAAGTGGAAGCTTTCCCCCGATACAAGAATAATCGCAAAATCGCCAAGCTACAGAAAATACGGCGAGACCAACCTTGACATCTACAAGCCATACTATGTGGGAGAACAGATACTGACGGATAAGCTGAAAAGTTCTCCGCTGAACAAGTACGGATACCTGTCCGAAAGCCTGCAAACGCTTATCTTCAATAAAATGCAGGAGGCTGTGGACACCGGTCTGCTGAAAATAGACCGCAGCGAGCTTCTCCCGCTGGTGCTGTATGTAGGTACAAATCTTGAAAGGGAAATACTGAAGCTTCTGCAAAAATACGATTTTACCAAGGACATACCGAAGCTTATTATTATAGACGTTATCGAGGACACGTTCAGCAAGATAGAATGTATTCAGCTTGTGCTGTTCAATCTTCTCGGATTTGATATACTTGTCTATACCCCGACGGGGTACAGGAATATCGAGACCTTTGTCAGCGACGCGGCATTCGAGACCCATACAATGAACGAGTTCGAGTATAATGTGCACATACCGAAGTTCAAGATACCCGATTCCATTCCCGAACCGAGCGGCAAAGGACTGTTCGGAAAACTATTCAAGAAAGGAAGAAAATAACTATGGCGCTTAAATTCACACCTTCGACGGAGGCTCAGGCACAGGCTGCGGGAGCTGTCACAACTGACGTAACCGTAACGGCCGCTCCCCTTAACATTCAGACCGAGGTTCCCCAGGAATTTTCAATGACCGCAAAGACGGAAGAGTTAAAGCAGGAACTTGTAAAGAACGAGCAGGTAGACAAGCTTGTAAGCACTATCAATATCAATGACGTAAACTCTATCGTAAAATTCGGAAACGAAGTGGCGATGGAGATATCCAAGGCTTCCGACCAGGTGCTCAACTCGATGAATATGGATCAGATCAACGATTCGGGAGAGCTGCTTATGCACCTGTCCGCGGTAATGGAGCAGTTTGACGCGAAAGAGCTTACCGACGACGGCAAAAAGGGTATCTTTGCAAGTCTGAGAAAGCAGGTTGACAAGCTTCTTGCAAAGTACCACACCATGGGCGAGGACGTGGACAAGATTTACGTTCAGCTCAGACAGTACGAGACCGAGATAGAAGCCTCCAACGTTAAGCTGGAGACCATGTTCAACGCGAACATTCAGTACTACAAGGACTTGCTTCTGTATATAATGGCGGGCGAGCAGGCCTGCGTGGAGCTTGACCAGTATATCGAAGACTACCGCAAAAAGCTTGAAGCCGAACCCGATTCGGGCGCTGTTGCAATGGATTTGCAGACCCTCGAACAGACCAGACAGGTTTTCGAGCAGAGGGTCATGGACCTGAAGATCGCGGAGAATGTTGCCATGCAGACAGTCCCCATGCTGAAAGCGATGCAGTTCTCAAATCTGAACCTTATCAGAAAGATCAATTCGGCGTTCATCATTACAATGCCCGTGTTCAAACAGGCTTTGGCGCAGGCGGTCATGCTGAAAAGACAGCGCGTTCAGGCGGAGGCTATGCAGGCTCTGGACGAGAAAACCAACGAGCTGCTTCTTAAAAATGCACAGAACACCGTTGCTCAGACCAAGCTGACAACTCAGCTTGCTTCTGGAAGCTCCATTAAGGTAGATACCCTTGAAGAGACATGGAAAACCATTGTTGACGGTATCGAGGAAACACGGCAGATACAGGACGCGGCAAAGCAGCAGCGCAAGGAGGATTCAATACGCTTGCAGAAGCTTAAAGAGGATTACCGCGCTAAGATGAGCGAGACTAAATAATTTATCATGTGAGTATCGGAAACGGTACTCACATTTTTAATAATGGGAAGATAAATTTTGATTTAGCGGACTATCGTGCGGGTTCTTAGGCGGCGAAGCCGCCGACTCAAGCTGGTCCGGCTGAGCACAGCTGGCAGAAGTCCAGAGGGCGGAGCCCTTTGGTCGCAGCTGACCGAAGGTCAGTTTGAGCAGAAGCGCGAAATCCCCTCCCCGCGCCCGCAGGCGCATATTCTCCCGAAACGGAGCAGGAGGTGAGAAACGGCGAGAGCCGTTTCGAGGAGGGGCGAACACGACCGCCC
>JAAVHI010000085.1 GCA_014799785.1 Ruminococcus sp.
ATACTGTAACAAGGAGGGGCGGTCGTGTTCGCCCCTCCTCGAAACGCTTTCGCGTTTCTCACCTCCTGCTCCGTTTCGGAGGCTATGCGCCTGCGGGCGCAGGAAAGGAATTTCGCGCTCTGCGGAGCGCGACCAAAGGGCGCTGCCCTCTGGACTTCTGCCGCCTTTGAAAAGGCGGGCGAAACTTTTCCATATGAGACTTTTTGTTTTGATTGGATATCAATAATAATGATAATAAATAAAACAGCAGTAGTATTAGTAGGGTTGAATCTGTTGAAAACCCGTTTCCGCTCTTTCGCAGACAAGTTTAAAAATTCTACACCCTCAAATCCAAAACTTGTGGAAAAGAGGAAACATTTTTTCCCATGTTGAAGCCTGGTGGAATACTTGTCCTTCAAGTTAAAAATTTCTTGAAAGTTTTGTGGAACTCCCGACGGATCAACAAAATGTTGAAAACAATTTTATACAAAAAGTAATGTAACGGATTTACATAGTTTAAAAAGGCAGTTTGTACTTTTCCACAACGTTTTCAACACCATGTGGAAAACTGATTTTAAAACAGATTGTAATTTTTTCTTTACATTTCAAACCGCAGTTTTACGTCTCCTAAAAAATACCTTTGAGCAGTCTGGTTTAAAATGTTGAAAGCTAATTGCTTCTTATATTGTTTATGATGTCCTCTATCATTTCTCTTGCGTGAGAATCTTTCTTTATCATCTTTTCAATATCGTCGCAGTAATAGATTATAGTGCTGTGATCCCGCGCTCCAAGCTCCATTCCTATGGACTTGTAGGACATATCCGTCACCGATTTCAGCACATAGCAGCTTACCTTTCGCGCAATGGATATCTGCGCGCTTCTCTTTTTGGAAATGATGTCCTCCGCGGTAACTCCGTAAACGCTTCCAACCTCGTTCAGTATCCTGTCAAAGGTTATGGGCGCGGAATTTTCCTCGGAAAGTATCTCCATTACCGCAAGCCGCGCCTGCGCCATTGTAGGCGGAGTACCCACAAGATGCTGACCTGCCTTAAGCTTTTTAACACAGCCTTCAAGCTGTCTGATGTTGGTTTTCAGCTTGTTGGCTATGTATTCGGCAACGTCGTCGGGAAGCTGTAGATTAAGCAGCTCCGCTTTTCGGCGGATAATTGCGACTCTTGTTTCAAAATCGGGTATTGATATATCCGCGATAAGACCCCACTCAAAGCGGGTGCGGATACGGTCTTCCAAAGTTTTTATATCCTTTGGCGGACGATCGGAGGTCAGAACTATCTGCTTGCCGACCTTGTGAAGCTCGTTAAAGGTGTGGAAAAATTCCTCCTGAGTGGATTCCTTTCCCGCGATAAACTGAACGTCGTCCACGAGCAGAATATCCGCGCTGCGGTACTTGTTGTGGAACTGGCTTGTGTCCTTTTTCTGCTGAATTGCGTTGATAAGCTCGTTGGCAAAGGTTTCTCCCGTAACGTAAATGATGTTCACATAGGGGTTAAGACGCTTTATCTCGTTGCTTATCGCAGTCATAAGGTGGGTCTTGCCCAGTCCCGACGGACCGTGTATAAACAGGGGGTTGTAAGTGCTGCCCGGTTCTTTCGCCACCGAGGTGCAGGCGGCGTAGGCGAACTCGTTGGAACGTCCTACAATAAAGGTGTCAAAGGTGTAGTCATATTCGGCGTTGGAGAATGACTCTTCAAGCTCTATGCGCTTCTTGTTGGGGTCGTCGTCCTCTTCCGCGGCGGAATCGTCCGCAGTGATGCTAAGCTCCACGTCGAAGCCGAGAACGCCCGCAAGAGCCTCTTTGAGGATAGCGGTGTAATTTTTGGTAATAATATTAGCCTGAAACTCCGACGGAACGGTAAAGCAGGCAGTCTCGCCGTCCAGCTTGACAGGGATCAGCGATTTGATCCACAGGCGGTATGCCACGTCGGTAAGCTCACCTCGTTCAATTTTTTCCATGCAGTATTCCTGCACCTTATCAAAGACTTCGACAAAGGATTTCATATTTTTATCTTCCCCTTTTGGACGGACGGAATATCCCGTTTGAGTTTTCTTTTGTTCATAGAAATACGTAATTAATATACTATATTATTATAGCACAAATTCCGTTTGATTGCAAGGGTTTTGCCATATTTTAGAACGTGTTTTTGTAAAATTTTCGAGACTGAAAATAGGTGAAAAATTGTAGTTTAGCAGACTATCTTGCGGGTTCTCAGGCGGCAACGCCGCCGACTAAAGCTGGTCCAGCTGAGCCCAGCTGGCAGAAGTCCAGAGGGCAGCGCCCTTTGGTCGCGCTCCGCAGAGTGCGAAATCCCTCTCCTCGCGCCCGCAGGCGCATATCGTTCAAAACGGTGAAAGGGGTGAGAAATGCGAAAGCATTTCGAGGGGGAGCGGACACGACCGCTCCCCCTTGTTGCGGCACGAAGCATAGTAATCCTTGAAAACAGTCCGGTGGACTGTTTTCAACAGATAAACTTTGTTTGGATTTCCAAGCATAGCAGGGTCAACATTCAGCCATAGTTTGTTCCATCCAAAACGTCACACTGTGACGTTTTGAAGATATACTTCACTGCGAACCCCTCAAAGGAGGGGCGGTCGTGTTCGTCCCTCCTCGAAATGACTGTCGTCATTTCTCACCTCCTGCTCCGTTTCGAACGAAAGGAATTTCGCCGTTCTGCTCAAACTGACCTACGGTCAGTTGCGACCAAAGGCTCCGCCTCTGGACTTCGCGAGCTGGGCTCAGCTCGACCAGCTGATGTCGGCGGCGAAGCCGCCTAAGAACCCGTACGATAGTCCGCTAAATCAAAATTTACCCGCCCCCTTGAGGGGGCTTAGTAGAGTAAATTAATTCGACATTTTATATTGGGGGTGACTCAGCCCGCGGGGGCTCCCCGCTAAAAAATATTTTTACAAAAACAGTAAAATGAATATATCCCGTATTGACATTCTTTCCATAAAATGATATAATTAGTTCGTATAATTATTTTTCAATACTTTTTTGGAGGTCTTTAAAATGTCCAGAGTTTATAATTTTAGCGCGGGTCCCGCAGTCCTTCCCGAGGAAGTTCTCAAAGAAGCGGCAGAGGAAATGCTCGACTATAAGGGTACGGGTATGTCCGTTATGGAAATGTCCCACCGCTCCAAGGCTTACGACGAGATAATCAAGGACGCGGAAAAGGATATCCGCGATCTTATGAATATTCCCGACAACTACAAGGTACTGTTCCTGCAGGGCGGCGCTTCTCAGCAGTTTGCTGCCGTTCCTATGAACCTTATGAAAAACAAGAAAGCTGCCTACATCATCACAGGTCAGTGGGCAAAGAAAGCTTTCCAGGAGGCTAAGCTTTACGGCGAAGCTGTAGACGTTGCTTCTTCCGCAGACAAAACATTCTCCTATATCCCCGACTGCTCAAATCTTGACATTCCCGACGATGCGGACTATGTTTACATCTGCGAGAACAACACCATTTACGGAACAAAGTTCTGGCAGCTTCCCAACACAAAGGGCAAGGATCTGGTTGCGGACGTTTCTTCCTGCTTCCTTTCCGAGCCTGTTGACGTTACAAAGTACGGCGTTATCTACGGCGGCGTTCAGAAAAATGTCGGTCCTGCCGGCGTTGTTATCGCTATCATTCGTGAGGACCTTATCAGAGACGACGTTCTCCCCGGCACTCCCACCATGCTGAAGTGGAAAACTCAGGCTGACAACGACAGCCTTTACAACACACCTCCCTGCTACGGCATCTACATCTGCGGCAAGGTGTTCAAGTGGATAAAGAAAATGGGCGGTCTCGAAGCTATGAAGAAGCACAACGAGAAAAAGGCTGCCATTCTGTACGATTTTCTCGACCAAAGCAAGCTTTTCAAGGGTACTGTTGAAAAGAAAGACCGTTCTCTTATGAACGTTCCTTTCGTAACAGGCAACGAGGAGCTTGACGCTAAGTTCGTCAAGGAAGCAAAGGCTGCGGGCTTTGAGAACCTCAAGGGTCACAGAACCGTAGGCGGAATGAGAGCTTCCATCTACAACGCTATGCCTATCGAGGGCGTTGAAAAGCTTGTTGAATTCATGAAAAAATTCGAGGCAGAAAACAGCTAATTAACACAAATAATGTAGGGCAGGGGCTTGCTCCTGCCTGTACAGAAAGAGAGATGTTCTAAATGGCTGACAGATTTAAAAAAATATACAAACAGGGTGTTGTAAGTATCATGGAAATATGGGTGGATACCGAAACAGGTGTAAACTACCTTTGGCGTGAGGACGGCTATTCGGGCGGTCTTACTCCCCTGCTTGACCGCGACGGAAAACCTGTTGTAACGAATACCAATGAGTTGGCTTAAAGACTGGCGAATAATGTTTCACATGAAACAATTACAAAAGCTATAGAAAGGTTTTGATAGAAATGTTCAATATTCAGACTCTGAATAAAATTTCAAAATACGGTACCGACAATTTCGATACCGCAAAGTACAATGTTGCGGACGAGGTCGCTAACCCCGACGCAATTATGGTGCGTTCCGCGGCAATGCACGATATGGAGTTCGCTCCCAATATGCTTGCTATCGCTCGCGCGGGCGCAGGCGTAAACAATATCCCCGTTGACAAGTGCGCGGAGCAGGGTATCGTTGTTTTCAACACTCCCGGCGCAAACGCAAACGCCGTTAAGGAGCTTGTTATCGCAGGACTTCTTATCTCTTCCCGTAAAGTTCCCGAGGCTATGGCTTGGGCTCAGACCTTAAAGGGCAACGGCGCAGAGGTCGGCAAAATGGTTGAAAAGGGCAAGGGACAGTTTGCGGGCCCCGAAATTATGGGCAAGACACTGGGCGTAATCGGTCTTGGCGCTATCGGCGTACTGGTTGCAAACGCCGCAGTTGCTCTCGGAATGAAAGTTGTGGGCTTCGACCCCTATCTTTCCGTAAAAGCTGCTCTGGGACTTAACCCCGCAGTAAAGGCTGTTGCAGACGTTAAGGACGTTTACGCTGCTGCCGACTACATCACTATCCACGTTCCCTATAATGCTGATACAAAGGGTACTATTAACAACGACACCATCGCTCTTATGAAAGACGGTGTTAGAGTACTTAACTTCGCAAGAGGAGAGCTTGTTGACAGCGCGGCAATAATTTCCGCACTTGAAAGCGGAAAGGTAGCGGCTTATGTTGTTGACTTCCCCAGCGACGAAGTTCTTGGCGTTAAAAACGTTATCGCTATCCCTCACCTTGGAGCTTCCACTCCCGAATCTGAGGATAACTGCGCTATGATGGCTGCTCTGGAGCTTATCGACTATCTGGAAAACGGTAACATCAAGAATTCCGTAAACTATCCCGACGCCGAGATGACCGCCGCAGGCACAAAGATATGCGTAATGCACAAGAATATTCCCGCGGTAATATCTCAGCTTACAACCGCTCTGGGCGACGCGGGTATAAATATCGACAACATGGTAAGCAAGTCCAAAAAGGATTACGCCTATACAATGCTGGACGCTGCGGGCGATATCAACGGCGATATTGTCAACAAGCTTGCCGCTGTTGACAGCGTAATAAAGATCAGAGTTATCAAGTAAAAATGTTATCCCTAAAAGGGGCAGAAAGGGTGTTTTTATGAACGAAACATATTTTGACCAGAGCGATGTTGAACAGAACAAGACCATGGTTCTGCTTTCGGCGATTCTCCAGATATTTATTCCTATCCTGTTTTTCCTGCCGCTGGTATGCTGCCAGAATTCCTCTTACGGAAAATTCTATGCAAATCAGGGACTTCTTATCCTGCTTCTCTATATTGCGTCAAGCGTTGTGCTTGTTATTCCTATCCTTGGCTGGATAGCAGGACCGATCATCGGTATTGCAAATCTTGTTTTTGCTATCATGAACGCGGTAAACGCAAACAGCGGCGTAAGAAAGGGTATCCCCATTCTCGGCGGAATTGAACTTATCAAGTAATAAGATAAACAAAAAACGGTACGGATAATTCCGTACCGTTTTTTACTGCCTGATTTTATTTTTTCTCGCATATGAGACGTATAGCCGTTCTTACCTCACCGTCAATTGTAACATTTGCAAACGCAGGATAACAAACAAGATTTATACCAACGGGAGCCAAGTATCCTCTTGCAATCGCTATTGCCTTTATAGCCTGATTTGCCGCGCCGGCGCCCACCGCCTGAACTTCGACTGTTTCCTGTTCTTTCATAACGCTTGCGATCGCTCCTGCGACGGAATTAGGAAAAGACCGTGCCGACACTTTTAAAACTTCCACTGTATATCCCTCCAATTTTTTTTAATCATTATTGAATATTTTAACAATTATATTAATTATATATTTTCACTATACATTATACAACATAATTAAAATGGTTACAATAGCAAATAAATATTTTTGGAGGTTTATCTAATAATTAGCCTTTCAATTGCAACACATTTACCATTGTTTTCATTGAATTCCAGTATTACTCCGTTAATAAAGGGAGGATTATCCGATTCGATAAATCTTACGGGAGCATGAAAACGCTGCTTTTCTATTGCGATCTCCGTTTTAACTCCAAGTACCGAAAGTTCGGGACCGCACATTCCCGCGTCGGTGATGTAACCCGTATGCTCGGAAAGTATGATCTCGTCCGCAGTCTGAACGTGGGTGTGAGTACCGAAAACAGCCGTGACCTTTCCCGCAAGGTGAAAGCCCATGGCTTTTTTCTCGCCCGTTGCTTCCGCGTGAAAATCCACAAAAATGTTTGGAGTATTCAGTTCACCGAGTATCCTGTCAACTGTGGAAAAGGGATTGTCGAGAGCCTCCATGTAGACCGTGCCCATAAGGTTTATCACCGCAATGCGGCACTTTCCCATGTCATACAGACATACTCCGTGACCGGGATTTCCGTCGGGAAAATTTGCGGGACGCAGCAGAAACTCCTCCCTGTCGAGGGTCTCGTAAATTTCCCTGCGGCGGTAGCAGTGGTTGCCTGTGGTGATAATGTCCGCGCCGTGAGAGAAAAGCATTTTCGCCGAGTGAGGGGTAATGCCGTTGCCGTTTGCACTGTTTTCGCCGTTGACAACTGCGACTTCGGCGTTGTAGAATTTTTTCAGTCCGCGGAGCTTTTCACCCACAAAATTGCAGCCGATCTCTCCCACGACGTCTCCGAGAAAAAGTAAGTTCATACAGTGATCCTTTCAAAAGGCCGAGCCTTTTTGCTTGCCGCCGTATATTGCGGAGACAGGCATTTTTGTTTCGTTAATTTAACAATAGGGGCGGATATTTATTTCCGCCCCATGTGTTTTATTCGTTATTATTATTGTCGCCGCTGTTATTGCTGTCATTTTTGTCGTCGGGAGTTTCGGAAGTCTTTTCTGTATCGCTTTCGACCTTATTCTCTCCCGTGATCTCCGCCGTATCCGAGGATACGTTCTTAGGTTTTTCCTCTTCGGATTTTTCCGAAGTCTCTGCCTTAGAAGTATTTGTATCGGAAGCTTCAGCCTTTGCTTTCTCCTCCGCTTCCTTTTCCTCAACGGAAGTGGGTTCGCCCTTCATAAGCTTCTCGAAATCCTTGCCGTCGATCTTTTCATGCTCGATAAGATATTTCGCGACCTTGTGAAGATCGTCCATATGCTCATTGAGGACTTCGACCGTGCGCTCGTAGCATTCGTCGATAATGCTGCGTACCTCGGTGTCAATTTCCGACTGTACCTTTTCGGAATGTCCCTTGCTGTGACCGTAATCCATTCCCACAAAGGGCTCGTCGTTGTCGTCCGCGTAAACCACGGGACCAAGATTTTCCGAGAAGCCGTACTTCGTTATCATAGCCTTTGCAAGCTTTGTGGAACGCTTAAGGTCGCTTACAGCGCCCGCCGAGCCTTCACCCAGAACAAGCTTTTCGGCAACACGTCCGCCCATGCAGACAACGATCTCTTCTTTAAGCTTTCTTGCGGTAACGTTAAGCAGCGAGGGTTCCTTTTCTGGGAGGTGAATTGTCATACCTCCCGCCGAGCCTCTGGGGATAATAGTTACCTGATGTACCTTATCCTGTGTTGGCATATAGTAGGTAACAACTGCGTGACCCGCTTCGTGGTACGCAACAAGCTTTTTCTCGTCCTCGGTAACAACGTGACTCTTCTTTTCGGGACCCGCCATTACCTTGATGGTAGCTTCCTCAATGTCCTCTTTTGTAATGGACTTGCGGTTTTTACGCGCCGCAAGCAGAGCCGCTTCGTTGGCAAGGTTTTCAAGCTCTGCACCTGTAAAGCCCGCAGTGGACTGGGAAATAGTTTTCAGACTTACGTCGGGAGCAAGAGGCTTGTTCTTGGTGTGGACCTTGAGTATTTCCTCTCTGCCCTTTACGTCGGGATAGTTTACCACGATCTGCCTGTCGAAACGTCCCGGACGGAGCAGAGCGGGGTCAAGGATATCCTTACGGTTTGTTGCAGCCATAACGATTATTCCCTCGTTGCCCTCAAAGCCGTCCATTTCAACAAGGAGCTGGTTAAGGGTCTGCTCGCGCTCGTCGTGACCGCCGCCAAGACCCGCGCCGCGGTGACGTCCAACAGCGTCGATCTCGTCTATGAAAACGATAGATGGAGAATTTTTCTTTGCCGTCTCAAACAGGTCGCGGACTCTCGACGCACCCACGCCGACAAACATTTCCACAAAGTCCGAACCCGAAATCGAGAAGAACGGTACGCCCGCTTCGCCCGCAACAGCCTTTGCAAGTAAAGTCTTACCTGTACCCGGAGGGCCCTCCAAAAGTACGCCTTTGGGTATTCTTGCGCCCATTTCTGTGTATTTCTTGGGATTTTTAAGAAAGTCAACTATCTCGGCAAGCTCTTCCTTTTCCTCGTCCGCGCCCGCAACGTCGTTGAAAGTATTCTTTTTGTTTGCGGTGTTCTTGACGTTGGCTTTGCCGAAGTTATTCATCTTTCCGCCGCCGCCCGCCTGTCTCATCATAAAGAAGAAGAAAAAGATCATCAGACCGATTATAAGCAGTGACGGGAGCAGATTATAGAGCCATGATGTGTCCTGAATTTTGAAGTACTCCATTTTCAGCGGAGCGTCAGGATGGCGTTCGTTGTACTCCTTACGGTAATTTTCCTCGCCCAGCTGAATTTCGTTGAGGAAAACCGTAACGTTCGGAACGGTATAGGAGATGGGAGCTTCATTGTCGTCAACAATAATGACCAATTCTCCCGTACCCAGATCGAATGTCATCTCCGAGACCTGGTAGTTGTCGAAGTACTGCATAATATCGGAGTAGCTGTGCTCTGCCTGAGGCTTTGATGCCTGACGGAACAGGAATACCATCAAAGCAAGCGCGGAGATCATTACCACAGCATATATAATTATGCCCTTGTTGCTTTTCTTGCCCAATTGTTATCAATCCTTTCGTCGGGAACGATTCCCTTATTTATATAAAATTAACTTATTTTCTTTTTTATGATTTGCTGTTTGGTACAAAAGTAACTTTCGTCTCGGAAACAAAACTGCCTATACTTACCGTAGATGACGGCAAAGGGTTTGCTCAGTCTTTGTATTCCGCAATGTATGGTAGATTTCTGAATTTTTCGCCGCAGTCCAGACCGTATCCGATAAGAAAAAGATCGGGAACGGTAAAAAGCGACAGATCCGCCTCAAGAGGAACGACCCGTCTTTCGGGCTTGTCGAGAAGCGTCACCACTTTCAGCGAAAGAGGTTTTCTTGCCGCAAGAAGCCTTTTCACGTCGGAAATGGTTCTGCCCGTGTCGATAATGTCCTCAACGATTATTACATGGTAATTGCTTACGTCCTGTTCAAGATCCATAGTAATATTTACTATCCCGGAGGAGCTTGTGCCGTTGTAGTAGCTCTGAGCGCACATAAAGCCTATCTCGCAGGGAATGTCTATCGCCCTGCATAAGTCCGCAAGAAAAATAAACGCGCCTTTCAGAATGCTTACCAGAAGCAAGGGCTTTCCCCGGTATTTGTCGGCTATCATCTTTCCGGCTTCGGCGACCTTACGCCGTATTTTTTCCTCGGAAACAATAATTTTCCCGATTTGATTTTCCGTAATATTTGCGTCCATTTCAGATATTTTTATCCTTTCTTTTGATGTAAATTTGTATTCCTATGTTGTATGTTTAATTTCGATCTTCAGAAAATTTTTAGTGTCGGAGCTGACCTTTACCCTGTCGTCGAAGCCGATATGCTCCGCCCAGACAACTCCCTTTTCGTCCGCAATGACCGCGGCGACCTCCCGTTCCTCGGGCGGAAGCTTTTCCTGCAGAAGCTTTCTCAGCTCGCGTGTATGAGCCGAGCCGACGGGCTTTATCCTGTCGCTTCTGAGGCGGTTTCTCAACAATACGCCATTTAATATTTTATCATAATCCGCATACTTAAATGTTAAGTTTTTATTAACAATATCTTCGGCGTTCACATTTTCGTCTGTTTCTTTAGTAATTATCACAATTTTATCACCGAAGAACCGATATTTTCCGTCTCCGCTGACAATCGTCGGTTTGGGAGGTTCTCCTTTTTTTTCCGCGGAAAAAATTTTTACCCGACCCTTTCGGCAGACCGCATAAAAGCCATTGTCCAGAGAAATTTTTCCTCCGCCGTTCAAAGCGGCGTGCCATATCTCGGAAATTTTATCCGATGATATTTTAAGCTTATGCATTCGTAAAAGATTTATGATAATCCTTTTTCCCACCGCAGGGTGAAGCTCCCGCAGGTCATCGTCCGCTCGGCGCAGAGCCTCCTTTGTAAGGAAATCCTCGTCCTCGGAAAGGGAAGCTGTCATTGCCGTTATGCACTTCGGGAACGCTTCGTGTACCGAAGTCATTTCGGGCATTATCCTGCGGCGTATCCTGTTTCTTGCATAGTCGTCGGAAAGATTTGTGCTGTCCGTGACAAAATCCTGTCCGATATTGTTGAGGTACGCTTCTATCTCGTCCCGCGTGCAGAAAAGCAGGGGACGGATAATTTTTCCCCTTACGGGAGGAATACCCGCAAGTCCCCGAAGTCCCGTACCTCTCGTCATTCGGAAAAGCACCGTCTCGGCGTTGTCATTAAGATTGTGGGCAGTAGCTATTTTGTCCGCGGAAATTTGCGAGAAGATTTCGTACCGCATTTCCCGCGCGCCTGTTTCCACAGATACTCCGAGAGAATGTGAAAAAGCCGCCGCGTCCCTGCGGAAAACCGTCAGCGGAATATCAAGCTTTTGACATAGTTCACGGCAGAAAGCTTCGTCGCGGTCGCTTTCCTTTCCGCGGAGAAGATGGTTGATGTGAACGGCAGTGACGGTTATGCCGAGTTCAGAGGAAAGATTTTTGAGGGAAAGGAGCAGAGCAACGCTGTCCGCACCGCCCGAAAGAGCGCAGCAGACGACCTCGCCGCGTTGCAGCATGTTGAATTTTGAAATCGCAGCTTTAACTTTTTCTAACATAACGCTCCTAAAATAAAAAAATAAAAGTCAAAAAATAAAAAACACAACAAAGTAAAAAGTCCAATATGGAAAAGTTTCGCCCGCCTTTTCAAAGGCGGCAGAAGTCCAGAGGGCGGAGCCCTTTGGTCGCCGTCCGCAGACGGCGAAATTCCCTCCCCCGCGCCCGCAGGCGCATATCGTTCAAAACGGAGAAAGGGGTGAGGAATGACGACAGTCATTCCGAGGGGGAGCGGACACGACCGCTCCCCCTTTTTGCGGTACGAAGCACAGTGACCCTTGAAAACAGTCCTGTGGACTGTTTTCAACAAGTAATACTTTGTTGGGATTTCCAAGTATAACTATAAGTTTGCTCCGTCCAAAACGTCACACTGTGACGTTTTGGAAATTTACTTTGTCGCGCACCACACAAAGGGGGAGCGGTCGTGTCCGCTCCCCCTCGGAATGACTGTCGTC
>JAAVHI010000086.1 GCA_014799785.1 Ruminococcus sp.
GGGCGGTCGTGTTCGCCCCTCCTCGAAACGCTTTCGCGTTTCTCACCTCCTGCTCCGTTTCGGAGGCTATGCGCCTGCGGGCGCGGGGAGGGGATTTCGCGCTCTGCGGAGCGCGACCAAAGGGCTCCGCCCTCTGGACTTCTGCGAGCTGGGCTCAGCTCGACCAGCTGATGTCGGCGGCTCCGCCGCCTAAAGGATTGTTAATTTGTGCGTAGCGCGCTAAATCAAAATTTACCGCTCCAAATTTGATTTCCGCAGTTGACAGATAGCTTGATTATGTTGTATAATTAATTAAATATTGACGATTTTTTGTGAGGCTGAAAACAGTCCGTCACGATCCGATTACCGAGAGGAGCAGTCAAATGGATCCATCTTTCGGCGCAAAGGAGCTTCTTAATGCCCTTGGCAATACCTCCATTCATTATTTTGAATACAATGTCCGCAGCAGGACTATCGCTATCCCGCAGAGAACCTGCGAAAGATTCAAATGCAGACCCGTATACGAAAATATGCCCGATTCCTTTGCGGAGGAGTTCGTTCTCGAAAAGGACATTCCGCTTTTCAATAAAATGTACGGCGATATAAACAGCGGCGCGGAGACCGCCTCCGCCCTGTTCAGAAGCAAAAACAAAAACAACTGGTGCCGCGTAACCCTCACCGCTGCTGAGCGGGACGAAAACGGAGATACCCTGCGTGCGGTCGGCATAATCGAAGACCTGTCAAGAGAGAAGCAGAACGAGATACGCTACTCAAAATGGATAGAGGCGCTTGGAGAAACGTACCGCACCCGCTGCTACATAGATCTGACCGACAGGACATATTCTATGATAGACAGCAGGTTCGATTCTCCCGTAAGTATCCCCGACAGCGGAAAGTCCTACGAGATGATAAAGACCTACGCGGAAAACTGCGTTTTCGAGGACGACCGTTCCGAATATCTGAGCAAGTTCAACGCGGATTATATCCGCTCCCGCCTGAACGAGAGCTGCCGCAGCTTCACTCTCGTATACCGTCAGCGGAACAGCGCGGGCGGACTGAACTGGGTGCGCGGAACGATAATACTTGTGGACACTCTGCCCGACGGATCGGTACATCATATTCTGTACACAATGCGCATCATCGACGAAGAGGTACAGGAAAAGGCTCTGCTGGAGTCCTCTCTTAACCTTATGAGAGACACATACTACCGTATCGGCTGCATAGATCTGAACAATAACTCCATGAAAACGATAACCATATCCGAAAGCGAACAGGAGGAAGCTCAGCTTTTCAAGGATAATTTCGACGCCCAGATACGCAGCTTTGCGGAGAATTACGTTCTCAGCGAGTACAGGGAAAAGTTTCTCAACATAATGCTCCCCTCCAGAATGAAGACTATATTCGACCTTGGCTCGGACTATATCGACATTACCTACCGCAGGCTTGAAAACGGCAGACCCAAGTGGGTGCGCACCGAGCTTGTTCCCATACGCGGGTACTCCCCGAAAAACAGGCAGGTAATGTGGTACGTAAAGAACATTTCCCGCGAAAAAGCCGCTGAGGAAAAGCTTTCCAAAACGCTTCTCCAGGTCAATAACGACATTAATCTCCGTCTGGAAACTATCCTCGGAGGTATTTCGGGCGGCTTCAAGATCAGCCTTGACGACGAAAAATTTACATATTCTTATGTGAGCGAATCCACCTCAGCTCTGTTCGGATATTCGGCGGAGGAATTTATTTCCGCAACGAACAACAACGCTGTGGACAACATCTATCCTCCCGACCGCGGCGAGACCGTGGAGACTGCTGTGAACGATCTTCGCCGGAACGGAACATATTCCGTGAAATACCGTGTAAGGTGTAAGGACGGCGGTCTTAAGTGGATAGTTGACAGCGGCAAAAGGGTCACGGACGAAAACGGTCAGAAGCTTATCTACAGCTTCTACAACGACGTTACCGAGCTTGAAGAGCGCAACACCGAGCTGCGAAACGCGCTTACAATGCTCGATCATATGGTGCGGTCGCTGAAGTGCGGAATATTCGCGTACCGTCTGCCGAGGAGAGAAATACTTCTCCTTAACGACGAGGCAAAGTATCTGTTCGGCTGGAACGGCAAAGACGCCGAAATAAACATAAATCATATCATGCGCGAGAATATCCTGCCGGAGGACATTGCTCTCATGTCCAACGCGGTAAAGGATATAAAGAAGCCGGGCGACGAAGCGGCGTATGAGTTCCGCATAAGGCACGGCGACGGGAATATGCGCAGGGTACAGGTCAACTCGCGTATGCTGGAGTTTGACGGCGGTGACAGATTTATCCTGAGCGCTATGCTTGACGTTACCGATACCTACGAGCTGACCGAGCTTATAATGGAGGAGCGCAGCCAGTACCGCGACGCGCTGCTGACCAACTGCGAGTACGCTTATTCCTTCGACCTGACAGAGGGAATTATAACCGACGAGTATGTGACAAAGCATGGCGTGAACCCGTTCAAAAAGTATAATATAAAGCTTCCCGTAAACTTTGATGAATTTGTCCAAAAGTGGATCGACGGTTCAAAGCCTAAATTCCTTGAGCCCGAAATGGCCGACGAACTGACACGCAGCGCAATGCTGAAAAAATTCAGTGCGGGCGAGCGAAGCTCAGAGGTCGAGTATTACAGCAGCAATACGGATACCTATACGAGAGTTACGGCGCTTATGTCCCTCAGCGAAAGAAACGGTCACGTTTTTGCGGTGATCGTCGGCACAGACACCACCAAGGGCAGAAAGGGCGAAGCCCGCGCAAAGCAGGCGCTTATGGACGCTTATGACGCGGCAAAGCGTGCAAACTCAGCAAAGTCCGACTTCCTTTCGAGAATGAGCCACGATATCCGCACGCCAATAAACGCCATCATCGGCATGACCGCCATTGCGGGAACTCACCTTGACGACAGCGACCGCGTCACCGACTGTCTGAGCAAGATAACCGTTTCCTCGGGACACCTGCTTTCGCTTATCAACGAGGTTCTGGATATGTCCAAGATCGAGTCGGGCAAGGTAGATCTCAACGAGGAGGAGTTTAATCTTTCCGACCTTGTGGACACGCTTATCGCCATGATACGTCCGCAGGCAAGCGCAAAGAACCAGACCCTAAAGGTTATAATACGGGACGTTGTACACGAAAAAGTGATCGGCGACAAGCTGCGTATACAGCAGTCCTTCCTGAACCTTGCGGGCAACGCGGTCAAGTACACGCCCGCAGGCGGAAAGATCAATATTTATATTTCCGAAAAGACCCGCAAAAACGAAAGAGCGGGCAGATACGAATTTATTTTTGAGGACAACGGCATAGGAATGACTCCCGAATTTGTGGAGCATATCTTCGAGCCGTTTTCGAGAGCCACCGACAGCCGCGTGAGCAAGATCAGCGGTACAGGTCTGGGACTTGCCATTACCGACAATCTGGTAAGAATGATGAACGGCGACATCAAGGTGGAGAGCGAGCTTGGAAAAGGCTCGCGGTTCACGGTGAATATTTCGCTGAAGCTTCAGGAAGCGGATAATATTTCCTGCGACGCGTTTGCCGACCTGCCCGTGCTTGTTGCCGACGACGATGAAGCTATCTGTGAAAATGCCTGCCGTATGCTTAACGAAATGGGCATGAAAGGCGAATGGGTCACGGACGGAAAGTCGGCGGTGGAAAAAGTGCTTCTGCGGCATAACGGCGGCGAGGATTTCTTTGCGGTCATTCTGGACTGGAAAATGCCCGAAATGGACGGCGTTCAGGTCACAAGGGAAATACGCAGACAGATAGGTCCCGACGTGCCTATCATAATCATTTCCGCTTACGACTGGTCGGACATCGAGCTTGAAGCGAGAGCGGCGGGCGCAGACGCGTTCATAAGCAAGCCGCTGTTCAAATCAAGACTTGCAAGGGTATTCCGCGAGATGATATCGGGCGAGGAAAAATCAACTGCCGAAAGCGATATTGACAATCTTAAAAACGCGGACTTTTCGGGCAAGCGTGTTCTTCTTGCGGAGGACAACGAGCTTAACACCGAGATAGCCGTGGAGCTGCTTGAAATGACGGGTCTTGCGGTGGAATGCGCGGAAAACGGTCAGAAAGCGGTGGATAAATTTGCCGCTTCCGAGCAGGGATACTACGATCTGATTTTCATGGACATTCAGATGCCGATAATGAACGGAAACGAAGCCGCGCGGGCGATACGTGCTCTTGACCGCCGCGACGCGAAGGGAGTGCCCATTGTGGCAATGACGGCAAACGCGTTCAACGACGACGTTCAGGCGTCCATGAACGCGGGAATGAACGAGCATATCTCAAAGCCGCTGGACTTAAAGGTGCTGGTAAGGACTTTGAAAAAATGGCTCGGTTAATCAGAAAAACGCACTCTCTGTACAGAGGGTGCGTATTTTTGCAGATAAAATTGATAAATTTTGATTTAGCACATCATGTAGCAAGACCTTAGGCGGCTGCGCCGCCTAAAGAGTTTTTACATACTGTGTTGTGCGCTAAATCAAAATTTATACTTTTTCTGCATTCCGGCGCACTCCCTGTAAAGAGGGTGCGTTTTTTGGAATTATACTATTATATTTTCTAAGTCCGCGGACATACTATTCCCGATGATAAAAATGTCAAAACGAAAGGAAAGTTTTTATGCCGCTGATAGAACTCAGAAACATATCCAAGCTTTACGGAGAGGGAGAAAGCCGCGTGTCCGCGCTGGAGGACGTTTCTCTGACGGTGAACCGCGGAGAATTTGTCGCAGTCGCTGGAGCTTCGGGGTCGGGGAAGTCAACGCTTATGAATCTGCTGGGCTGTCTGGACGTTCAGACCTCGGGGGATTATCTGCTTGACGGAATGTCCGTAAAAGAGCTGGGCGAGAAAAAGCTGTCCCAAATAAGGAACAGGGAGATAGGCTTTATTTTCCAAAGCTTCAATCTGATACCAGCCCTTACCGCGAAAGAAAACGTTGAGCTGCCGCTGATGTACCGCGGAATGTCCAAAAACGTAAGGAGCGAGCTTGCGGTACACGCCCTGCAAAAGGTGTCGCTCGGCAGCCGCATGGAGCATCTTCCGGGCAGAATGTCGGGAGGTCAGCAGCAGAGGGTAGCCATAGCGCGTGCAATCGCCGCCGAACCGCCCGTTATCCTTGCGGACGAGCCGACGGGAAATCTTGACAGCCGCTGCGGGAAAGAGGTAATGCGTATTCTGTACGACCTTAACGCTCAGGGGAAAACGGTGATAATCATTACCCACGACGACGCGGTTGCGGCACAGGCGGCACGGACGATACGCATTGCCGACGGCAAAGTCGTAGCTGATGTGAGAAACTGAAAGTATCCGCGTCCGTGCCGTTTACGCCCTGAACTGCCGCATACTATTATAATTCCTCCGCACTTTAGACAAAAGCGGAGGAATTTTTCGCTTATTCTTTCAGCAGACCGATAACCTCGGCTATGTCCGCATTAAGACAGATCGACTGCGCGCTTATCTCTTCGGGACAAAACGCCTCTCCGAAATTAACGCAGGCATATACCGCCCTCGGATTTTCCGCCGTCATCTGCCAGAACGGAAATTTTATTATCGCAGGCGTATTATAGCCCACTCCCAGCTCAAGGAACAAAATATTCGTATTCTCGTGGTCTCCGATAAATTTGCAGTACCGCTCGCTTGCTTTGTACCAGCCTTCGTCCTGTACGAACTTATCGTCCGCGCGCAAATTCATTGTCATAGGCTTCCCGCACTTCGGGCACTTTGGAACAAGCTCCGCGGGGACGCGCATATTTTTCTGCTCCGCAAACATTCTGCGGACGGCTTCTTCGTTGTCGTAGGTCTCATTGTGACAAGGCGCACTGCACTGAAACAGACCGTAATCCCCCTGAGTATAGAAAAGCCGCTTTTTATCGAATCCCGCTTTCTGAAACCGGTGATCGACGTTTGTGGTCAGCACAAAATAGTCCTTATCCTTTACAAGTCCGAAAAGCCGTTTGTACACGCCGTTGTCCACGTCTGTATAGCGGTTGCAGTAAATGTATCGCGACCAGTACGCCCAGTGCTCTTCAGGCGTTTCAAAGGGATAAAATCCGCCCGAATACATATCCGTAAAGCCGTATTTCTCTATAAAATCGGAAAAATATTTTTCAAACCGTTCCCCTGTATAGGTAAATCCCGCGGCCGTGGAAAGTCCCGCACCCGCGCCTATAACAACGGCGTCGGCAGCGTTCAAAGCGTTTTTGAGCCGAATTATTTCAGCCGAGAAGTCCGCTGTAGACCGCGAAGTCTTTTTCTGTAAAAACATTGAATATCACCTCAATATCATGGTTTTCCCGAAATTTTCTCACCGTTTTTACCGCAATTTCAGCTGCTTCCCTTTGCGGGAAACCGAACACTCCCGTAGAAATACAGCAGAAAGCAATGCTTTGTACATTATTCCCGACAGCCGTTTCAAGGCACGACCTGTAACAGCTTTCAAGCAGTCTGCAATGAGCGTCGTTAAGCCTGCCGCTTACGATAGGTCCAACCGTGTGGATAATATGACCGCATGGAAGATTGTACGCGGACGTGATCTTTGCCGTACCCGTCGGCTCCTCGCAGCCCTGCCTGTTCATAATATCGGCGCATTCAAGCCTCAGCTGTACTCCCGCAAAGGTGTGTATAGCGTTGTCGATACAGCCGTGGCAGGGCTGAAAGCAGCCTAACATCTGCGAGTTTGCGGCATTGACTATCGCCCCGCATTTCAGCGTTGTAATATCGCCTTTCCAAAGGTAAATGCCATTCTCAATCGGCGCTAAATCCGCAATATCCGTAATGCCCCTTGATGCGGTCTCTTCTTTCAGAAATTCGTCCTGGACAGCAAGAAACTCCGCCGAGGCAGGCCTGGGCGGACGGATATTCACAAGACTGCGGAACAACTTGAACCGCTCCCCCGCACTTTCGGGAATGCGTATTTTTTCATACCGCTCATCCTCCGAAAGCAGATATTTTATAAGATACATTAATTTTTCCTCTGACATAATGACAACGCCTTTCTCTTTGCCGACTGAAATTATTTATTCCCGGCTCACGCCCGAGCTCTTTCCTTGCTTATATCATATCACAGCTTTCCTCGCTTGTAAAGCAGGCACTTTTTTGTGGCATAGTTACTTAAAAGTAACATTTGCGAAGCGGCGCGGTTTATGCGTAAAAAAAATTTTTTGAAATTTTTGGAGAACGTGCCGTACCGTAATATAATTCATACGGAAAACCGTGTAAATTTGTATGGCTTTCCGTACATAAAAACTGTGAAAAAACTGTTGACAAAAGTCTGAAAGCATGGTAAAATATATTCTATCAAAATAGAATATGGGGTAATAAAAATGAAGCTGTTTGATTCCGAACTTAAAGTAATGCAGGTGCTGTGGGAAAACGGCGACACAAGCGCCAAGGATATAGCCGCCGCTCTCGGAGGACAGGCAGGCTGGAGCAAGACCACCACCTATACCGTAATAAAAAAATGTATCGACAAGGGCGCGGTGAGCCGTACCGACCCGAACTTTATCTGCCACGCGGAGGTCTCTTTGGAGGACGCCCGCGAGTACGAGACCGACGAGCTGATAAGCAAGATGTACAACGGCTCGGCGGATATGTTGGCGGCTTCGCTGCTGAGCTCGGACAGGCTGTCCCGCGAGGAGATACAGCGTCTTAAAGAGCTTGTCAATAAACTCAAGTAAAGGAGAACTTCCATGGATATTATCGGAGGAAGCCTGTCCGCAGCGGCGGTCATCGCCGTGATAATGTTTATGCGGCTGGCAATGTTCCAAAAGCTGCCGAAACGGGTCTTGTCCGCGCTGTGGCTCATAGCCGCGGCAAAGCTTCTGCTGCCGCTTGGAGGTTTTACCGTTACCGAAACGGTTGCATCAGATGCAGCTGTGACGGAGGTCACAAGCTTTGCCGCGCCTGCCGCCGAAGCTGTCCGAACGGTATCGAATGCGGTGGTAAACGTGGCGGTGTCCGTTCCCGTTTCGGGAAACAGCCTTTTTATCTGTGAATGCATATGGCTTTTCGGAGCGGTTTTAGTGTGCTCGTTTTTTGCTTTCACCCACATTAAAACAAGACGTGCTTTTTCCTGCTCCCTGCCTGCGGACTATGATATCACACAGCTTAAAAAGGATTTCGGAATAGTCCGCCGCGTCCGTCTGCTTGTTTCGGACAGGACGGACACCCCGCTTACATACGGGATATTCGCGCCCGTGATAATCCTGCCCAAAAGCATGGAGCTTAACGGGGAGGGAGTGAGGAACGTCCTCTGCCATGAGCTTGCACATATAAAACGCTTCGACGCACTTTTCAAGACGGTCATTGCGGTATGCGCGGCGGTGCATTGGTTCAATCCGATGGCGTGGGTTATGTTCGTCCTCGCCAACCGCGACGTTGAGCTTGCCTGCGACGAGACCGCCCTGCGTCGCGGAAAAGCCGCTCCCGAGGATTACGCAATGTCCCTTATAAGCGTTGAGGAAAGCCGCTGTGTCCCCCGTTTTCCACTTGCGGGAAGCTTTGCGGGAGGAAAGTTGGAGGAACGGGTGAGAGGCGTTATGACCAAAAGAAAATCCGCGCTTGCGGGAATTTTCGCCGCGGCAGTTTCGGCTACAGCGGCGGCCGCGCTGAACGTTATCGTTATGCCCTACGCAGATATATCCTACGGCATGAGCATTGCCGCTTCGGAAATATCCGCCGCCGACGCGTACGAATATTCGGAAACGACCGCTCTGTACGGTACTGCCGTTTCCGACGATTATGTTATTGAGAACGTTGCCGCCGATTATTATGCAGTCTCCGACGCCGATGATCCATACACTGTCATTGAATGGAGCGCCTACTCTGTTCCATTTTCAGAGGAGATCGCGGAAGCCGATTATATGATCGCTGTTTCCGAGGACGCTTCTGCTGCGGAAGAGAGCAAAGCAGTTACGGAAAATGTACCGTCAAATTACATAGATCACTTCACACAGGGAAACTACATTATAATATATGAGTATCCGGGGCTCGTTCGTTCTTATACAACGACAGGCAGCGGCGGTGAATACACCGATACTACCGTTGTGATAAGCGTTGCGAACGACGGCTCGGAGATAATAAGCCAAACCCGGATAACGCCTGTGCAGACGAAATAAAAAACCGCATAAAGTCCGTTCTGACGGGCTTTATGCGGCAGTTTTATGTATTAGTGTGGATTATTTCCCTTACGCTCCTGTCCTCAAGTATCATCTCGCTTCTGCGGCAGATATTGTCAAAGGTCTGCTGTCCGCACTTTGAAACTATCAGCTTCTCAGCCTTTCCGTACATGGGCTGGCGGTGGGACATATTGTGAGCGTCCGTTCCCACTGCGCTTATAAGACCGTCCGAAGCAAAGCGGAGCATGGTTTTCCTTTTCATCAGGCTCGCCTCCAGCGGTGAGGAGCAGTTCATCTGGCACAGCGCGGTGCCGTACTCAAAAATACGCATGATGTCCTGCGGTGAGTTCCCGAAGCTGAGGTATCTTTCAATGTGTGCGAAAATTATTTTTTGTTCGCAGTTGTTGTGGAATTTGGAGTAGCTGCTGTAAAAATTGTCGTGGAACTGGTCGAAAGGGAGCTCCAGAAGAATGTAGCTTGTATCCCCTATGCACAGCTTGGAGAAGTCGGGGTCGGAGGAAAGGGAGGGATAGAAGTAGACCTCCGCGCCGAGTATAAGCTCGGGACAGCCGCGAACCTCCTCCGCGGCGGCGGAAAGCTTTTCAAAGGCGGCTTCCCTGCGGTTCAGAAAGGAGGCTATATTCTCATTCTGCCGGTAAAAGTGGGGGGTAAGCACCACCTTGTCCACCTTTGAATCGGACAGCATTTTCAGCATGGCAAGGGACTCGTTTATGTCCGAAGCTCCGTCGTCCATGCCGGGCAGAATATGTGAATGAAAATCTATACGCATTGCAAGCACCCTTTCTACGCTTTAAGACTTAAAATTATTATACTTTAAAAATAAATTTCTGTCAATATAAAAAGCAAAACTAAAAGGTATGTATGAACGGAATACATACTTCTGTGTCGCTGTTTTTCCAGTGGTTTCCCTCTTTAAGAACATTTTGTAAATGTTTGGCAAAGATTGTTGCAAATAGTCCAAAACAATTGTTTGATCAGATAAAAATTTGTATACTAATATATTGACAGCACTCTTTTTTTATGTTAAAATTACATTTGAGGCAAAATGTCCTGTTTTGTTTCAGCAATTGCCTTCAAAGCATATCACAGCGACAATCTTTGTCATTGTCCGCACGGTCGTATGTGCTTGCTAAAGATAATAGAACAAAGTTAGGAGTTATAAAGAATAATGGAGAACGAGGAAGTTATTGATTTAGGGTACTTGTTTAAAATACTGAAAAAACATCTGCTCTTTATCGCGCTGATCGGCATTATATGCGGAGCAGCAGCCTTTGTGCTGTCTGAATTTGTTATGACAAAAAAATACGAGTCACGGGCTTTGCTGTATGTGGAAAACAACAAGCAGACCTCGGAAAGTGTGAACATAAACGATATCAACGCGGCTCAGAAGCTGGTAAACACCTGCCAGATAATTTTCAAAAGCAGCACGATGATGGACAATCTTATCGCAAATCTTGATCTGCCGTACACTAAGGATGAGCTTAACGGCATGATCACGGCTCAGTCTGTGAACAGCACCGAGGTAATGCGTCTCGTGGTCGAATCCACCGACCCCCAGGAGGCGGAACAGATCGTCAACGAGCTTGTAAGGCTTGCGAATATCGAGTTTCTCAGAGTTATCAAATCAGGCTCGCTGGAGATCATTGACTACGGCGAGATCGACACAAGACCGTCCTCTCCCAATGTTACGCTGATAACTGCGGCGGGACTTCTGCTGGGACTTGTTATTGCGTACATAATAGTTTTCGTGAACGATATGCTGGACGTTGTTGTCAAGCACGACGACAACCTTGCCAAGCTGTACGGCATACCCGTCTTTGCGGAGATCACAGACTTTCTGTCGGCTACCGAAAGCAAATACGGATATTCCCGTTACGGATACGGCTACGGATACGGCAGTACTCCCAAAAAACAGCAGAAGGCTGAAGCCGCGGTGGGTACGGAAAGAGCGGACAGACTTCTTTCGGACAGCACTCCGTTCGCTATTACCGAGGCATATAACACGGCCAGAACAAATATAATGTTCGCAGCGTCCACAAGCGAAAAAAAGATCGTAGCGGTAACAAGCTCCAACCCCTCCGAGGGTAAGAGCACAACCTGTGCAAATATTGCCATTTCCTTTGCAAACGCGGGCTTCAAGACCCTCCTTGTGGAGTGTGACCTGCGTAAGCCTGTTATGGCGAAAAGCTTTGGCGTAAAGCCCCAAAAAGGCTTGTCATCTATTCTCGGCGGCTTCTGCACAGTAAAGGAAGCGATCTGCCCAGAGGTAATGGATCATCTGGATATTATCACTACGGGAGATATCCCCCCCAACCCCTCCGAGCTTCTTGCTTCGGATTCCATGAAAATATTCCTCAAGGCTTCCGCGGAGGATTATGATTACGTGTTCCTTGACACTCCTCCCGTAAACGTGGTTACCGACTCTCAGCTCATGAACACCGAGATCGCGGGACTTGTTTTCGTTATAAGAGAGGGCTCGACTATCCACCCCGATATACAGGGAGCGATCGAAAAGATACGCCTTGCCAACGGAAAGGCTCTCGGCTTTGTCAAGACCTTCTGCAAACCCGAAAAATCGGGACGCTACGGAAAGAAATATTCTTATTCAAAATACGGATATAAATATGGATACGGCTACGGTTATTCGTCAAATGGCGAAACCGCGGAAAATTCCGGGGAGTAACGCAAATGCTGATGTACTATATATTGCTTGCTTTAGCCTGCGCGGGTATGCCGCTTTGCAGCAAGAAGTGCGGCAAATGGGGAAAAATCGTATACTGCGCCGTCTTTGCAGTGTTGATCACAGTCGTTTCGGCAATAAGATTTCAGGTGGGATACGATTTCAACTCTTACGGCATGGTATATGCGGATATGTTTTTCAGGGACGTCGATGATTTGTCGTTGATCAAAATGGAAAAAGGCTTTCTTATGCCGATGTATTTTTTCAGCCTCGGCTTTGAAAACTACTGGACGGTTTTCGTCTACACGTCTATAGTGATATATCTTCCCATATTTGCGCTTATATATTTTAATTCCTCAAAACCGTGGATAAGCGTCTGCGCATTCCTGTGCTTCGGGATATTCTTCAACTCCCTTTGCTTCCTGCGCCAGATCATGGCGGCGGTGATTCTTGCGTATGCCATAAAATATGTGTGCGGAAGAAATTATCTCAGGTTTATAATTTTCGTTATTGCGGCGTCGGCCTTTCACTGGTCTGCACTGTTGATGGCGGCACTGTACTTTTTCCTGAGAATAAAGCCGTCCTGGATATATCTCGGCGTCGTTTCCGCCGGAACGATACTGTTCTGTATCTTCTCCCATTCGGCTATGCTGTTCTTTACGGAAAAGTTTTATATGTACAGGGGCTATAATCCCGACACAAGCGGTGAAGCAATGGTCGGACTTCCGCCAAGATACACAATAATGTTCGGCGTGCTTTTCATTGTGTGCTTTCTGTTCAGGAAAAAGCTTATCGAAAAGAACCCGAACAACGGGATCTATATAAATTGCCTGATGTTTACGACCGTTTTCGAGGCGATGGGTATGCGGCACGCAATACTTTCAAGATTTGCGATTCTGACCTATCTTCCTCCGATACTGTATCTTCTTCCCGACGCGGCGGAGGCCGTGTTCGATTATGCGCGCGAAAAGAAAGGCAGACTTGCCGGCATACTCTCCGCGGCCGCTGCGGCCGTGTATTCGGTAGCATTTTACACAATACTGATGATAAATAATTACAACGGAGTCGTTCCCTATAACACACAGTTCAACAGACCCTACGACATCTTCGTGGAAATAAAAGCCACGGAGGAGGACGCAGATGAGTTTGAGGACGAGGAAGATTATGACTATGAAGATGAGGACTTTGAGGACGGCGATATCGAAGAAGAGGGCGGGATCACAATAGATACGCTGCCCGAGTTTCAGTGAGGAGCTTTTCCATGAGCGAGAAAAAACGTCAGCATTACGGAGCCTTCGATGATATGCTTGCAGCGTTTTTCATAACCTATGCGTTTGCAGCGTTCAGCTTTGAAAAATATATGCCCGAAAGCTTTGTCAGACTGTACAGATTTGCCGTATTTATTGTATTTGCGGCAACATGGCTGGGTCTTTCGTTTAAAAGCGGGCGGAAAGCCGGAAGAAAATTTCCGATATTTGCGGTTTTGTTCTGGATAGTTCCGCCGATACTGATATGGCTTGCAGACAGCGGTCCGAGGGTATTCAGAATGAGCATAATAATGTATGTTCTTTCCGAATTTATGAACTTCTTTACCACGGTACCATCCGAAATATGCGGAACGGCTGTCGGCATTTCCGCACCTGCCGCTTCCGCGGTTATCCTGCTTCTGTGCGGAGCGGCGTATATGTCGGGTTATATGATGTATACGTTCCGACAGAGTAAAAAAGGTAATTACACTTAAAAAGTGTTAATTATAATTATTGAAGAAAGGAGGAGGCTTATCATGAGAAATACTGCCAAGAAGCTTGCAAGTGCAATTCTTGCGCTGGCAATGACAGCGGCTATGTCTGTAACGGCTTATGCTGCTGACTACGGTTTAGTTCCTGTATTTAACTCAACCGCTTCTGAAAGCACTCCCGCTACAACTGAAGAGCTCACAAACGCTGTAACAAGCGCTACTGAATCTTCTAATGGCGGTGCTGTTGCCAAAGTTGATGTTACAACTACAGTTGGCCTTACCGTAAAGCCTACAGTTCTGAAAGAACTCGCACAGAAAGACGGCGGCGTTCTTGAAATCGTTGCTCCCAAGGCTACAATTTCTATCGACGCTTCCACAATCACAAACGCAAGGAATGTAAACCTTTCTATGAAGGTTACAAACACCAAGTCCAGGACTGTCATCAATATGGCATCCAAGAAAGATTTCGGCTGCGAAGTAAAGATTACTCTTACAGGCTGCAAGATGAGCGCTGAGAAGCTTGAAAACGCACACTGGTATCTTAACGGCAAGGATATGGGTCCCGTTGAACTCGACGAAGACGGAAATCCTGTAGTTACACTTACCAAGGGCGGCAAAATTGAAATCAAGTAAGCTGCTCTGACCGTCTCAGGCGCATCAAAACGCCTGAGCGGTTACGAAGTACGCTCCCGATCGGGGCGTATTTCGTAACCGCTCAGCAGTTTTAACGAAAGGTTGTCAGCATGATCATCATGAAAAAAGGCGCTCGTAAGATCATTCTTGCTTTGTGTATAGCAGGTTGTCTGGGATTTATCTGGACAAATTCCGTAATGCCGGGAAGCATATCAAGCGAATTCAGCGGATATGCCGAGAAAATTCTTAAAATGATTTTCGGGGAAAGCCTTGTCGTAAGTGAAGCGGTTATAAGGAAACTGGCTCATTGCTGTGAATTCGGCGTGTTCGGCTTGATACTGTCGCTGTTTTTTTACGAAAGGCTTGCAGAACGGCTTCCGCTGGTCGGATTTTTCGGTCTGGGCGCGGCTGTTCTGGACGAGACAATACAATTATTCTCTGACGGACGTTCTTCACAGATAAAGGATGTCTGGATTGATTTCAGCGGTTTCACGGCAGGAACGCTGTTTATTTTTATTATATACCTTTTGGATAAAGAAGTGAAAGGAAAGCATGGACAACTATGAATATAAAACTGAAAATGGCTTTTATAGCTGCTTCAATTTTTCTTATGCTTGCCGCTGCCGCGGTGGTAATTATTGTCGGCAGATCAGACGCCGATTACGAGGAAAAGCTTGAAACAGCGGGAATTTATCTGGAAAACCGCGATTACGACAATGCAATAGCGATCTATAACAGCATAATTGCGGAAAACAGTTCCTGCGCGGAGGCTTATGCGGGACTGTCCGAGGCTTATTTTGCAAAGGATCGGTCTGACAAGGCTTTTGAGATACTCGAAAAAGGCGCGAGAAATACCGATCAGGACGCAATCATAATGGATAAAATGAACGAGCTTTTCCCCGGCGGCATGTACGCCGACGCTTCGGACGAAAACGAGGACGGCTTTGAGGACGATGATACCGCTGTAACTGACGTTCCTCAAACGGAAGATCCTTTCGAGGAGATATCCGAAACCGATGAGGTAACGGTCACGGCCGTTCCCGAGGAAGCTGAAACCGAGTCTGAGACTACAACTGTCCCCACAACGGCGGCAACCACGGCTCCGACTACGGCTGCAACCACTGTTCCAACAACGGCCGCTCCTGTCGTCACAACTACCGCTCCGCCCGTAGTTACAACAGCCGCGACCACATCTGCGACTACCGTTCAGACTACGACGGAGACCACGACGGTCACCACGACCGAAATGCTGAGAGACGTTTCAGTACCCGACCTTACGCTTATGTCGCTGGACGAAGCGTATGCATGGTGTTCTAAAAATAATCTGATCTTAAACGTAGTGGGCACAGAGGACGATTCCGCGGAAATACTGTCCCAGAGCCCCGCTCCAAATTCCGTAGTTAAAGAAAATTCCACCGTTATCGCAGTTCTTGCCGAATAAGGAGGTCTATATGAAAAAACTGGTTTCTCTTTTGCTGACGCTTGTAATGACAGCTATGCTTCTGCCTGCCGCAGCGGTTTGCGCCGCGGACTTCACTGTTTCCAAAAGCGGCGCGGCGGTTATACCCGACGGGTCGAAAAGTATTTCCGCAAAGGCTTTCAAGGACAATACAAAGCTGACCTCCGCAACTATTCCTGACGGCTGTGCGGTCGGCAAGGAGGCTTTTGCAAACTGCGTGAATCTTAAATCGGTGACCTTTGAGGGAAATTCCTCTTATATTGACGACGAGGCGTTTCTGAACTGCACGTCGCTGGAAAAGCTCACCTTTAAAAATCCTGCCGCAAATATCAAGTATATAGGCAAAAGCGCGTTCGCAAACTGCTTTGCTCTTGAAACGGTATCCCTGCCCTCCAAAACGGGAGAGATACGGGAATTTGCTTTCGGCAACTGCATCTCGCTGGGTACCGTTACCATTCCCCAGAACGTTTCGGTAACCGGCAAATGGGCGATCGGCTATATGCACGACGAAAAATCGGGCGATTACTATACTGCGGACGGGGAGACCGAAGCGTATATAAGCTACTACCGCATGTTCAACGGCGATCTGCTGGAATGGTATTCGCCTAACAAGGGCAGCGCCGTGACGATGAATGTGGTCAAGGATTCCTCGGCTGAAAAATATGCCCGTGAAAACGGCATTAAGTACGCCCATTTCAAATCCGTAGAGCCGCCCGATGTTACCGCTTCCGCCGAAAAAGACAGCGTTGTTCTTAAATGGAACAAGATAAACGGCGCGGACGCTTACATGGTAAGCATACTGAAAAACGGCAAGTTCGCAGAGTACAAAACAACCACTGCAAAAAAGTGTACCATCAGCGGACTTGAAAGCGGAAAATCCTATACCTTCAAGGTATCGGTAATGAGCGCGGCAAAGAACGGCAAATATACAGAGCTTACCAGCTCGGGAGAGATAACTGTTTCTACCAAGGCTGCCGAAGTTACGGCTTCAAAAAAGCAGAAGTCGGACGTTCCCGAAGCACCCTCCGTTACCGCGGAAGCAAGCACGAACAGCATTACACTCAGGTGGAAAAAAGTCGATAACGCCGACGCTTATCAGGTAATGATGTTCAACAGCGAGAAAAACAGATATGAAAAATACAAGAACACAACCGGAAGAACCTGCACCGTGTCCGGACTTGCAAGCGGTACACAGTACAAGTTCAAGGTGGTTTCGCTCTACTCGGAGAAAAATAAATACATCGAGGGAAAATCCACCGACGAGATAATTATTTCCACCGCGGAAATCGTAAAAACAAAATAAATCAAAAACCCGCCGCATTCGATCGAACACGGCGGGTTTTATGTTTTTATCAGACCTTAAAGGAATCTGCGATACCGCGCAGTCGGCGGGCGTCGGCGGCGATCGCTTCCGCTTTTTCGGCGTCGGCAGCCTGTGCGGCAGCGGCGATATCGGACTCGCAGGGGATGCTATGCGACAACGCTTCCACAGCAGCGTTTGCGGCGGACACATATTCACTTACCGCGGATTTTACACCGTCCAGCTGCTCCTCGGCATTATCCGCGCACACAACAGCTTCGTTCAGTATCCCCACAGTTCTGTCGGCTATTTTCGCTCCGCCCGAAAGAGCGGAGACCGTCTTTTTGATAAGCGTCTCGGTGGACTTCGCCGCTTCGGAGCTTCTTTGGGCAAGGGCTCTTACCTCGTCGGCGACCACGGCAAAGCTTCTGCCGTTTTCACCTGCCGCAGCCGCTTCAACCGCGGCGTTTATGGCAAGGATATTTGTACGGAACGCTATATCGTCTATCTGCTCAATAATATTGTTAATGCTGCCTGCGTATCCGTTTACCTCGGAGATAGCTCCCGAAAGCTCAGTCAGACTTTCCTGCTCGGCGGAAAGCTTGTCCCTGATCTCGCCGAGACTTTCCGACGCTTTGTCGGCACAGGCGGAAATATCGGTTCGCTCCGCAAAAAAGCTGTCTGCGGTTTCCCGTTCGGGGACAACCGTCGGGACGGTTTGCTGACTGACGGTTTCGCTGAGACTTTCCGCGCCGTCTATGACCGAGTCTGATATTTTTCGTATCTGTGCAAGGGCCTCCCGCATGGAACGCTTCATATCGGCGACAGCCTTGTGTATCATCTCAAAATCGCCTGCGTAAACCGCTTTGCCGTCGGATCTGTCCTCGGAAATGTTTCCCTCGGCGACGTCGGATATCATTTCCGTAACCTCTTTCACACAGCCGTTCAGGGCGGTTATGGTTTTGTCAAGAGCGTCCGATATACCGCGTGACTCGTCGTTCGCACGGGTCTTTGGCACAGGCGAGGTGAAGTCACCCTCCGCAAGCGCGGAAATTCTTTTCGCCATCTTTTTTATTGGACTTAACGTTCCGCTCAGTATTGCCGAAGCTATAATGCAAAGCAGAACCGCCAGAGCCGCGGAGAACCCGACAGCTTTCATTATTTCGGGGGTAAGGTCGGGCATAAGCTCGTCGGGAACGGCTTCAACGTGTACCGTCCAGCCCTCTCTGCCCGCAACCGGCGCACTTGAGGAGTACACATTTTCGCTGTCGGAAGTTTTTCCCGCGATAATTCCGTTTTCGTCGGAAACGTACACAGCGCAGGATTCGCCCAGAGAAATAACGCTGAACACGTCGTCGAAAAATCCGCAGCAGACCATGCAGACAAGCACGCATTTTTGGTCTCCGTAAGGCTCGGAAAGGGGAGCGGCGTAGCACACCACGGTCTGTCCGCTGCATTCGTAGGGCGCGGTCAAAAGAGGTTTTCCCGCGGCGGCGCTTTTTACCGCCTCGTTTTTTTGGTAATCGGTAACGCCGTCTATGGAAACAAGGCTGTCCGAGTAGGCGATATCAAAGGTCATACCCTCCGAGACGTAGCTTTCGTTGCGCATATCAAGAAGCCGAAGCCTGATCTCGTCAACGGCTCGGTTAAAGGCGGCGTCGTTGTCGGAAAGGTCGTCGGAGACCGCGGTTACGGCTTCGATCTTTCCCGAAAGGGTCTCGGCGGCGGAAACCGCGCTTTGCTCGATAAGGGAAACGACTACCGTTCTTGCCGCACGTTTTGCCGAGGAATAGGAGAGAAATGAGTATGCCGCCGCCGCTGCCGCAAAAACAACCAGCATAACGGCTATAAGCTTTGTTCTTACAGAATACCTCAACAAATCGCCTCCCATATTTCGACATAAAACCACATATTAATTATACACCATTTGTATTAGTTTGGAAATATACTTGTTAAATTTTGCATGTAAATATTTTGTGAACAAAAACGCCGTCCCGCACCATTGACCGCGGAACAGCGTTGGCTTGTTAATAAAGGTAATAAATTTTGACGTGCTACGTACAAAGTAGCAAACCTTTAGGCGGCGAAGCCGCTGACATCAGCTGGTCGAGCTGAGCCCAGCTCGCGAAGTCCAGAGGCGGAGCCTTTGGTCGCCGCCCGCAGGCGGCGAAATCCCCTTTCGTCCAAAACGGAGCAGGAGGTGAGAAATGACGACAGTCATTTCGAGGAGGGGCGAACACGACCGCCCCTCCTTGTTACAGTACGCGACAAACTATATCTCCAAAACGTCACAGTGTGACGTTTTGGACGGAGCAAATTTATAGCTATGCTTGGAAACCCAAACAAAGCATTGTTCGTTGAAAACAGTCCA
>JAAVHI010000087.1 GCA_014799785.1 Ruminococcus sp.
AAACGTCACACTGTGACGTTTTGGAGATGTACTTTGTCGCACACCTCACAAAGGAGGGGCGGTCGTGTTCGCCCCTCCTCGAAATGACTGTCGTCATTTCTCACCTCCTGCTCCGTTTCGGAGGCTATGCGCCTGCGGGCGCAAGAGGGGATTTCGCTCCCTGCGGGGAGCGACCAAAGGGCTCCTCGCCCTTTGGAAACCTCGCCAGCTGGGCTCAGCTGGATCAGCTTTAGTCGGCGGCTTCGCCGCCTGTTATTCCGCTTGTTTGCTTAATCCCGTGAACAGCTGATACTGTCCGCTGAACCTTAGATTTACCGTTCCCGTTTCGCCGTGACGGTTTTTCGCTACGATACATTCCGCAAGCGTGGGATCGGGCGTATCCTTATTATAGTAAGCGTCCCGATACAGAAACATAACGATATCCGCGTCCTGCTCGATTGAACCCGATTCTCTCAGATCTGACAAAAGCGGACGCTTATCCGTTCTGGATTCCACCGCACGGGAAAGCTGCGACAGCGTTATAATGGGAACATCAAGCTCCTTTGCCATAAGCTTCAGCTGACGTGTTATCTCGGAAATTTCATTCACGCGGTTTTCGATACGCCTGCTGGAATTCATAAGCTGCAAATAGTCGATAATGACAAGTCCCGGTCTTTTCAGACGGCGCAGCTTTGCTTTCATCTGGGGTACGGTTATGCCCGCGGTGTCGTCAAGATAGATGTTCATTCCCGAAAGCCTTTCCGCACCCTGCGCAAGCTTCGTCCACTGTTCGCCCGAAATATTGCCTTTCATCAGATAGTCAAGCTCCACAATGCTTTCCGAGGAAAGCATACGGGTAACGTTTTGCTCCTTGGACATCTCCAGCGAAAATATGACCGCTTCGGAGTCCTTGTTGTGGCGTGCAAAATTCGCCGCAAGATTAAGCGCGAAAACGGATTTGCCCATAGCGGGACGTGCCGCGACGATTATCAGGTCAGACCTGTTCAGACCCGTGATAACATGGTCAAGATCGGCAAAGCCCGATTTTGCGCCGATGTAAAGCTCCTTGTCGGGACCCGATTTTCTTCCCAGCTCGTCGTAGGCTTCAAGCACCACCTCGTCGATCTTTACCAGACCGTCCGTGGACTTGCCCTTTCGTATATCATAGATCTTCTGCTCCGCAAAGTCAATAAGCTGCTGCGCGCTTTCCTGTCCCGCGGAGGCGGCTTCGATTATCTCCTTTGCGGAGGTTATAAGACTGCGGGTGTAGTATTTTTCCTCTACGATCTTGCAGTAGCTCTCGATATTTTTTGTGGTGGGAACGCCCTCCATAATTGCGGCAAGGTATTCCTTTCCCGCCGTAGAGCTTTCAAAAATGCCGTCCTTGACCGCCTCGTTGATAACGGTGATAATGTCCGCATTTACGCCCAGGGAAAAGAGCCGTACTATTATGGCAAAAAGATCGCGATGCTTTGAAACATAGAAGCTTTCCGGCTTTATGTAGTTCATTGCCACCGAAAGGGATTCGGGGTCGAGAAGAAGCGCGCCCAGAACGGTCTGCTCCGCTTCAAGGTTGTAGGGCAGCTCCGCCGTGCTTATATCAAAATCCATTTGGATTGACTCCTTTTTCAGAAATAAGGGATACTTATTTTAAAGAATCGCTGAACTCTTTCAGTTCCTTTTTCCTGTCGGCAGAAAGAGCGTTGTACTCGGTGTTGGTTATAGCTCCCTCCAGCGTATAGAGATGTACCAGGCACACGTTGGGGTAAGCTTTTTTCAGTCTTTCAAAAGCCTGCTTCGAGCCTGTATAGATAAGCTCCTCGGCGGTGTCTATCCCCACGGACGCAAGATTTCGGGACATCTCCCTGCCAATATTCATCATCGAGGTCAATTCTGCCATACTGCTCTCCCTTTAACATTAATAATTATAGTGTCAGAAAATAACAGCCCGCCCCCTTGAGGGGGCTTTAACAAAATAAATGATTATTGTATTTATCTGTGGGGGTGACAAGGGTGCAGGCTCAGCCTGCCTCCTCTGTAACTTCTACGGTGATCTTCTCGGAAATACCCGCAAGGAATTTTACCTCCGCGGAATAAGTGCCGAAAGCCTTTATCTCGGAATCGAGAGAGACTTTCTTTTTGTCCACCTTAACGCCGAACTGCTCCGCAATAAGCTCCGCAACGGTTGCAGCAGTAACGGCTCCGAAAAGCTTTCCGCCCTGTCCCGCCTTTGCCTTGCAGACTACGGTCTTGCCTTTAAGCTGAGCCGCCGCAGCCTGAGCCTCCTGCTTTGCAACGTCAGCCTTGTGCTGCTCGGAGGATTTCTTTCCCGCCAGATCGGACATATTCTTTGCGGTAGCTTCAACCGCAAGACCCTTTCCCAGCAGGAAATTTCTTGCGTATCCGTCCGAGACCTCTTTTACGTCTCCCTTTTTGGCAGTGCCCTTAACGTCCTGTAAAAAAATAACTTTCATTTTAAAACATTCCTTTCATATGTTGGTTTTTAATCGCAAACGTTTTTTCTGTTATTGTTTATCTCAAGCTGCTTTATGTCGTTTATGTCCTCGCCGAAAAGTTTTTCGTAAAGCTCCGGCGCGCTGTTTTCGATCTTGAAGTTCATTTCCTCACTGTAGATCGGTACGAAACAAAGCAGGTTTATGCGGGTGTTGTCATTTGTATAAAAGCTTTCAAGCCCGTCGCCGTATTTTCCGCCGAAATCGGTGTGGTCGAGCTGATAGAACACCGCGGCGCACAGCTTCGTGCAGGGTGAGAACGGTTCGTTTTCCTCCGAGTACTGAAGCGTATGGCAGTGGGAAAGCCATGTTTTGCACATATGCGGATACCTTGCCGCCATTTTTATTGCGGAGACTACCCAGTAATATTTGTCTTTTTCCTCGTTTGTCATATTGTTTTCAAGCTTCCAGCCGGCAGGCAGGATACAGTATATCTCCGCTCTTTCGTGGTCGCTTTTGAATTCCTCGGATGCGTCCTCGGGCGTTGTCATTGGCAGATCGCTCATACCCGTGGTGAACAGAACCTGAAAAGGTCTTTCCTCCGACGGCTTTATCAGATGAACGTCGATATGGACTATATCCGAAACGATCTCGTGGAAAACGACGCGCTCGCCGTCCTTGACATTAAAAAGCTTATCGAAATGATTTTCTATCTCCTCAATATAAAGCATGGGAGCGACCCTGAACAGGCTGTCTTTCGCTTTATTTATCATGTTTTTGATTTTGTCCTTCATGATAAATTACTCCTTTTTAGAAAATAGACGATAGAGAATAGAAATTGTTTACCCGTAAATTTTCGGAGAACCGTTTTCTTGCCTCTTAAATTCTTGCTTCTGTCAGCTTATATTTGCAATGTGCTCGTCGATCGCGCCCACAAGCTTTGCCTTCGCCTCGTGGACGGTAATCCCGCTGAACTGAGCCGCCGCCATAGTCTGGTGACCGCCTCCGCCCAGCTTCTCCATGATTATCTGTACGTTCATAGCTCCCAGCGAACGGGCGGAAATATTTATTCCTCCGTCGGGAGTGTTGAAGATTACAAAGCTTGCGTCCACTCCCGCAATGCCAAGCATTTCGTCCGCAGCCTGCGCGGAGCTTACCCTCGCGTCGGGAGCGCCGCTGTCGTCAGACGCAATGGCGCACCTGTTGTAGATCTCCGCTCCCGAAATAAGCTGAGAGCGGTGCTTGATACACTCGAAATCATTGTCGAACAGACCCTTTACCGCAACCATGTCCGCGCCGAGCTTTCTCAGGAAAGCCGCCGCTTCAAAGGTTCTGACGCCCGTACGCATTACAAAATCCTTGGTATCAAGCATGATACCCGCAAGCATGGCGTCGGCGTAATAGCTGGAGAGCTTGTCTATTCCCGTGAAATACTGGATAAGCTCCGCAACCATCTCGCTTGCCGAGGAAGCGTAAGGCTCGTGGTGGAAAATAACCGCGTTGTCAATGTAATTCACCGTCTGACGGTGATGGTCTATAACGGCAATATGCTTTGCTCTTTCGTAAAGCTCGGGACTTTCTATGATGTCCTTGTTGTGGGTATCAACGATTATCAGCAGCGAGTCGTCGTTCATCTTTCCGAGAGCCTCCGCAGGGGAAATAAAGATCGGCAGCTCGTCGGTGAGATTTTCGTTGAGACGGTCTATTATAGGTCTTGCGGGACATCTTTCCGCGTCCACAGCCATATAGGCTTCTATGGACGGATTGAGCCTCCGCACCGCGCCGCACATACCCGCTCCCGAACCAACGCTGTCAAGGTCTCCGTAGCGGTGTCCCATAACGATAACGTTTGACGAGGAATTGATAAGCTCCGCCAGAGCCGTTGCGACAAATCTGGTCTTGACCTTGGTATTCTTTTCGATGCCCTTTGTAACGCCTCCGAAAAATTCGTAGCCGCTCTCGGTCTTTATCGCGACTTGGTCGCCGCCTCTGCCCTGAGCCATTTCAAGGGACTGCTTCGCGTCCTGCTCCGACTCGGAAATGTTAGCAGCTCCCGAGCCAACGCCTATTGAAAGCGTAACGGGTGACTTTTCCGATACGGGTATCTTTCTTATGTCCTCAAGTATCTTGAACTTGTCCTCATACATTTTTTTAAGGTCACGTTCTTCGGTGACGGCAATGAACTTGTCGTTGGAAAGCTTTCTCAGCAAGCTGTTGTGCCCGTCGAAATAATTCTCCAGAAGCTTGTCCGCCTGTATCATGATGTGAGCCTTTTCGCTGTCCTTTTCACCCGAAAGCAGCTCCTCGTAGTTGTCCACCGAAATAAGGATCACCGACGGACGGATATCGTTGAAGCGTCCCTCCAGAGTGATGTAGTCGCTGATGTCGTCGAAGTACAAAAGGGTAAGGTCGGAGAGGATCTCCGAATCGGAGTCCCGCTTTTCGGTTGTCACCGCGGAAATTCTGAAATGTCCCGTTTCGTAGCTTACGGTAACGTTCTTGTTTTCAAAGGTCTTTTCCAGATCGATATTGATTATCTTAGTGATGTGCAGACCGAAAGCGTCCCCACCGTAGACCTGCTCGGTAAAGGCGATATTGTACCATACTATAATGCCCTCCCCGTCGATTATCACCGCGGGGGCGGGAAACTTATAGAGGGAGTCCCTTTCGGTAAGGTTGAGCTGGGACTCCATTTCGGTCACGAACTTGTGCAGATTTTTTTGGGACGCGGAAAAAAGCGTCAGAAACGCCAGAGCCGTAAGCGATGTTATCGCCAGCAGCGTCCAGAAGCGTACCTCGTCCGTATTGTACAGTGAAAATGCGCACGCCAGCGATACCACCACCAGCAGCATCGAGACCATTTTAAAAGCCGTCCAGCGTTTTCCTTTCATAGCGGGTTTTCCTTTCGATGTTAGATTGCGTATTTAGAGTTATGATCATTTGTAACTGTTAAATGAGGGCATAGAGGTAAGAATTATAGCTCAGCCCGCAGGGGTTCCCTGCTTATATTTCCATGATAATAGGAAGTATCATAGGTCTGCGCTTGGTTTTCATGTAAATGTAGTCGCTGAGCTCGTCCCTCATGCGGGATTTGATAGTGTTCCAGTCGCGCATATCTTCGTCCAGACAGTCCTGAAGTGTTTTCATCATCAGTTTCCGGGCAGCGTCGATAAGCTCCTCCGACTCTCTTACATAGACAAATCCGCGGGAAACGATATCGGGTCCCGCAAGGATAGCCCCGCTTTCCGACTCGATAGTCGCCACTGCAATGATAAGACCGTCCTCGGAAAGATGCTTTCTGTCCCGAAGCACGATAGAGCCAACGTCGCCGACGCCGAGACCGTCCACAAAGACGCGACCCGCGGGAACTTGTCCCGTTATTTTCATGTCCGCGCCGTTTGTTTCGATAACGTTTCCTATGCTTCCTATTATAACGCTGTCCTCTTCAAAGCCCAGACTGTAAGCAAGTCCCGCGTGCTTTTTAAGATGCTTGTACTCGCCGTGTACGGGAATAAAGTATCTGGGCTTTGTCAGGGAAAGCATAAGCTTCAGCTCCTCCTGACAGGCGTGTCCCGATACATGAACGTCGTACATGGACTCGTAAATGACCTCCGCGCCCGCACGCATAAGCTCGTTGACTACCTTTGTCACAAGCTTTTCGTTTCCGGGGATAGGCGTTGCGCTGATGATGATAAAGTCCATGGGAGTTATCGTTACGGTGCGGTGTTCGTTCATAGCCATTCTCGACAGCGCGGACATAGGCTCGCCCTGACTTCCCGTAGTGATAAGAACTATCTTTTCGGGCGGGAAGCGGTTCATTGCGTCGATATCAATTATAAGTCCCTCGGGCATTTTAAGGTAACCAAGCTCCATGGCGGTGCTTATAACGTTGAGCATACTTCTGCCGAAAACGGCGATCTTTCTGCCGGTCTTGACCGCGCAGTTCACGATCTGCTGTATCCTGTGGATATTTGAGGAAAACGTCGCGATAATGATACGCTTACCCTCGGCGGTGTCAAAAAACCGCTCAAAGCTGTTTCCTACCGTTCTTTCGGTAGCGGTGTGACCACGTCTTTCCGCGTTGGTGGAGTCGGACATAAGCGCAAGCACGCCTCTGTTGCCAAGCTCGCCGAAGCGGGCAAGGTCTATAATTTCGCTTTCAATAGGAGTGTAGTCAACCTTAAAGTCGCCTGTGTGGACAACAACTCCCGCGGGGGTGTGGATAGCCAGAGCCACCGCGTCGGGGATAGAGTGGTTAACGCGGATAAATTCAACAGCCATGCAGCCCATTTTAACGGTCTGGCGGGGGGTAACAACGTTAAGCTGCGCGGAGGACAAAATGCCGTGTTCGCGAAGCTTACCCTCTATAAGACCGATGGTAAGTCTTGTTGCGTAAACAGGAACGTTCACCTTTTTGAGCAGGTAAGCAAGTCCGCCGATGTGATCCTCGTGACCGTGAGTGATGACGATACCGCGAATCTTGTCCGCGTTCTGCTCAACGTATGAGAAGTCGGGCAGGACAAGATCCACGCCCGGCATATCGCTGTCGGGGAAAGCCAGACCGCAGTCCACGATAAAAATATCGTTGGAGCATTCAAAAACGGTCATGTTCTTGCCGATCTCGTTAAGTCCGCCAAGAGGGATAATTTTCAGCGGGGTACGTTTTACAGATCTGTGGTTGGTTGTGTGCAGAGGCAGACCCGTAGCGGGGTGTATCTCGACAGCGGGAGCGGACGGGGCGGGACGTCCCGTTTGTTTTTTGTCCGCGGCTTTGCGGCTGTCCTGACGGGGGGGCTGGCTCTGCTGGAGCTGTTCCTGCTGTTCCTGCTTACGGGGCTGACGTGTTTTTTTGGGGGAGGCGGCAGAAGCTTTCTTGGAGAAAATGCCTTCCGGTTTTTTTACAGCGGGTCGTCCTGCGGAATTTTTTTGTTTTCCCTGATTTTTGGGAGCGATTCTTTCGCCGTAAGCATTCAGTTCAATTTCGTTAGTATCGTTTTTTGCCAAAGTAATACCAATCCTTTCGATAAAAATATGTACGATTCATAATGACGCGGGAGTCGGTTTTCGCAAAACACCGTCGGGAAGCCGCGCAGGGTAAGCAGAGACATTTTGGTAAATAGCCCTTTTGCGGTAATAGAATGGGTTTCAGGGTTAAAAATCCTAATCCGAACATAATAAATCAAATTATATTATACTACATAATTTTGGGTTTGTCAATGATAAACAATAAAAATTGTTAAAATATGGATAATAAATAAAATTTAAGTAACGCACACCTCAGGCGGCGAAGCCGCCGACATCAGCTGGTCGAGCTGAGCCCAGCTCGCGAAGTCCAGAGGCGGAGCCTTTGGTCGCGCTCCGCAGAGCGCGAAATCCCCTCCCCGCGCCCGCAGGCGCA
>JAAVHI010000088.1 GCA_014799785.1 Ruminococcus sp.
GAACGATATGCGCCTGCGGGCGCGGGGAGGGGAGTTTCGCCGCCTGCGGGCGGCGACCAAAGGGCTCCGCCCTCTGGACTTCTGCGAGCTGGGCTCAGCTCGACCAGCTGATGTCGGCGGCTTTGCCGCCTAAGATTTGCTACATGGTGCGTAAAATCAAAATTTATGCCCTGTAAAATCGCAGTTTACACGTAAATTTCGCCGTACTATTGCAAAAATCGTGAAAATGTGCTATAATTTTAAATATAACATCGGACGTCAAAATTTCTCCGACAGGAGGTTTAAAATGAACGAACTTAACAACAATAACCTACAGCAAAACGAACGCTCCGAACCGCGGTATTCGGCGCACGTTAAGTCCCGCAGAAAAGTGCTGCGTATGCCTTTCGGCACGGCGGCTGCGATTTTCTTTTCAATGCTTGCGGTTATAGTAGCTCTGGCGGTATCGGTTGCGGTACTCGCTTCAAAGCTTGGCAAAGCCGAAGCCGAGCCTGTTTTTGAGCCGTACGTCCCTGTTGTCAACGAACGGGTCTACGACTTTTACGACGAGGACGACATTATCCTCATGGACGACTACGATTACGGCAGAATATGGCTTCAGGCATTCACAAACGTGCCGCGGCACGGTTACGACTACAGCGGTCTCAAGCTGGAGGAAAACAACAGATATACATACAGCGAAAACGGCGAACAGATCTCCCGCACGGGCATTGACGTGTCCTATCATCAGGGGGACGTGGACTGGGATAAAGTCGCCGCAGACGGCATAGACTTTGTTATCATGCGTGTAGGCTACCGCGGCTACGAAAGCGGCGTTCTTAATGTGGACGGCAGGTTTCACGAGTACATAAAGGGCGCGATCGACGCGGGTCTGGACGTGGGCGTGTACTTCTTTTCTCAGGCGGTAAACTCCGAAGAAGCCGTTGAGGAAGCCAACTTCGTCATGGAACAGATACGCGGCTACAAAATAACTTTCCCCGTTATTTTTGACTGGGAATTTATGGACGACCCCAACGCCCGCACCCACAATATTGAACCCTACACCGTGACCGAGTGCGCCGCCGCGTTCTGCGACACTATTGCGGACGGAGGATACCGTCCCATGGTATACAGCAGCAGACGGTTTGCGCTGTTAAAGCTTAACATGGGCAAGCTTGCGGACTTCGATTTCTGGTTTGCGGAATATAAGGATGGTCACAACGAGCCGTCTTATCCCTATAATTTCCAGATATGGCAGTACGCCAGCGACGGCACTGTTGAAGGCATAGACGGCGAGGTGGACATGAACATCTGCTTCGCGGATTACGGCAGAGAAGAACGATAATTTTTTACAGAAAGGACTGTTTTTTATGCAGATCACAATCGCATCGGAAAAGACAACGGCTGTTATAGACAGCTTCGGAGCGGAGCTTCATTCGCTGAAAGACGCGGCGGGTTCGGAGTACCTCTGGCAGGCTGACCCTGCGGTATGGAAGCGTCATGCGCCTGTGCTGTTCCCGTTTATCTGCAACACCGATTCAAAAAAATACACCTACGAGGGACAGGTCTACAGCCTTGCAAACCACGGCTTTGCCCGCGACAGCGAGTTCGAGCTTGCTTCCTCCGACGATAAAAGCGCGGAATTTCTGCTTAAATCAAGCGCGGAGACCTTGAAGCTGTACCCCTTTGACTTCGAGCTGCGTATCCGCTACGCACTGTCGGGAAACAAGCTTGCAGTGTCCTACAGCGTGAAAAATACCGACAAAAAGGATATGTACTTCTTTATCGGCGGACACCCCGCATTCAACGTACCTATGGGCGGCGAGGACTTTAGCGACTACTTTGTGGAGTACGAAAAGCCCGAAACGATAATTCAGGAATTCAAGGGCAAAACAACGGTAATTGCGGACAGCACCGCAAAAGTCCCCCTCAGCCATGAGCTTTTTGCAAACGACGTTTTTATGAAAGATGCTCCTAAATCCTCATGGATCGCTCTGGTCAGCGAAAAGTCGGGACGAAAGATAAAGCTGAACTACGACCCCAAGGGCTGTATCGCGGTGTGGTCGTCCTATTTTGAGGACAAAGCCGTTACCGAACAGGCTAAGTTTGTATGCCTCGAACCGTGGAGCAGCGTTCCCGTGTACTGCGACAAGGAGGAGGACATAACGAAAATGTCCCACGCAATAAAGCTTGCTCCCGAAAAGGAGTACGTTTTTGAGTACTCCATTGAAGTGGGTCAGTAACGGAGGGACACCAATGTACGAGCTTGAACAGGTGAGCGCAAAAAGCTACTATATAAACTGTCCCGCGAAAATAGGTCTTTATAGTGACGGCGAAAACGGCGTGTACCTTATCGACAGCGGAAACGACAAGGAGGCGGGGCGAAAAGTCCGCCAGATACTGGACAAAAACGGCTGGCAGCTTAAAGCTATCCTGAACACCCATTCCAACGCCGACCACATCGGCGGAAACAAATATCTGCAAAGTCAGACGGGCTGCAAGGTCTATGCCCGCGGTATTGAGCGTGACTTTACCGAACACCCCATACTGGAGCCGTCCTTTCTCTACGGAGGGTATCCCTGCAAAGACCTGCGGCACAAGTTCCTGCTTGCGCAGGAAAGTACAGTAGAATATCTTGACGAAAGCGTTCTTCCCGACGGCATGGAGATCATTCCGCTTCCGGGACACTTTTTCGACATGGTTGGTTTCCGCACGGCGGACGACGTTGTTTTTCTTGCGGACTGTCTGTCCTCGGCGGAGACCCTTGAAAAGTACAAAATAGGCTTTATTTACGACGTTGAGGCGTATCTGAAAACCCTTGAAGCCGTTGAGAAAATGCAGGCGGCAATGTTTGTCCCAGCCCATGCGGAGGCAACGGACAATATCGCTCCCCTTGCGAGGCTGAATATTGAAAAGGTCATGGAAATTGCCGAAAAGATAACGGAGCTTTGCCGCGAACCGCAGTCCTTTGAGGATATTCTCAAAAGGCTTTTTGACGACTACGAACTGAAAATGAACTTCGAGCAGTACGTCCTTGTGGGAAGCACTGTGCGGTCGTATCTGTCGTGGCTTAAAGACAGTGAAAAGCTGTCTGTCGAGTTTGCCGAAAACAGACTTTTGTGGAAACGGGTCTGACCCGCTCAAAGTATTTTTTCCGAAATTTCGCATATACTAATCCAAACTTATCCGAAAGGAATGTGCGAAATGGAAAAAATAGCATTCTTTGATACAAAGCAGTACGACAAGGTATGGTTCAACAAGCTGAACACAAATTACGACATAAAGTATATACGCTACAAGCTTACGCCCGACACGGCTTCGGCGGCACGGGGCTGCAAGGCGGCGGTGGCTTTCGTGAACGACACTGTCACCGCCGAGACTATCGACGAGCTTTGCGCGGTGGGCGTGAAAATTCTCGCAATGCGCTGTTCTGGCTACAACAACGTGGATTTGAAATACGCCAAGGACAAGCTCCATGTTGTGCGTGTCCCAACCTATTCACCCTACGCGGTGGCGGAGCATACAATGGCTCTGCTGCTGACCCTGAACCGAAAGATACACAAGGCGTTCATCAGAACCCGCGACTTTAATTTCAGCCTTAACGGTCTGACGGGCTTCGACCTTTACGGCAAGACCGCAGGCGTTATCGGTACGGGACAGATCGGCAGGATATTCATTGATATCTGCAAGGGCTTTGGCATGAAAGTTATCGCCTACGACCCTTATCCCGCAGAGGGACATGATATCGAGTACGTCGATCTTGACACGCTTTTTGCAGAAAGCGACATAATCTCCCTCCACTGTCCGCTGACCGAGTCCACAAAATATATTATAAACGAAGCGGGCATCGCAAAAATGAAAGACGGCGCGGTGATACTGAACACCTCCCGCGGACAGCTTATCGACACCGACGCGCTTTTGCAGGCGTTAAAGGACAAAAAGCTTGGCGGCGCGTGTCTTGATGTTTACGAGGACGAAAACGCCATCTTTTTCGAGGACTACTCCAGCACCGTTGTAAACGACGACGTTCTGGCTCTGCTGCTGTCCCTGCCGAATGTTATCGTGACCTCACATCAGGCGTTCCTCACCAACGAGGCGTTACAGAAGATCGCCGAGGTAACGTTGTTCAACCTTGACCAGTTCTTCAAGGGAGAAGCGCTGAAAAATGCGGTCGTGTACCAAGAGAATGAATAAGAAACCCGCCGTTTCAAAAGTGAAGCGGCGGGTTTTTCTATGCGAAATATCAGGTCAAAATCTTTTTTCTGATTTTGCTCACGTCTGCCTTGAAGCTTCCCGTAAAGTCGGTGTACTCCGCCGCAAGGGTGTAGGTGTCGTCAACATCTAAATCCACAAAGCCGCGGTATGCCTTTGCCGTGCCGAGGTTTTCCACAACGCCGCCTTTTGAGTTGTACAGGACAAAAACGACCGTACCGCTTTTAACGTCGGTACTCAAAGAAACCCTTACTCTGTCGCCGCTGTTCCCCTTGAAAGATACCTCGGAGCTTGATGTCTCGGGCTTGCCGTCGTGAACGCTCATGCCGATATTTCCCAAGGACTTGCTTCTCATAAGAACAGCCCCTGTCAGAGCCGCTCCGAGCAAAACGGCAGATGACAATAACACTATGGTTTTTCTTTTCATATTTTTTCCTTCCTTTCAGACTTTTTCTTCATCAAAATTACCGCAAGCACTGTAAAAATCAGGTATGCCCCTATCGAAATAACGGAAGCCTCTATGCCGAACTCCCCTCCCGTGATAAGGGCATTTTTTGTTTCCAGCACATAATTGAATATGCAGGTTTCGGAAGTCTCCGTGCCGATATTCAGAACACCGCTTGCCATGCACATATTCCATATTGCGTGCATAAACGCTGACGACCAGATACTTCCGCTTTCATATGTTACAAGGGAGAAAAGTATTCCCACGATACTTCCCGCAGCCAAAAGCTGTATAAAGCTGACAAGGGACAGCCCTCCGTTCAGGAGGTGGACTGCACCGAACATCACGGACGGCACTATCACCGCTACAGCCTTGTTCCAGCGCATTTCAAGGGCTTTCATGATGACCCCGCGGAACACTGCTTCTTCAACCGCCCCAGCGGCAAGTCCCACAATGAACACCGAGGTGGTTATGCTGTCTGCGATTTGCGGGCCGTCCATTTCGGGGTTGTCCCAGTGACCTGCCGTTATCAGAAGTCCCGCTACCACGATTGCTGGCATTATAAACGCCGACACAGCCCAAACCGGCTTGATTTTGTAACGTGTGATACGGCAGTCCGAAAGGGTCACGCCGAGAATTTTCCCGCAGATTATTTTCAGCACAATAAGCGCAAGCAATGGGTACAGAATTGCCGCAACGACGTTCCCTGCGGCTTTTGGAAGTCCCAGGACGATAATTCCGCTGCCTGCAAGCATTGCCAATGTTTGCGTTACTACCAATGCTGCCATTGCCGATAATGCACCCACGACCGCGCGCCATGCGAGGATTTTTGCTTTTTCATTCATATTGATCACCCTATCTGTATAATTTAACAATATTATACACTATATACTATTGGCGCACAAGCAACTTTAGTTTGCATTTTCGGAAAAGTTTCTGCAACCTGTGGTTGCCGCCGCACCATAAAAGTAACGGCATAGGACGAGTTTTCGTACGCATATGTTTTTTCGTGAAAACATATCAAGGGGTACGGCAAATGAAAAAAAATCTTGTCCGAAATGTTTCGGTACACATTTATGACGGCGCAGACCTGAATGCTCTTGCCGACATGATAAGCGATCTGCACGCCGACATTATCGAACGCCGACTGAAAGATTCGGGCTTGTCCCCAAAGCAGCAGGCGGAGGTCATCGACAGGATAATAGAAAATCTGAAATCGCGCGAACAAAACGGTCTTATAAAATAAAAATGTCCTCGGAAAAATCACGCTTTCCGAGGATTTTTTCGGTACGAAAAAGTTGCACTTTGAGCGGTTGCGCAAATCTGCCGTTGCATGGTACAAAGCTGTTGGTAAGTATGGCTATGAGCCGTTCCCGCGGGGAATCTATTATGCGGCAGCCCGTTACTCCCGCGGCGTTGCAGCCGAAGCCCATTGCCATTGTGAGAGCCTGTTTTCCGCAGGCTCCCGCCTTTTTGAAATGCCTGTCAAGATTGAACGCCGCACGCGGGAGATACCCCACGTCCTCCAGCAGAGTGAACAGCGGAAAGAATATTGCCATAGGCGGGAGCATCACCGACGTTACCCACGCGAGAACGCGGTACACGCCGTCGATAAGAAGCTCCCGAAGCCACACGGGAGTACCTATCCTCACAAGCAGATCGGAAAGCTTGTCGCCCAAGGAGAACAACGCCCCGAAAAGCAGATCGGAGGGGTAATTCGCGCCCTCAATAGTTATCCAGAAGATCACCAGCAGCATAGCCGCCATAATGGGAACTCCCCATATTTTGTGAGTAAGTACACGGTCGATACGCCTGTCGCGCTCGTAATAGTCGGACTTCTCAAAGGTCATGCACTCGGCGGCGTAACGCTCCGCCTGCCGAACCACCGAGGTCACAAGCATATCCTTAAGCGCAGCGCGGTCGATATTCTTTTCCGCAAGAAGCTCCCCCGCCCTGAACGCGGCGGAACGGATATCCTTGTCGTCGGCAACGTCAAAGCCCGCAAATCCGCTTATGGATTCAAGAAGCTTTTCGTCCCCCTCAAGAATTTTCAAAGCTGTCCAACGGGGGGAAAGCTTTCCGTCAAGCTTCGGTTCGAGAGCCGAGGATAATATCCCCACCGCGGCTTCAACCTCGTCGGAATATACCACGCAGGGTTTTTCGGGACGCTTCGCTCCTATCGCTTCGGGAAGTCTGTCCATCATCTCGTCTATACCCTTTCCGCTTCTTGCCGCCGCGCCGCAGACGGGTACTCCGAGCAGCTTGCTCAGCTTTTCAAGATCCACGGAGATCCTTTTCTTTTCCGCTTCGTCAAGAAGATTTACGCACACAAGCGTATGCTCGGTTATTTCTATCGTTTGCAGGACAAGATTCAGATTACGTTCGAGGCAGGTGGCGTCGCACACCACTATCACCGCGTCGGGGACTCCTGCCTCGGGAGAGCCGAAGCATATAAAATCCCGCGCGACTTCCTCCTCTGCGGAATGAGCAAGCAAAGAATATGTACCGGGAATATCCACCATAACATAGCTGTTCCCGCCCCGCTCGCACCTGCCCTGCGCGTTGCAGACGGTTTTTCCGGTCCAGTTTCCCGTGTGCTGCTTCATTCCCGTAAGCGCGTTAAAGACCGTCGATTTTCCCACATTCGGATTTCCCGCCAATGCAATGACCTTGTCTCCATTGTTTTTGTTTATAACGAAAGACTCGCCGCAAATATTTCTGCCGACCGATTCAGCGGTAAGACCCATGCAAATCACTCCTTCAAAGATTATCCATTCAGTATATGCATGAGACAGGCAGGACGATTATGGACAAGTCAAAAAGCGGGGAGCCCCCGCGGGCTGAGTCACCCCCAATGTTAAATGTCAAAATGTTTTTCTTTGTCGAGCCCCCTCAAGGGGGCGGGTGAATTTTGATTTAGCAAACTACGCACCGTATAACAAATCTTAGGCGGCGAAGTGCTGCGACAGTTAGACTTATAAATCAAAATTCACCAATCCATTGAGGGGACAGAGTAAAACTATTTTTTCCAAGTGGCAGGAGTAAACAGCAGCAGCATAGGGAAAAGCTCCAGTCTGCCCGCAAGCATATCGAAGATAAGAACAGCCTTTGCGGGAGCGGAGAAAAATCCGAAGTTTGAAGTAGGTCCGACAAGCTCCAGTCCCGGACCTATGTTGTTTATCGCCGCAGTAACCGCGGTGAAGTTGGTTATCATATCGTGGTTGTCAAAGGAAATAAGTACCAGCGAAATTATAAACGTCATCAGATACGCGACCATAAACACGTTTACGCCTCGGACGGTCTCATGCTCAATGGGGTGAGAGTTAAGCTTGATCTTTTTCACCTGCTTCGGGTGAACAATAGCCTGAAGCTCCTTTGCCATGCTTTTGAACAGTATGATTATTCTCGAGACCTTGATACCGCCGCCCGTGCTTCCGGCACAGGCGCCTATAAACATTATCAGAACAAGAAGCGTTCTCGACAATTCGGGCCACAGATTGAAGTCCACCGTTCCGAAGCCAGTGGTCGATATCAGCGATGCCACCGCAAATGAGGAGTGTCTCAAAGCCTCGCCTAACGTATCAAAAAGTCCGCTGATGTTTATGGTAATTATTCCCGCAGCGGCAGCCACGATCACGAAAAACACGCAGACCTCGGTGTTGAATGCCTCTCTGAATTTTCCGCTTATCAAAAAGAAATATGAGTTGAAATTAATGGAAAACAATATCATGAACACCGTTACCACGATCTGGATAGTCGGTGAAAATCCGCCCATGCTGTCGTTGTAAATGCCGAAGCCGCCTGTTCCCGCCGTAGCAAAAGCGGTGTTCAGAGCCTCAAATACCGTCATTCCGCAGAACAGCAGCACCACAAACTCCAGAATTGTCAGTACAAAATAAATCTTATAGAGCAGCAGAGCCGTGCTTTTTACCCGCGGGACAAGCTTGCTTACCGACGGACCGGGGCTCTCCGCTTTCATAATGTGCATATTCTGTGCTCCCGACAAGGGCAGGAACGCCATAATGAACACCAGTACGCCCATTCCGCCTACCCAATGGGTGAAGCTTCTCCACATGATCATTGATTTGGGCAGGCTTTCCACCTCGGGCAGAATGCTCGCTCCCGTTGTGGTGAAGCCCGAGACTGTCTCAAACAAAGCGTCAAGAAAAGAGGGTATCTCCCCCGAAATGTAAAAAGGCACCGCACCGAAGATACTGAGCAGTATCCAGCTCAGCGCAACGATAATATTTCCCTCGCGGGAGTAAAGCTGCTTCCGTTCGGGCTTTTTCCGTATCAGAAGTCCTCCTATTGCAAGGCACAGAGCCGCCGTCAGCAGGAAATACCAAAGAGCCGATTCGCCGCAGCAAAGCGCCGTTACCGACGGCACGATCATAAACAGGGACTCAAATATCAGTATCCAGCCCAGAATGTAGGATATCATTTTAAAGTTCATATTTCAGTTACTCCAAACTATTTAAGAATATCTGTAATATCGTGCAGGGCAAGATGATTGGAAACGATGACAACCGCGTCCCCGACCTGAATGCTGTCCTGACCGTGAGGGATAATTACCTTTCTTTCGCGGAGTATCGCCGCCACAAGCACGCCCTCCTTGAACTGCATTTCCATGAGGGGAATGTTCGCGATACGGGAGTCCTCCTTTATGATGAACTCCGCCGCCTCGACCTTGCCCTTTATCAGGTTGTAGAAGGTCTCAACATTGCTTCCCATAGCGTTTTTCATGGCTCTGACATAGCGTATTATCGTCTCGGAGGTGATATTCTTAGGATAGATTATGGTATCAAGATCAAGGTGCTTGATAACGTCCCCGAAATCTATACGGTTGATCTTGGTGACAAGCTTGCCGCTTCCCACGCTTTTGGCAAACAGTGACAGCAGGATATTTTCCTCGTCCAGATTGGTGAGAGCCACAAAAGCTCCCGCGTTTTCAAGTCCCTCCTCAAGGAGGACGTTCTGGTCGGAGGCGTCGCCGTTTATGATCACAGCGTCGTCCATAAGCACGGAAAGCTCGTCACAGCGGGCGGGATTTTTCTCTATCAGCTTAACCGCTATTCCCGACCGTATCAGCACCTCGCAGAGATAGTGACCGATCTCGCCGCCGCCGACGATTATTGCATCCTTTACGGAATTGGTCTTATATTTTATCTTGCGGAAAAAGTCATTCGCCTTTCTCGGAGCGGCGACTATGGAAATAACGTCCTTTTCCTCGAAAACGAAATCGCCGTATGCAATATAGGCTTCGTCACCCCGCTCGATGGTGCAGACAAGCACGTCACTGTGGAACTTAACGTTTATGTCCTTGACCGCACAGCCTGCCAGCGGACTGTTTTCGGGCAGACGGAATTTAAGCAGCTCCACCCGACCCTTTGCAAAGGTGTCGATCTTTATCGCCGACGGGAAGCGCAGTATCCTCGCTATCTCCGCGGCGGCGGCAAATTCGGGATTTATTACCATTGCAAGTCCAAGCTCGTCCTTTAAAAAGGGAGCGTCGTTATTGTACTGAGGACTTCTCACACGGGCGATAGTCTGACAGTTACCCGCCTTTTTCGCTATCAGGCAGCAGAGAAGATTAAGCTCGTCAGAGCCTGTGACCGCAATAAGCAGGTCTGCATGGGTAATGCCCGCCTCCTGCTGAACGGCATGGGTCGCGCCGTTTCCCGCCACGCCCATTACGTCGAAACGGCTTGCCACCGATTCCACGATTTTTCTGTCAACGTCAATTACCGTGACGTTGTTGTCCTCCTCGTTAAGCTGTTCGGCAAGAACCTGACCGACCTTGCCGCAGCCTACTATAATTATATTCAAGTTACTGCTCCTTTCGCAGGCTGTGTATAGGTGCAATTACACAATTAGTTTTAAACCTGCCGTTTATATATAAATCAATCGGTTTGGAACAATATTCATTTCCGCCTGTCAAAAAGCGGCAATGCGCTGTATTGCTTTCCCTGTCAAGCTTTACGCAAAACAATGAAATTGCCTCGTCCTGCGTTTTAAGTATATCATAACGGTTCAGCTTTTTGGGGATTTGAGGGGCAAATGTCACAATAACATCCGGCATTGGAATGTACAAAACGTCACGTTCATCTGCGGGAAGTAATCTTTCGGGGGAATATGCGTCAATAAGCCCAAGAATAAAATATGCCTCTTCCCAAATTAACGCCATAATTACAATTGTCAAAAAGATATCATATATATCATATGATTGAAACTCACATAACAGAAAGTAAAACACCGCTCCCGAAACAAGTATGATAATTGATATAATTATATTATCCTTTATACTTGGCTCAGTTTTGCTTCTTATTAAATGTCCTCCGCAATTCTCACATTTATATTTGGAAATTCTATTATAAACACTGTATTTTGTAGGTCTATAGGCATGGCAAGTAATCTTGCTTTTCTTCCCGCAGTGCGGACAAATTTTTTTCATAAATATGCGCACTCCATTATGTTTCTTTCGGCAATGCAAAGACAAGACTTAATCCGTCAGCACTGCGTCCCCCGAATTTTCTTTAAGGGTGTCCGCAGTACCGTCCTCTATCATGCTTATCATGAGGGGAACGATCTTCGGGTCGAACTGTGTTCCTTTGCCATTTTCAAGCTCGGATTCTATCTTCTCCCTGCTGAGCGGCTTACGGTAGCACCTTTCGCTGGACATTGCGTCGTATGTGTCCGCAACTCCGATTATCCTTGCAACAAGGGGGATTTTCTCCCCCGCTATGCCCTCGCAGTAGCCGTCCCCGTCAAAGCGTTCGTGGTGGTACTTTGCGCCCTCCGAGATACCGCTTAACGCGGTAAAGTTTTTCAGAATATCCGCGCCTATCTTCGGGTGTGTCTGAATGACCTCCCTTTCATCGGGATCAAGCTTTCCCGGCTTGTTGAGGATATGGTCGGGAATACCGATCTTGCCGATATCGTGGAGCAATGCAACATAATAGATATGCTCCTGCTCCTGCGGGGACATACCCATGCGCTTTGCAAGCTCTCTGGAATATCTTGCCACACGTATGGAGTGACCGTTGGTGTATTTGTCCTTAGCGTCAATAGTTCCCGCAAAGGTAAGCAGGGACTGCTCCAGAATGTCCTGATACTCACGCTGTCTGCGCTGTGCAAGCTTAAGTTTAGCGGCGGAAATGGGCGTTATCGACCCCATTGCTATCGCCATAAGCGCAAACACCGCGCACACCCAGAAAAGCGGGTGTTCCACAAGCTTTTTGGTTTTTCTTATTTCAAGACTGCACGAGCCGCCGGATTTTCCGTCGTGAGCGTCGGGGTCGATGACACGCAGGCTGAATTCGTACTTTCCGCCCGAAAGATTTGTATAGCTGACCGAACCGCTTTTCATGCCGCTGACAACGATCTCCTCGTCGTCGAAGCCGTCAAGCCTGTAGCCTATGGAAAATCTCGTCGTATCCGTATATGACAGCGCCGCAAAGTTCACGGTGACACGCTGCGCGCCGCTGGGAAGTACCATGTCTTCGGGGTGGTCATAGACCTCACCGTCCACCACCACGCTGCTAATGATTACCTTGGGAAGCTCGTTCTGCGGAGCGGTAAAGCCGAACACACTCACGCCGCTTCTTGTGGCAAGATAAAGTTTTCCGCCGTCAAGGCAGTGCCATGTGTTTGCGTTGAGAGAGCCCGACAGACCGTACTCAAAGCCGTATGTGACAGGATTTCCCGTTCCGCCCGCAAGCAGGTCTGCTCTGTCCGCGGCAAGTATGCCGTTGTTCTGGAGCAGCCAAAGAGTGCCGTCAATAAGGTAAAAATCGAAAATGCTTCCCGCACCCTTTTCAAGAGCGTCAAGCTTTGTGAAAGAACCGTTGTCCATATAGTAAAGGCTGCTGCCCGCGCTGATAAAGTATCCGCTGCCCTCGTCGTCCTTGAGCATACGCAGCACAACGCCCTCGGAAAGTCCGCTGTCAAAGCTGTGGGAGACTACCTCCCCGCCGTCTTTCAGCTCGTAGATACCTCCGCCGTCGCTTCCCGCAAAGATGGAACCGCTGTCCGTTTCAAGCAGGGACAGTATGGCGGGGTATTCAAAATCGGTAAAGCTTTCAACCTTGCCGTCCTTTATGAAGCTTACGCCGTTCTGCGTGCCGATAGCAATAGTGCCGTCCTTAAGCTCCAGCAGGGTTCTCGCCCTGTCACCCGCAAGACCCTCCGCGCTGCTGTAAACGGTGGTTTCGCCGCTTTTCGGGTCGAGCATTACAACTGGAGTGTCCGAATAGGAAGCCGTCCAGATACGTCCGCTGCTGTCGGCGATAACTTGCCTTACGCGGATACCGTCCAGCATTTCCGTAAGGGGACTGTCCTGTCTTGTCCAGTCCTCGCCGCAGACGATAACGCCGCTGTCCGTGCCGATATACTTTATCCCGCCGCTGACAGCGACCGCGTTGAGAGTAATGCCGTCAAGCTCCGCGGCGGTGTTGGGAGAGGAATAGCAGCCCACCGAGTACCTTACGATACCCTCGCTTGTGGAAGCAAGCCAGATATTCCCCTCGTAGTCTATATAGGCGCTGTTGAGGGAGACAGCTCCATCGCTTTCGCTGAATTCTTTAATCGTTCCGTCGGTATAGATTATCCCGAAGCCGTGCAAACCGCTCACCGTCATTGCGCCGTCGTCCATCATTCTCATGCTGTTGTGAGTGATAACGCTTTCCGCGTCGAATATCTGTACACTCACGCCGCCGTCAAGGTTCACGGAATCGAAGCTGAGACGGGCTATTTTGTTTCCCGCGCTGCCAAGCCATACGTCTCCGTTCGCGCCCGACGCAACGCTGTAGACCGACTCGCCCTCGCCGAGATAATCCTCGCCCGAAACGCTGTGGACAAGCTTTCCGTCATAAACGACCGCACAGCCGCCCGAGCTTTCCGCGCCCCATACTCTGCCGAATCTGTCCACGGCAACGGAATATACCGTCTGTCCCGAAAGCTCGGGAATGTCGTAGATACTCATTGTGCCGCCGTTTATCTCGGCTATTCCCGAATTAGAGCAGGCGTAGATAACGCCGTCCTCGCCCTCGGCAAAGCCTCTTACGCAGAGGAACGTGTCCTGGGGCTGACCGTCGGGCTGAGTGATACTGCCGTTTTCGTAGACGAATACGCCCGCGTCGTTAGTGCCTATCCAGAGCCTGCCCGCCGAGTCCTCGAAAAGCATTCTCACCGAGGAGGAGGGCAGAATGCCCTCGGTGCTGAAATTGCGGAATTCCGTGCCGTCGTAGCGGATAAGACCGCCGTAGCTGCCGACCCAGATATAGCCGTCCGCAGTCTGCAAAACGTCGTTCGCCTCGCCTGTGGGCAGACCGCTGCGCTCGTTGAAAACCGTCCTGACATAGGGAAGCTCCTCCGCGGACACAGACGCCGCGCAGAGCAAAACAAATACTATAGGAATAAACAAAAATGCCAAAAATCTTTTTATCATGCCGCTCACCTCATCTTAATCAGTGGGAATGCCTGAAAACATCAATCATATTATTTTACCATCTTTCCCGGATTATTTCAAGCCACAATATGCACAAAATACGTCAAAAACGGGGTGCGGCGGTTGGCAAAAGAGCATTTATATAAAATATGCATAAAAACTTGTTACTTTTTCACAATTTTTTTATCGGATATTGTTCAGTCGGATACTTGAAAAATTTGCGCAAATCTGCTACAATATTAATATGAATGAAGTATGCTTTCTTGTCGGAAATGTGAACAAATTTTGCAAATCACGGCTCGGAGAGACATCTCATCAAAATTATTATGAAAAGAGGTTTTTATATGAAGTTGAAAAAACTGCTGGCTGCGGTCACTGCGGCTGCGCTGGCGGTAAGTACTATGGCTGTCACTGGCTTTACGGCGAGTGCGGAAGAAGAAGCCATAACTTTTGGAGTTGCTGGCGACCCCGGTTTTGTAGCGTCCAACATAGTGGAAAAGTATGAAAGCTTTACAGTTACTGTTGAAGGACTGCCTGCCGGAGAAGGTGACGGTAAGTGCGGTCATGCAGTTGCGGAAGAAGGTGAGACAGCCGGCGAGGGCGTACATCCTGCCGGTACAACTACTTGTGATTGGGGCGGCGTTCAGGTTTATGGAAAAATATCTGTAGCGCCTTGGAACGCATCAAACACACCCGTTCAAAAAAGTCTTTCAAATAATAAAGCTACATTTGATGCTTCAGAATTTGAAGCTTGGAAATCCGTTGAGAATTACAGCGGTATTTCTTTCAGCACATGGGGCTGCACAATAACAAGTATAGTAGGCACTCTCAAAGAAGGCGGCGCTGAACCTGAGCCTCTGCCTGCAAATATTACAATAGCTTTTGACGATACAACAGAGCTTGAACTCAAAGTTATTGACGCTTCAAGCTGGCATGTTGACGGTGTAACAAAGGCAGCACAGAAGAATGTAGAGGCATACCCCACAGGCGTTATCAAGGGAACTACTACATACGGCGAGCTTAAAAATACAACGCTTTCTGTAAGCGGTATTAATTTCAAAAACTTCTCTGTTGAAGGATTAACTGCTGCTGACGTTTCAGTTTCACTTTACGCTCAATGGGGCAGCGGTTGGACTTGGACAGCAAGTCAGGGCACTACATGGGATTTGTCAACGTTAAGCGGCGACGTTGCCGATGATGATGTTCTTCAGGAATTAGGCTATCAGGTAAACATCAACGGCAACAAGGGCGGCATTAATGATATGGATTTAAACGATATCGTTAAAGTTAATTCGCCTGATTCAGGCACTGAGCCCGATCCTGATCCTGTTACTCCTCCCGCAGAAGATAAAACCCATGAGGGTTCGGCAACACTTGCCGCTACCAATTACGATGGTTGGTATGAAGTTTCTATAAGCAAATCAGATCTTTTCGGCAATCTTGACCCGGCTAAAACAACTATTGTTTTCACAGGCGCAAATTTAACAAAAGTAGGTTATAACAGCATTAGCGAAGCAGACTATAAAGGAAATGATTGCACGGGTACATTTACTCTTGACGCTTCCGATATTAACGTCGGTGAGGGTTATTTCGTGCACGTTGGCGGCAACGCTGCAACAGAGGTTACTTGGGTCGCTACAGAAAAGAACAGCGGCACTCCTGTTACTCCCGATGACCCTCCCGCTACAACAGAAACAATCGTTATGTTTGAGGGTGAAAGTGACGCTCTGAATGGCAGTGCAGGTAATTCACTCATGATATATGACAAAAAGGACATCGGACTTAAAGAAGGCGATGTGCTCAAAGTAACATATACGATCAATGGAGATGAATATCAGCAGATCGCACCCAAATCCGGCGGTGAAGGCTGGCCCTCGCTGCCGTCGCTCGGCGGAAGCAACATTTATATCGATCTTGCAGCAGGAAGCTCAACTTATACTCTGACGCTCAGTGCAGAAGATGCTACTATAATTGATACTACCGGTTTGATTTTCCAGGGACATAACATTACTATAACAAAAGTTGAGATTATTCCCAAAGCAACGACCAATCCCCCCGTTGTTGGCCCCACACCCGACGATCCCGCACACACCCACACCCCCGCAACAACATGGAGCAGCGACGCAACAGGTCACTGGCACGCTTGCTCCGGCTGCACAGATCCGGTTGATTTTGCCGCTCATACAAGCGACGGCGGAACAGTTACAACTGCCGCTACAGCAACAACAGCAGGCACAAGAACATATAAGTGTACCGTATGCGGATTTACTATCAGAACCGAAACTATCCCCGCAACAGGTTCAGCATCCGAACCCGTATATCCTCCTTATATTGTAGGCGCACCCGTTATCCCTGTAACAGGAGTTAAAGACAGCAGTGCACCCACAATAAACGGTCAGAACGGCTGGGAAGCTGTTGTCACAGAGATCACAGCTGCTTCCGACGGTGACAAGCTCATCGTTGATATGAACAGCGCAACAAAGGTTCCTTCCACTGTCTTCAAGGCTATCAAGGGCAAGGACGTTGACATTGTTCTCAACATGAGCAACGGCATTAAGTGGACTATCAACGGTCTCAGCGTAACAAGCACAAAGGCTATTGATTTCGACGTTACCAAGAATACAAAGCACATTCCCAATGAAGTAGTAGACAAGGCTGAAGGCTCGCACAAGAGACAGATTTCCCTTGACCATAACGGAAGCTTCGGCTGCAACGCGGTTATGACCTACGAAGTTGGCACACAGTACAACGGACTTTACGCTAACCTCTTCTACTACAACCGCAAAGCAAAAGAGCTTGAACTCATCGACTGCAGCCCGATCTCCGGCGGCAAAGCGAACTTCCTGTTCACTCACGCTTCGGACTACCTCATCACTATCAGCGATGAGCCTCTCGGCGGTTACGAGGACGTTTCCTCGGCAGCAGGAATTACTTCCGACAACAGCGGCGTAAGCAGCATTGCGTTCTGCGCAGTTCTTACAGTAATTACTCTTGCTTTCGGATTCGTTGTTTACAAAAAACGCAGACATAACTAATACCTACTAATTAAGGCTTCCGCTTTATGGGCGGAAGCCTTTTATTTTTATTGGATACCTTAGTATCCGCGCTTATTCATTGTCCTTACCAGATAAACAAACTCGCTCTTGTATTCGTCGCTCTCGTAGCCGTTCGCTTCAAGCATTTCCAGTATCTGACTACAGCTTGCCGTACCGCGGTACTCGCTGCCTCTCAGCACCATTCCGAACTCCGCCGCCGCTGCCGCAAAGGTCATGTTGGCGGGCATTTTTTTGGTGTAGCTTTCCATTGTAACGGGAACTGCCAAAAGCTTGCTTGTGTCGCCGTCGGGCTGCTTATAGCGAAGCGATACCGTCAGAAGCTCGTTTTTGTTACCCGTGACTGTGTTCTGCTGATATTTCAGCTCCGCCTCGGGAATGGAGGTTCCGCTGTCGTTCGGAACGATCTCATACAGCGCGGTAACGGTGTGACCCGCTCCGATCTCGCCCGCGTCCTTAGTGTCGTCCGCGAAATCCTCATCAGCAAGAGCGCGGTTCTCGTAGCCTATCAGACGGTATCCCGAAATATTTGCGGGATTGAATTCCACCTGAATTTTAACGTCCTTTGCCACAGTGTAGAGCGTTCCGCTCATTTCCTCGACAAGGACTTTTTTCGCTTCAAGCTCGCTGTCAATGTAGGAATAGTTGCCGTTTCCGTGGTCTGCAAGAGCCTCCATGCGGTTGTCCTTGATGTTGCCCGTACCGAAGCCAAGCACCGACAGGAAAACTCCCGACTCACGCTTTTCCTCGATAAGCCTTGTAAGCTCCTCCTCGCTGGACAGACCCACGTTCAGGTCGCCGTCTGTAGCCAAGATCACGCGGTTGTTGCCGTTCTTGATAAAGTACTTTTCCGCAAGCTCGTAGGCACGGTTTATTCCCGCTTCGCCGTAGGTTGAGCCGCCCGCTTCAAGGCTGTTTATGGCTTCCTTGATCTTTTTCTTGTCCTCGCCGCTTGTTCCCGTAAGGACAACCTTTTCCTCGCCCGCATAGGTGACTATGGAAATTCTGTCGTCCTCGGTGAGAGTGTCCGTCAGCATTGTGAACGTTTTCTGCACCAGCGGGAGCTTATCATCCGAGAACATAGATCCGCTCACGTCTATCAGGAACACCAGATTGAGAGGCTCACGCTCCTCGCGCTGAATTTCCTCCGCTTTCAGACCAACCAGCAGAAGCTTTGTTTCGCTGTTCCAAGGACAGTCGGAAAGCTCCGTTGTGACCGAAAACGGGTCGTCCGTAGTGGACTGAGGATAGCTGTAGTCGAAGTAGTTGATAAATTCCTCGATACGAACCGCTTCGGGATTGACATTGCCGCCGTACTCTATCATTCGGCGAACGTTTGCATAAGACGCAGTGTCAACGTCCACGGAAAAGGTTGACAGCGGATTTGCCGCCACCGACTTGTAACCGCTTTCCACAATACTGCTGTATTCCTCGGTGTTGAAATAATCCTGATAGCTGTAGCTGATGGTTTCCGCAGCCGTTTCCCATGCTCCTTCGCCCCATGCGTCACCTGTTGGATAAGTGTCATCTGCGTTTCCCTCAAGTCCGACTATTCCTCCGCCAACAGTAGTGCCGCCTTTGGAAGCTCCCGCGTCGGCGTGCTGGAGAACGCCACTGTTGTTGTTTCCCTGCTGGACATACTCGGACTCGGAGATGGTTTCCTGTGGAGCATAATCGTAGCTGTCAGCGGCAGCTCCGCCTACGTCGCCGTCGTAGCCGTCATAGTCGTTATATCCGCGCGTCGTTTCGTAATATCCTCCGCCGCTGCTTCCGCTGTCCGCACTGCTGCACGCCGAAAGCATTCCCGCCGCGGTCAGTATTGCCATTACCGAGCAAACAAATCTTCTTCTGTTTTTCATAGTAAATCCTCCTTAGGTGTTGATGTCCTGCATAACGCCCATGAAAAGCGTTTCGCCGGAAGCTGTTTTTATCTCATATAGAAAGGGTCTGTCAACGATAAACTCCATAGGCTCTTCGGTGACCATATCCGCGCCGCCGTCCATTGTAACCATTGTTGCTGCGGCGGCCTCCGTACCCTCCTCGTCGCAGATTATCTTCGCCGCCTGGATTATTTCGGAAATGAAGAGGATAACGTCCTTGTCGTCTGTTATACCTCCGAAGCTTGCAGAACCGGGGGCAAATGCCTCCCGAACGCCGAGACGTTCAAACATTTTCACTAATGAACCGCCGCTTTCGCACTCGAATTTCGGCATAGCCAGCACAATATTTTTTCTCTCGTACTCCGTCTCAAACTCGGCGTTAAGCTCGTCAATGCTCATCTCCGCGATAAGGTCGGCGATTTGGGTATTTTCGTCCAGCGGCAGATACACCCGCATATAAGAGCCGTCCCCATAGGGCAGCGTCACCGACTTGAAACGCTTTCCTTCGCCGTACTGCAAATGCTCAACCATGTACATTGTCGGCACTTGCACCGTACCGCTTTTTCCGTTGAAGTCGCGGTCGTGGGTAGATTGCTTATCAAACTTATAGACCCACTCGTTTTTGAAGTACAGCGCATTCACCAGCGCAAGCCGCGCGTCCTCGGAAAGCGGACTGTTCAGCAGCTGCGGTATCATTCCTTTGGTATTTTTATCCACCCACTTGTTGAACTTCTTCACAAAGCTGTTTGAGGACAAATCCTCGGAGAAACGCTCCGCGGAGAAAACGTCCTTTAAGGTATCACTGTAGCCGTCGTTCAGACCTTTCAAACGGTCGGACAGCCAAGCCGAGTTTGCCGTGGAGATGGTCTTGGAACTGTCAAGCTCCGATATGATTTTGCCGCAGTCGGCAAGCATATCCTCTTTCGTTCCGTAGCCGAACAGGTCGAGCAGCTCCTTTTCCGTGGCAGACCCTCTGTCCGCTCCCGCAGCCGCCATACTCAGCGCAAGCTTTGCGCTCAGCGGCGAGATAACAAAGCTGTCCTGCTCCCTGAGATATTCTTTCAGAAACGCCCCGTTGAAGCTGCCGAATATTTCCTCCGTTGAGTACACCGCTTCGGCTTGAACTCTTTCCGTTTCAGCCGCGGTTTCGGCGGGCGTGTTATTGGTTTCGGCGGACGAGCAGGAGGAAAAAATCCCCGCGACCGTTACGGCAGCGACCGCCGCCGCCAGTGCTTTCAGTTTTTTCATTTTACCGCCCCCTTTCACTTAACGTCCGTGATAACGCCCATAAACAGGGTCTCGCCAGACGGAGATTCTACCGTGTAGAGGAACGGACGGTCAACCGTAAGCACGATCGGGTCGGGCTCTGCATGCGTAAGAACCGCTATCCCCATTGTCGCCGCGGCAGCCTCCGTACCCTCTTCGTCGCAAATTATTTTCGCGCTCTGTATCACGTCCGAGATGAAGAGCTTTTCCTCCGAGGTAATTCCGCTGAAATCCGCAAGCCCCTCTGTGAAGCAGCTTTGAACTCCAAGATTTTGGAACATATCCACAATCGATGCCTTAAAGTCGCACTCGAAAGGCGGCATGGTAAGGGCAACCTTTTCATTGATGTAATTCGGCTTTAACGCCGACGAAAGCTCCTCCTCGGACATTTCCGCAATAATGTCGGTGACAAGCTTGTTTTCGTCGGCGGGCAGGAAAATTCTCATGGACGAGCCGTCCGTATAGTTCAGCACTGCCGATTTGAACGTATCGCCCGCCGAGTAGTACATATACTCGGTCACGCTCATTGCGGGAGCGTTTTCATTGTAGCCGCTCACACCGTAAAATCCCCTTGGATACCTGTCACCGAACGGCTTTTCCCACTTGTTTTTGAAGTACAGCGTGTTCACCAGCGCAAGCCGCGCGTCCTCGGACAGCGGTTCGCCCAGCATTTGCTTTATCAGGCCGTTTGTGTTTTTCTCCACCCAGCCGTTCAGCACGTCCACAAAGGTATAGGAGGTCAGGTCGCATGAAAAGCTTTCCGCGCTGAAAATATCCGTCAGACCGCTCTTAAAGTCGGGGTTCAGCTCCCCCGCCCTGTCGGAGACCCAAACAGAATTTTTCGCGGACAGACTGCCGTCCTCACGGTTCAGCTCCTCTATAAGCTTTTTGCTGACCTCGGACATCTCCGCTTTGCTGCCGTAACCGAACAGCTCCAGAAGCTCCTTTTCGGTTGAGGAACCCTCCCCCGCTCCCAATGCAGCCATATTCATGGCGAATTTTGCGCTTGCGGGAGATATCACAAAGCTTTCGCCGTCCCGCGCCGCGTATTTCAGGAACGCAATCTCAAAATTTTCCATGCTTTCAAAGTCCACCTCCGTGTAATCGGTATCCGTTCGGGACGTTTCCGCAGTATCGGGACTGTCCGCCGCGGGAACTTGCTCCAAAGCACCGTCGATCGTTTCCGACCAAGCCGCAGTTGTTTCCTCCGCCGCAAGACAGGTAACCGTCTGCACCTCGTTATCCCACGGTGCGTGACACCCCGTCAGCGTGAGCGTACAAGTCAAGGCCGCTGACAGCAATGCTTTTCTTTTCATAAGTTTAACCGTCCTCTCTCAGTTCGTGCCATTTTTTAACAAGAGTATCCGCGTCCGCACTGTAGGAAAATTTCATGCGGTCGTAGAAAAAGTCGTCAATGCCGTTTTGCGGGTAAATAACGTCCGCGGCGGACTCGTCGTCCAAAGTCACCCAGCCGTTGTGGAAGATCATTCCGCCGTCCAATGTGAACTCTATCTGGGGCGCGTTCTCGAAAGCAAGGCTGTAGCCATCTCCGTTTACAGTCAGCGGAAGCAGATAGCTTCTGTTTTCAAGCATTCTGTATGGCGTCGCGCTTTCGACCGTGATGTTTTCCGTCTCACGGGTATCGGCGTTCTCGGCAGTAAGCTCGTAGCAGACCGTTCCGCCGCGGCTGTAGACCCTGTCCACATAAGCGTTCACTATAATGTCCGTGTGTACTAAAACGTTTGCCTCAACAAAGAAATCGTCTCCCGACGTTTCACCCGACGGCATATCCGCGGCACCCCCCGCAGGAGCAAGGTTAAGGCTTTCGTACAGCACCGTTCCGCCAAAAGTATTTTCATCTATCGAAACAGTTCCGACCGCGCCCCCGTCAAGATCGGAGGCGTCATATCCGTTTTCCTCGTCGGCAGCGGCTTCCTGCATAGCGCTTGGAGCGGCGTTTTCTGCGTATGCGCCGTTCATACTGCCTCCGTCGGAAGCCATATTGGAAGTGTTTGCTCTGAACGCAACGGGAAGAATTATCAGCACAGCCGCCGCAGCCAGCGCCGCCCGTACAGCGATTTTTCTGAAAGTAATTGATTTTTTCACAGGACTTGAAGTTACGCCGCTTAAATCCTCGGCGTTCTTTTCGTCAAGACCGCGCTCTATGCGCTCCCAGAGAGCGTCCATGTCGGGCGCGTTCTGTTCCGCATGAGCCTTGTACAGTTCTTTTATATTTTTATCGTTAAATTTCATACCGACTGCGCCTCCCCGACAAATTTTTGCAGCTTCGACACTGCGTTTCGGTACTTCCATGTGACAGTACCAAGCGGCTTCCCGAGAATTGCCGCTATCTCCCGGAATGTAAGCTCCGCGAGAATGTGCATATTGACTATCTCCCGCTCGCTTTCCTCCAGCTTTTCCAGAGCCTCCGCGACTGCCATGTTTCCCGTAACCGTTTCCTCGGTGGATATGCTGTCCGCAGGCTCGGCAGGAGCGCCCTCCTCGGTATCCGCGTTAAGGGAAAGCTGCTCGCGGCTTTGCTTTTTCAGATAGTCCAGAGCCATGTTTCTTGCGATCGTAACCAACCATCGCTTGTGCTTTCCTCCGAAGCAGTAGGTATCGGCTATCCGCCACAGCTTCAGGAAAAATTCCGACGTAACGTCCTCCGCGTCGTGGCTGCTGCGGAGTATCTGGTACACGCACTGATATATTGTTTTTCCGTATTCCTCGTAAATTTCTTTCAGACCCTGCTTGTCGCCCTGCTGTATGAGCGTTATCCTGCGCTCAAACTGCCTGTCCGTCATACCGTTCTCACCCCTTTAAGTAAGTCAAACCGTGCTTTCAACGTCCTCTGAATATAATACTGTTCAGAAGCACGGTTTTTATGGGTACAATTTAAACAAATTATAAAAATATTTTTGTTAATAACCAACAAAAAAGGCGTACCCGTTCCAACGAGTACGCCTAAAACAGCTATTTTAAACGATTTTATTAAGTTCCCCAAGAAGCGTTTTCTTTGCTTCAAGGCTCTGCATTCCCTTGGAGAAAATGCAGTCCATGCGGTAGCGGATATAGTCCTCGTAAAGCTTTGTGCCGAAAACGTTCTCGTTCAGCAGCTTTGTGTAGGAAGCCGCGTCCATGTTGCCCGAAATAACGTACAGAAGCTTTTCCAGAGCCATCATCTTCTTGTCCTCGTCGGACAGGTTCTTCGACGCGTGAAGCGCGTTGATATCAACCAGAACATTTCTCTTGTCGGAACGGATAGTATAGCCCTCCGACTCCAGACCGCCGAAAACGCGGATAATGTTGGTCTTTAAGGCGGGACCCGCAAACGGGAACAGTCTCAGCGGCAAATCCTCTTCATTGACGTCAACATATATAGCCTTGTCGCAGGCGGGAGCAAGAATTACCTTGTAGATGTCCGTAAACCAGTAGTCAGTACCGTCCTTGTAGGTGACAGGATATTTGTAGCCCTTCATGTCGGAGCTGAGAGCAAAATCCAGAACGGGTTCACGTCCCGCGGTGTAGTAATCGTCGTGGTTGGCAGCGCACTTGTCAGAAACGATCTTTGTGATTCTCTGAACGTTAAACTCTCCCATATCGTTCTTGTCGCCGTCAAGGAACGTTCTCGCACCGTCAAAGGTGTTCTTCTGCAAATCCTCGGCAAAGCTTGAAGCGCGGATATAGTCCTTGTTGAACTTGCTCATCACGTTGACCATAACGTCATCGTTGATAAGACCGTCCGCTTCGTTGTATGCATAGTTCTCCATTACGCACTTTTTCAGCGCGCTCTTGAGAGCGGTCTCCTCGTCCTTGTCGAGACCTGTAAATGCAAAGCGGTCGTAAACCTGCTCCATCATCACGTCGAGGGGTATCTCGCCGCTTATGTACTTGAAACGATCATTGTTCAGCAGTACAGCCATTTTCGGCAGTATCTTCTGCTTGGCGGTCTCGCCTGTGGTGATCTTGTTGGACATCATTCCCAGACAAACCAGGAACTCCGCATAATCCTTCATGATCTCCTGCTCGTTGAGGTAGTTGAAGAAATATCCGTAAACATAACCTGCGAAGAATTCTTTCAGGCTGTTGAACAGGTCGGGGTTCTTGCCTATCTCGGATATATACTTATCCTTGAAAGCGGATACCTCGTTCACGGCAATGGATTTTTTCCCGCCGTTGAGAGCGGTAAGCTGCTTTTCCTGACCCTTGAAGAAAAGCTTCAGATATGTACTGTAGCGCGGTTCCTTTGCGCCGCTGCGCTTATCCTCGCAGAACGTCCAGATAAGGAAAGCCCTGTGCATATTTTTTACAGCATCGGAAGAGCTTTCAACCAGATTTTTCACGTCGATATCCACGTTCTGACCGAACTTGGAGTTCTTGTTGAAATCGGCGAGGATTTTCTCGATCTCCTCCTTAAAAGCGGCATAGGCGGGGGATTTCTCCATGAATATGACCGAATCAAGGATCTCCGAACCCGCAACCGTCAAATCGAAAACGACACTCATCATCTGCTCCGTTTCTCAGCGGCACAAGTTTTTTGACTTTCCGCTCCGTCCGCCGCTGTGGACAAAGCTTTTATGCTTGGGCGTGCTGGCACTCCCTAAAAAATCAAACTCCGTAAACCTTACGGTATTCGATCATTTTTTCCAGATACTCACTGCCGGGGACAACGCCGTCCCTTATCGCGTCGATAATATCGTTCATGGTCACGATGGGGTAAATGTTCACGCCGAACTCGCCGCTTACCTCCTGAACCGCGGATTTATCGCCGTTCAGACCCTTTTCCATGCGGTCTACCTGAATTACCATAGCGGCAACGTTCACGTTTGCGGCTTCCTTAAGCTTGGGCATTACCTCACGCAGAGCCTTACCCGAAGTCATAACGTCCTCTATGATAACGACCCTTTCGCCGTCCGTGAGCTGTTTTCCAACGATACAGCCGCCCTCGCCGTGATCCTTGGCTTCCTTGCGGTCGAAGCAGTAGTTCACGTCGATACCGAATTTTCCGTACAGCGCCACCGCCGTGGACACCGCCAGCGGAATACCCTTATAGGCGGGGCCGAACAATGTATCGAACTCAATGCCGTTGTCGTGAATGCACTCGGCGTAAAATTCGCCCAGTCTTGCAAGCTGCGCGCCAGTCTTGTAGTTGCCCGAATTCATAAAGTAGGGCGATATCCTGCCGCTTTTGAGGGTAAACTCCCCGAATGTCAGCACGCCGCTGTCCACCATAAATTTGATAAAATCCTGTTTATAACCCATAGAGCCGCTCCTTAACACAATTTTCATAGATATAAGTAAATTATATCATAATTTACTTCAAAAATCAACACGTAAAATCACATAAAAAATTGAAATTTTTCTGTTAATATGCTACAAGAAGCAGTTTTTTGAAAAACAGTATCCGATATTTTACAGCAGAATTTGCTTTTTTTACAGCAATGTGATATAATGGTTACAGCCATTCCACGCAGAAAATGTGCAAAAAGTGAGCCTGTTTTCAAAGTGGAATTGCTGTATGAAGCCTCGGGAGGTGTACATATGGCGTTTATGGGCATGGTTTTTGTCGGAATCGCGGCTGCGGTTCTGATAGGTATACTTTTTTTCGCGCTGCTGTTTTTTGTGATAGGCTTGATACTGAGAAAAAAGCACAAAATTGCCGCAAGAGTGCTTTTCGTGCTTGCGGGAATAAATCTTATCGTCGTAGTCGGAGCGCTGCTGTTTGTGTTCCTGCCACACCCTATGACCGTTGAAACTCACGACGGAACAGCGTCATTGAAGCCGTCATGGATATCGGAGTACAAAAAGCTTATTGCCGAAAACGATATTGAGGGTCTGGACAGGCTTTTTGACCGTCACCCCGAAATGATATACTACTATGACGTAAACAGCGTCATGCCGCTTGATTATGCTCTGTACAACACCAACGTGCCTATGATGCAGTGCGCAATAGATCACGGCGCGGTCTTTGACGACCCGCTCAGGTACGGCCACAGATCTTACGAATGCGGCTCTCTCTGTTCATTTTTCGGTGAACTTGACTATCCCGACTGGGAAAGAGACGAAAGCGAGCTTCACAAAGCGGGAGTTGTCACCGACGACATTCTTGAAACAGTGCGGTTTGCCATAGAGCACGGCGCGTCAACGGTGCATATTCCCTTCGGTAATCATTCCGACGAGAAAATCGGGACGCTTTACGAAAATATGCGGAACTGGGCAGAATCGGACGGTGAACTCAGTCCCAAAGACGAAGAACTTCTCGCACTGATACGGGACAGCATTCCCGGTGAAGCTTCAACGGAAACCAATACAGAAACAGAATAGGAGAAATTTTATGCGAATCAGAAGAAAAAAATGGGCGCGTCCCGAGCTGGCGGTATGCCCTTACTATATCGAACACGCCGAGGAGCTGAAAGGAAAATGGAACACGGTTTTCCCGAACGATAAGCCCCTCTATGCGGAGCTTGGCTGCGGAAAAGGCTTGTTTGCGGCTCAGGCGGCGTTAAAGTACCCCGAAATAAACTGGCTTGCCATGGACATAAAAAGCGATATGCTTGGAGTTGCCCGCAGGACGGTGCAGAAAAGCTTTGACGAAGCGGGCAGAGAGGTTGACAACCTCAAGCTTGTTTCCTGCAATATCGAGCGGATATCCGATTATTTCGGCGAAAACGACCGCGCGGACAGGCTGTACATCAACTTCTGCAACCCATGGCCCAAGGACAAGCACAACAAGCGCAGGCTTACCCACACGCGGCAGCTTATGCAGTACCGCATATTTCTTGCGGACGGCGGCGAGATACACTTCAAGACGGACGACGACGAGCTTTTTGAGGAGTCGCTGGAATATTTTGCCGAAGCGAATTTCACCGTAAAGTATCTGACCCGCGACCTGCACGCAAGCGATTACCCCGACAACCTTGTCACTGAGCATGAGAAAATGTTTACCGAGGAGGGAAAGAAGATAAAGTTCCTTATAGCGGTCAAAAACTGAAAGGACAGTTAAAATGAAAAGTAAAACAAATGTAACAAAGCGGCTGTTATTCCTCCCGCTTTATGCGGCGGTCGTGATCTTTATTTCGTTTATCGGCGTTTTCATATCGCAGGGGCTGAAAGATTACAGCATCTACAAAGCCCACTCGTGGATAGAGACCGATGCGCGCTTTTCCGGCTCGGAAGCATACCAAAAGACTGAAAGCAGACACAATCGCAGCAGCGGTCATACTTATTCCTTTCGTGTCACCCGCTACAAATGGGAATACTGCTATGAACTGGACGGAGAACAGCATTACTTTACTGTAGATAACAAAAAGGAAAGCGAGCCTGAAAATCCCGTCAGAAAAATCATTGCGGCTGAGGACGACCATTCTCTGTACCTGCGTTACGGCAGCGGCGAAGTTTTGATATTCATGCTGGTACTTGGCGCGTTCATAATAGCTTTGGTAATTTTTATCGCACTTTGTATCACGATAAAGGTATCGCGCAAAGCCAAGCATAAAAACGACGATTATGAAGCGTATCCCGAAGATACATAACCTTTAGGCGGCGAAGCCGCCGACTAAAGCTGGTCGAGCTGAGCCCAGCTCGCGAAGTCCAGAGGGCGGAGCCCTTTGGTCGCCGCCCGCAGGCGGCGAAATCCCTTTCGTTCGGAACGGTGAAAGGGGTGAGGAATGGCGAAAGCCATTCCGAGGGGGAGCGGACACGACCGCTCCCCCTTTTAGCGGCTTCAAAACAGGTAAATCTCCAAAACGTCACAGTGTGACGTTTTGGACGGAGCAAATCTATAGTTTCGCTTTGAGACCCCAACAAAGTATTGTTCGTTGAAAACAGTCCACCGGACTGTTTTCAAGGCTTGCTTTATCTGAAATCGCTAAAAGGGGGAGCGGTCGTGTCCGCTCCCCCTCGAAATGCTCTCGCATTTCTCACCCCTTTCACCGTTTTGAACGA
>JAAVHI010000089.1 GCA_014799785.1 Ruminococcus sp.
AGTGCATTAAACGACGCGGCCGCGGAACTCTATGACGCCGCAAATGCAGCTGTTCCGTATCTGATGGTCGATCTGCCTCAGGACTTTTATTGGTTTGATAAGACGTCCGGATATCAATTCGGCGTTGATATTGATTCTAATTCTTTTGACTCGACGGACTACAGTATGGAAATCACACTTATAGTAACATTTGACGTTTCTACAGATTACATGGGCGCAAACAATACAACGGTAAATACTCAAAAGATAAACGCGGCGAAAACCGCTGTTGCAAATGCAAAGAAAATTGCCGCAAAGTATGAGAATCTTTCGGCTTATGAAAAGATACTGGGATATAATAAAGAGATATGCGATCTGGTTTCCTACAACAGCAGTGCGGCAAGTACAAATAATCCGTCTGTTTCAGGCATCAACCCCTGGCAGCTTGTATGGGTATTTGACGGCAATGCGAGTACGAACGTTGTCTGCGAGGGGTACGCAAAAGCTTTTCAGTATCTCTGCGATTTAGGCGGTGTTGAGTGCTATACTGTATCCGGAGTAATGACAGGCGGTACAGGCGCAGGCGGTCATATGTGGAATATAGTTGTGCTGGGCGGCGAAAGCTACCTTGTGGATATTACCAACTGCGACAGCGGGTCTATAGGCAGTCCCGATAATCTGCTTTTAAAGGGTGCAACGCAAAGCAATTCAGCGGGCTGTGTGTTTGCAAATCTCGGTCTGGTTTATCAATATTATGATACGACTGCGGATATGTATCCCGCAAGCTTACTTAAGGTATCCACTAAAGACTACGTGCCCACGCAGTCCGACCCTGAATTCGGCGACATCAACGGCGACGGCAAGATCAACAATACCGACATTATCCTGCTGGGCAGAGCCTATATGGCGGGAACAGCGGACAAGTATCTGGCAATTGCCGACATGAACAACGACGGCAAGATCACAAATGCAGATATTATTCTGCTGGGCAGACTGTATATGAGTATGTAAAAATCAGTACGTTATTATGTGATCATAACAGATCATTATAATATAATTTTTAAAACGGAGGAAATTTTATGAGAAAGAAAATTGTTTCACTTTTTTCTGCTGCGGCATTGTTCATAACGCTGGTCTGCACGGCGTTTGTAAACGTATCTGCTGCCGGAGCAGTAAAAGTAACGGCGGCAACAGACTTAACAACGGTAAAACAGGGCGGTACCGTAAGGGTAGACCTGAACCTTACCGAAAACCCCGGATTGGTTTCTATCCATCTTAAGGTAAATTACGACACGGACGTTTTTGAATTCAGCAAAGCTGAAGATAAAAAGATGTTCGGTACAACTACAACATTTTTAACGGCTGATGATGAGGGTTGTTACCGTCTCAACTGGTTAGACTATGTAACCGAAACAAATTTTACACAGACGGGCTTGCTGGCTTCGGTGTACTTCAAGGTTAAGAATACCGCAGAAGACGGCAATTACGAATTCACTATCGGTGCGGTTGAAGAAGATATTATGGACTATGATCTTAATCAGCTTCCGATCTCCTTTGAAAACGCATCCGTAAAGGTAAACGACGGCAAAAGCGATGACGCTACCCTGAAATCGCTTGTACTTTCAAACAAAAATGTATCACTTAATCCTGCATTCGACCCGGCTACCGAAGACTACACCGTACTTCTTCCTAACGGCAGCAAGGTTCCTACAGTAACTGCTACAAAGAATGACGCAAAGGCAAAAGTTCAGACCACTCAGGCGAAGAGCTTCAATACGGGCGAAAATGTTGCGACGATCGTTGTAACTGCGGAAAAAGGAAACACAAAAACCTATACCGTTACATTCACCGAGATGAACGCACTGCTTTCCTCACTTAAGGTAAACGGTACATCTGTAACAGGCTTCAATTCCAATACCACTTCGTATACATACACTGTATCCTATGCGGACTGGAAAGCAGATCCCGATAAGACCTATACGATCGACGCAACAGCTTCCAAGGAAGATTCAACTGTTGCAATCGGCGAAAATAATTTCGCACTGACAAGCACAGACCCCACCAAGAACACCGACAAGAATGTAACTGTAACAGTTACTTCGGCACAGGGTGACACGACTACTTATACTATCAAGTTCACAGTACTTGCTTGTGAGCATGATTATCAGATCAACGAGGCAGGCTCGACTCCAGCAACATGTACGGCAGCAGGTGAAAACGTTTATTTGTGCAGCATTTGCGACGGCGAAAAGACAGAAACAGTCAATGCTCTCGGACATGACAAGAACAGCGAGTGGACAGTTGTTGAAGCACGCTGTGAGACAGACGGTTCAAGAACACAGATATGCAGCCGCTGCGGCGAAACTATCGCTACAACAGTACTTAAGGCGAAAGGTCATAAGTGGAGCAAATGGACTAATGTAGAGGGTACCGACAATTACACAAGAACCTGCGCCAACTCCAACTGTGAAATTGGTACACAGACCAGAGTAGTTATGGGCGAAGAAGACGGTCATACACATGACTTTGCAAGCGCATCTTGCCAGGTAGAACTCATTAAGCGTGCTACCTGCTCCGAGAAAGGTATGCAGAGAAGATGGTGTGCAAACGAGGGCTGTGCCGGCTTCATTGATGAAGAACTGGAGATGATCGCACATACTCTTACAACCGAAAGAGAAGAACCAACCTGTACTACAGAGGGTGCAAAAAGAGAAGTTTGCACAGTGTGCGGTGAAGCAGGCATTTGGGAAATAATTGATGCTCTTGGACATGACTTTGCAGAAGCATGGACACCCGACGATAACGACCACTGGCACGCATGCACACGCTGCGACGCTGAGACCGGAAGAGAAGCTCATACCGAAAACGAGGGTGTAGTAACAACTCCCGCCACAACAGTTTCCAACGGTGTCAAAACCTACTCCTGCACAGTTTGCGGATATGCAATGCGTACCGAGGTTCTGCCTATGATATCTGACGATACGTCCTCAGGCGCAAGCCGTCCCGCAGACGTATATGTGGGCGCACCTGTAATTCCTTTCGGAGGAGTACCCACCGAGAGTATGTCTGTAAAGGTTGAAAACGCGATCACAGGCAAAACAAGCACAGCAAGAGCACAGAGAAACGGAAGCAGCGTTTCCGTAAAGCTTGGCGCAGAGAACAACGGATACTATGCTAACGTATTCACTACCGATGACGAGTACATTTACTCTGCTCTCATTGACGGCGGCAAGGCTGAGTTCAATGCTCCCAACGACGTGAAGATCAAGATAGTAATTGACAGCATTGCTTACGGCGAGGACGTTTCCTCCGCTGCTTCCGCAGACATCGAATCAACTGAGATCTCGTCTGACAATACTATGATTTATCTTGTAAGCGTAGTTCTGCTTGCGGGAGCTGCGGTTATGACGGTATTTATCAAGAAGCGCGCAAATAAATAAGGTATAGTTTTTATACTGTTTCACGACCCAAATGTGCAAAAAAATTCAAACAAAAACTTGCATATACGGTTTTTGTGCAGAATTTTTGTCCGCACATTGGGAGTGAAATAGTATTAATGCCGATAATGCCGGGAATGAAAGTATTTTCTTTCTCGGCATTTTCTTTAAAACAATTTTGACTGATGGGGGCTGCCTGCAATGAAAAAAAGAGTAGCTTGTCTGATCATTCTGCTTTCTTTGATTTTGTCGTGCGCTGTGTGCGCTTTGGTGAATATCGGCTTGACTTATATGACATGACAGTAAAATCCTGCGTATTGACAACAGGATGATTCTTAACGGGAGGTTTTAATTATGATAAAAAAAGTATTTGCAGTTATTTTGGTTTTGACAGTGGTAGTACCGCTTACGGTGTGGGGAATGTCCGGCGCAAAAGTAAGCGCGGCGACAGGCTATAAGCTTGAGGGAAACGTCCTTACCATTACAGGAACGGGCGATATGGACGATTACTGGAGCCTAAGTGATATACCATGGTATAATGACAAAGATAAAATCAGAGCAGTTGTGATCTCGAGCGGCGTGACCTCGATAGGAGACAGAGCTTTTAAGGGATTTACTGTTATGGACGTTACAATTCCAAATACCGTAACAAGAATCGGTGACTCGGCGTTCGAGAACTGTACAAGCCTGTACAGCATTACAATGCCGGACAGCGTTACCCAAATCGGCAAAAACGCTTTCAATGGCTGCAGTGCAATGATGAGCATAACGCTGTCGAAAAATCTTGAGGCTATTCCCGAGAGAGCCTTTTATAAATGTTCTAAGCTTAACGAAATTACTATCCCGGGCAGTGTAAAATCCTTAGGATATGAAGCATTTTTATACTGCAGCAATCTTAAGGTCAATTTCAACGAGGGTCTGGAAACTATCGAGGATCGTGTGTTCGGCGGACTTTATTCCTCCTATCAGGGTATAACCAATAGTGAGGTGGTAATTCCCGACAGTGTTACCTCCATAGGTGAAAAAGCTTTTACATCTAACACTAATATAACTAAGCTTACTACAGGCAAAAATTTAAAAACCATTGGTAATTCAGCGTTTTCAGGCAACGTTATAACGACAATTGATTTGAGCAGATCTACGAAGCTGGAAACTATCGGAGAGGAAGCGTTTGGGTGGTCAGGTTTTACATCAATAGTTATTCCGGACAGCGTAACGACAATAGGAAAGTCAGCATTTCGGAATTGCGATAATCTTACCAGTATAACGCTGCCGAAAAATCTGACTTCTATTAGTCCATGGACATTTTTCGCCGATGAGTTGACATCTATAGAGATACCCTCAAAAGTGGAGAAAATAGGTGAAACGGCATTTTATAGCACAAATCTGACAAAGGTTGTTATTCCGCCAAGTGTTATAGAAATTGGCAAGAATGCATTTCAGTACTGCCATGATTTGAAAGCTCTTGATATATCATCAAATCCGTATCTTGCTTTAAATAGTAATGCTTTCGGCGATACGAGTCTGAACCATATACATATTCCCGCCAGCCGCGATTCTTCGATTTACAGAGGACAATACGGCTTGCCCGCAGACGAAAGCTGTTATTTCCAGATAGGCTCGGACGGCAAGTGTCCCGCAGCGTACTGTCCTTTCAGAGATAGTACCGGAACAGTCGGCGACATCAACGGCGACGGAAAGCTCAACAACACCGATATTATCCTGCTCGGCAGAGCCTACATGGCGGGAGACGGCGATAAGTATCTTTCCGTAGCGGATATGAACGGCGACGGACGCATTACAAATGCAGATATTATTCTGCTTGGCAGACTTTATATGACGGGAAAGTAATATTTACAGCATATTTTATGCTATTAACAGGAGGTCTTAATTGTGATAAAAAAAGTATTGGCGGTTATTTTGGTTTTGACAGTGGTAGTGCCGCTTGCGGTATGGGGAATGTCCGATGCAAAAGTCAGCGCGGCGACAAGCTATACCGTCATTGGAAACACTCTTATGATCACGGGAACAGGGCCTATGACGGACTACGCGGAGGTCGGCAAGGCTCCTTGGTATGACCAAAGGGAAACGATCACAAATATAGTTATTAATTCGGGAGTAACTTCAATAGGAAAAAACGCTTTTGCAGGAACAAATGTAATATTAATTGAAATTCCCGATACTGTTACATCAATCGGACAGTCGGCATTTTACGAATGCAGCAAGCTCTACAGTGTTACCATGCCGAACAGCATTACACAGATCGGCACATATGCTTTCTGGGGCTGTTCTTCAATGGAAAGCATAACTCTGTCAAACAAGCTGGAAGAAATTCCTGAATTGGCATTTACACGCTGTAGTTCTCTTACAAGTATTACAATCCCCGGCAGCGTAAAATCAATCGGATATAGGGCTTTTGCAAATTGTGAGAAGCTCTCCGTTACTTTTTCCGAGGGTTTGGAGGTTATTGGAGATGAAGCGTTTTTTAAAGATTATCCGACAGCTCCTATCGGTATAACAAATAGTACATTGAGAATTCCCGACAGCGTGAAATCCATAGGAAAAAATGCTTTTGCAGATAACAAAGGATTGAAAACGCTCACCACAGGCACAAACTTAATTACCATTGACGATGAAGCGTTCAGACAATGCGGTTTGACAACTATAAACCTGAGCAGGTCGCAGAAGCTTGACAAAATCGGAACAAAAGCATTTATGATGACATCTGTCACATCTATGGTTATTCCCGACAGCGTAACAATTATAGGAGAGTCTGCTTTTCAGCAATGCGGCAGTCTTACCGCCGTAAAGCTTCCTGCAAATCTTAAGGAAATAGGAGATTATGCGTTTGTAGCCACCGCATTGGAACAGGTTGAAATTCCCGAAAAGGTGGAAAAATAGGCGGACGTGCGTTTGGAAGCACACCGCTGAAAAAAGTTGTTATTCCGCACAGCGTGACAAGCCTTGGCAGGTATGCATTTGAGAACTGCGGATCATTGACGGCTGTTGATATATCAGGCTTTGGCCTGACTTTTGGAACCGCTGTTTTTGATGGCTGTTCTTTAAATCATGTACATATCCCGAAAGAACTTCCTCCCTCGTATTACGCGGGAAAGTACCGCTTGCCCGAAGATGAAAGCTGTTATTTCCGGATAGACTCGGACGGCAAGTGTCCCGCCGCGTACTGTCCTTTCAGAGACGGCGATAAGGCAACCGGCGACGTCAACGGAGACGGGAAACTCAACAACACGGATATTATCCTGCTGGGCAGAGCCTATATGGCCGGAGACGGCGCAAAATATCTTTCCGTTGCGGATATAAACAACGACGGACGTATTACAAATGCCGACATTATTCTGCTTGGCAGACTTTACATGACAGGAAAGTAAATTTTTAAGAAAACACCGATCGTCTCCGATACGCGGAATATGATCGGTGTTTTTTGTTTAATGCAAAAATCCGCAGTTCTGAATACAGCGCCGCGGACTTTGGCAATGCTGAAGTCTCAGGCGTTTATTTTTGTCATAGGACATTCCCGAAATAACATAAGTTTAATTAATGAAAGTTATGTATGGAGTGGGAGAAAATGTTTACCGAACTGATAGAGCTTGCACTGGAAAATTTGCTGTACTTTGCGCTTCACCTTGAATCGGGAGGAGTGTTTCCTAAGCCGCTTTCCGCCGCCGAGGAGGAGGAGTGCTTCAGAAAAATGCACGAGGGGGACCGCAGTGCAAAAAACAAGCTGATAGAACATAATCTGCGGCTTGTGGCGCACATTATAAAAAAATACTACAATGTCACCACCGATCAGGAGGATCTGATCTCCATCGGTACTATCGGACTTATCAAGGCTGTTTCGACTTTCGATTATTCCAAGAAAACGAGGTTTGCTACTTATGCTTCACGGTGTATTGAAAATGAAATCCTAATGCACTTCCGTTCACTGAAAAAATCCGCGGGGGACATATACTTTGACGAACCCATCGACACCGACAAGGAGGGCAACCAGCTTACCTTGATAGACATTATCGCCGAGGACGACGGCATACTGGATAAGATCGACCTGAGCATAAAATCGGAGCAGCTTTACCGCTTTATAGGGGAATGCCTCGATGAGCGTGAGATCACCGTTATAAAACGCCGCTACGGACTTTACGGCTGTATGCCTCAGACCCAGCGGGAGGTTGCTGATTCGCTGGGGATATCCCGTTCTTATGTTTCGAGAATAGAGAAAAAAGCTTTGCAGACGCTTAAAAAGAAATACGACCGTACTTCGATCTTCGGGTCTTCGGGTTCGGCGGGTCAGACAGGTCAGGCAAAGGAGGGAGGAAAGAGTTCCGAAAAATAATTTTCGGGCATACCGTTGCATATGGTTGTCCCATGGGGGTGAAAAAAATGAAGCCTTCCGTCCCGCCGTACAAGGTACGCCGGGACGGCTTTTTTCAAGGCTCCTAATTCTGCTTCATTCCCAATGTATCCAAAAATTCCGCACAAAAAACACAAATGCAATTTTGGGTTTGAATTTTTGGTACACATTCAGGTCGTGAAACAGTATAAACGGAATTAAGCCGGTTTCCGAAGAACCGGCTTTTCCTTTTCAGTCCGTAAGATAAATCTTATTCGGACTTGTGTTTTCCGCACTCTGCATATTATGCAGGATATGCGGAGTATTTGGCGGAGGTCAATCAGCAGTTGCTGCAGCCGCATCCGCAGTCGTTGTCGCTGCTGTTGTTATTGCCGCAGCAGAACCAGAGAACGAGAAGGATAATGATGATCCAGCAGCAGTTATTGCCATTGCCAAAAATTCCACAGTTCATAAAGATACGCTCCTTAAAATAATGTATTCTGAAAGCCGCGCCGCAGCCTGTTGCCGCGGGCTTCGGCTTTTCATAGTTCATTCTATGCCGCGGCATAATTTTGGTTACAGAAATTGAAGCGGAATTTTTTCCAGTTTGCGACAAATAATTTTAAAGTATCGTGCAATAATATAGGACAGAACCCCCATTGCGGAGCAGATACGGGATATCGGAGCCATTATTTTTGCAGCAGATCTATAAAAATATAAGTATTTTTGCAGGGACGGAGTTTTCCCCGCCGTTAGGACGGGTGACACGTCCCACGAAAAATTTGTGCAAATATTTTGGGAGCAGCTGCAATTTCCGGCTTCCGATACCCGACCTCCGATTTCTAATTTCTAAAAGGGAAGGCAGATAAAGCTTATGTATAATCTGGAAAGCTTTACAAAAAAAGCGAACATCGTCATTAACAAGGCGTATATTCAGGCGGGACGGCTGGGACACATCTATATGGGCAGCGAGCATCTTCTTCTGGCGCTTGTAAGCGAGCCCAACTGCACGGCTTCGGGTATATTCAGAATGTGCGGCATAAGAGAGGAGACAGTCCTCGGCAGGATAACCGCTCTTGTGGGCAGGGGAGAGCCATGTGCTGTAGACAGGGACGCGGCTACTCCCTCGGTGAAAAGGATAATCGAAAGAGCTTTTATTATCGCTTCGGAAAGCGGCGCGCGTCTGACGGGTACGGAGCATCTTCTGCTTGCTCTGCTTCGTGAGGAGCAGTGTACCGCTGTAAGCATTATTGAGGAGATAGGCGGAAATCTTTCAGGACTTTCCAGAGCCTGCTCCGCGACAACCGCAAACGATATTCCGGGAGGAATGACCAAAACGCCAACCCTTTTGAAGTACGGCAAAGACCTCACCAAAGCCGCCCGCGAGAAAAAGTTCGACCCCGTTTTCTGCCGTGAAAAGGAGATAGAGCGGGTCATTCAGGTGCTTTCCCGCAGGACGAAAAACAATCCCTGCCTTGTGGGAGAAGCGGGCGTGGGCAAGACAGCAATTGCCGAGGGTATAGCGGTAATGCTTGCTGAGGGACGAGTCCCCGAGGCGATACGGGGAAAACAGCTTTTTTCCCTTAGCCTTACCTCAATGCTTGCGGGAGCGAAGTACCGCGGAGATTTTGAGGAGCGGATAAAGCAGTGTCTCGACGAGGTCGCCGCAAACGGCAGGATAATCCTTTTTATAGACGAGCTTCATACCGTTGTGGGAGCGGGCGCGGCCGAGGGAGCTATCGACGCGGCGAATATCCTGAAGCCTCAGCTTGCCCGCGGGGAATTGCAGATAATCGGAGCGACCACTCTTGAAGAGTACAGACGGTTCATAGAAAAGGACAGCGCACTCGAACGCCGCTTTCAGCAGGTGCTTATAAAAGAGCCTACCGAGGAGGAAGCGTTGAGCATTATCGGCGGACTTAAACGCTGCTACGAGGATTTCCACGGGGTTACCATTACGGACGGCGCGGTCAGGGCGGCGGTGTCAATGTCGGTGAGATATCTTCCCGACAGGTTTCTGCCCGACAAGGCTATTGACCTTATAGACGAGGCATCTTCGCGGGCGAGAATGAAGTACGCCGAATCACCGCGTACTCTCAGCGAGCTTGCGGAAAGTCTGAAAAGAATGCTTGAAAAGCAGACGGAAAGCTGTGCGGGGATAAACGGTCAAGGAAATAATTGCGGCAGCAAGCGCGGGGATACAAGCTGGTACAGCGACAGCGAAGCCCCTGCCGTGGAGGTGACGGAGGAAAGCATTGCGGAGGTGGTCTCTCTCGCCACGGGAATACCTGTCACAAGACTTACCGCCGACGAAAGCAAACGTTTGCTGGAGCTTGAAAGCGAACTGAAAAAGCGTGTTATCGGTCAGGACGAAGCCGTTGAAGCGGTGGCGGACGCTGTGCGCCGAAGCCGCGCGGGACTGAAAGACCCCTCACGTCCTATGGGATGTTTCCTGTTCACGGGGCCGTCTGGGGCGGGCAAGACCGAGCTTTCAAAGGCGTTGGCGGAATGTCTTTTCGGTACGGAAAACGCCATGATACGGTTTGATATGTCCGAGTATATGGAGAAGCACAGCGTAAGCAAGCTTATAGGCGCGCCTCCGGGCTACATGGGCTGCGAGGACGGCGGACAGCTTACCGAAAAGGTGCGGAAAAAGCCCTACAGCGTCATACTTTTCGACGAGATAGAAAAGGCGCACGGCGACGTAAGCAATATTCTGCTCCAGATAATGGAGGACGGCATTCTCACCGACAGCAAGGGCAGGCGGGTAAGTTTCCGCAGCACGGTGGTAATTCTCACGTCCAACGTGGGAGCGGAGCTGCTGGGGGACAAAAAGTCCGTGGGCTTCCTGCCTGTCGGCGCGGGGGACGAGGCTGTCCGCGGAGACGTGCTGAAAGCCCTGCGGGAAAGATTCCGTCCCGAGCTTATCGGCAGACTGGACGAGATTATCGTGTTCAAAAAGCTTGAAAAGGCCGAGCTGGGACAGATCGCAAGAAAGATGCTGACGGGTCTTTGCAGACGCGCGGAGGCTATGGAGATAGCCGTGGAATTCAGCGACGGAGCGATAGACGCGCTGGTCTCGGACGGCCTTGACAGGACGGGCGCACGAAAGCTGCGGAGAAAGATAACCTCCGAGGTGGAAAGTATGCTGTCGAAAAATATTCTGGACGGCACGGTCAAAAAGGGCGACAAGGCCGTGGTCATGGCAGAGGACGGCAAAATTTACCTGAAAGTCTCCCAAATGCAGTAGATTTTGCCGAAATCTGAAAAATACTATTGACAAAAGTATACTAATGTGGTATACTTTGACTGTACAGAAAATACTTGACAAAATCTTAGCAAATGCTATAATTAAAGTATCAGAATTTTTAAGGAGGACGATCATCATGAAGAAGTTTGTTTGCTCGGTTTGCGGCTATGTTTACGAGGCAGAAAGCCTCCCCGCGGATTTCAAATGTCCCCAGTGTAAGGCTCCCGCTTCCAAGTTCAACGAAGCAGGCGCGGACAAGCTGAACTGGGCTTGCCAGCACGTTGTCGGCATCGGCAAGGAGGGCGCTGACGACGAGATCATCGAGGGTCTCAATCAGAACTTTATGGGCGAATGCACCGAGGTCGGAATGTACCTTGCAATGGCAAGAGTTGCTTACAGAGAGGGCTATCCCGAGGTTGGTCAGTACTATGAGAAAGCCGCTTACGAGGAGGCTGAACACGCTGCTAAGTTTGCAGAGCTTCTGGGCGACGTTGTTACACCGTCCACAAAGAAGAACCTTGAAATGCGCGTTATGGCTGAGAACGGCGCCTGCGAGGGCAAGCTGAAGCTGGCTGCAAAGGCTAAGCAGATGAACCTTGACGCTGTTCACGACACAGTTCACGAAATGGCTAAGGACGAGGCTCGTCACGGCTGTGCATTCGAGGGTCTGCTCAAGAGATACTTCGGTTAATTTTACGCAGAGTATATTTATTAAAAAACGGTACGCAAAGTAATTCTTGCGTACCGTTTTTTAGTTTATTTCCCGCAGATATAGAACCAAGCGCAGTCCCCGCAGACCTTGCCCAGCTTTCCGGCGGAAATAATCTTCTCCCGCGCCGCTTTTTTCAGCTCCGACCAAGGAGCGGCGTCGTTTTCGTGAAGTCCCAGAAGATCAAGCACCGCCACATCGTACCGCAGTACCTTTTCATATGTATCGCACCTGCCGTTCTTGTTGTGGGGACATTTTCTGCACACTATGTCCGTGTCGACAGTAAGCCTGACCGTGGGGTCGTCAGCGTTCAGCTCTGCTATCACCGCGGACATATTCGCCGTGAAGTCGTCACTGTAGCCGTACCCGCGGAAAAATTCCGTGCAGAGCAGGTGGTGAGGTCTAAGCGGGCTGTCTTTCCGTTCGGACATATTTGGACACCCTCCCTGCCACGAAAATTGCCAGAGCGGCTTTCACAGCGTCGGGAATAATAAAGGGCAGCACGCACCACTTTAGCGCCGTAAGGAAGTCCACCGCCTCGGTGGTTTTTGTGTAGACCCACATGAACCAGAACGTCCCGAAAGCGTACAGCACGAGAAGTCCCACAGCCATTGAAGCGATGACAACAGGCAGACTTTTTCCGAAGATTTTTTCGGCTGCCCAGTAGACAAGGGCCATTGGAATAAATCCGATTATGTACCCTCCAGTAGTGCCGAGGACTATTCCGAAGCCGCCGGTAAATTCCGCAAAAACGGGTATGCCAACCGTTCCGAGGATAACGTACAGCGTAATGGAGATCGTCCCCATTTTCCCGCCGAGTATGGCGAGGGAACAGAATATCGCAAAGGTCTGCATTGTAAACGGTACTGCCAGCGGAATGTAAATTTGTGAGCATACGGCGATTATTGCCGTAAAGATCGCGCATAAGGTCATGTTGCGCACGGTAAAATTTTTCATGGTATCCTCCTGTAAAAAGCAAGAATTTTTGAAGCAAAAGGCAGAGTCTCCTGCTTTAAGGAACAGTATACCACATATTCACAGAATTGTCAACATAAATTTTGATATAGGTTGACAATTATTTCCCGCAAAAATAACGGATACCGTACTGAAACGGTATCCGTTTAGTTTACTTTGCAGAAGCCTTTCCAAGCTTTGCGCCCAGCTTCACAAACAGCGACGACAGCTTTTTCATTCTGGGAATGACCGTCTCGATCAGACCGCAGTATTTATCCACAAGAACGATGACCAGTGTCTCGCGGTACTTTGGCAGAGCGGTTATGTTAAGGGGAAACATATGCTTTTCGATCATATCGCTCTCCAGGTCGGAAACGTAAAAGTGTTCCCTGACGTTTTTCAAAGCGGTTTTTGCATGGGTGAAGCCGTGAAGCCGCTCGCCCTTTTCCCGCTTGTAAGTATGCCAGTCGTATAAGAATAAATCATGCAGCAGCCCCGCCCGTGCGCCTGCGCGTGCGTTGAGGGAGAAAAATCTGCACACCTTATAATTATAGTATGAAACGTTCAGACAGTGCTGAAAACAGGTGGTATCGCCGTGATGAATGTAGTCCTGCATCTGCCGTACAGTCTTGCTTTCCAGCAGATCCGCCACAAGGTAATAGTAATCGGAGGTCTCTCCGTCGCTCAGGTCTACCCCCGAGCCTATAGCGTTAAGCATTTTTAGCCGACCAACTCCTTTTTCGTCCGCTTCGGGACGTTCACTATAATCATTATACAACACCACTCAGCGTTTTGCAATACGCCTGTAAAAATTGCCATACAAATTCCACAGGCATTTTTGGGCATTTTGACCAAACTGATTTACAAAATGTTTATTTATAGATGAAAAGTACTTTAAGTATTTTACGTATTGGCAAATTGCATAAAATCCGCCCCGAAATTTCTTTGTTTATTTTCATCACAATTTTTTTCAATTGTTGCAATTTGGTTACAGTTGGTGTATAATATCATTAAAGTGGTGAAAAGTCTCTGGTTTGAGGTGAAAAGTGGTGAATTTCCACCGAACTTTCCACATGCGGTGGAAAACTTACACGGCAAACCGGTGGGAAATACCCGAAATTTCGTTCGGGAACTTGATTTAAAGGCGGTGATAAAGCATGGCGGGCAATTCCTTGATGGGCACTTACGAGCATACTATGGACGCAAAGGGCAGAATGGCGTTCCCCACAAAGCTCCGTGAGCGGCTTGGCGTCAGCTTTATCGTCACTATCGGTCTCGACGGCTGTCTGTATGTATATTCCGCCGAGGACTGGGATATATTTACAGAAAAGCTTCGCACCCTTACCGGCAGCAAGGCTAAGGCTGCTAAAATGATAATCGTAAACGCCTGCACCGTCGAACCCGACAAGCAGGGGCGTATCCTTATCCCCCAGAACCTGCGGGATTACGCGGGTCTCGACCACGACGTTACCGTCCTCGGTGTTATCGACCGCGCCGAAATCTGGGACAGCGCCCGCTTCAAGGCGTTCAGCGCGGAGATCACAAACGATATGCTTTCGGACGCTCTTTCCGACTTGGCATTTTGATTTTTATAAAGGATAATTATGGATAATAATTTTTACCACCTGCCCGTGCTTCTTGACGAGGTGCTGGCGGGACTGGACATAAAGCCCGACGGGGTCTACATCGACGGCACCTGCGGCGGAGGGGGACATTCCTCCGAGATCGCGAAAAGGCTGTCGGGCGGGACTTTGGTCGGCATCGACAGAGACCCCGACGCTGTAAAAGCCGCTTCGGAACGGCTTGCTCCCTACGGCTTCAAGGTTGCGAGGGGGAACTACTCCGACATAACTGATATCGCCCGCGAAAACGGGATTTCCGCCGCGGACGGCATACTTCTCGATTTGGGAGTATCCTCGCATCAGCTTGACACCGAGGAAAGAGGCTTTTCATATCACGGAAACGCTCCGCTGGATATGAGAATGTCCCAAGAGGGACAGACCGCCGCCGATTTAGTGAATACACTTGCGGAGGAAGAGCTGAGCAGGATACTGTTCGAGTACGGCGAGGAAAAATTCAGCCGCCGCATTGCGGGAGAGATAGTCAGGCGGCGCGCAGATAAACCAATAGAGACTACGGGAGAGCTTGCTGATATTGTGGGAAGCTCCGTTCCCGCCAAATTCAAAAGAGACAAAAACCCCTGCCGAAAGACCTTTCAGGCGTTAAGGATAGCTGTAAACTGCGAGTTCGAGCATCTTGACAGAGGTCTGGACGAAGCCTTTGAGCTTCTTAAAACAGGTGGCAGGCTGTGTGTGATAACCTTTCATTCCCTTGAGGACAGGATAGTCAAGCAAAGATTTGCGTCGTTCTGCAAGGGCTGCATATGTCCCCCCGATTTTCCTCAGTGCGTCTGCGGACGTACTCCGCGGGGACGGCTGGTAAACCGCAAGCCCGTTGAGGCTTCCCAAGACGAGCTTGAAAGAAATCCCAGAAGCAGAAGCGCAAAGCTTAGAGTAATAGAAAAGCTTTAAAGAAAAAGAAACAAAGCTGAAAAGGATACGGACAAAAGAAAGGATAAAAAATGAGTAAGAACAATCTTGCCTACGATCTTACCAAATATGAGGACGTAGCTCCCGAAAAAGCGCCCAAAATACGTGTCCGCAGACAGCGTGCGGAACACGTTGGCTCCGCGCCCAAGATGATCGCCTGCACGGCGGCGGCGGGGCTTATTCTCGGAGCGGTCATTTACGGAAAGGTAGAAAACGCGTCTATCCATGCGGAAATAACGGCGCAGAACAAGGCTGTGGAAATGCTCGCCAGCGAAAACGTGAGAATGCAGTCGGAGATCGAAGAAAAGACTGCGCTGAAATCCGTTGAGAGCTACGCCGAGGAGATACTCGGTATGCAGAAGCTGGACAAGTCGCAGATAGAGTATGTCAGCATTTCCAACGGCAGCGTTGCGGATATCCCCGAAAGTGAGGATAATATATTCCTCAAAATAAAGAACGCTTTCGGCGATTTTGTGGAATATATCCGCGGCTGACGAAATAGTATGTTTTAGGGCGGCACCGTTCTGAAAGCGGCACGCCCTATTTTGGACGAGGGGTTTTGGAGCGTTAAGGGTAAAAATTTTTCCCCGAAAGGAGCGGACATTTTGTCTTATCAGCCTACAAACAAAATGAGGTTCAAGCTTAATCTGGTGGTACTGCCTATCTTTCTGGCGTTTACCGGCTGGATACTGGTAAGCCTGTTCGAGACCTCCATTACAGATAATCTGAAATATCAGACCCTTGCCAACGACACTCAGTTCAAGAGCAAGACCGTCAAGGCAAACCGCGGCAGCATTTACGACGCCAACGGAAAAATTCTGGCTCAGTCCGCCACGGTGTACTCAATTAACGTTGACCCGAATATGATATACGTTCAGCAGCAGAAGGAGGCTAAGGAAAAAGCCGACGGAAAAGAGCAGGAGGGTATTCCCGAATCCCAGCGCATGATAGACGCGGCGGCGACTATCCTTAGCGAGGAGCTGAACGTTTCCTACGAATATGCGGTAAAGCAGCTTACCACAAACGGAGCGAACTCCCAGTGGGCAAATATTGCCAAGTCCGTTGAGAAGCCGAAAGCCGACGATATTATGGCAAGGGTGGACGAAGCCGACATTTACGGACTTATTTTCCGCGACCTTGACACAAAGCGGTACTATCCGCAGGGAGAGCTTGCGGCTGCTGTTATTGGCTTCACCAACTACGACGGAGACGGTATTTACGGCGTTGAATCCAAATACAACGACTACCTGAAGGGCGTGGACGGAAAGGTCATCTCGGCGGTGGACGCTTTCCAGAACGAAATGCCCTACAAGAACGACAAGATTTACGACGCGCAGGACGGAAATTCCCTTTACCTTACATTGGACATGAACCTGCAGTACTACGCGGAAAAATATCTCGAACAGCAGGTGGAGGCTCACGACGTGCAGAACCGTGCCTGCGCCATAATCATGAACGTTAATACCGGAGCTGTACTTGCTATGGCAAGTACTCCGGGCTTCAACCTTAATGACAGAAATTCCCTTTATAACCCTGCGGATACAGCAAAGCTTTCGGGTATCCTTGACGACGAGGAATACAACACCATGTACGCGACCCTGCGTGAACAGCAGTGGAAAAACAAGGCTATCACGGAGCTGTACTACCCCGGTTCGGTTTTCAAAGTTGTAACTGGCTCGGCGGCTTTGGAGGAAAAAGCTATAAGTCTTAACTCCACTTTCAACTGCGGACAGGTAATAACCGTAGCCGATACCGACATTCACTGCTGGTCTACCTATTCCCACGGCACGCAGGACTTTACCACGGCGATGACGAACTCCTGCAACCCTGCATTTATTCAGATAGGACAGCTTCTTGGCAGGGACAAATTCTTTGACTACTTCAAAGCCTACGGCTTCACAGAGCCTACGGGCATAGACCTGCCCGGCGAGGAGAACAGCATTTACGTCAACACCAGCGAGAAAGGCCCTGTTGAGCTTGCTTCCTGTTCCTTCGGACAGACCAACAAGGTAACTCCGCTTCAGATGATAACCGCGTACGCCGCAGTTGTAAACGGCGGATATCTTGTTACCCCTTACGTTGTAAGCAAGATCGTCGATCACAACGGCAACGTTATCAAGACCACCGAGCCGTCCATAAGGAGACAGGTGATCTCCGAGGAGACCTCCGCTGAAATGCGGCAAGTCCTTGAATCGGTTGTAAACAGAAAGGACGGTTCAAACGCCTATATCAAGGGCTACGCTATCGGAGGAAAATCGGGCACGTCCCAGAAGATCGACAAGAGCCGCGAAACGGGAAACGACGATCTGTACGTTTCCTCATACTGCGCGTTCGCCCCTGCGGACGACCCCGAAATAATCATGCTTGTTATGGTTGACGAGCCTACCGCAAAGGACGCTAACGGTTCGCTGATGTACTACGGAAGCATCGTTGCGGTTCCCGCTGTGGTAAACGTTCTGAAAGAGGCTCTGCCCTATATGGGTTACTACCCCGAATACACACAGGAGGAGCTTGAAGCTCTGGGCGTTACTCTTCCCGCCGTTGAGGGCGAGACGGTAAGCATTGCCAAGGAGACGCTTGAAGCGCTCAGCTTAAAGGTAACGGTTATCGGAAGCGGCGACAAGGTCGTTGCGCAGGTACCTGCAAGGGCAAGCTCCATACCGAGAAACGGCAGGGTGGTTCTCTACACAGAGGAAAATTACGAGACGCAATACACTACAGTGCCAAACATCATCGGCTACGGGCTTTCCGACGTAAACGCCATTCTGACAAATGCCGACCTTAACTTCAAGGTTGGAGACGGCGCGGCTAACCATACGGGCGCTAAAGCGTACAGCCAGAACTACGCCGAGGGAAATATCGTACCCAAGGGTACTATTATAGAAGTTACCTTTGTTATCAAGGACGAGGGATAGACGGGTACATAAAGAGAGGATGATCTGAATGAGACTTGACGAGCTTTTGAACGAAGCGGGCAAAGGAATGTCCGTAACGGCGTCAGTAAACAATATGAAAGCGGCGGTGGAGGGCATTACCGACAACACCGAGGAGGTTGCCGCGGGCTTTGTTTTCGTATGTATCAGGGGCGCGCATTTTGACGGTCACGACTTTGCAGAGCAGGCTCTTGAAAAGGGCGCGCTGTGCGTTGTCGCAGACTGCGACCTGTTTCTCGACAATCAGATCATTGTTCCCGACACGCGGGAATTTTACGGACGTCTCTGCGCCGCATGGTTCAATCACCCCGAACGGAGAATGAAGCTTATCGGCGTTACGGGTACAAACGGAAAGACAACTCTCGCCACTATGATAAAGGAAATTTTAGCCGCAAAGGGACACCGGGTTGGCTTTATCGGCACAACGGGCGCTCTCATTAACGGAAAGCCCGTCCAGACCGACGGTTCGACCCCTACGACCCCCCGTGTGTTCGAGCTTTATAAGCTTTGGTACGACATGGCGAAAAGCGGCTGCGACTGCGTTGTAATGGAGGTCTCCTCCTTTGCTTTGGCGCAGAACAGGATAGGTCCCGCAAAGTTCAGGCTTGCGGTCTTTACAAATCTTTCTCAGGATCACCTTGACTACCACGGCGATATGGAAAGCTACTATGAAGCCAAGAAAAAGCTTTTCACCGAGCACTGCGAGACCGCCGTCATAAATATCGACGACCACTACGGAATGCGCCTTTACAACGAGCTTGCGGACAGCGGCGTGGAGAGGATATCCTGCTCCATAAGCGGTCAGGCTGCCGACCTTAAGGGCGACAAGATCAAGTTTGAAAACGGCATTACCCGCTTCTGGGTAAGCGCGTCAAATAAAAGCCACCCCTTTGCTCTGCCTATGATGGGACTTTACAACGTCCTTAACGCAGTTGAAGCGATAGCTGTCTGCGTAAAGCTGAGCCTTCCCATAAACGCCATATCCTCCGCTTTGGGAGGATTTCCCGGCGTAAAGGGCAGGTGCGAGTTTATTCCCACGGGCAGGGACTTCATGGTAATATGCGACTATGCACATTCTCCCGACGCGCTGGAAAATATGCTCCCCAACATAAAGGAAAACTGTTCGGGACGGCTTATCTGCCTGTTCGGCTGCGGCGGGGACAGGGATAAGACCAAGCGTCCGCTTATGGCGCAGGCAGCGGAAAAATACGCCGACCTGCTTATCGTCACCTCGGACAATCCGCGGAACGAAGACCCCGAAGCCATTATCGACGATATTGTCGCGGGACTGGAGCATACCAAGCCCTATATAAGAATTACCGACCGAAAAGCCGCTATCCGCAGGGCGATCACCATTGCGGAAAAGGACGACATTATCGTCCTTGCGGGAAAGGGTCACGAGGACTACCAGATACTTAAAGATGACGTTCACGTACATTTCGACGAGCGTGAGATAGTGCAGGAGATAATGCAGAGCTACGTCCGCAGAAGATACGATCCCGAAATGTACGACATGATGACCATTAACGAGATAATGGACGTTACAGGCGGAAAGCCTTTCTCTATCAGGAATTACGAAAGAAAAATACCTATGCCGTGGTTTTTCTCCGACACAAGGGACGTTATTCAGGGCGGCGTTTTTGTCGCGCTGAAAGGCGAACGCTTCGACGGACACGACTTTGCCCGTCAGGCGGTGGACAAGGGCGCGGTGCTTGCGATAACGGAGCGCACCATCCCGAACGTGCCGAGCGTTGTGGTGAAAAGCTGCCGCAAGGCTCTGCTTGACCTTGCACGCCACCACAGAACGAGATACGACCATGTTGTTGTGGGCGTTACGGGAAGCGTTGGAAAAACTTCCACAAAGGACATGATCGCTCTTGCGCTCTCCTGCAAGCACAGCGTACACAAGACCGAGGGAAACCACAACAATGAAATAGGTCTGCCCTTTACCGTGTTCGGACTTAACAGAAGCTGTTCGGCGGCTGTTCTGGAAATGGGTATGTCCGACTTCGGAGAGATAGAAAAGCTTTCAAGAGCGTCCAAGCCGACGATATGCGTTATAACCAACATCGGATATTCACACATAGAAAATCTCGGCTCTCAGCAGGGTATTCTGGACGCCAAGCTTGAAATACTCAAGGGCGCTGAAAGACACGCTCCCATGATAATCAACGGCGATGACAAAATGCTTGCTCCCCTTAAAGAGGAGTACGACGGCTACCGCGAAGTCATCACCTACGGCATTGACAATCCCGACGCCGACTACAGAGCCACCGAGATATGCACATATCCCGACAGAATGTATTTCAACGTCAGACACGGCGACGAAATGATCTGTGACGTTGCGCTGTTCTGTCTGGGACGGCATCACATCTACAACGCCCTTGCGGCGATATGTACCGCGGTATGCGCGGGGTGCGACCCTGTTGCGGCTGCTGAAATGCTCAGCGGCTTCCAGCCCGACTCGCTTCGTCAGCACGTCCAGAAGCGAGGCGAACAAATGATAATCGCGGACTGCTACAACGCTTCTCCCGATTCCATGAAAGCGGCGATAGACGTTCTCTGCGAAATGAAGCCCAAGGAGGGCGGCAGACGCGTTGCGGTTCTTGGAGATATGCTGGAGCTTGGCGACAAGTCCGAAGAGCTTCACAGACAGGTTGGCGAGTACGTTGTTAAAAAGGGCGTGGACTTGATGGTCTGCTACGGCAAAAACGCCGCTGACATTGCCGCGCGCGCCGACGAGCTTGGTATGCACGCGGGAAGCTCCGACGACCCGAAAACGGTGCTGAACTTTATGAAATACAAGCTCAGACCCAACGATATCGTGCTCTTTAAGGCAAGCCGCGGTATGCATCTTGAAGAGATCATTGAGGAATTCTACAAGGATTGTTAAGCGGAAAACCGTTTGGGCAAATGTATTAATTTAACTAAAAAGGAGATACTTTTAAATGCCGTTCTGGATAAATATGGCTGTTGCGCTGATTGCTTTCGGCGTATCGGCGGTAACGGGAATTTTTCTCATTCCGCTGCTTAAAAAGCTGCATTTCGGTCAGACTATATATGAGAAAGGTCCCGCATGGCACAAAAGCAAGCAGGGTACTCCAATGATGGGCGGCTTTATGTTCATCATCGGCACGGTTATTGCCGTTGCCGCGGGATACGCAATATTCCGTTTCAGACAGGCAAACGCCGCGGCAGTACCCGACAACACGGGTCTGTACCGTCTCCTTGCGGGACTTGCCTTTGCGCTTTTAAACGCCTGCATAGGCTTTACCGACGACTACATCAAGGCGGTAAAAAAGCAGAACCTTGGTCTGAAAGCAAAGCAGAAAATGATAATGCAGCTTATAGTCAGCATTGCTTTTCTGTACGCGCTGTGGCTGCTGGGCGACCGTTCAACGGCAATTGAGTTTCCCTTTTTCGGCGAGCTGGACTTCGGCATACTGTACTACCCCATCATGGTGCTGTACCTGATATTCCTCACCAACGCGGTAAATCTCACCGACGGCGTGGACGGTCTCTGCGGCTCGGTAACGGTAATAGTGGGGCTTTCCTTTGTAATGCTCTGCGCGGCTATGGGCGAGTGGGAATACTCCATATTCGCGATGGCTCTTGCGGGAGGATGTCTCGGCTTTCTTATCTGGAATCTCCACCCCGCAAAGGTTTTCATGGGCGACACAGGTTCGATGTTTCTCGGCGGAGCGGTCTGCGCTTTAGGATTTGCAATGCACAAGCATCTGCTGCTTGCGCTGATAGCGATAGTGTATGTTCTTGACGCGCTTTCGGTGGTGGTTCAGGTCACATACTTCAAGCTGACAAAGGGCAAGAGACTTTTCAAGATGTCCCCCATACATCATCACTTTGAGATGTGCGGCTGGTCGGAATATAAAATAGTTATCGCATTTTCTTCCGCCGCCCTTATTGCGGGCGTTGCGGCAAATCTGATATATAATCTTTGATAAACAAACGGTATACCGAAAGGAGGTACTTTTCATGCAGAATGCGTCAAACGCCGTTCCCGACGGCAGAAGAAGAAAAACCGCCAATGCTGACAATGTGCGGCGGAAAAGAATAACGTCCGACGGGACCTCCAGAGGCTACCGTGAAAAGATCGCAACAGGACCTATAGATTATCCGTTCCTGCTGATAGTAATGATACTGCTTGTAATGGGCATCATCATGATGTTCTCGGCCGGCTACGCATGGGCTATCCGCGAGGAGGGCGGCGACGGTACGGCATATGTCCGCAACCAGATGGCAATGGCGGGAATAGGTCTGGTGGGAATGTTCTTTGCGTCGTTTTTCGACTACCACTGGTTCAGAAAGCCAATAATCGCATACGGCTTTTACCTGATGTGCGTGGTGCTGCTGGTACTGTGCAGAGTGGGACCGTTCAAGGATCCTCATAACGATTCGTACCGCTGGGTAAAGTTTCCGGGACTGCCCTCCTTTCAGCCGTCAGAGCTTATGAAGCTTGCAATCATCATGCTTTTCGCATACCTTATTTCGGTAAACTATTCAAAGATGAAATATTTCAATTACGGAATAGTTCCGTTTCTTGGATTTTTGGGCGTGGTCGTTGCGCTGATGATGGTACAGCCTCACTTGTCGGGAACGATCATCATATGCGCCATCGGTATAATAATGATGTTCGTAGGCGGTTCTCGTGTAAAGCACCTGATCATTCTGGGACTTTTAGGCGTGGCTGCGCTGGCGGCCGCACTGTTCATACTGATCGAAGTAAAGGATTTCAGCTACTTTGAAAAGCGTATCATGTCCTGGACAGACCCCTTCGGCGCGGAAGCTTCCGACGCCACATGGCAAACGAAAAACAGTCTTATCGCCATAGGCTCGGGCGGACTTTTCGGTCTGGGACTGGGCAATTCCCGCCAGAAATTCCTGTACCTGCCCGAAGCCAAAAACGACTTTGTTTTCGCAGTTGTCTGCGAGGAGCTTGGCTTTGTGGGCGCGCTTATGGTAATAATCCTGTTCCTGCTCTTTATCTGCCGCGGAATGTACATCGCTTCCAAGGCTCCCGACAAGTACGGTATGATGCTTGCGGTGGGACTTACGGTGCAGATAGGCTTGCAGGCGCTTCTGAATATCGCCGTTGTAACCAATACCATACCCAATACGGGCGTTTCGCTGCCCTTTTTCAGCTACGGAGGAACAGCCCTTATCATGCAGCTTGTGCAGATGGGTATTATACTGAATATATCACGGCAGTCAATTATTGAAACTTAGCGGCGGGGCTTGCTCCCGCCCTACTATGCATGGAAAGGAAAAAGATCATGTTAAAGGTTCTTATGGCAGGCGGAGGCACGGGGGGACACATAAATCCCGCTCTTGCCATAGCTTCGATAATAAAGGAACATCACCCCGACGCGGAGTTCCTTTTTGCGGGTACTCCAAACGGCATGGAGGCAAGGCTCATACCGAAAGCAGGGTACGAGTTTGCTCCCATCAAGGTAAGCGGATTTCAGCGGAAGATCACCCCGAAAAACCTTGTCCGCAACGCTAAAGCTGCGGCGTATCTGACCGCTTCGGGACACCGCTCAAAGCAGATCATAGACAATTTCAAGCCCGACATCGTTATCGGCACGGGAGGCTATGTAAGCTATCCCATTCTGGCAAAAGCAGTCCAGATGGGCATTCCTGCCGCTATCCACGAGCAGAACGCTTTCCCCGGAATAACAAACCGTTTGCTTGCAAAAAAGGTGGACGAGGTAATGCTCACCGTCGAAGAAGCCGCGGGACATCTTGACGCCTGCGCCAAATACACCGTAACGGGACTTCCCGTAAGAGCGGGCTTTTCCGCGGGGGCGTTAAGCCGTGCGGATGCAAAAAAGAAGCTGGGTCTGGACGAGGGACTGTGTATTTTCAGCTTCGGAGGAAGTCTTGGCGCGGGAGCGATAAACAACGGCGCGGCGGCTCTTCTCAAGTGGGAAAAGGAAAACAATATCCCCGTGAATCATATACACGGCTTCGGAAAAATGGGTCACGAGACCTTTCTGCCGAAGCTAAGGGAGCTTGGCATAGACTATGAAAACGACAAGCGTCTTATCATAAAGGAATACTTCGACAACATGGACGTGTGTACGGCTGCCGCCGACCTTATCATCTGCCGCAGCGGAGCGTCCACAATATCCGAATTGCAGGCAATGGGCAGGGCTTCGGTGCTTATCCCGTCGCCAAACGTTACCGCAAACCACCAGTACCACAACGCAATGGTTCTTGGACGCGCGGGAGCGGCTGTTGTCATCGAGGAAAAAAATCTCACCGACGAGCTTCTTATCGAAAAGGTGGGCGGGCTTATCAATGAACCCCAAAAGCTGGACTCCCTTGCGAGACGCGCCGCGGAGACTTACGTCAGTGACACTCCCGACAGGATATACGCGGTCGTTGACAGACTGATAAACAAAAACCGCTCACAAGACCAATAACCGAAATTATTTGCGCGATTGTTCCCTAAACCGTTTAAAAAGCCGATCTGCGGCTTGGCTTTCACAAAATCTCCCATACCGCATACTATAAACCAAAAACGGTAAGGGAGCTGCCGATATGCATTTACAAAAGCTTGTTATAAACGGAGGCAAAAAGCTGAACGGGGAGATCCGTATTCAGGGAGCGAAAAACGCCGCGCTGCCTATAATGGCGGCGGCAGTGCTTTGCGGCAAGGCGGGAGAAAAGGTCACGCTGCGGAACTGTCCGAAGATATCGGACGTTTACGCCGCAATGAGAATACTTACATATTTGGGCTGCAAGGCAAGCTTTGAGGACGGTACGGCGGTGATAATCCCCGAAAATGTTTCCCGTCCCGAAATTTCCGACGAGCTTATGCGGGAAATGCGTTCCTCCATATTCTTTCTCGGAGCGATTCTCGGCAGGACGGGCAGATGCAGGATAACCCTCCCCGGAGGCTGCGATCTGGGTCCGAGACCGATAGATATGCACATTTCCGCCCTTAGGAAGATGGGCGTTACAATAAAAGAGGAGTACGGCGCGCTGGACTGCCGCGCGGAAAAGGGTCTGACGGGAGCGAAGATTTCCCTGTCCTTTCCCTCGGTGGGAACTACCGAAAATATCATGATGGCGGCGGCTCTTGCGGAGGGTACGACGGTGATCGGCAACGCCGCACGCGAACCCGAAATAATCGACCTTGCCGAATTTCTCAACAGCTGCGGAGCGAAAATAAGCGGCGCGGGAGGCGGAAAGATCGTCATAAACGGCGTTAAGGAGCTTCACGGCTGCGACTATGAGATAATGCCCGACAGGATAGCCTGCGCCACATATCTTGCTTGTACGGCTTCGGCGGGAGGAGAGCTTGCGGTCACGGGCTGCCGTCCTTGGGACGTGGAAAGCATCCTGCCGGTTTTCGAGCAGATGGGCTGCTCGGTCTACACGCTGGACGACAAGATTTTTTTCAGCGCGAACCGTCCCCTTAAAGCGGTAAATCCCATACGCACAATGGTGTACCCCGGCTTCCCCACGGACGCGCAGGCTCCCGTTATGGCTTCCCTGTGCAAGGCGAGGGGCACGTCGGTGTTTGTGGAAAACATCTTCGAGAGCCGCTACAAGCACGTTGCGGGACTTACCCGAATGGGCGCGGATATCCTCGTTGAGGGCAAGGTCGCCGTAATAGAGGGAGTGAACAGGCTTTACGGCGTAAAGACGGAGGCTCCCGACCTCAGAGGCGGCGCGGGACTGGTCGCTGCCGCTCTTGCGGCGGACGGCACAAGCGAGATAACAAACATACAGTATATCGACCGCGGCTACGAGGAGATCGAAAAGGTGCTGTCCTCGCTGGGCGCGGATATAAAAAGAGTATGAAAGGAACGGTCGTAAAAATGCAGAACGGCAAGCCACAAAAGCGAAAACGCAATATGTCGCTTCATTACAGCGCGGTCGTGCTGATCGTGCTGATAATATTTTCCGTTCTTTCGGTAACGGTTTTGTTCAATATTGAGACCGCTATGGTAATGGGCTCGTCGATCTACACCGCCGATGAAATAATCGCCGTCAGCGGAATAGAGGGCGGCGACAACATGATACGCAAAAACCTCGGAAAGGCTGAAAAAGCCATCACCTCGGAGCTGATCTACATAGAAGAGGCAAGGATAAAGCGGAAGCTGCCGTCGTCGGTGGAGATAGTGATAGTACCCTGCGTCGAGACGGCAAGTCTACAGGACGAGGGCGGCTTTATGATCGTGAGCGAAACGGGAAAAATACTCAGGATCTCCGAAGAGCCTGCCGAGGACACTCAGGTATTCTACGGGGCAAATCCCGCCGAAGAGCTTAAGATAGGCGATACATTCAGGTCGGAGGACGAAGCAAAGACAGATGTGGTCTACAAGCTGATGGAGCTTGCGGAAAACAAGTTCGTGTCGGAAATAACAAGCTTCGACGTGAACGACCGTCTGAACATAAGCTGCCTGTACGATAACAGAATAGACATAGAGATGGGAGTTATTACCGACGTAGACTACAAATTCAAGCTTGCAAACGAGATAATCTCCACAAGGATATCCCCCGACGCGGAGGGCAGGCTGAAAATGCTGGAAAACGGCGCTCAGTTCCTAAGCAAAGCCGATCTGGAGCAGATAGAGGCGACTTTCCGGCATAATTCCGAAATGGTTTCGGAGACCGTCACCGAGGAAACGGCCGTAGAGACCTCCGACGAGCCGTCCGAGGATACGAACACGTCAACAAAACTCAATTTTGAGTAGCCCGCTTTAGTAATTTTTTCTAAAATATATGTTTTTTTTATAAAACCCTTGAAAAATAATTTAAAGTATGTTAAAATAAATGTTGTATATGTGAAAGGTGTCCCTTTCGGCGTTTGCGCAGACGTAAACGCGTGCTCGGCGGCATAACGTTTTGCTGTCGGCACAGAAATGGTTTTTCATGGAATTTAAAATAGGAGGACATTGTAAATGGGATTTTCTGTCGATAACGAGGAAGTCTTTTCCGATATTAACATAAAAGTCGTCGGCGTCGGCGGGGGCGGCGGAAACGCGCTGAACTGCATGGCGACCGAGGGTATTTTCGACGTTGAATTTATCGCCGTAAATACCGATGCGGCTGCTCTGCGCGCTTCAAAGGCGTCCACAAAGGTACAGATAGGCGAAAAGCTTACAAGAGGACGCGGCGCGGGCAACAAGCCCGAAATAGGCGAGCGTTCCGCTCAGGAGAACCGCGATGAGATCGCTGCCGCTCTTAAGGGCGCGACTATGGTGTTTATCGCCGCAGGTATGGGCGGAGGCACGGGCACGGGCGCAGCTCCCGTTGTTGCCGAGGTCGCTAAGGAAATGGATATACTTACCGTCGCCGTTGTAACAAAGCCTTTCAATTTTGAGCAGAAAGCCAAAATGGTTCAGGCGGAGCGCGGAATCGGCGAGCTTATGAAAAACGTGGATTCCCTTGTGGTAATCCCCAATGAGAGACTTATTTCCACCAGCGAAAAGCCCCTCACTATGAAGGAAAGCTTCGCTATGGCGGACAATATACTTAAAACAGGCGTAAAGTCGATCGCCGAGCTTATCACGGTTGACGGCTTCATCAACCTTGACTTTGCGGACGTTGAGACCACCATGAAGAACGCGGGATACGCCCACATGGCTATCGGTCACGGTTCGGGCAAGGACAAGGCTGCCGAGGCGGCAAACGCCGTTATTACCAGCCCGCTGCTTGAAACTTCTATCAGCGGCGCTACAAGACTGCTTGTAAATATTGTTATGTCAGAGGACGCTCTTTCCACCGATATCGACACGGCTACAAAGCTTATTACCGAGGCTGCCGATCCCGATGTTGAGCTTATCTTCGGCGCAAGCTTCAACGACCAGATGGAGGATGAGATCAACCTTACGGTAATCGCTTCGGGCTTCAAGGATTTCGGCGCAGGCAACGTTGTAAAGGCGGACTCTCCCGTGGAGGCTGCTGCGGAAGCGGAAGCTGTTCCCGCTCCGTCGTCGGCTATCGACGATTACAGCGCGCTGCTGGGTATCTTCAACGACAGAACATAATCACGATCAAAAAGAAACGAACCGTCCCGATGTATTGTCGGGACGGTTTTTTTGCGGCACATAAAACCGAACGTCCTCTGTCCTAAAAGGGCAGGGAACGTTCGGTCGGGGGGATTATGAGTAACTGCAAAACAAGGGGGGAAGTCTTGCAGAATTGTTGGTGGACGCCGCCCGCGTCGGATTTCCGCGTACTCACAGCCTGAGCGAACGGAGGCGAGGACGGCAAAGTGATCAGTCAAAATTCGCAGCAGTTCGTTATTTTTTCCGAATGCCTGACAATAAGTCCGCTTCCATGCGGGCATAATTTTTTATGAACATGAAAATTTGTTTTTGACTATGGTTAAAGTATACAGCCGCTTTGTGAAAATTGCATGAAAACTGTAGGAAAAACACATAAAAAAGTTGTACCAAAAATTCAAAAAAACTCTTGACAAGTTTTGAAAGATGTGATAAACTGTAAAAAGTTATTATTAAGAAAGGGGTGAACAGTATGACAATCAGAAATTTTTACGGATTAAACAAGACCGACCGAGGCAGTACTGTTCACATCTTATTCGCTATTTTGTAAAATTATGGCATAAGATTATGAATACAAGCGCGCTCTTTCGGTTTATCCGGGAGAGCGCTTTTTGTTTTGGTTTTAGTTTTCAATTTTCAGTCGGTGAAAAAGTCTCCCACGGGTACGCCGAGGATCTTGGAAAGTCCGTAAAGCTCGATATCGGAAACGGTTCGTGTGCCGTCCTCGATACGGGAAACAGAGCCGCGGCAGATGTACACGGCAATAGTCTCAAGCTTGTCCGAAAGCTGCTGCTGACTCATTTTCTTGGCGATACGGAACTCCCGTACCTTGTTTCCCACAATGTTTTTTCTTTCGCCGTCGATTATTCGCGCCATAATTTTCTCTCCTTTGAAGTAATTGTCTTGACATAGGACAATTATTATGATATACTTTTTTGAGAGTAATATTGTCCTGTTATAGGACAACCACGCGCAAATTAAGGGGGTAATTAAAAAAATCATGATCAAACTCACAAGACGATGCACTAAAAACTCTGTTACAAACTTACCACTCAAAAAGGAGGCTCAAAATGAGCATATTCAGCAAACCCAAAAAAGAAGAGAACACCGACGAATTTCATAAGGATTACGGTCTTTTCAGCAATATCGGTTACATTCTGAAAGCGTTCGCACGGTACAAAAAATCCCTGTTTTTCCTGCTTATTGCGGGCGGTATCGCGGGAGCGTCAATGTCCTACATCTGGAGCTTTATCGGAAAGCTCGTTATCGACATGATCGAGCGTCAGGCGGGTTCCGCCGACAGAGACATAACCCCGCTTTTGTGGCTTGTTATCGGGGCGGTCGCGGTGGAACTGGTTTTCCTGTGCGTGAATAATGTTTCCGCCCAGAAGCTGCAGGTCGGCTTTACCTATGTCCGCGCCATGATCGTAAAGGAAAGAATTGCCAAGACCCTGTCTATGGAGTATGAAACTCTTGAAACTCCCGAAATGCTCGACCGTCTGCAAAAGGCGAAGAGGGCCACAAACGGCGACTGGCAGGGCGTGCAGGGCATGATGACCTATATGCAGACCATGATGACATACGTGGTATCGGTAGTCGTATCCACTATTATTATGGCAAGCTTTAACCCGTGGATAATTCTGGTTGTCGGCATACTGTCTGTAATACAGTTCCTGTTTTTCGACTATATCCGCAAAAAGGACAAAAGGGAAATGTGGGACGCCATGATGCCCCACTGGCGCAAGCTGGAGTACATGGAAAACGTCACCACGGATTTTTCCTACGCAAAGGACATCAGGCTTTTCGGAATGAGAAATTTCCTCAGCAAGCGGCAAAAAAAGGTCTATGACAAGGAGCTTGAGCATTGGTGGAAATCGCGTCAGTACTGGGTCTATAACACGCTTTTCTCCCACGGCATAGCCTTTATCCGAAACATTATCGTGGTTGGCTGGCTTATCATGAGCGTGGTAAACGACGGTCTTTCTATCGGTAACTTTACGCTGTACTTTTCAAGCTCCATGGCGTTTTCAGGTGCGGCAATGGAGGTTCTGGCGGCTGTGGCGGGACTTAAAGAGCGTTCCGCTCACACGGACGATTTCAGAAGCTACATGGACATTCCCATCGGCGACGAGACTGCCGAGACCATACCCATTCCCGAAGCGGAGGAGTACGAATTTACTTTCGAGAACGTTTCGTTCCGCTACAAGGGACAGGAAAATTACGCTCTGAAAAACATAAACATCACCCTTACCCCCGGCGAAAAGCTTGCGGTTGTGGGACTTAACGGCGCGGGCAAGACTACCTTTATCAAGCTGCTCCTGCGGCTTTACGACGTTACCGAGGGACGCATACTGCTGAACGGTACGGATATCCGCAGCTTTGACAGAGCGGAGTATTTCAGAATGTTTGCTCCCGCTTTTCAGGATGTTACGGTGTTTGCGTTCCCCATGAGCGAGAATGTTTCCATGAGCGAGCCGTTCAACACCGACAAGGACAGGGCGGAAAAAATGCTCCGCAGCGCAGGTCTGGGAGAGAAGGTGGATTCCCTGGAAAAGGGCGTGGACACCGAGCTTCTGAAGGTTCTGTACGACGACGGCGTAGATCTTTCGGGCGGCGAAAAGCAGAAGCTTGCACTTGCCCGTGCGCTTTACAAGGATTCAAAAATTATCGTCCTCGACGAACCTACGGCGGCTCTTGACGCTCTTGCGGAGTACCGCTTGTACCAGAGCTTCGACGGAATGATCGGCAAAAAGACCGCGGTCTATATTTCCCACAGGCTGTCGTCCACACGGTTCTGCGACAGGGTCGCAATGTTTGCCAAGGGCGAAATGGTGGAAACGGGTACTCACGAGGAGCTTATGGAGCTTGACGGCGAGTATGCCGAAATGTTCCGCGTTCAGGCTCAGTATTACGTTGAGGACAAGGACATTATCGTATCGGAGGGAGTGATAGAAAATGGCTGATAAAGCTATGGCAGGCAAAAAAGAAAAAAGCAAGGTAATTCCCGTGCTGAAATATTTCTTCCCCGACGCGTGGAGGAAGTCAAAGGCATACTTTATCCTGTCGGTGATAAACGTGCTGCTTATGGCGGCGGCGCCCATGTCAGACCTTATTTTCATGCCGCTGCTGGTGGATTCGCTTATGGCTCCCGAAAAGGACATAAAGCTGATATGCCTTTACGGCGGACTTATGATAACGGTCAGCATTATTCTGAACGCTTCCTACAGCGCGCTGACAACTCATCTTGAAAAATACGCCGACTTCTTTCTTAACGCGACCTCGGTGGATATTTCAAGCAGATGCATGGAGATAGATTTCGCTCTGACCGAAAACAAGGAGGCTCTGGAGCAGATCAAAAAAGCCCGCGACGGAATTAACTATTCTGGCGGGGTACACAATATCGCAAGGGCATTTTTCAACACCATATCAAACGGACTGAAAATTTTCGGCGCGGCGGCAATTATGATCGCAAGCGCACCGCTTCTGCTGCTCCCCGTGGGGGTATTGCTTGCGGTGAGCGCAGTCATCAATAAGAAAAAGAACGAGATCGACGTAAAACAGTTTTCCGAGCTGTCGGGAATAAACCGTATCTTCGGACATATTCTCTGGGAGATGGAGGATTACCGCGGCGGCAAGGACGTGCGCCTCTACAGCGCGGGTGGAATGATGATAGAAAAGGCGTCCCAGCAAATAAACCGTCTGAACGCCTACTGGGAAAAAATATACCGAATGAAACGTCCCTATATTATTACGGATTCTTTCACCGCGGCGGCAAGAGACTTCGGCACATATCTGTATCTGGGCATTTTAGCCATAATCGGAAAGATCACCATAGGTACGTTCACGCAGCTTGTGAATGCCTCGGGTACGCTGTCAAACGCATTGCAGGGTATTATCTTCGGACTTCAGGAGGTTGAAAAGTCAAGCGGCTACGCCTATGAGGTGGTGAAGTTCATGGAGTACCCGCCCTACATGGAAAAGGGTACTAAAAAGGTAGAAAACCTTGACAAGGGTCATACCATTGAATTCAGGAACGTAAGCTTTTCCTATCCCAATACAGGGGTAAAGGTTCTGGACAACGTTTCCATTACCCTGCACAGCGGCGAAAAGCTTTCCGTTGTGGGACTTAACGGCGCGGGCAAGACTACCTTTATAAAGCTTCTGTGCCGTCTTTACGACACCGACAGCGGGGAGATACTTCTTGACGGCGTGAACATTAAAAGCTACGATTACGACGAGTACATGAAGCTGTTCGCGGTGGTGTTTCAGGACTTCCGTCTGCTGGCGTTTTCGGTGGACGACAACGTGCTTCTGGGAAATACCGAACCGTCCGAGGTAATGGATTCGCTGCTTGAAAAGGTGGGTCTTGACGAAAAGGTGCAGACGCTGCCCAACGGCCGTGAGACCATGATGTTCAAGATGTTCGACAAGGAGGGCGTGGAGCTTTCGGGCGGCGAGCAGCAGAAGCTTGCAATTGCCCGCGCGCTCTACAAGGACGCTCCCGTGGTTATTCTTGACGAGCCAACAGCCGCCCTCGACCCTGTTGCGGAGTACGAGATCTACAAGCGTTTCGACGAGCTTGTGGGCGGAAAAACGGCGGTCTATATTTCTCACAGGCTGTCAAGCTGCAAGTTCTGCGACCATATTGCGGTGTTCTCTGAGGGCACGATAAAAGAGTTCGGCACCCATGACGAGTTGCTTCGGAAGCAGGACGGTCTGTACTCGGAAATGTTCAAGGCGCAGGCACAGTACTATATATAGTATAAATGAAGAAAGCGGGAAAAATGTTTCCCGCTTTCTGTTATTTTTTTATATTGTTTATTGCATCAATGATCCTGTCCGTCTGCTCCTTGTTGCCGTCTATCGCTCTGTCGGTATGAGTGCGGACGTTGGTATCGTCGATCCTCTCGGAGATCAGGGCGTTTATCATTGATTCCGCCTGCGCCGCCTTGGCTCTGTCAAAAACGGTGAATGAGATCGTCATTACCCGACCCGAGGTAAGATCTGTCACCAGATAACACTGAGGTGCGCTGAGCACCAGTGTCACGCCCGCAAGCAGAATGATAAGACCGAGTAAGAACAGCTCGAATAAAAATGCAAAGCCGATAAAGGCCGCCAAAAGTCCGAGAAGGAAGTAAGAGAGCTTGAAAAACGATCTTACTCCAACTGCGGATATCTGTGTTATCGGAATATTCTCACTGCTTGCCCCCAGCGGAATTACCATAAAGAGCGTGTTCGGAAGTTTGAACTTTACAAAGTTGCCCTCTCTGGAGATTTCTCCCTTCATGTAAAACGTAGGCACAGATGTCATAAATACAATCGGTTCCATTGCCATAATACCCCCATATAATATTTGTGTGTAAATACATAAACATTATATCAGATTTTCACAAAAGTGTCAACCGATTACGACAAAAACGGGCTGCCGTCTTTATCCGCATATATTGTTTTCAGTAAGCAATATCGTTCATATCGGCGATCTCCGCGCCGCCGTAGTAGTGGAGCAGGATATCCTTGTAGTCGCTGCCGTTGTTCGCCATAGCGTTTGCGCCGTACTGGCTCATGCCCACGCCGTGGCCGCTGCCCTTTGTGGTAACGGAAAAAGTCCCGCTTTTTTCGGAGTACTCAACGGTGAAATTTGCCGAGCGCAGGGAAAATATACGTCTGAAATCCGCTCCCGACAGCTCCGCGCCGCCTGCGGTCATTTTTGTTACCGTACCCGAAACGCTTCTTTCCTTTATGTCAAGCCAGTTTTCGGGACTTCCGCCAAAGTCTGTTTCCTCCAAAGCGGTCTCCAGACGGGCTTTAAGCTCCGCTTCGGTAAAGGTGTTCTCCTCCAGATAGGAGGGGGACTTTTCGTCCTCGCTACTGTCAACGGGAACAAGATAGTCCACGGGGCTTCCCCAGACCACCTCCGCGCTTTCGGTCTTGCCCCCCGACGTGGAGTGAAACGCCGCAACTATGGGTTCTCCCTCGTACACAAGCACGTCCGAGCCTGTGGCGTCAACAGCGGCGGAAGCCTTTTCAAGGTACACCTCATAGCCGCTTCCGTAAAAGGCTTTCGCCTGCTCGGGAGTGAAGTATGCCTGATATTTGGTGCTGTCGTTGGAAATATCCGCGCCCATAAGCTCGGGGTCGGGGGAGAGACGCTGTTTTTCCCGCTGTCTTACGGCGTAAGTCCGAGCCGCAACAGCCTGCGCTTTGAGGGCTTCCTCGTGATAGGAGGCAGGCATTTCCGCAAGCACCGCGCCTATGACATAATCGCGCAGGGAAAGCTCCATGACTTGTCCGCTTGTGAAGTCAAGGACTTTTAGGGTGTCGGATATGTCGGTATCTGCGGGCTTGGACGGCTCGTCCGTATTGACAGTCGGAACGGCTTCGGGAGTATCTGATTCTGCGTCGGGGGCGGTCGTTTTTTTGGCGGCAGCACTCCGAGCGCCGTTTGAAAGTCCCGCGGCTTCCGCGGTAAGGGGCGGGGAAACGCCGTCCCGCGGTTTTATAAAGGTGAGCATGGGTATGGCTGCAAGCAGCAGGGCGAACAGGGCGGCGGCTTTAAGTAATTCTTTCATTTTGAACAGCTCCTTTTGGTTTTTGATTTTTTACGGTAAATTTTGATTTACAAGACTAACGGTCGTCACGCTTAGGCGGCGAAGCCGCCGACATCAGCTGGTCGAGCTGAGCCCAGCTCGCGAAGTCCAGAGGCGGAGCCTTTGGTCGCGCTCCGCAGAGCGCGAAATTCCCTTTCCCGCGCCCGCAGGCGC
>JAAVHI010000090.1 GCA_014799785.1 Ruminococcus sp.
CTCCTGCTCCGTTTCGGGGGATATGCGCCTGCGGGCGCGGGAGGGGATTTCGCGCTCTGCGGAGCGCGACCAAAGGGCTCCGCCCTCTGGACTTCTGCGAGCTGGGCTCAGCTCGACCAGCTTTAGTCGGCGGCTTCGCCGCCTAAATGTTGTGCCAAATAAAAATTCATCCGCCCCCTTAAGGGGGCATAGCATAATTAATGTTCTGAACATATTACGGCGGGGGTGACTCAGCCCGCGGGGGCTCCCCGCTAAATCAAAATTTACCGCTGAAAATTGATTTCCATGGTATTTTTTCCTCCGCTATTGACTGCCGGCGAGGATTATAGTAAAATATTTATATATAATTTTTTCGGGAGTGATTTTTTTGTCGGGACTTCTTTTCCGCAGGCACATAGCTTCTGCGGTGTCTATCGCGCTTTCAGCGGCTATGCTGTGTTCCTGCGGGTCGGATACTGCCGGGAGCGAAGCTTCCTCCCAAAGCTTTATTTTCGACACCTATGCACAGCTGTCGGTTCACGGCGGAGAGGCAAAGCAAACGCTTTCCGAGACAGAACAGCTTTTTGCCGACATGAGCGAGGCGTTCGATTTGTGCTATGATACCTCCGCGAACTATCTTCCCGAAAACGAGCTGTACGCCGACTGCATATCCCGAACCCGGGAGCTGAACAGACTTTACGGGGAGAGCATCAATCTTTACTGCGGCGAGCTTACCGAATTGTGGGGAATTTCCACGGACAGCCCCCGCGTCCCGTCGGAGGAGGAAATATCCGAGGTTCTGGAAAGACTTCCCGATGTTTTTGCGGAAAGCGTTCCCGATACCGCAAAGCTTGACTTCGGGGCGGTGTCCAAGGGTTACGCCTGCGACAGGGCTTATGCCGCGCTGAAAGAAACAGACACGGAATACGTGGTGATATCCCTCAGCTCCTCCACACTCATGTACGGCGCAAAGCCTGACGGCAAGCCGTTTCGGACAGGTCTTACAAACCCTCTGACAGGCGAGGGCTACGCCGGGATAATCGAGACCGATTCCGCTTTTATTTCCACGAGCGGCGGCTATGAAAGATATTTTGTACCGCAGGGGAGTACCGAAAAATACTGCCATATAATGGATATAACAAGGGGCGGGCCTGTTGAGACCGACCTTGCTTCGGCGACGGTGATCGTCCCGTCGGATACCCCGAACGGTGGGATAATGTCGGATTTCCTCTCCACGCTTATCTTTACCGAGGGGACGGCAAGTTTGGAGAAATGGCTTGCCTGCGAGGAATTTCGGGTGGTCGCCATTGCCGCGGACGGCAGGGTGTACTCAAACTGCGAGGGCTTTGCCCCAGATGAAAGCGGCGGTTTTTATTATGAATGATGAAAGAAAGCTTATCCGCCCGTGGGATATCGCCATAGCGGCGGTCATACTTGCGGCAGCGGCGGCAGTGTATTTTCTGACGGGGATATTTTCCGCAGGGGACGTCCGCGCCGTGATAGTCTGCGGCGGGGAAACGGCTGCGGTGATACCTCTCGACCGCGACGGGGAGTACACCTTTCCCGAAACGGGGAACATGGTTTTCACAGTGCTGGACGGAAAAATTTCCGTTACGGAAAGCGACTGTCACGATAAAATATGTATGCGTACGGGGAGCATTTCCCGCGCGGGGGAAGCGATAATCTGCGTGCCGAACCGAACGGCGGTGACGCTCAAAAGCGGCTCGGAGGAAAGCGGTGTTGATGTGGTGCTGAGATGAAAATAAAATTTAAGCCCGACGGAGCAAGTCCGTCACGCTATGCGGCGTTTATGGGACTTCTTTTTGCGGTATCCGCAGCGCTGAACTGGCTGGAAAGCATTTTCTCTGCGGCTCTGCCGGCGGGAATGAGAATAGGACTTTCCAACGTCGCCGTCATGCTGGCGATACTTTGCGTAAACATACCATCCGCGCTTCTGCTGACGCTTCTGAAAGCGGGCTTTGTGCTTCTTACCCGCGGCGTGTCGGCGGGTCTGATGTCCCTTTGCGGAAGCCTTGCGGCGTTCTGTGTTACGGCTTTACTTTTCCGCGGAACAAGGGCTTCCTATATTGCGGTAAGCGTTTCAGCCGCCCTCGCTCACTCCTTGGGTCAGCTCTGCGCCGCATGGCTGCTTCTCGGCACGGCTTCGGTGTTCGCCTACGCGCCCATACTTGCGGCAAGCTCCGCGGCGGCGGGAATACTGACCGGTATTGTGCTGAAAACGGTTTTCCCGAAAGCTGTCAGGGCTCTCGGCAGAAACGCAGGCAGCGGCGGGAATTAGCTCGGGACAAAAAAATTCGGCGGAACGATACCTAAGATACCAAAGGAAGCTTAGGCATTAGTGAACGTTCCGCCAAGATAAAATAAAAACAAGGAGTCCGAAAGTCCGCCGTCTGCATCGGCAGACCGGGAAACATCAAAAAGCAAAAGCGAAGATCGCCGCTTTTAATGAAAGCATAAGTTAGATGTTCGGGAGCGTAAGCTCGAAGCCCTGCGCTCTCAGTTCGTCAATTACCCGCGGGAGTATTTCCGCATTGGTCGAGGAAACACTGTGCAGCAGGTATATCCCTCCGCCGTGAGCCGCCTTGGTTACCTTTTCAAATGCGGCAGTCGGGTCGGGCTGATTTTTGGGGTCCCAGTCGGGGTAGGCAAAACTCCACAGCATGGTCTTGTAGCCGAGTCCGCAGCAGACCGCCATGGACTGCTCCGAATATTCCCCGCAGGGAGGTCTGAAATATTTCATTTCGTAGCCGTATTTTTCCTTCACAAATTCGTGGAGGGACATGATCTCCTTTTCCGCGTCACTGACGGAAAGCGTGGGGAGCGAAGCGTGCTTCATTCCGTGGTTTCCGATAATGTGACCCTCGTCGATCATGCGCTTTACCAGTTCTTCGTTGCGCTCGGCGTAGTCTCCCGTAAGGAAGAATACCGCCTTGACGTCCTTTTCCTTCAAGGTGTCGAGGATAGGAGCGGTGTAGCCGTTTTCGTAGCCCTGATCGAATGTCAGGTGGATTTCCTTATCCTCGTCAAGCATGGCGCAACAGCCGTACTGCCCGAAGTCGTTGTTGAACATCTCCGCGCCCACGGGACGGTTTTTGTCGTCTTTTTCCACTCCCTGACCGTAGCCGTGGGAGGTTCTGTCGAGAGAATTTACGTCATCCGGAATTTCCGCCGAGACCGTACCCGAAAGGGACGATACGGCAATTCCCGCCGCAGCAAGCGATACTGCGATAATCCTTTTAAACATAGCTTTGTAAAGCATAAGCGCCTCCGAATAAATTGATTGATCGAATTACAACAATATTATTCGGTACGCCTGTAATTATTATCACAAGTATATTTTAACACATTTTGTCCCGAAATAAAACTACAGATCGGTTACAAATTATGTCAATAGAATAACATAGGAAAAACTTGCCAAAGTGAAAATGTGCGCCATGGATAACACGTCCATAACGCACACGTCTTACTCGCCCAGATAAGATTTCACAAGAACCTGCAAAAGCTCGTCGCGGTCGATATGCCTGATAAGGCTTCGGGCATTGTTGTATGTGGTTATGTATGTCGGATCCTCGGAAAGAATATAGCCCACGATCTGATTAATGGGATTATAGCCCTTTTCACGCAGAGCGTCATAAATAATGGTAAGGTTTTTTCTGAGGCTTCCCTCTCTGTCCTCGCAGACCGAAAAGGTCATTGTCTGATCGTTATTCATTTATAACACTCCTTTACAAAGATTATGTTCGGCAAATAAAGTATACTCAAACCGACATTCATATTATAACCTATCCTGCAAATAATTACAAGGGTTTTTTGGTATTTTTTTAGATTTGGGAAAAATTTCTTTTAATTTATTGGGCACTATATACAAAAAAATATGCATTTTTTGTATTTTTCAGCATTTTCCGCATTTGGGAAAAATTTACTTCTTAACAGGTACATACATAACCCCCATAGACACGCTGCAATAGTTGAGCTGCATACGCTCAATTATATCATCGTTGAACACCTGTATGCCGATACCCGCCGCAAGATGGCAGCTTCCCTCGGCCGCGCCGTCGGGGACGGTAAGCTTTATGGGTATCTCATAGGTCTCGTAGGGCAGAAAGGTCTTTTCCTCCGACCAGCCTGTGGCTATGGGATTTCTGTTTTCGTCGGAAACGTAAAGCCATGCCATGTCGTCAATACCTTTGCCTCCTGCTATCTGAAGCTCGGTATCTACCGTCATGCCCGTCATATTGGTAAGCTTATAGAGCACCTCTATTTCCTCACCGACCTTGTATATCTTTATGTTTCGCGTGTCGTAATCGCAGGTAAGGGAGAAAAGTCCCAGCTTGGAAAAAGCCATATTTTCAACCTCGGCATTGGAAAACCTGTCGTAGAATTCAAGCTCCGAGCTGTAGGAAGTCGCGGTCGCGCTTTCCCTGTCGTCGGTAGCGTTTCCGCAGGAGGAAAACAGTACTGCCGACGACAGCGCCGCAAAAACTAAAGTTTTAAATTTCATAGCAGACCGTGCCTCCCCGTATCAGTACAGGAGGATACCGTTGTCGTTAAAGGTATAGGTCGTTCCGGAAATTTTATTCACGCCCGTAACGTACGTGCCGTTTTTATAATAGTATCTGTAGCCGTCCTTTCTGACCCAGCCCGTGTATCTTCCGCCGCACACGCCGTTCTCGGCAAAGATATATCTGACGTTTCCCACAATGGTGTTTTGGGTAAGAGCCGCGCCGTCCATGCCGAAGAAATATTTATTCGAGCCGATGGTTTTCCAGCCCACGTAGTAGCTTCCGTCGGACTGAACATAGTACAGCTTGCCGTAGATGTTGCGAAGTCCCTCGGAGGAATATTCGGGTATCATATACTCTTCGGCGCTGCAGAAGGAAAAGCTGTCGTACGAGCCCGAGGCCTCAAGAAGAAAATATCTGCCGCCCTGCTTCCAGCAATAGTCTCCGCCGTTGTAGTTGTAGCCCTTGTCACGGTAAACTGTTCTGCCGTTTACCTTTTTCGTGTCTTTAGCGGATTTTATGCGGTCGTACCGAACCTTTCCCGCTGTCTGGCTGTTGTAGACGTAAAGGGTGTAGACAGAGCTGCTGAAGCTGAAGGTCACGGAAGAATAGGTGTCGCTGAAAGAAATGTTGCTTATGCTGTCAACATAATCGGAAAATCCCTCGGGCACCCATATGGATTCCACGTCCTCGAAAGCAAAGAACTCGTCGGTGTAAGGGTCACGGACAGTTACGCTTCCGCCGTTGCTGCGAAGATGCTGGGCAAGCTCGTTCACGGAGGAAAACGCCGCTGTCGGAGAGGGTGTTTCGTAGTACCCCTCTATAGTGTACGCCGATACTTCCGCCGCAGGGATAACCGATACCGCCATAACAGCCGCCGATACTGCCGCAAAAATTTTACTCATTTTCATAAATATCAATCCTTTCAAAAGTTTGGTGGGTGAGGCTGCGAACGTCTTATATAATGAATACAATTCAGAACGGCAGAATTTTTCACGGAAAGAAAAATTTTTCAAAAAAATTTGAAAATGCGGAAAAGTGTAAATTTTGATTTAACGCACCACGCACTATCTAAAAAGTCTTTAGGCGGCGAAGCCGCCGACTCAAGCTGGTCCAGCTGAGCCCAGCTGGCAGAAGTCCAGAGGGCGGGGCCCTTTGGTCGCGCTCCGCAGAGCGCGAAACTCCCCTCCCCGCGCCCGCAGGCGCATAGCCTCCGAAACGGAGCAGGAGGTGAGAAACGCGAAAGCGTTTCGAGGAGGGGCGAACACGACCGCCCCTCCTTGTTGCGGTACGCAGTA
>JAAVHI010000091.1 GCA_014799785.1 Ruminococcus sp.
CATTTCAATACAATATAAGGAAATTTGTATATAACATCCTCTAAGAATAAAGACATAGTTGAAGAAATCTATCACCTCCAACTATGCCTCACACCGTCCTTAATCTTTATCCGTATCCTTATCTTTACAGAATACTTCAATTAGAATTGTCAATACACACAACACTACATCTTTCACAATTTTATTCATATTTCCACCCCATTTTCAACTACACTCCCTAATCTCGTCTGCCGCCGCCTCATAGAAATATGCATGATTTGCAAGCCGCTCCTCTATATCGAGAAATCTCTTATTTACAATCTTTACAATACAGTTATAGGATTCCACATCAACTCTGTCATCTGCCGGAACAAAAATTGTTTCATGGATGGACGACGGCAGAATATAGAAATTTCTTCCATCAGCAAACTCACGGATTAGCTCCTTATCCAGAATCCCCGCCGCCCCATAAAACCTCACCTCATTGGTAAGAATATATAGTTCCTCCGATAGCTCTATTTCCTCTAGTTCCGGCTCGTCTGACACATCATGCCCCAAATCAATAATAAAACTTCTCATATCGTGGAATCGATATCCATCACTCGCTAAGTTTTCCAGCGCCTGTCTGTGAAGCTGCCCTACATTGATTCCATAGGATTCCAACATCCTGTAATTGATCTTTATGCTGACACATCGGTTGTCCATTTCTGCACGGACAATATAACCTACCGACAGATCCAGCATTGAATTTGAAACAATCTCTCTGAGCATTTCCTGATTTTCTTCTGTGGAGAGAAGAATCGGATATATATTCCTTTTAACCTGCTCCCAGTTCATAACCCTGCCGATTAACTCTAAAACTCCTTTCTTCTCCCTTCCCGCCTCGCTGATCTTATGTATTGTACGGACACATCCCTCAATGTTAATACCTCCATCACAATATATCTCATAAAACCATTCCAACGGAACAATCGGGCACACACACCCGTTTATTCCATCCACACGAATTTGTATGCCGTCATAATGTTTCCCATTATTTTTCAGTATCCTCTCAATTCTGATCTGGGCATTGCTCCCGTATATTTCCATCAGCCCTTCCAGCACCTCTTTCTTAAATTCTTCATATCGCAACATTATTCCTCCTTTATGCCGCCGCAGCAGATTTCGTCTTTGCAAGCGCAGCCATCACCTTTTTATAAAGTTCTTTTGACATCTGTTCCGGTTTTTCAATCTGATATCTGTCCTGCACCGTCTTAAGCTCTACTCCGGTACGTTCCAGTTCTCTTTGCAGTAACTCCATCTGCCAGCCAGAAATAAAATCGGTGCCATGCGGTTCTTGCTCACCCCGCATGGCACCTTTCGCCTTCCATTCAAATACTGTCTGATATCTTTCGTCACTAATCGACAAGCTGATGATCTCCCTGTCCCCGTTATAGTTGATTGTATTCACCGAGAAATGACTGTTACATACATAACGGTTACCCCGTTTCTGGATACTTGCCCTGTCTGCCGGTATCCAGATAAAAGGCGACGTGTAAAGTTCTCGTCCAATGCCCCAGTTAAAACAGGCTCTTTTAAATGAATCCGATGCCTGTGACTTCTCCTTCTCTGACAGTGCGGCTGCTCCAACGTCCTGTTTTGCCACCCATGTTGAGGTTTCCCTGTCAAAGATTTCTACCGTGCAGTACAGGTTCCCATCTATGCACTGATGGCTCCTTTTCCAGCCAAATATCCCAAACGATTCATCCAGAATACGCTGATCGACTCTCGCGTCTTTGTATAACAGAAGACTCACTCCTTTTTCATTGACTGAAGCTGCACGGCACTCGATCTCTTCCGCTTTCAACAGCCGTATCTCTCTGTTTTCCATATGCCACTCCTTCCTTATCGTCTGATTTCCTATGCCGCTTTTATCTGGAACCGGCGTGATGTGGATACCTTGGCATAGTCCTGATAGATTTCCGGTCTCTCCTGCCTGATCCTCTTGGTGTCAATCCTCACGCTCTCTACATTGCTCCACGATACCCTGTAGTTCTCACTCACAGCAGACTCATTATCCTTCATATAAAGTTTAATTTCCTGCTCGATCTGATTCTGCTCCTTCTGCAACTCAGATATCTGTGTCAGGATTTTCTCCCTTCTTACCAGTTTGTCATCAAATCCGTCCAATCTGATGACGCTTTCTTTCCGTGCAGTAGGAAAATACTGCCCCAAAACAGTGTCGCATATCCCCGATCCGTCCGGTGCGGGCATGATTCCTTTTTCTATATGTTCAGTCCAGAATTTCCTCTCCACCTCTATCATCTGCCCGATCAGGTCATCGTCCCACTCTAATTTCTGGCAGATAAAATCCCTGCCGAGTATCACCGCCGCAATATACCATGTCCTTTTCCCTGTCACGGCCATATAATGGTAACACTGCATTACATAATGCAGAGGAATCTTCCCGTCCTTCCACTTATCCGCATTGTATGCGCTGGCCGTCTTGCATTCCAGCCCCGCGTCCTGCCCCACTATAAGGCGGTCAACATCCGCGATCATAAACGGATTTTCTGTGCTCCGGTACATAAAATTTGAGCGCCTCACCCTTAGTCCTGTTGCCTCCGTGAATCTGCGCGCTACATACTCTTCGAGGTCATGCCCCTGTCTGATGGATTCGTTATCCTGCTGCTCCGGCACACTGCATGTCTTATCCTGATAGACCTTCATCGGGCTGCTATAAGGATTTAATCCGCATATGCCTCCTGCGTCAGAACCGCCGATACCTGTTTTCCTTAATTCCAGCCACTCTTTTCTATCCATTCCTGCGATCGGTATTTTAATGTACACCAAACATCACTCCTTCCGTATTTAAAACTTCTCACTTCCCTATGCCGCATTGACAAGCTGGTACGCCCTGTCAATCATCGGATTACCGTCCATTGTGCGCATAAAAAGATTCTCATTATAGTTTGCAGTCCTGCGCAATGGTCTGGAATGTGTCGCAAAATCAGATACCGCATTAATAAAACGGTACGCATTATTTCCTATGCCCTGTAAATCAGGAGCGTCATAATAGCGGCACCTCATATTCTCACGGAGATTCCTGATATTTTTGCTTTGGACTGTCGTCGCATTCTTTTCCATCGGCAATAACTGCTCAACATATTCCCTGATCTGTCCGTCTGTGACCTTCTGCCTGCGCAGACGCTCAAACTCTTTCCCAAGACTGTCCATGTATTCTTCCGCCATGAAAAGCGTATCCTTTGCTTCCTGAATCTTATCCCTGATATTGCCCGTATGTACCATAGACCAAGAGCGGCTTGCCGTGCCCAGTGCAAGGTTCAGTGTGTTATTGCATACAACCCTGATCGGTGTCAGTGCCACTTTCACAGCACCGCTCCCGTCATGAGAATTGCTGAATACAAGATAAGGTGATATCCGTTCCCCAGCAATAATGTATTCTCTCGGAAGTCTTGCCAGAAGCCATACCCGCCTCCCGTCCTGCAATGACCCAGCCGTCTCATAACGCACGCCGTTTCCAAGAAGCGTATCCGTGAAGGCAAAAGCCTCACTGTTCTGGATGATCTTATACCGTTCGCTCACTACGCCAAGTACCTTGCGATCACTGTCACGAACATTCACCCTGTATCCGAGAATGGTATCCCCCGTTTCCGTGAAGATATGTTCCTGCACCACCTTCCAGTCCAGTCCTGCAAGGTATAATGCGTCCGCTGATGTCGGTGCCTCCTCTACCTTCGTCCCTAACCCATGCCAAGGTTTCTCTCTTGTGTAAAACATCGATTCTACGTTTGCTGCCATGTTTCTTCCTCCATTCTTTTAAAAATTGGCAAAAATTTAGACCAACGGATTGGCTCCGTTGGTCTGGTTGCTATGGTAATAATATATGTTTTGAACTGGGGAATTTCTGATATTATTGATTCGCGGTATCCCCTTCTTTTTCTTGCTTTTCTGCCGCGTGTCTTGCTCTAATCTTTTTCAAGCGATCTTCTCTCCAAGCAGGCGATCCAATAACTGTAACATCATCAATTGATTTACCAAATGATTCTGTATACTCCATAGTACAGACACGCTCCCCATACACTTTAACAGGTTCTTCCTCAGCGTTCTTCTCGCTGGTTTCATCCGAAATGTCAGTCTCTGCCTTTACATTCTTCAAGACTGTCATCAAACTGTCAGCAAATGTATCGGTATCACTCCCCTTCTTTACGCCCTCTACAACAGAAATCATACCATCAACCATCCGCTTTGATTCATTTGTCAGATTTCCTTCCTCTGTAAGTATAGGGGTATCGAGCGCCGCTTTGATCGTTACCGCAATGGAAGCTGCCGCTACAACAGTTTGCTTTGCCTCAGGAGTTAATGCTGCGTAGTCTGTTCCTTCCTTCTCAACGATCTCTTCCAACTGACAGATTAACGGAAGAAAATGGGTGTCCAATCTCGCCAAAAGGCTGTAAAACATGTAAGTCCTTCTTCTAATTGCATCGCAGAGTTCTATTGCCGCCTCTAACTGTTCACAGATTTCTTCTGCCTTTGCTTTGTTCGCATATGCGTTATCCAAGTTTTTACTCGCCTTGGCCCCTGTGATAACTCCCATAACAAGCAATGCCGGTCCCGCAACCAGTCCACCTAAGATTGCAGTTCCCCCTGCCATACCAAGACCGCCCGCCGCAAGAGATCCACCGCCGAAGAAAGCCAGTGTCGCGTTTGTCGCTGCTGCCCCACTGAGAGAGGCAATTGCTGTTCCAGTTGATGCTGTTGCAAAGACCGTTGCTGCATTATATGCTCCAAAGGCAGCAAATGCTCCTCCAAACGCACCTGCTACTGTACCACCCGCAAGCGAAGACGCAAAACTTTCCATTTCTTTTAGTCTTTCAAATTCACCGCGATCTATATGCAGTTTATTTAACTCATGTAATCCTTCAGAATCCATAAATTCCACATTTTTTAGCCTCTCAAATGAAACGAGAAATTTATTCACACTCGTATTTAGGATTACCATTTTTTCTTTTCCCAAACTTTCCAATGCTTCTCCGCATTGCTGCCTTGGTCTATCCAGCCTACTTGCCGCATGTCTAATTTTTTCATCAGCATTTTCATTAATCTTCTTAGCATGTGAATTATCGTTCACTGCCTTAACGGTTTTTCCTACTCCAGCAACCGCTGATGCAACTCCAGCTCCTATAAATAAAAATGGTAATGGCATATCTACACCTCCTAATCCTTCGTCATCTCTTTTACGCTGTTAAGTATGACTTCTCGTCTGTTTGTAAATTCATCAATAAAGCGTCCTATTTCTGAAGATGATATTTCCCAATTTGTTCCCTTTATTACAAACGGATTTTCTTTTTGGGTCATCCAAGCAATGCTTTGATCAATATCCAATATTGTTTTCATCGCATTGTCCAATTCCAAGAACACTTCTTGATCCAAATCAAATTTCCTAACCACATAATGAATCAGCTCGCTTTCTTCATCTGCATATGTCCCGTCACTCATAGCAATACTCAACATATTCCAGATAAACATATTAGCGTTTATATGACCTGACTTTTCCTCTAAACCATGCAGAATCTCATTAAGTTGATCCCTATATACAAGATCAATTCCTTCTTTAAGAACCGCACATCTTTTTTCTTCTTCAATTGCCTTTTTTACCTGATTTTCACATTCTTCAATAAGTTGTGACTTGTACTGTTTAAATAGTGAATCCGTTTCCTTTGCGATCTCTAAAAAGCTTTCCATTTCCTTCTCGCTGATTTCTCCGTCAGCGGCTATCAAGTAATAATAAATCTGAATAGCCGCCCATTTTAATAGCTTTGTCTTAGAAAACTGAATAGCTTCCAAATTTGAAAATTGTGTCATAACTTTCCTCCTAAAGTCTAAATGCTGTGTCTGATAGCATAAGCTCATCAAATTCTTCCTGCGTCCTAAACTGAACCTCCTTCCCCAAGACTTCCTGAATATGTACATTACCACGAATAAACCCGTTGATGTCATGTTCGATAATTGCTTTATCCATTTCCAGAAACCCCTGATTAAATGTCCGTATATGCTTCGTCATATATTCAGAAACCCTAATATTCATTTCCTGCCTATATTGGCGGATCATTGCTACTGTCTCTGCACATTCCTGCTCAATTCTGATCCGTTCTTCTCTAGCAAGTTCTGCCTCTTTTAATGCTGTTGCAATTTCTTGATAACATGCGATTGCCGCCGCATATCCCAAAGTTGCACCTGCCAATCCGCCAACCGCACCGAAGAGCTTTACCGCACTCTCAGGTGCAATAGCAGCCGCATAACTTGCACCCATAGCCGAAAGCATTGCGGATCCAATCTCCCCTACTCCCTGCTGCCCTAACTCTTCAACACATTTTGCGCTTGATATGTCACCGCAAAAATATCTATGCAACGTCTTTCCAACATTTGCAGTCGTTGTTACCAGTCCCGTCGCTAAATTTGTTTTTGCTAATCCTCTAATATAAGCGGACGATGAATTTTGCATAGCGCCTTTTATCACACTTCCGGAAAATGCCACCGTATAGCTTACGACCATACCGGTTCCAGTATCCTCCGCAACTGCCACAGCCGCTTCTTCCGGTGTTTTATCGCCCCTTATACATGCGACAACATTTTTTACAAGTGAAATACCTCCTGATATTGTTGCACCTATCCCTATCTGTTCCACTCCTGCACCATGCGCATTTTTCATCACATCCTTCGCAGTTGACCACCTAGCATAAAGCCTTGCCTCCACAGCCTCGTCTCTTGTAAGTCCGCTTTTCCTTAATTTCTCTTTAATATTCTCGTATTTTTGTATTTGTCCTAACTTCTGCTCCGCCACATCACTTTTTCCAAGCTGTTTGGCATGATCAGCCTGATTTCTCAACTGTGCAATTTTCTCATCAATAATGCCCTGATTTCCATTTGTGCCTACAAGTGCTTCAAAGTCATCGTCCGCAACGTCCAAAATGGCTTTTGCGTCAAGATATTTCTCATATTTCTTGCTGCTCAATTTACTCAACAGTTCTTCTGGGCTATTGCCCACAAACTTCATTTGAGAGGCAGTTCCAGGGATTATCGTACCATCAGGTGCACGTTCCACCAGATCATATAACGGATCGTTAACTCTGCCAATATCATCCGTCCGAATCAGTCTATCTGTTTTTCCCTTAATGATATTATCAGCATTCTTTCTTGCAACCGACTTTACTTCTGCCGCAAAGCCTGCCTGCTGTTTAATATTTTGATTTCGATATTCTGGGTTAATCTTACTTTGCGAAATATCTTTAAGACCCTTCGCTAATTTTTGTCCTGTCTCATTATCAGTTCCGG
>JAAVHI010000092.1 GCA_014799785.1 Ruminococcus sp.
GGTACGCGGCACAGTAACCCTTGAAAACAGTCCGGGGGACTGTTTTCAACGGACAATGTTTGGTTTGGGTTTCCAAGCATAGCTATAGTTTGCTCTATCTAAAACGTCACACCGTGACGTTTTAGAGATTTACCTTGTCGCGCACCGTACAAAGGGGGAGCGGTCGTGTCCGCTCCCCCTCGGAATGGCTGTCGCCATTCCTCACCCCTTTCACCGTTTTGAACGATATGCGCCTGCGGGCGCGGGATGGGAATTTCGCCGCCTGCGGGCGGCGACCAAAGGGCTCCGCCCTCTGGACTTCTGCGAGCTGGGCTCAGCTCGACCAGCTTTAGTCGGCGGCTGCGCCGCCTAAGATTTGCTACATGGTGCGTAAAATCAAAATTTATATGCAAAAAATCATCGAACACAGTTTGTTTATAAAAAACTGTTGCATAACTCCGCGGCGTGTGGTATAATTTATCATGGCAAAAATATTAAATTGCGGAGGTCTTGGACAATGAAAAAAAATACGGTCAAAAAAATTATATCGGCTGTTACAGCTTCTTTTATGCTTTTGTCGCTTTCGGGATGCGGAGACAAGAACACTGCTGACGGCGGAGAGTCCGCAAACGGACAGTCTTCGGCTGCAAGCCCCGTGAACGACGAAATACGCGATATCCCGTCCACCGAGCTGGTCAAGGAGATCAAGGTGGGCTGGAGCCTCGGAAACACTCTCGATTCCAACGGCGGCACAGGTGTTGACAGCGAAACAAGCTGGGGCAACATCGTTACCACAAAGGAAATGATAACGACTGTAAAGGACGCAGGCTTCAATATTATCAGAATACCCACCACATGGGGCATCCACATGGACGAAAACAACGTTGTTGACGAGGCTTGGATGAACCGCGTTCAGGAGGTCGTTGACTACGCCTACAGCCAGGATATGTTCGTTATCCTCAATATCCACCACGAGGAATGGCACGACCCATACTACGAGACGGAAGCGGAAGCCACCGAAAAGCTGAAAGCTCTCTGGACACAGATAGGCACACACTTTGCGGGCTATAACGAAAGGCTCATCTTTGAGGGACTTAACGAACCCCGCAAGAGAAACACCGCTATGGAATGGAACGGCGGCGACGACGAGGGCCGCGAGGTGGTAAACCATTTTAACGCTGCGTTCGTTGAGACCATAAGGGGTCTTGGCGGAAACAACGCAAAGCGTCACCTTATGATACCCGGATATGCGGCAAGCTCAAGCGATTCCGCACTGAAAGCGATCAAGGTTCCCGAGGGAGACGACAAGATCATCATTTCCGTTCACGCCTATACGCCTTATGCGTTCGCGCTCAGCGACGACTTTTCTGCAAGAAAGTTCTCTCCCGACGACACTTCGGCAAACGATATCATTTATCTTATGGACACGCTGAAAACCACTTTCATTGACAAGGGTACTCCCGTTATCATCGGCGAGTTCGGTGCAAGAGCCAAGGCTAACGAGGATATCCGCGCAGAATGGGCAACGTTCTATGTAAGCAAGGCAAAGGAGATCGGCGTTCCCTGCCTTTGGTGGGACAACGGCGCGTTTTCCGGAAACGGAGAAAATTTCGGTATCCTTAACCGTTCCTCCTGCACATGGGAATATCCCGTTATTGTCGAGGGACTTATGAAAGGTCTCGAATAAGTCTCGTCTTCACGGCATATTTATATAGTATATGATTTATCCCCGAACGGTACGACGACCATTCGGGGATATGTTTCTCACTGATTTGAACCGTTATCCTTTGCGATACGCATTACCTGCACGTAAATTCCCGCCACAAGCTGATAAAGATCGGGAGGGATTCCCTGCCCCACATTGAGCATGGTAAGCAGTGCGGTGGCTGAGTCGTCGCGGTAGATCGGCACGCCGTTCTCGTCGGCAAGATTGATTATCTTTTCGGCTACGTGACCGTGTCCCGAAGCCACAACGATAGGCGTGTAGTCCTTGTCGGGATTGTACCTGAGGGCTACCGCAGAGTTGCTGGGCTTCTTTCCTTTATATCCTGACATTCAGACCAGTCCTCCTTTCGTTCAGCTTGGGGAATATGTTCGTAAGATCCCGTCTTCTTTTCAGCGGCTCTATCATTATTTTATCCGCGCTGTAGCCGCAGGAAGCCGCAAGCTCGGGCAGCATTTCCTTTATGGGCAGATAGTTTCTTTCCGTTCCCGCGGGACACAGCAGAGCCGCGTTGACCGACTTGCCGCGGGCGTACACCTCCAGCTCGAAGTAGCCCGCGTTCTCTATCTCAAAGCAGAGGAACAGGTGGTTGTCGGGTTCTCCTGTTGCGGGATCGCGGTCTGCGTCGGGGTCTGCCCACAGCTCGCCGAAAGCCTTCATGCCGTCCATATTTATAGGCACAAGGAAGTGCAGCAGCGGCGTAAACACACCCGGCGCGCTGAGAAGTCCCTGTATCATATCGGGTCTGGTCATATCCGAAAGAGATTTCAGCGACGGATCGTTGATATTCTTTATAAGGAAGTCCAGCATATTTTCCATAGTCGTGGGCGGACGGTACTGGATACCCTGCGCCTGCGCCATTTGGGTAAGCACGAGATTTATTCCCTGCGCAAGGATTATTTTCTTATCCATGTCCTCGGCGCCGTTCACTATAACGCTGAGCCTGTCGATAAGGGTGTTCAGGTCGCGGGTCTTTTCAAACTCGCGGATAAGCGTGTTCAGCGCACCTTTCATGTTGTCCGGAACAACGGGAGCAAGTATTTTTTTCAGCAGAGCCGTTCCCTCTTTCAGGGTAACGGGGTCTTTTGCGGAAGCGTTTTCAGCGGCTGCGCGTCCGGCAGCCTCGGGATTTTCCGCCGTCTGTTCGGAAGTATTTCCCTCCGCGGCTTCGGGGTTTTCGACGGGTACGTTAAGCTCCTCCGTGAGCTTGCTGATCTCCTCCGAAAGCTGCTCGGCGGATATGTTTTCCAGACCGCCGTTCACCGCATCGGCAAGCCTTTCCGTAAGCATTGTCATGGAACGCTGCGCCGAAGCCGAGGGATTATCCTTGAGCGCGGCAAGCTTTATATCGGCGGGGAGGCGGGAGCCTTCCACAAATTTTGTGAACAGCATATTAAGCTTGTCGGCGGTCTCCGCATCGGGAGCCATGTTCAGCACCGCCTGAAAGCTGTCCCCCAGCGCGGAGGGATCGCCGTTGAACCGCGAAAGATTATATGTTATCAGCGACAGCAGATTCTGCGTGCGGTCGCTGAGCAGCAGACTTTTTTCAAGATATCCCACAAGGGCAAGGATGTCGTTTTTCACCTCTCCGAAATTTTCCGCGGAGAGCCTGTCGGCTGTCTGCATGAGCAGATTCACTATCTCGCGGCTCTGGGCGGCTTCGCCCGCAAGATACCGCAGAGAGGTGGATATGGAGGTTATGATGTCGTCGCGCGCCACAGACGAGGAAGCGGCTTTAAGGAAGTCCAGCACAGCAAGGCTGACCTCTTCGCCCGCAGGAGTTCCCGCAAGCTCCGCGACCATATCCTTGATAGCGCTCCAAAGCTCGCCGCTGAACATTGTCGCCTCGTCCTGCTGACGGATAATATCGTTCATAAGCTCGTTGGGTGCAAGAAGTATCTCGTTGGCAAATTCCGTGACCTTATTGAGAAGCTCGGCGTTTCCTGCCGCTCCCAGAGCCGAAATCGTGTTTGATCCGAGCACGCCCTTCAGCAGCGCCGCCGCAAGAGCCGGGTCTTTGGAGATAGCCGTCTGTATCTGCGGCAGACCCGCGCCCGCCTGATCCTTGAGATTCTGTTCACCCAGCTGTTCGTCGCGTTCATTGGTTTTATTGATGTAATCAACGTTGCCCAGATCGAAAACCTGTTCGGGAGCCTGAGGCTTAACGCTTGTGTTGAGATTATAGTCCTTTGGTGCGACGGGAGTAGTTACTCTTAACAAGTCTGACATACGCGCCATTCCTTTCCAGAATTTAACAAATAAGTGCCAGGAATAATCTTCCAATTATATCAAAAATCGGCAATTTTTTTGGTTTTTTACCTTTTTTTGTGCTATTTTGTTAAAAATGAACGAAAAATAGCCTAAAAATTTTTCCGCTTTATTCTTATTATATTACATTTTTGTCTTGAAGTAAAGAGTTTTTTATAGTATAATTAAAAATATACTATAGAATATTATGGCGTGCTGTAGCATTTTTACAGCATAGGGGGTATCCGCCGCGGCGGCAGCGTTATCCTCGCGCAGGTTTCTTATAGCAGATGTTACATCAATTAACCCTGTAAGGGGATAAACTGATAGGTAGGTGTTTTTATGGCAAAATTTGAAGCAGGAATGGAAGCAATGGCGGATATGTACGTCTTTGAGACAACGTCGCTTCTTGAACAGCTGGACCAAATTCTGATGAAAACTGAAAACGAGAGCAGCTTTGCGGAAGAGGATATCAACGAGATCTTCCGTACCATGCACACTATTAAGGGTTCTTCCGCCATGATGGGACTCGAAAATATGTCTAAGCTCGCTCACGCCATCGAGGATATGTTCTACATTATCCGAGAGGATCATCCTGTGATCACTTCAATGGAAACGCTGTATGACATCATTTTCAGCGCGTCCGATCTCCTGAAAGCCGAGATCGAAAATCTTCAGGAGGACGAATATACTCCAACAGATTTTACCGAACAGATGAACAAGATCGAGGACTTCGCCGCCGTTCTTAAAGGCGCGCCTCCCGCTTCCGGGGAAGCTGCCGCACCGGCAGAAGCTGCTCCTGCCGCTCCCGCTGCTGAAACCGCAGGCGCTGCGGCTCCCGCACCGGCAGCTGCTCCTGCTCAGCCTGTATCGGCATCGGGACTTACAACGGTAAAGGTATTCTTCGAGGACGACTGCAAGATGGAAAATCTCCGAGCTCTGCTGGTCATCAACAGAATATCCGAAAGCTGCGCAGAGCTTGAATACATACCCGAAGACATAGAGAACAACGGCGATACAGCCCAGACTATTATAAAGGACGGCTTCCTTGTTAAGTTCCGTCCCGCTCAGGGCGCGTCTACCGACAGTATTATGGAGACTATCCGCACAACAGCCAACGTAAAGAACTGCGAAGTTATCGAGCGCGGTTCCGAGGCTGCGGCAGGCGCTCCGTCCGGCAACGTCACCACAGTGCGCGTTCACTTCGACGACGACTGCAAGATGGAAAATCTCCGCGCTCTGCTGGTAGTGAACAATGTAAGAGACGTCTGCGAGGATGTTACATTTGAGCCCGCAGATATCGAGGACAACGCCGATACCTCCAAGATCATCGTGGAGGAAGGCTTCGTGGTACGCTTCAAGTCGGATAAGCCTCAGATGGTTCTTCAGGTGATCGAGGGTACTCCCAGCGTTAAATCCTATGTTGTAGAGGAAGCTCCCGCTCCGGCTGCACCTGCCGCTGCTCCTGCTGCCGCTCCGGCACCTGCCGCCGCTCCGGCTGCTCCTGCACAGGCTGCCGCTCCCGAAAAGAAAGCGGAAGCTCCCAAGCCCGCGGCCAAAAAAGCCGAAGCTCCGAAACCGGCTGCCGAAAGCGCTCCCGCAGCAGCTGCTGCAAAGGGCGGCGTGAAGCAGTCCCTTATCTCTGTAAATCTGAACAAGCTGGACGTGCTTCTTGACCTGGTAGGCGAGATCGTTATCACAGAGGCCATGGTTACTTCCAATCCCGACCTGAAGGGTCTGAGACTGGATAACTTCCAGAAGTCCGCAAGACAGCTGAGAAAGCTTAACAGTGAGCTTCAGGACGCGGTTATGTCAATGCGAATGGTTCCTATTTCGGGAGCGTTCAATAAAATGACCCGTATCGTCCGCGACATGAAGGTAAAGCTGGGCAAGGACGTTGAACTTATCTTCGAGGGCGAGGAGACCGAGGTTGACAAGTCCATCATCGACCAGCTCAACGACCCCCTCATGCACATGGTAAGAAACTCCATGGACCACGGTATCGAGGAAAATGTTGAGGACAGAATCGCGGCGGGCAAGTCACCCAAGGGCAAGATCACCCTTTCCGCATATAATGCTTCGGGAGAAGTTATCATTGTTATAGCCGACGACGGTCAGGGAATCGACCCTGAAAAGGTTCTTGCAAAGGCTGAAAGAAACGGTATCCTTACCAAGCCCGCAAGCGAGTATTCCGAAAAGGAAATCCTCAATATGATCATGCTCCCCGGCTTCTCCACCAACGAACAGGTTACGGAGTACTCCGGAAGAGGCGTGGGCATGGACGTTGTTAAAAAGAACATCGAAAAGATCGGCGGAAGCGTTTCCGTTGACTCCAAGTTCGGTCAGGGCTCAAGCTTCATTATCAAGATTCCCCTGTCTCTGTCTATCGTGGACGGCATGGAAATTTCCGTGGGCAGCTCGATATTCACTATCCCTATCAATTCTATCCGCCAGTCCTTCAAGGTTCAGCCCAATCAGCTGGTAAAGGATACTACGGGCAAGGAAATGATAATGGTATACGGCGAATGCTACCCGCTCATCAGACTGTATCAGCTCTATGACCTGAATCCGAATACGGAGGACGTATTCGACGGTATCGTAATACTTGTGGAGACGGACGGCAAGAGCGCGTGCATCTTCGCTGACGAGCTTATCGGCGAGCAGCAGGTCGTTCTCAAGCCTTTCCCCTCGCTTCTGGGCAACTACAATATCAAGCAGTACGGCATGAGCGGCTGCTCGATTCTCGGCGACGGCTCTATCACGATTATTATAGACGTGAGCAAGATTATCAGCGATTTCTGATTTTCTTCACTGTAGGCGTGTGCATTCAAGAGGACAGACCGGCTGCGGCTGCGCCTGTCCTATATAGAAAGGAAGGTCTCAAATGGCAGAAAATACCACGGCTTCAAGATCCGCCTATACCGCGGACGGAATTGAAATCCTCTTTTTCAATATCGGCGAAATCAGCTACGGTATCGAAATAAAGTATGTAAACGAAATCATCAACATTGAACAGATTACGATCGTACCGAAGATCCCCGACTACATCAAGGGTGTTATTAATATACGCGGAAAGGTAGTTCCGATCATAAGCGTGAGAAACCGCTTCGGTATGGAGGAGATCCCTTACGACGACAGAACCTGTATCATCGTTCTCCAGTTCGACGACGGCGATCAGGTGGGAATTATCGTGGACAGAGTTCAGGAAGTTCTCATTGCAAAGCCCGGAGATATCAGCAAGGCTCCCGATTCCAAAAACGTGAACGCAAACCGCTACATCAAGTCTATCATCGAGATCGAGGGCGACATCAAGCTGCTTCTGGACTGTGACAAGCTTATTACAGATTGATCGGAGGTTTGGATAATGCTTAAACTTACAGATGATGATTTTAACCGTTTGGTTGCGTACATGAAAAAAAATTACGGCATAAATCTTGATAAAAAGCGTATCCTTATAGAGGGAAGACTTTCCAATATGGTAACGCAGCGCGGCTTCAAAAGCTTCAAGGAGTTTATTGATTTCGCTTTCGCCGACAAAACCGGAAACGAAACCATGCAGCTCGTCAACAAGCTTACTACAAACCACACCTTTTTCATGCGCGAACCCGAACATTTTGAATTCCTGAAAAGCACCATAATGCCTCAGATGGAAAAGGAAAACGCTGCTACGCGCACGCTGAACTTCTGGTGCGCGGCTTCCTCAACGGGACAGGAGCCCTACACGCTGGTAATGACTATTGACGATTACCTCGGCACAAAGGCTTCCGCATGGAACGTTAAGCTGCTTGCTACCGATCTGGATACCGAGGTGCTTAAAACGGCACAGGCCGGTATCTATACGATAGATATGCTCAAGGACGTTCCCAAGCACTGGATGACGAAGTACTTCACCAAGCTTCCCGACGGACGCTATCAGGTCATAGACAGGCTCCGCAAGCAGATCACCTATAAGCAGTTCAACCTTATGGACAGGATCGTTGCTCAGCGTCCTTATGACTTTATAAGCTGCCGCAACGTTATGATTTATTTTGAGCAGGAAACCAAAAACGCTCTTATCGAACGCTTCTACGATGTTACCAGAGAGAACGGATTTCTCTTTATAGGTCACGCGGAAAGCGTTGGAAAGAACACCCGTTATACCTATGTTAAACCGGCGGTCTATAAGAAAATTTCCAACAAGCCTGACGGAGCGAAATCCTACGCCGGAAGAATTACCAAATAAAAAGGCAAAGGAGCGCCCCGTATTTACGGAGGCGGTGTGATATGAATAATACCATTCAAAACAAAAAAGTCAAGGTTCTCATTGTTGACGACTCGGCTATGTTCCGTACTTCGGTCATAAAGGGTCTTGAAAGTACGCCAAATATTGTTATTGTCGGCGAGGCCTCGGACGCTTTTGAGGCACGCGACAAGATACGCGAGCTTAAACCCGACGTCCTCGTTATGGACGTTGTTATGCCGAAAATGGACGGCCTTACGTTCCTGAAACAGCTTATGGAGCAGTACCCGCTGCCCTGTATCATAATGTCTGGTACGGCAAGCGAGGCTTCGGCTCTCGAAGCGGGCGCGGCAGGATTCCTCAAAAAGCCCCGTGTTCCCTCAGAGTACAAAACGTTCTCCACTATTCTGGGAACAAAGATAATCCTTGCGGCAGGAAAACCCGTTCAAAAACCGGTCACATCAAAAGCTGCGCCTAAAACAGGCGTTGACGGTCTTGTACCAGTTATGGGTTCGACAGGCGCAAAAGTAGGAAAGGTTATGCCGAATATTCCGTCAAGAGATGATATCGCGGGACTTCAGCAGAGAACACGCGAGGGCTATATCGTTGCTCTCGGAGCTTCCACAGGCGGTACGGACGCGTTGGAATGCATAATAAAATCTTTCCCCGACACTATGCCGCCAGTACTGGTGGTACAGCATATGCCTCCCGTGTTTACAAAGATGTACAGCGAACGTCTTGACAAATGCTGCGCGGTTCACGTCAAGGAGGCTCAGGACGGCGACAGGCTCACCGAGGGCGTATGCCTTATCGCGGCGGGCGGTTACCATATGGAGCTGAAAAAGGACGTAAAAGGCTATTTTGTCAAGTGCTATCAGGGCGAAAAGGTTTCGGGACACTGCCCCTCGGTTGACGTGATGTTCACAAGCGTTGCGGACGTGGCGGGCAAAAAGGCTATCGGAGCTATCATGACAGGCATGGGCGCGGACGGTGCAAAGGGTATGAAAAAAATGCACGACAAGGGCGCGTACACCATTGGTCAGAACAAGGAGACCTGTATTGTTTACGGTATGCCTATGGAGGCTTACAAGCTTGGAGCTTGCTCCGAACAGCAGCCCTTAGAAAATATCGGCAAGGCTCTTTGCAGACATCTTACCGACGGCTGGAAATAACGGATAATTAAAAGCAAGAGATTTCGGTCTCTTGCTTTTTTGCGTGAAGTGCAAAACAAAAGAGGCAGGAGCCGAAACTCTTGCCTCTTGTTTTTATTCTGTTGTAATTAATACATTCCGCCTGCGGGCATTGCGGGAGCAGCGGGAGTTTCCTCCTTGATGTCTGCAACAAGGCTCTCTGTGGTAAGAACCATAGCCGCAACGGAAGCCGCATTCTGAAGTGCGGAACGTGTTACCTTGGTGGGGTCAACGATACCTGCGGGGATCATGTCGCCGTAAGTCTCATTGTAAGCGTCGAAGCCGTAGCCGATCTTTCTGGAGCGGACGATCTTGTCGAGGATAACGCTGCCCTCCAGACCTGCATTAGCGGCGATCTGACGAACAGGCTCTTCAAGTGCTTTGAGAACGATAGCCGAGCCTGTCTTTTCGTCGCCTGTGAGAGAAGCGGTAAGCTTTGCAACCGCGGACATTGCGTTTACGTATGCAACGCCGCCGCCTGCAACGATACCCTCTTCAACGGCAGCCTTTGTAGCAGCGAGAGCATCCTCAATGCGGAGCTTCTTTTCTTTCATTTCGACCTCGGTAGCTGCGCCAACCTTGATAACGGCTACGCCGCCGCTGAGCTTGGCAAGTCTTTCCTGAAGCTTTTCCTTGTCGAAATCGGAAGTGGTGGTCTCGATCTGAGCCTTGATCTGACCGATCCTGTCCTTGATAGCCTTCTTATCGCCTGCACCGTCAACAATGATGGTGTTTTCCTTTGTAACCTTGACCTGCTTAGCGCGTCCGAGCTGAGAAACTTCGGTATCCTTAAGCTCAAGACCGATCTCCTCGGAGATGACCTGACCGCCTGTGAGGATAGCGATATCCTGAAGCATTTCCTTGCGTCTGTCGCCGAAGCCGGGAGCCTTTACAGCAACGCAGGTGAATGTGCCGCGGAGCCTGTTTACGATAAGTGTGGACAGGGCCTCGCCCTCAACGTCCTCGGCAATGATAACAAGCTTCTTGCCGCTCTGAACGATCTGTTCCAGCAGGGGAAGAATTTCCTGAATGGAGGATATCTTCTTGTCTGTGATAAGCAGGTAAGCGTCGTCGATAACGGCTTCCATCTTGTCCGTATCGGTAACCATGTAAGGTGTGATATAACCGCGGTCGAACTGCATACCCTCAACGACCTCGGAGTATGTCTCGGCGGTCTTGGATTCCTCAATGGTGATTACGCCGTCTGCCGTAACCTTATCCATAGCCTCGGCGATGAGCTTTCCTACGTTCTCGTCAGCGGAGGAGATAGCCGCAACGCTTGCGATATCGTCCGAGCCCGCAACGGGTGTGGAATTAGCCTTGATGGACTCAACAGCCGCGTCAACAGCCTTAGCCATACCCTTTTTAACGATCATGGGATTTGCTCCTGCTGCAATGTTCTTCATACCCTCGCGGATAAGAGCCTGTGCAAGCAGTGTAGCGGTTGTGGTACCGTCGCCCGCAGCGTCGTTTGTCTTTGTAGCAACTTCCTTGACGAGCTGTGCGCCCATGTTCTCGAAAGCGTCCTCAAGCTCGATCTCCTTTGCAATGGTAACGCCGTCGTTTGTGATAAGGGGAGCGCCGAACTTCTTGTCCAGAACAACGTTTCTGCCCTTGGGGCCGAGAGTGATCTTAACTGTGTCCGCAAGCTTGTCAATGCCCGCCTGAAGAGCCTTTCTCGCGTCCTCGCCGTAAATAATATCTTTAGCCATAATAAAAACTCCTTTTCAAATACAAATAGTATAAATCGTATTATTCAACAACAGCCAGTATATCATCCTGACGGAGGATCGTATACTCAACGCCGTCAACCTTTACCTCAGTGCCGCTGTACTTGGAAATAAGTACCTTCTGACCCTTTTTAACGAACATCTTGACTTCCTTGCCGTCAACGACGCCTCCGGGACCAACCTCAACGATCTCAGCGATCTGGGGCTTTTCCTTAGCGCTTCCCGCGAGGATAATGCCGCTCTTGGTGGTCTCCTCCGCCTCGGTCATTTTAATAACAACTCTGTCTGCAAGCGGTTTGATTGTCATAATTAAAGACTCCTTTCAGTATATAAAATATAGTTTTAAACAAATCGTAGAAAATCCGACACCGTTCGGAACGCTTTTCGCTGAAAAAATCAGGTTTTAGCACTTCGGACTTCCATGTGTTAGCACTCATTCTTTTTGAGTGCTAATTATATTTTAGCAGTATTTCAGCAGAAATCAAGTCTTTTCATAAGATTTTTATATATTTCGGCGTATTGAACAAAAACAGGCAGACAAATTTACCGAATTTGTCAATTTCCATAACAGAAATCAAGCTCTGTCAAGCGGACATTAATAATAACGGAGGAAAAATATTTGTCCCGAAAATAAGCGCAGACCTATTTGTGACTATCCTAAAAATGAATTTTTTATTTGCATTTTATAATTATAAAAACAATATTTTGTTAAATTTACAATTTGTACATATGTAGGACACTAAAAATTTATATGTTGTATGTCTTGTTTTGGTATAATTAATTTGTCTAATTATTTAAAAGTACAGCGTTGCAAGTCCATATGCATGACCGTTTTTCAGACAGGAAAACGCAGCCTCCTCTTTCGGCGTTCCGTCTCTCGGGATCCATTCGGAAACGGGGAGAACAAGATCCGCAGCTTGAAGCTCTTCAAGCGTTTGCATAACGTTGTATGGCGGCGGCAGATTGTCAGACATAAGTATAAGTGTATACGGCATTTGAAAGGATGGTCTAATATGTCATTGGGAAAAGTTTTGGTCGTTGACGACGATAATAATATCTGCGAGCTGCTCAAGCTCTATCTTGAAAAGGAGGGCTACGGCGTTATCACCGCTCACGACGGTGACGAGGCTGTGGTCAAGTTCAATGCTCTCAAGCCCGACGTGGTGCTCCTCGATATCATGCTGCCCGAGCTGGACGGCTGGCAGGTGTGCCGCGAAATAAGAAAAAAATCAAACGTGCCCATAATCATGATAACCGCCAAGAGCGAGACCTTTGATAAGGTTCTCGGTCTGGAGCTGGGCGCGGACGATTATATCGTTAAGCCTTTCGATACAAAGGAAGTTATCGCCAGAATTAAGGCGGTTTCCCGCCGTATCGGTCAGTCAAGCACCGAGTCGGAGGTCAAGGAGGTTCGCTACGACAAGCTGGTTGTGAACATGACACGCTACGAGCTCCGCGTTGACGGAAAGGTAATGGACACTCCTCCCAAGGAGCTGGAGCTGCTGTTCTATCTGGCTTCAAACCCCAACAGGGTATACACCCGCGATCAGCTTCTCGACGAGGTATGGGGCTTTGAGTACTACGGCGATTCCAGAACTATCGACGTACACATAAAGCGTCTGCGCGAAAAGCTTGAGGGAGTTTCCGACAAGTGGGCTCTCAAGACGGTATGGGGCGTAGGATACAAGTTTGAGGCGGAAGAGGACGCAAATGCGTAAAAGTATTTTTACCGATTTTTTCTGTCTGTGCGCCGCGGTGTTCATATCGGCGGTGATCTGCATAGGCACGGTTCTGCTGCTGGTGTCTGAGGAGCATTACAAATCAAACAGATTTAATTATCTTTCGGTAAAATCGGAAACGATCATCAATACCGTGCGCGGGTCGATCGCGGAAAACGGCGGTCTCGATACGGCAAAGCTGTCGGAGGCTCTTGTTCCGCTTTCCGATACCCTCGATACGGATATTACACTGACTGATCCAGACGGCGTTGCTTTGGTATGCTCCGAGGCATCGCCGTGTTCTCATACCGACAAGAAAATCAACCCGCAGGCAATAAGCCGTATTACGGAGGACGGTGCGTCCGAGCTGAGCAATTTCAACGGCTACTATGAGGACAGCAGCTTTGTATTTACACAAAAAATAAATATTGAGGTTGAGACTTATATTATCCTTATAAGGCTGAGGTCGAATACGCTTACCGGACATATGCTCACGCTTGTGGCGGCGCTGATAATTTCATCGGTGCTTATACTTTCCGTGGCGTTTACCATAATATACACCGCGTCAAGACGGCTGCTTTCGCCAATACGGGAGATGACAATGGCGGCGCAGCGTTTCGGAGAGGGTGACTTCTCGAAGAAGCTCTATGTGACCGACGATAACGAGCTGGGATATCTTGCTACTCAGCTTAACGACATGGCAAACTCTCTGGAACAGCTTGAGGAAACAAGAAAAAGCTTTATCTCCAACGTTTCCCACGAGCTTAAAACGCCTATGACAACTATCGGCGGCTTTGTGGACGGCATACTGGACGGCACTATCCCCGAAAGTCAGCACAGGCACTACATGAAAATAGTTTCGGCAGAGGTGGGCAGGCTTTCGCGGCTCGTCAGGTCAATGCTGAATATATCAAAATACGAGGCGGGAGAGCTGAAGCTTTCCACTGAGGATTTCGATATTCTGCCGATAATTTTGCAGACCCTTACAAGCTTTGAAAAAAACATTGACGAAAAGAACATTGATATACAAATACAAGACGCGGGCGGCTGCCGCATAAACGCCGATCCCGACCTTACGGGTCAGGTCATTTATAACCTTATCGAAAACGCCGTTAAATTCGTGGATAAGGGCGGGTACATAAGGTTTTCGTTCAGCGGGGACGGCGATATGTGCAGCGTTTCGATCAGAAACAGCGGCGAGGGTCTGAAAAAGCAGGAGATATCAAGGGTTTTCGACCGCTTCTATAAGACCGACGAGTCCCGCGGCATCGACCCGGGAGGAGTGGGTCTGGGGCTTTCCATAGTAAGCTCCATCATCAAGCTTCACAACGGCAGGATCGTGGTTTCAAGCGAGCCAGATCAGTACACCGAATTTACGTTCAGTCTCAGAAAAGCCGAAACTGACCGCAGATAAACATTTTACGGAGGTTTTATGGATAACAATTTTGACGAAAACATGACCGCTGCACAGGCGCCGCAAAACGAAAACGGCGCAGAATCCAAATCAACGGATACCACGTCAGCCGCGGGAAATGATATTTCAGAACAGTCTGACGGCTTCCGTCAGCAGGTTAAGGAATTGCAGGACACGGTAACTGACGACTCCTTTGCGGAAACCGGTCGGGACACGCAGTCCGTCCAAATGGAACAGCCCGTTCCGCCGTCAGAGAATGCGTTTTCAGGGCAATATGTACAGCAGGCGCAGCAGATGCAGCCTCCTCCGGCCGGACAGTACGGTCAGTTTCAGCCGCAGGATATGCAGCAGCCTCAGCAGTTTCAGCAGCCTGATCAGCAGGGTCTCGGAGGTGCGCCGCAGGGCTATGGCATGAATTATCAGCCTCAGTACGGTCAGCCTGTACAGCCTGCACAATTCGGTCAGGGAGTATACCCTCAGCCCGGTCAGAACATGCAAAACGTACAGCCGAAAAAAAAGCGTTTTTCGGGCGGCTGCCTGTGGAGCCTTATCGGAGCTGTAATAGTTATGTTCGGGGCAGTGGTGATATTGGCGGTTAAGATCGCGTCGGCTGCCGATACGGAAAAAAGCGTTCCGGACAGCGGTAATGTAGGCAAGTATGACGATCTTGCCGAGACACAAAAGGCAGAGCACGTTGTTATAAACATTCCTACGGCGGATAAGCCGAAGCTTGACGATGCCGACTATGCCGACAGGGACACGGGACTTCTTACCTCGGTGGGAGTGGCAAAGGCAATTCTTCCGTCGCAGGTGAAGATAAAGGTTTTTGACGATATCCCCTACGCGCCGATCTCGTCGGGTTCGGGGATAATCCTTACCGAGGACGGCTACATTCTCACAAACGCCCACGTGGTTGACGGCGCAAAAAAGCTTTCGGTGGGATTCTACGGCGACAGCGAGAGCGAAGCGGTCATTGTCGGCGTTGACAAAAAAAGCGATCTTGCGGTAATAAAGGTAAACAAAACGGGGCTTACTCCCGCCCAGATAGGCACGTCCTCAAATCTTGAGATAGGCGAAGAGGTAGCTCTTGCGGGTGCGGGAGGCGGCTTTGAAAATACCGTCACCTACGGTCACGTTACCGGTCTGGGACGTGAGATAGATACCGACTACATCAGCAGCTCCACCATAAGCTGTATCCAGTCGGACGCGGCTCTCAACCCCGGAAATTCGGGCGGTGCGCTTGTCAATATGTACGGACAGGTGGTGGGCGTTGCGGTGGCGCTGATGAACCACGAGACCTATGAAAATATCGGCTTCTGCATTGCGATAGACGACGCAGTACCCATTGCGGAGGATCTTATCGCCCACGGATATGTTTCCTCACGGACAAGGGTGGGCATAACATATATGTCCATCGGGGACGCTACTGCAAACGGTTACGGCATACCTGCGGGACTATGCGTAATGGAGATCGACACACGAAGCGGAGCGGTCTATGCGGGTCTGAAGCCCTACGACGTGATAACTCACATAGACGGTCAGCGGGTGTTTGGTGCAAGCGAGATCGCCGACGTTCTGGCGGATAAAGTCCCAGGAGACGTTATCACCATCTCGGTGTTCCGCAAGGAAGTGACGGGAGAAACGGATATTTTTGAGACGGAGCTGGAGCTTACCGCGGATACGTCGTCCATATCGGGCTACGGCGTCAGCAGCGAGACCGAGGACTTCTTCGGCAGAGATATTATTAAGTAAATATTAAAGCGGCGGATATTTTCGTGTACCTCGGAAATGTCCGCCGCTTTTTCGGAAATAAAAAATTTTTTTGGAAATATGCAACGCCTGCGGGAAAAATGCGGTATTATATATGAGTAAGATTTTTTCGGAACGGCTTTCCCGCCTCCGAAATTCTTGCTTCTGACAGGACAAAAGGAGGGAACAAAGTGGAGGACAAGCAAATAATAGACCTGTTTCTGAATAGGGACGAAAACGCCGTCAGGCAGACGGAAATCAAGTATTCGGGGTATTTGCTGACTATCGCTCTGAACATTCTCGGTAACAGAGAGGACAGCGGCGAATGCGTAAACGACACATATTTCAAGGCGTGGAACTCAATTCCGCCCCATTTGCCCGAACGTTTGCGGTACTATCTGGGAAAGATAACGAGGGAGCTTTCCATTGACCGTCTGCGAAAAAAACTAAGCGCAAAGCGGGGCGGTACGGAATACGAGCTGTCTCTGGACGAGCTGGAGGAGTGCGTTCCGCAAACAGGTACTCCCGAAGAGGCGGCGGAAATTTCCCTGCTTGCGGAAACCATAGGCGTATATTTGCGGAATTGCGGCGCGGAAATGCGGAACGTTTTCATGCTTAGGTATTATTTTTGCGACAGCGTCAAGTCCATTTCCGAAAGCTGCGGAATGAGCGAGTCAAAGGTGAAAAGTATGCTTTTCCGCGCCCGCAAGGGACTGCGGAAGCACTTGGAAAAGGAGGGCTTTTCGGTATGAGAAAGTCAGAGAAAATAAGCGACGCGATAGGGCAGGTGGACGAGGAGATAGTCACGGAAGCCGAGGAAATAAGGCTGAACGGAAATGGAAAAAATGCGGCTGCAAACAAACTGACAGGAAAAAAAGTCTGGATACCAACAGTCACTGCGGCGGCTTGCGCGGCTGTGATCTGCGGCGCGCTGGTTCTCGGCGGCGGGGACAGCGGAGACATTTCAACGGACGGTTCGGGAACGACGTCTCCCGATACGTTTACGGAAATGACAGCGAGTGACGACGGAAACCTGTTCGCTCATGTGGAAACACTTGCGGAAGCCGAGTACCCCGTAATGGCGAAATATCCCAACGAAGATGACTGCTTCGACGAAAATGGAGTTTGGCAGGACAAGCTTGCCGCCCTGTACTATTACCCTTGGGAGGAACAGGGCGTAGAGCGCAGGCAGGCGGGAAGTCTGCTTGTTTATGACAGCCTTACGGGTTTTGTAATGTCAACGTCAAATGAGTTCCTGACGGGTTCGGACGGGGAAAACCGCGTGTACTCTCCGGGAAGCGCCTATATGGCTCTTGCCATGCTTGCGGAGACCACTGACGGAAACAGCCGCTATCAGATACTTGATCTGCTTGGAGCGGACAGCATAGAAGACCTGCGGGAGCAGGCGGAAAATATGTGGAAAGCCACCTACCGCAACGACGGCGCGACCACCTCGGTGCTTGCAAATTCCCTGTGGTTAAACGAGGACGTGAATTTTAACAGTGGGACGGTCAACAGGCTTGCGGACAGCTACCGCGCCTCGTCCTACCGCGGGGATATGTCCTCGGAAGAAATGACCGCCGCCCTCAGGGACTGGCTCAACGAGCAGACAGGAGGGCTTCTGGGCGACGCAGTGGAAAATGTTACGCTTGACCCCGAAACGGTGATGTCCCTTTGCTCAACGGTTTATTTCCGCGCGAAGTGGGACTATCAGTTCTCGGCGGCGAATAACGAATTTAAGACGTTCCACAGCCCCGACGGGGATATCGAAACCGAGTTCATGAACAACACCAACGATTACGGGCCTTACTACTGGGGCGAGGATTACGGCGCGGTATATCTTGCGTTTGCGGACAGAGGCGGTATGTGGCTGATACTTCCCGACGAGGACAAGACTGTTGACGACGTGCTTGCTTCAAGGGAGTATCTGGACATGGTAAATACGGGCTACGGCTGGGAAAAATCGACGTCGATAATTGTGCATTATTCCGTTCCCAAGTTTGACGTGTCCTCGGAACTAACGCTTGCGGAGGGTCTGAAACGGCTGGGAATAACGGACGTTTTCGATTCCGACCTGTCGGATTTTACACCGCTTACAGATGATATGGACGGAATTTTCGTCTCGGACGCAAAGCAGGCTGCCCGCGTTCAGATAGACGAGGAGGGCTGTACTGCCGCAGCATTCACTCAGATGTTAGAAGCCGGAGCTGCGCTTCCCCCTGAGGACGAAATTTATTTCACGCTTGACAGACCGTTCGTGTTTGTAATAGAGAGCGACACGAAACAGCCGCTGTTTATCGGTACGGTTTATAATCCTATACAATAAAATACTGCACGTAGAAACATTTGATTTTCTACGTGCAGTATTTTATTTCAAAAGCTTTATTTTATCCATTGAAGCAAAATTCCTGTTGGTGTAGTATTCGTCCTCCGTGACCTCGCGGACTATCTCCACAAAGTCGGGAAGCTCTATTGCAGTACTTTCCTCGGGAAGCTCCGCTTCCATAATGGCGTAACCCGTCTCCACGGTATTTTCAAAAACGTCCAGCTCGAACTTCAAGCCGCCGTAGGGTATCAGATACCGTTTCTTTTTCACCGTGTTGAGGATAGTGCGCTCTTTCAGACGCTCGTACTCCTCGGCAGTGATGTACCGCTCGTTTTCTATCCGTGACGCCGCACTGCCCGTCCTTGCCTTTTCGGTGTAGATAAACCTGTCGTCAAGACGGCGTATTCGTCCCTGAAAGCCGTTTTCGGGAGCAAGATAAGCCTGCTCTATCAAATGGTACGGATACTCTTTGATATGGTCGGGAATTTTCACAAGCCACCGCCGCTCTATCTCCAGAATGAGAAGCGTTCCGTCTCTTGCGGCGATAGCGTCGTCGCTGTAGAAATCGTTGCCCGTTATCTCCGCAATGACCTCAAACCCGTACGTCTCTCCATTGCTTTCAAGTATCGCCGCTTCCTTTTCGTTTTTGTACAGCTTTATTCTATAGCCGTTTCCGTCACCGAGATTTGCGGGCATTTTTATCAGAAATTTTTTTGCATAGTTTTCCATAGAATTCACCACTTAAACAGACAGCTCCGCGGTCTCGCCCAGCATATCCTTGTTTGCGTCGAGAATGGGCTTTACGCAGTCACGGACAAATTCCTCCACCTGCTGGGAGCTTCTTCCCGTAAAGCTTTCGGGCTTGAGGATAGCAGCCATCTCGTCGGCGTTGATCATGAAATCGGAGTCGTTCAGGACGCGCTCTATCAGGTCGTTTTCCAGACCCTCTTCCTTGACCTTTTTGCCAGCCTCCATAGCGTACTGTCTCAGCTTTTCGTGGAGAGCCTGACGGTCTCCGCCCTTTTTAACGGCGTCCATCATGATGTTTTCGGAAGCCATAAAGGGCAGCTCACGCATGACCCGCTGACGGATAACATTGGGGTATACCACAAGGTCTGCGGTAACGTTCAGCATAATGTTGAGTATAGCGTCCACCGCAAGGAAGCCCTCAGCAACGGAAATGCGCTTGTTTGCGGAGTCGTCCAGAGTTCTCTCAAACCACTGAGTACCCGCGGTAAAGGCAGGGTTAAGGGTGTCTATCATAACGTATCTTGCCAGAGCGGTAATTCTTTCGCAGCGCATGGGATTTCTCTTGTAGGGCATTGCGGAGGAGCCTATCTGATTTTTCTCAAAGGGTTCTTCCATCTCCTTGAAGTTCTGGAGGATACGCATATCATTTGCGAATTTCATTGCGGACTGGGCAAGTCCACCCAATGTGGAGAGTATCTGGGAGTCCGCCTTTCTGGAATAGGTCTGACCCGAAACCGGGACAACCGCGTCGAAGCCCATTTCCTCGGCGATCATCTTTTCAAGCTCCTTTACCTTGTCGGTGTCGCCGTCGAAAAGCTCCATAAAGGAAGCCTGCGTACCCGTAGTACCCTTTGAACCCAGCAGCTTCATGGACGAAATTCTGTACTCCAGCTCGTCCAGATCCATAAGCAGCTCGTTTGTCCAGAGAGTGGCACGCTTGCCCACGGTGGTAAGCTGTGCGGGCTGCAAGTGCGTGTAGGCGAGGCAGGGCATATCCTTGTATTTTAGTGCAAAATCGGAAAGCTGTGCGATAACGTTTATAAGCTTTCTCTTGACGATCTGCAAAGCGTCCCGCATGATGATAACGTCGGTATTGTCGCCAACGTAGCAGGAGGTCGCGCCAAGGTGGATTATTCCCTTTGCGTTGGGACAGGCAAGTCCGTAAGCGTAAACATGGGACATAACATCGTGGCGTACAAGCTTTTCACGCTCCTCGGCGGCTTTGTAGTCGATGTCCTCAATATGGGCTTCAAGCTCGTCAACCTGCTTTTGGGTAACGGGCAGACCAAGCTTCATTTCCGCGCGGGCAAGAGCCACCCAGAGCTTTCTCCATGTGGTGAATTTTTTGTCCGCAGAAAAAACGTACTGCATTTCCTTGCTTGCATAGCGGGTGCAGAAAGGCGATTCGTAGCTGTTGTAATCAGGCATATCGGTAACTCCTTAAAAAGATATTTTTTCTTAGTATACCATATTTTTCAGCGGAATGCAACAGCTTCTTAAATAAGACCGCGCAAATAAATTTTATTTAACGCACTAACTATAGTACACCCGTCAGGATGGAAAAGTTTCGTCCACCTTTTCAAAGGGTGGCGAGGTCCACGGGGCAGAGCCCCTGGTCGCCGTCCGCAGACGGCGAAATCCTTTTCGTTCCAAACGGAGCAGGAGGTGAGAAATGGCGAGAGCCATTTCGAGGAGGGGCGAACACGACCGCCCCTCCTTGTTGCAGTACGCAGCACAGTAACCCTTGAAAACAGTCCGGTGGACTGTTTTCAACGAACAATACTTTGATGGGGTTTCAAAGCGCAATCATGGATTTGCTCCGTCTAAAACGTCACACTGTGACGTTTTGGAGATGTAGTTTGCCTAAAACCGTTAAAAGGGGGAGCGGTCGTGTCCGCTCCCCCTCGAAATGCTGTCGCATTTCTCACCCCTTTCACCGTTTCGGACAAAAAGGATTTCGCCGCCTGCGGGCGGCGACCAAAGGCTCCGCCTCTGGACTTCACGAGCTGGGCTCAGCTCGACCAGCTGATGTCGGCGGCTTCGCCGCCTAAAAATTCACGTTCAGACCCTATAGTATCCCGCAAAGCAGGGCGGCACGGTTATCCTGCCGCTGTCCTCCGATATCTCTCCGCCGAATGAGTACAGCTTTTCCTTGGTGGAATATCCGCACTCAAAGGCAGTCTCCCTGTCGGCGGGATTTATCACCACAAGAATTTTTTCCTCTCCCGCGCTTCTCAGGTACGCAAGAGGATAGGCGTTCTTTTCCGCGTACAGGAACTCAATCTCCCCCTTGCTCTGCAAAGCGGCGCAGGACTGCCTTATCTCGATAAGCTTTTTTATCTCGTTGTACAAGGAATTTTTGTCCGCAAGCTGAGCCTTTACCGTAGGACGGTCCGGGCTTTCGTCCTGCCTGATATAAAGCTTTTCCGCAGGAGCGGCGCTAAAGCCCGCATTGACGGTATCGTCCCACTGCATAGGCGAGCGCGAACCCGTCCTGCCGTAGCCGCCCTCAACCGATACAAGACCCTCAACATACCGCATACCTATCTCGTCGCCGTAATAAATAAAGGGCGCGCCCGGCATTGACAGCAGGAATGCAAATGCAATTTTAAGATTACCGTCATGAATGCCGCGGGCAAGTCTGTCCATATCGTGATTTCCCGAGGGTATGCAGATAAGTCCCTTTTTCTCGGACTTTTCGTAATTCTCCACGTATTTTTTCACAAACTCGGAAACGTCTCCCTTGCCGCGGTTTGAGAAAAACGGTTCCTCACAGCGGAACAGGTCGTTGTAGCGGGACGGTCCGAAATGCAGCAGAAAATCCATGTGGAAGCCGCCCTGCAGGGACTTGTCAGGCTCTCCCCACTCGGAGACCATTGCCGCGCTCGGGAATTCCTTATCGAGAAATTCGCGGACGTTCTGCCAGAGCTTTATCGTACCCTTGCCGTCCTCGTCATGCTTTACCAGCGAGCCTGCCATGTCCACGCGGAAGCCGTCGCAGCCCATTTTCAGCCAGAAGCGCATGACGTTTTTCAGCTCCTCAAGGGTAGCCCTTGCTCCCTCGCTGTCGGTGGACTGCTGCCATGGACGGTCACACTTATAGAAGCCGTAATTCAGCGCGGGCTGATTGGAGAAAAAATTCACTGCACAGGAACCGTCCCTGTCGGAAATGCCGCGGATACAGCCCATGCCCTGGGGCTCTTCCCAGATGCTGTCCGTCCAGACATAGCGGTCGGTGTACTCATTTTTCTCCGCCTTCATAGACTCCTTGAACCACTTATGCTCCACGGAGGTATGTCCGGGAACAAGGTCGAGGAGAATGTGCATATCCCGCTTGTGGACTTCCTCAAAAAGCCGTTTTAAGTCCTCGTTAGTGCCATATCTGGGGGCGGCGGAATAATAGTCCGAAACGTCGTAGCCCGCGTCACCGAAAGGCGATTCAAAGCAGGGGTTCATCCAAATGGCATTGCAGCCCAGACCCTTTATGTAGTCCAGCTTGGAGATGATACCGTTAAAATCGCCGATACCGTCTCCGTTGCTGTCGCAGAAGGACTGGGGGTATATCTCGTAAAAAATCGCGTTGTCAAGCCACGCGGGCTGTTTTGAAGTACTCATAATAAAGTTCCTTTCTCACTGTTTTTGCAGAAATTGAGACGCTTGTCTCCGTATGAGATAATATACTATAAACTGCTGCAAAAATCAAGAAAAAAATATATTTATAATATTATTTTTTTGTAACAATGCGGAGCATTATTTTCTGACAAATAAATTACAGTGCGCCGAGGTTTATTACAGTTTGGAGATTTCTGTTACAAAGCGGTAAATCCTATTGAAATAATTTGCTGAAAATGGTATAGTTAATTATAGTAACAAGCAAGGGGTGGTCGTATGAAAAAACGTATTATAGCATTGGCGGCGCTGTTTATTATTTCGGCGGCATTAGGCGGCTGCAAGGAAAATCCAGAACAGGAGGGCGGACAGTCCGAAACGTCGGCAACCTCCGCGCAGAATGAGCAGGTATCGGAGGCGGCTGAAAACGCTTCGGAGGACGACAGCTCCGAGGAAGCGGACGATCCCGAAGCGGAAAAAGAAGCCGAGGAAAAAGTCCCCGATGAGCCAAAGGGACTTAAAGCCAATACCTCCGAGCAAAACGAAGAGCTTACAGAAAAGCTTGCGGAACTAAAGGACAGCGACGGTAACTACATATTTGACAAAAACGCGTCAAAGCCTCAGATCAGGCGTGTGGTTTCCGAGGACGAAATTTCGGTAAGCGACTTTTACGCCGCAGACCTCTACAGGGAGTCCACAAATCAGTTTTGCAGCGACCTTGACGACGAAGAGGGCGAAACCAATACCGAAAACTTTGAAGCGGCGGTGAACGCTTCTCCGAAAAGCAGGTGGGCAGATGACTTGTCCGACGTCAATATCAGCGATACGGACGTTGTGGTTAAGCTGAAAATAAACGGAACGCTCCCTCCCGAAATAGTAAGCGTTACCCAGAGCTACAGCATGACAGACCTTACGCTGACCGGCTTTGTGTGCAGAAACAAGGACAACACCTTTGATGTTATCATCGATCCCGCCTATATGTACAATATTCCCGTGCCTGTTTCCTGCAACACAAAATACAGTCTCGGCAGCACCGAGGCGCTTATGGATTCCATATCCTTTACCGCACAGAAGGGCGAACCGTCCGAGGTCACCAAGGATATAAGCGGAGACTACGTTTACGCAAGAATGAAAGTCGGCAGGCTTACGGTCTCCTACGACAGTGAGGGAAATAATTATTCGCAGGCAACATCTATCAGCGATCTGGACATTATTGCCGATAACGTTGATGAAGCTCTCGGATATTCTTTAGGTGCAGCTGCATTTGAGAATAAAGGCGACTCCGCCGCGCAGACATACATGACCCTGATCGACAATGCTGATATGTTCATGGGCGAGGACGTTGTGGGCGTAAACCTTATCGACCTTGACTTCGACGGCACGCCCGAGCTGCTTGTCTCAAAGCAGATACTTTCCGAAAAAACCGAATCAATGGACAGAGGGACAGAACAGTGCAATGTTGAGGTCTACTCCATAAAGGACGGCAAGCCCGCCTATATAGATACCCTCTACAATTCAAAAGCCAACGTCTACTATAACGGAAACGTCATAGGTCTCAAGACAACGGAAAAGCTGGAGAAAAAATGGTTCTGTATGAGCCGCAGGGATCTGGGCAGCGGAAAATTTTCCGAGGACAGCGATTACAATTATCTGTTCTCTCTTAAAAACGGCAAGCTGGACTACACCGAGGTGTTCAGCGAAAGACCTACCGTTACCGACCCCGAAACAGGCGTGACCGACTACAGCTATTATTTCTACGGTGAGGAAATAGTTCCTGAAGTGACTGAGGGCAAGGATCCTTACGAGGGCACTGAGGACTGGGAATACCACTCATGGAACGGCATTAACGCCACATTCGGAATGTGGGAGCTTTACGGGTTTATCAGAGCCGAATACTGCTCCGATATCACGCAGGTATTCGATCTTTACAGCGACTGGCTTTACAGCGTCAACGGCGGGGATTCCGACTATCGTTCGGATTATCAAGCAATCGGCAAAAAGCTTTCCGTGGGCGAACGTACCATGAAGTACAAGCTTGCGTACCTTGTTGACGCGTTCTATTACGGCGAGTACGACCCCGACGAGCAGGGATACAAATATTGGTTCTTAGGCGACTACGCAAAGCCCGTTATCTATCTTTACCCCGAAGAGAAAACCGACGTTTCGGTAAAGCTCGATCTTGACGGCGATATCACCTGCGCTTACCCCGATTATCGGGACGGCTGGGAGGTCACAGTTTATCCTGATGGTACAATTATTGACAAATATGACGGAGAGGAATATTACTGTCTGTACTGGGAGGGCAGGGGCGCAGCGGACTGGGATATGTCCAAGGGCTTCGCGGTAAAGCGGGAGGACACCGCGGACTTCCTTAGAAGCAAGCTGAAAGAGATAGGTCTAACCCCACGCGAGAGCAACGAGTTTATCATTTACTGGCTGCCCGAACTGCAAAAGAACGAGTGCAATTTCATCACGTTCCAGACGGAGGCTTACGAGAAAAATGCGAAACTGGATATTTCTCCCGCGCCCGACAGTATGCTGAGAGTGTTCATGGTCTATGAGCCATGCGACCCGGACTTTGCTCCCGAGCCGCAGGAGTTTGAGCCCTTTGAAAGAAACGGCTTCACCGTTGTGGAGTGGGGCGGACAAAAAAATTAACTGCGGCTGAATAAAACAAAATCGTGCGGACGGTTTGAACCTGTCCGCACGTTTTTATACTATTTCTCTTTCAAACTGTAGACAAAGTCTACAGTTTGATTCAGCCGTGCAAGGCACGGCTGTGGCGGCAAAGCCGCCGAGAAAGCCGTTCAATACTAATCCTGTCAAAATCTTTGATTTTGACAGCCGCCTTTCAGGCGGTATCAAACTATAGACTTTTGTCTATAGTTTGATAAGGGATTAGTATTATTGGTTATTGATCATCTTTTTAAGCTGCTCGGAAATCTCCGCAAAATTTTCAAGCATAAGCTGTTCGGGACGGATATTTTCGGGAAGTCCCGCGGCTTTTATCGCTTCCGCCGCCGCGGATTTGGGTATCCCCAGCGCGGAGGACAGGCTGTTGCAGAGGGTTTTCCTGCGCTGTGAGAATGCTCCGCGAACTACGCTGAAATAAAATTTCTCGTCGCTTACCGTTACGGCAGGCTCTTTTTTTATGTCCAAACGGATAACGCAGGAATCCACATTCGGCGCGGGCATAAAGCTTCCCCGCGAAACATTGAACAGCATTTTCGGCTCGGCGTAATACCTTACCGCCGCCGTGACAGCTCCAGCCTCCCGCGTTCCCGGTTCGGCGCACAGACGCGTCCCCGCCTCTTTCTGGACCATTACCGTAATACATTCTATCGGCAGACGGCTTTCCAGCAGATTCATTATTATGGGAGACGTTATATAGTAGGGCAGATTTGCGCAGACGGCGACTTTAAGTCCCGGAAAATGTCCGGCGATTATCGCGGCAAGATCGGCTTTCAAAACGTCCTCGTTTATGACGGTGACGTTTTTGCAGTCGGCAAGGGTCTCCTCCAGCACGGGGATAAGCCTGCCGTCTATCTCCACGGACACAACTTTGTCCGCACGAAGAGCAAGCTCGCGGGTGAGAACGCCTACTCCCGCGCCTATTTCAAGAACTCCCCAGCCCTTTTGGGCATTTCCCATTTCGGCTATTCTTGGACACACCGAGGGATTGATGAGAAAATTCTGTCCCAGAGCCTTGCTGAACGAAAAACCGTGTTTTGAAAGAACGTCCTTAATAACGTTTATGTTGGTTAAATTATCCATGATGATTTCCTTTTCCGAGATGATTTTACAGCCTTTAAAGCCGCTTGCCCATGATTATTTCAAATTCTTCACCGAAAGGCGTGAAGCCTCCCAGATCGCGGTATCCCAGCTTTCGGTAAAAATGCTGTGACGTTTCGTTCGCCTGCGTCGAGGTCATTACCGTATCGTGACCGTTCTCCGCCGCAAGCCGTTCCCATTCGCGGACAAGAGCCGTACCTATGCCGTTTCCGCGGTATTCTTCAAGCACGAACAGCATATTCATAAACGGAATCCCGTCCCAAAACAAGCCGTACCGAAGCCAGCCCGCAAAGCTGTCCCCGCTGAAAGCGGCAAGCACAAAGCCGTCGGAAACAAGCTTCTCCATTCTCTCACGCGGGACGTGCCTGTCCGCTTCGGTAAGAAGCTCCGCGTCCTCGGGACGGGCGGGTCTGACAATTATTTTCACGGTCTCATGTCTCCTTTTCAAGCGCCGAAGCCAGTTCACGGACTATGCGCGCAACGTTTTCGACAGTCTTTTCCGTGTAAAGCTCGGCAAAAAGCCTGTCAAAATTTTCCCTGAAATTGTCGGGGAGCAGTCTGCATTTATCCTCGCATATCCCGACAAGACGTTTTTCTCCGGGGTGCGTGAGACGGTTTGCGGCAAAAATAACATTGAAATAGCTTGCCAGAAATTCGGTCGTTCGGTGATTTATGCTGACGAGATCGCCCCTGCCAACAGCCTTTTTGATCTGCATATCATAGGACGGCAGCGCGCCGCTTAAAAGCTTCATATTTCTTTCGATAATATTTTTCCGCAGCGCTTCGGGGTAGGGAACGTCGTATCGCTTCCGAAGCTTTTCAAGCCTGCCGTTTCGGTCGAAAATAATTTTGCAGTTCAGAAGATTGTGCCACATACAGGTGGTGTATCCGTTTGTCGCCTCGCACCTGTCAACGACCGCGGAAATCCCCTCCGCAAAATCATCAAGGCTTCTGTAAATTATATCAATATCGACGCCGTCGTTAAGAGTGCAGTTGTCCTCGGTTTCCCAGTAGCGGTTGCCGATCTCGGTCACGCGGCAGTATCGGGACAGAAGCTCCCGCCGCGCGGCTTCGGGGATATCCTCCGAAACGTAGACGTAAACATCGTAGTCCGAGGACTTGTCGTTCAGTCCCGTTGCCCGTGATCCGCCGAGAGCGATTGCTTCCGTTTGGGGAAAGGCTTTTAGCTCGTTAAAAATTTTATCTGTATCGTTCACTTTATTTTTCCTTTCGGCAGTTATTGTTTTGCAAATCAATTATACCATAGACGGGAAATTACGTCAAGGAGACAATGAATAGTTTGCGCAGCTTAGGCGGCGAAGCCGCCGACATCAGCTGGTCGAGCTGAGCCCAGCTCGCAGAAGTCCAGAGGGCGGAGCCCTTTGGTCGCCGTCCGCAGACGGCGAAATCCTCTCCCCGCGCCCGCA
>JAAVHI010000093.1 GCA_014799785.1 Ruminococcus sp.
GACAAAGTAAATCTCCAAAACGTCACAGTGTGACGTTTTGGACGGAGCAAACTATAGCGTGCTTTTAAATGCGGACGTTTTCCTGTCTGCCCATAATCATGTAAGATTGTTCGTTGAAAACAGTCCACCGGACTGTTTTCAAGGGTTACTGTGCTGCGTACCGCAATAAGGAGGGGCGGTCGTGTTCGCCCCTCCTCGAAATGGCTCTCGCCATTTCTCACCTCCTGCTCCGTTTTGGACGAAAAGGATTTCGCCGTCTGCGGACGGCGACCAAAGGGCTCCTCGCCCTTTGGAAACCTCGCCAGCTGTGCTCAGCTGGATCAGCTTTAGTCGGCGGCTTTGCCGCCTGAGTGTTGCGCATTTTTAACTCTCTCCAAATAATGCAAATGGGTATTGACAATTTACTGATTATACTATATAATGTATAATATAATACCGTATAGAGGAGGCGGCCTTATGAAAGCAGACACCTTATACCCCATCTTAATGGTTCACGGAATGGGTTTCCGCGACCGCAAGCGGCTTTGCTACTGGGGCAGGATACCAAAGGTTCTTGAAGAAAACGGCGCGCGGGTCTTTTTCGGCGGACAGGACAGCAGCGGCTCGGTGGAAAGCAATGCCGAACAGCTGAGGCCGCGTCTGGAGGCTGTACTGGCGGAGACAGGCGCGGAAAAGGTCAACATTATTGCTCACTCCAAGGGCGGACTTGAAGCGCGGTATCTTATTTCCTCAATGGGCTTCGGGGACAGGGTCGCTTCGCTGACTACTCTTTCCACGCCTCACAACGGCTCGCTTACCGTTGACAAGCTTATGAAGATACCCGCTCCCGCGGTGAAGCTGGGCTGCAAAGCTGCCGACCTGTGGTTCAGGCTTGCGGGGGACAAAAATCCCGACACCTACAGCGCGGTGGATATGTTCAGGACTTCCTCCGCGGACAGCTTCAACGCGGCAAATCCCGACGACCCGCGGGTCTATTACCAAAGCTTCGGGTTCGTGATGAACGGCTTTTTTTCGGATATTACTATGTGTATCCCATGGCTTGCGGTACACGCGGTCGAGGGCGAAAACGACGGCTTGCTTGCTCCGAGGGCGGTAAAGTGGACCAACTTCGGAGGCGTTTACAGGGGCGCGGGCAGACGGGGAATCTCCCACTGCGACGAGGTTGATATGCGCCGAAGCCGTCTTGACGTAAACGGCGGCGGGGACATCACAGACTTTTATCTGAACATTGTTTCAGGTCTGAAAGAAAAGGGCTTTTAACAAGACTTCCAAATAAATCCTTTTGAGATTTTCAAACCCGTTTTTTGTGTAGATTTTACAAAACGAAACAAATTTTCGATTTTGACTTGACGAACATATGTTTTATAGCTATAATTAAAAGTGAGGAATTTGACAGATACTCCGACCGCCCAACCGATCGGAAGCCTGCCTGCGGAAAACAGCTGCGGTCAAGTTTACCGCTTGTCTACACGTCGTTGAAACGGAGGTTTGTTTACTATGAAGGAATACGTTAATATGCTCACCCAGTACAAACGCACGGAGGCCGACCTTAGGAAACGCATTGCGGAGCTTAACGAAAAGCTTAAAGGCACAATGGAGACCATCGAACGGGAGGATACCATCAGACGGAAGCTCACTCTCGAACAGGAGCTTTATGATCTGCTTGAAGTTATATACAGACTTTACGATTACGCCGGCTGCGGGGTGAACGACAGATGCAGAAACGCCTGAAAAACGATTTCCTCGGCGAAGCGGAATTCTGCGCGGACAAGCAGATATCCGCGCTTATCGGAGACGCGGAAACAGGCGGCGACAAGCACCGTCTCATGATAAAGATCATGCGGAACATCATCGAGAACGAGCTTTCGGAAAGGCAGAGACAGATGATAGGTCTTTACTATTTCAAGCGTCTGAATATCCCCGAGATCGCGGAAATGCTGGGCGTGAACCGCTCCACCGTGTCGCGGACGCTTTCCCGCGGCAGAAGAAATATTCTGGAAAAGATGAAATATTTTGTATGAACCAATACATAAGCAAGGAATGATAAACATGAATACACCGATATACGATTTTGTAAACCGTTACGCAAACAGCGGAACTGTCCGCGCGCATATGCCCGGACACAAGGGAAGAAGTCCCGCGTGGTGCGGCTTCGGAGAGGCTTTCCCCTACGACATTACCGAAATAAAGGGCGCGGATTCACTGTACGAAGCAGGCGGTATCATTGCCGAAAGCGAGAAAAACGCCGCTTCCCTTTTCGGTACGGCTGCGACCTTTTACTCGGCGGGAGGCTCTACCCTCTGCATACAGGCTATGCTTACGGCGGTATGCGGTCGGGGACGCTCCTTTATCTGCGGCAGGAACGCTCACCGCTCGGTGATGAACTCCTGCGTACTGCTTGACTTGGAGCCCTGCTGGCTTTATCCCGACTATGAGGACGGCTCGGTGGTTTCGGGAAAGATCACCGCCGCTTCGGTTGAAAAGGCGATAGAACGGTATCGGGACAAAAACCCCGCTTGCGTCTTCATAACCTCTCCCGACTATCTGGGACGGTTTGCTCCCGTCGCGGAGATTGCCGAGGTATGTCACCGACACGGACTTCTGCTTCTGGTGGACAACGCTCACGGCGCGTATCTTGCTTTTCTGGAGGAAAATCTCCACCCAATTGCGCTTGGCGCGGATATGTGCTGCGACTCGGCGCACAAGACCCTGCCTGTACTTACGGGAGGGGCGTATCTTCACGTTCGGGACGAGAAGTTCGTACCCGAGATAAAGCGGGATATGGCTCTTTTCGGAAGCACAAGTCCCAGCTATCTTATTATGGAAAGTCTTGACCTGTGCAACAAGTACCTTGCGGGGGACTTCCGCGCCGAGCTTGCGGAGACGGTAAAGCTTGTCTCCGACTTCAAGGAGCGCTTTGCACATTTAGCCGTACCCGATACGGAGCCGCTTAAGGTCTCGTTCTATTCGTACCCATGCGGTCTGCGTGGATACGAGCTTGCGGAACAGCTCCGCAGGAACGGCGTTGAGGTGGAGTACGCCGACGAGACCCATGCGGTGCTGATGTTTTCCGCTTCAAGCACGGCGGAGGATTTTTCCAAAGCCGCTTATGCCGCGGAGAGACTGATGTGTCCCAGAATACTTCTCAGACCGCCACAGTTTGCCGTCCCCGAAGCGGAGAGGGCAATGTCCCCGCGGGAGGCTTTTTTCGCACCGCATGAGACTGTGGCGGTCGAAGATGCCATAGGAAGAATATCCGCGGAAGGTGTTTCAGTGTGTCCTCCGTGTATACCAATAGCGGCGGCTGGAGAGGTCATCGACGAAAATATAATAAAAATTTTAAAAATCTATAGCATTTTTCATGTGAATGTGGTACAATAAAAATGTACATACTTTTGGACAATACCTGTTTTTGTTGCATCGCATACAAAAACAGGGATCATTGGAGGTTCGCATGAAGCTTATTTACGCAATAGTCAACAACGACGACAGCCACGACGTTTCCTCAACGCTGACAAGGGCGGGATTTTTTGCCACAAAGCTTGCGTCTACGGGCGGCTTTCTTATGGCGGGAAACACCACGTTCCTCATCTGCGCGGAGAACGACAAGGTGGACGAGATAATCGGTATCATCAAGGAACGCTCCCGCAGGAGAAAACAGTATATGCCCGCGGGAAATATCGTCGGCTCGGAAATGCACGGGGCAAGCTTTCCCGTGGAGGTCTCCGTGGGCGGCGCGACTATCTTTGTCACCGACGTGGAGCGGTTTGAAAAGGTATGATAAAGCTTTGGTCTAAGGAACAGTTTGTCTCGACGGTCGGGGCTATGAAGCGTGAGGGCAGAATGGCTCACGCGTTTCTGCTTACCGGCGAAAGAGGCGCGGGAAAGAAAACCGCGGCGGACTACATTGCAATGACCCTGCTCTGCGAAAAGGGTGGGGACGCACCCTGCGGGGAATGCCGCCATTGCAGGAGGATACTTGAAAACACTCACCCCGACGTTATCAGACCCGAAAAAAGCGGCAAGAAGCAGATCTACAACCGCGATACGATACGCGGTATCTGCTCGGACGCTTACGTCAAGCCAAACGACTGCGACGCTAAGGTCTATATCTTCACCGACTGCGAAAGCGTTGAGGAGGCTACTCAGAACCTTATGCTGAAGCTTATCGAGGAGCCGCCCGATACGGCGTACTTTATCTTCACCGCCGTAAGCAGGAGCGTGTTCCTGCCGACGATACTGTCGAGAGTGATAACGCTGGGAATTCCCGAATGTACCGAGGAGGACTGCCGTCTGGCGCTTGCGGACATGGGCTTTTCCTCGGAGGAGATCGACGGGGCGGTGGAACGCTTCCACGGGAATATCGGAAACTGCGCCGATTACCTTAAAGGCGGGGAAACTGCCGAAAACGTTGAAATTTGCAGAGACGTTATAGCCGCCATAGCCGCGGGAGACGAATACGGTCTGCTGACGGCGCTGCACCGTATCGGCGACAACAGGAACAGAATAAAGCTTGTAATGGAGCTTGCGGACAAAACTATCCGCGACGCCTGCGTGCTGAGAATGGGTACTGCTCCCATGATCGGCTGCGACCCCAAGGGCGCGGAGGCTCTCTCGCGGAAAATAAGCATGAAGCGGGCGGAGGTCATTCACGAAGCTATCGGGCGGGTATCCGTCCACTGCGGAATGAATATGAACGTGCCGTCGGAAATATCGGCGTTTGTCTGTGCCATTATGGGATAGAAAGGAATTACAGTCTGTATGACCGAAATTATTGGAGTACGGTTTAAAAAGACCGGCAAGATTTATTATTTTTCCCCTGCGGGAATTAAAGCGGAGGAGGGCACTCTGGTTATTGTGGAGACCGCCCGCGGCGTTGAGTGCGGCGAGGTGGTCATGCCAAACAGGCAGGTCGAGGACTCACAGATAACCGCTCCGCTGAAAGAGATAATCCGTATCGTTACGCCTCAGGATATGAAAATACTGGAGCAGAACAGGATAAAGGAAAAGAACGCCTTTAAGATATGCGAGGAAAAAATTGCCGCCCACAAGCTTGATATGAGCCTTGTAGACGTTGAATGCACCTTCGACAACAACAAGCTGCTGTTTTACTTTACGGCGGAGACCCGCGTGGACTTCCGCGAGCTTGTAAAAGACCTTGCGTCGGTGTTCAGGACCCGTATTGAGCTGCGGCAGATAGGCGTCCGTGACGAAGCGAAAATTCTGGGCGGACTTGGCATCTGCGGCAGGGAGTTCTGCTGCAAGGGCTTTCTGGGAGAATTCCAGCCCGTGTCAATAAAAATGGCAAAGGAGCAGGGACTTTCCCTTAATCCCACGAAAATTTCGGGCACCTGCGGCAGGCTTATGTGCTGTCTCAAATACGAGCAGGACGCTTACGAGTTCCTGCAAAAAAATACCCCCAAAGTCGGGGCTTATGTCAAGACGCCCGATTTCAGGGGATACGTTGAGGAAGTCAACCTGCTGACAGGCAAGCTTAAGGTCAAGCCGGAAAAGTCCGAGGACGCGGCGGTCATTTTCGATAAAGAGGACGTGACCATAATCCGCGACGGAAAAATAAAAATTGACAAGGACGAGCTTAAAGCTCTGAAAGGATTGGAGGATAAATAATCTATGAAAACGAGAGAATATGTTGAGGTACAGAAAAGCAACACGGCGGCGCTGGTTTTGTCAATACTGGCGGCGGTAATGTCCGCGGCGGCGCTTGCGGTGGGAATAATCGCGCTGGTGAGAAGCTTCGCGGGCAGTTCGGGAAGAAGACTCAGCCCCAGCGAGTACGACTGCTATATCAGCCACGATGATGATGACGAAGAGGAAAACATAGGCAGCGACACTTTAGCTTTTTAAGGCTCTTGGTTCTGAAAGGAGATACAAATGGCAAAGGATAATAATGTTGTGAACGTTGGCGGCGGTACGGTGCGCAAGATCGTGACCGCCGTGGTGATACTGTTTATCGCGTTAATTGTGGTGATGAACTCGTTCACCACCGTAAAGGCGGGTCATTCGGGCGTTGTTACTACGTTCGGAAAGGTCTCGGAAACGGTTCTCGCCGAGGGACTTCACTTCAAGATACCGTTTATTCAGGACATAATCCTGATCGACAACCGGGTCAAAAAGGCGGAGGCTAACTGTACGGCGGCTTCAAAGGATTTGCAGACGGTGTCCTCCACAATCGCGGTAAACTATAAGGTGCTGAACGGCTACTCCGCAAGGGTGTACAAGGACATCGGCATGGACTACGAAGCGGTGATAATCACGCCGTCAATTCAGGAATGCGTAAAAGCTGTCACCGCAAAATTCACCGCCGAGGAGCTTATTACAAACCGTCAGGCAATCGGCGACCAGATGATGGAGCTTCTGAAGGACAAGATCAGTACATACGGAATCGAGATACAGATCTTCAACATCACAGCTTTTGACTTCACGGACGAATACAACGCCGCCATCGAAGCAAAGCAGACGGCTCAGCAGAACGCTCTCAAGGCGGAGCAGGACTTGCAGAGGATCAAGGTAGAGGCGGAACAGAAGATCGCTCAGGCTCAGGCGGAGGCGGAAGCCTACAGGCTGAAATCCGAGCAGATCACTCCCGAAATACTCATAAGCAACTACATTGAAAAATGGGACGGAAAGCTTCCCACCGTGGTTTCCGGCGACAACGGAACTATGATGATCGATCTTTCAAAGCTTCTTGAAAGCATGGGAAATACGAAGTCGGGAAGTACGGCTAATACAACTCCGGTATATCAGACTCCCGCAGCAACCGACGCGGCGGATACTGAGGAGTAAATACAGCAAAAATAAAACCGAGGATTTTAGCATCCTCGGTTTTTTATTTGTCATATAAGACCGCTCAGCTCGTTCACATAGCCGTCCGGTTTAGCAGCGGTATTCTCAGGCTGCTTCTGTGGGGACTTGGCATAAGCGTATGCGGATTTGCCGTGCTTTTTGATGTTGTACATCGCCTCGTCGGCAGCGGCAATAACTTCCTCGGCGTTCTTTCCGCTCTCGCGGAGGAAAGCGATACCAACCGAGCAGTGGACGTTAAGCTTCAGACCCGTAGACTCGGAAATAAAGCCGTTGCCCAGAATGTCGATTATCTCCTGCGCGATCTTGCCCGAATCGCCGTAGAGGGTGAGATTTGTCAGACATATAACAAATTCGTCGCCGCCGAAGCGTCCCGCGAAGCCGCGCTCGAAGCTGATCTCCTTAAGGGTATCCGCAACGAATTTAAGAACCTCGTCGCCGCAGGCGTGACCGTATTCGTCGTTAAAGAACTTGAAGTCGTCAAGGTCAATGAACATCATAGCGTCAAGCGACTTCTTTGCCGCTGACTCCTCGATAGCCACGGTAAGGGACTTGATAAACGCCTCGCGGTTGAAAAGCTGTGTAAGCGCGTCGTTGCTTGCGCGCTGGATAAGGTGCATCTCGCTCTTCTTTTCCTTGTCGATATCCATGATAACGCCAACGATCTTTGTAGGCACCTCGTCGCGGTTATAGAACTTTGTAGCCTTTATCATTATCCAGATAAAGTCGCCGTAAATGCTCTTGACGCGGTATTCGCCCTGCATGAAATTTGCGGGGCCGAGGATACGTTCAAGGTCGTTCATAAAGCGTTCCTTGTCGTCCTTGTGGACGTGTATCTTATAGAAAAAGCTTTCCTTCATGCTGTCGTCCTTGGGGCGGCAGCTGAATTTTTTATTGAAGTTTTTGGACACAAACACCGTGCCGTTTTTTATGCTGATCTCAAATACGATGTTGTTCGTGATCTCAACGATAGTCTTGTAGCGCTGTTCGCTCTCGAAAACGTCGTCGAACAGGTTGTTGAATTCGCTTCCTATCTGTCGGAACTCGTCGTTGCTTCTTATATCGAACCGCGCGTACATATCGCCTTTTTTCTTTTTCTGAAGTATCCTTATTATCTCGTTTATCGGCTTTGAGAACCAATAAATGAACACAAATGTCAGGACGCATGAAATGATAATAGTGATTATGGATACGTTTCGTATGGACTGTCCCGATTTTTCCGCAAGCTTCTTCAGACTGGATTTATCTGAGACAGCTACCATTGTAAAACGGCAGGACGGTACAGGTGAAACAAAAAGCGTCCTTAAGCCGCGTCCCGAACCGAAATCCGCTAAAAATTCCGCCGCTTCTCCGTCCGAGGGATTGACAGCCTTTACAAGATGACTTCCCGCGGCCTTGTAGCTTTCGTTTTCGGTATAGCTTTTCAGCGTTTTGTACGGGTACTCCAAAAGGTTTCCGCTTGAGTCCATAATAGCGGAGGTGGTGTACTTATCAAGCTTTGTGGAGTTTATCATATCCTGCAAGCGGCTTGTGCTGTAAAGCTGATAAACGATACCCTGACAAACGTTGTCGTAGGAAAAGATCGACTTTGCCACAATAAATACAGGCACGTCGCTGTCGTCGCCGCTCATAAAGAAAGAGGACACTCCGTTGTTGTTCTGGGCAAGGCTGAACAGACCCTTGTAGTTGGACATACGCTTTCCCGTATCGTCCTTGTCGGTAGACGCGATTATCATACCCGAATTATTGATGATCATGATCTTTTGCAGTGCGGGGTCGTTTACCGACACCGCAGTAAAGCCGACCGTGATCTTCTGGTAATACTCCGATTCCTCGGGGATCTCGAAATCGTCCTCATTGCTTTCCTTGGTATAGTTTCTCACGCTTTCCGATGAAGCCAGACTTTTTGCCGAAGCGACGATCTCCTCAAAATAAGAATTGACGTTATTTGCCTGATTTGAAATAATGTCGGCAGTCGACGATGACATAAGCTCCATCGAGTTTTCGTTCATTCTTGAGGAGGAAACCACATTAACGACAATTATCGGTACTATAGCAAGCAGAAAAATAAATGTAAGCAGCTTATACTTGACCTTCACGGAATCCCCCCTTTGACGGAAAGCGGAAAAGCTTCCCGAAAATTTAAGATGCCGAACTTCGGCGATTTTTTGTAATTCAAGCGCAGCTTTAACAAAGCTGTAAAATTGCAAAGCATTTTTGTGATGTTCGGTGTGGGATCATATCCCTCACCGAACCGAAAGATGTCACCCGCCGCTTTGTGGCGTTGGACATCAGCGGTAGTTATATATATTTTAATATTTTTTCATGTGTTTGTAAACAGATTATACAGATTTTTGTTGATTAAACACAATATTTTTTTATTATTTTATGCACATTTACTTTCCGGATTTTCTTGAAAGAACCCTGTCCTGAACAATAATGTAGATCATTGTCAGTACGACCGCCGCCGTAAGGATAATGACCGCAGCTTTAACCGCTTTCGGCACGCTTTTTTCCTCGTCGTCGGAGGGCTCGCTTTCGTCTGGCAGAGTTTCGTCCGAGCTGACGGTTTCGCCGTCAGCTGTTTCTGCGGGCACAGCAGTGGAGCTTTCCGCTGTTTCCGACTCGGGCGGCCTTTCGGTCTCCGTAGCAGTGGTTCCCGCCGTTGAATAGGTTTCGGCGTCTACGTGCTCAGGTGTGAAAACGGAGCTTACAGTAACGCTTTCCGACACCGTGGTTTCCGACGGGATATCGGTATCCGTATGCGTGTCGCTTTCCGTTGCCTGCGTGGTCTCTTCGGGAACATATTCGGAAATTATTTCCGCCGTACCGCTGAAAACGAGCATATAGACCGTCAGCGGCTCCATATCGAAGCTGAACCGGTTATCCTCTATCTCAATTTCTTCGTCGGAAAGAACTATCTTTGCGCTGTCCTCATTAAAGCTGTACACTTCCGCGCTTTCAAACTCCGCGTCGGAGCTTATCATTATGTCCGCGCTCTTGACCGTGTTCTGGTTCTTGTTTATAAGAAGCACCTTCAGCGAGGTCTCGTCGCCGCCGTTTATAGAGGCGTAAACCGAGCTCATGATATCCCCGCCGTTGTCGGATCTTACCGACGTGTTTCCGAAGCTTCCGCCGTTTCCGTCGTAGTTGGTGTAGATGTTAATTCCCGACTTCTGGTAGGAGGTATCCTCCGAATTGGGTTTAAGACAAGCCATATGCACGCCGTATTCGCCGAAGATACCCAAAGTGTCCGCAACGGCAATGCCGCCGCTGATATGACCGCCGCCGCCGAAGTTGTACTCCGAAAAGGAAAGCTTCGTTCCGGGGTAGTACATATTTATTGAAGCCTCAAGGGTAGGTATGAGAGGTATGTGCTGATTGTGCATGATCGCTATGGTGCTGTTTTCGGTATAAGTGCTGTCCCAGAGGATACGGGGAGCCTGAAGTCTGGTGTTGTTGGAAAAATTGTCCGTACCGTTTATAACAGGCTCAAGCAGACCGTTTGTGGCTTCGGTGTGATAGTGAATGTCCAGAACGTCCAGAAGCCTTGTTCCCGCCGCTTCGGAAGCTCTTTTCATTCCCATAAGGTAGTAGTCTATGAACCAGCTGTATTCCTGTGCGTGCTTGTCCCAGTCGTCGGGATTTTTCAGATTGATGAAAGCTTCGATGCCGCTTATGGACGGGCCGTACACCAGCGCGGTGGGGTCTATGAGCTTGACCGCCTCCGCAAGCTCCGCGGAGCGTTCAATAAGCTCATCGGAGGTTATTTTCCGCGTAGCCGCCGCAGGATAAAGCTCCGACCAGTTTTCGGGCTCGTTGTCGAGGAAGTAGCCGTTTATGCCGCCGTCCACCGCGTAGCCGTATTTGTTGGCAAGAAAGCTGACGTATTCGTCCATATAGACCGCGCCGTCGGCAATGTCAGGCTCGGAGGAAAAGCTGTCGTGCTTTCTGAAAAAGACCTGATCCCATCGCTCCGCGCCGTCGGATGGGTATATCGTACCCGCGGAATCTGCAGCCGTCATTCCCATCATCTGGAGCGTAACGTACCTTGACGGGATACCGTACCGCTTCGCCTTTGAGACAAGGTTGTCCGTATAGAGGGCGGGCTCGAGCTGTCTGTCGGCGGGGTAGGATTTTACAAGAGCGTTGTCGTTGCTGCTGTTTTCGCCCTCCGCGCTGTTGGAAAAATTCGTCTCCCAGTTATAGGAGGACAGCCTCGGGTCGGACTGCTTTATGGCGTTCACCGTAAGCCCCGAAAAGCTTGTCTCGGAGTTTATTCCGTATATGTAGGGACTTATCGGCTTGTGTCCCGCCGAAACGTCGATCTTTACGGAAATGCTGTCCGTGTCCATGTAGCTTGAACCGAACACAGCCGAGACGCTTCCCTCGCCGGGGAACGGCAGACCGGCAGCTGTAAATATGCAGCACGCGCATAAAAACGCCGCCGATTTTTTCAGTAACCGTTTATTTACAACCATATCGGGATTTTTTAAGAACCTCCGTATCATACAATATCGTACCTTCTATTATACAGCAGACCCATGTCAAAAGCAAGAGAAAAAGCGATTTTCATTTTATTGCATAAATTTCATACTGTAAACTCCAAGCTGTCCGTTGAGAGCTATTCTCAGGTTCATCACGCCGCTGACGGGTTCCAGGGGTATCCTATAGACCGCGAAGCCGTCGGGACAGGGCGAGGGTTTAACGTCGGTCTTGCCGATAAGCTTTTCGTCCGCGTTTATTTCCAGATTTCCGCCGCTGCATACCGCAGAGCAAAGAACTTCCGCCATTGTATAGTTTTTCATATCCGCGCCGTTGAAGATAAGTCCGCCGCCCCAGTCGCCCGCCAGAACGAAATGGTCGTTTTCGCCGTAGCTGAAGCCGAGGAAAACGTTATAGCAGCCGTCATAATTCTTAGCCTTGACAAAGGTCATGTCACGGGGCGGGATAGTCTCCGCAGAAACGTCAAGCTCCGCAGAGCAGCGGATATCCTCCGAGGACGCGCCCGCCGAAAATGTGTAGAGACCGCTTTCAACGCAGAGCTTTTCACGTGTAACGTCATAAAATTCCAGCGCTGAGAAAGGAACTTCTATCTCAACGGGAAGCGTTTCTCCCGCTTTAATATGTACACGCTTAAAGCCGCAGAGCTGTTTCCGCGGACGCTTTACACGGGGCTTGCTTAGCTTGAAATATATCTGCACCACCTCGTCGCCGTTACGCTCCGAGATGTTTTTCACCGTCAGCGACACCTTGACCGTCTCACCCTGCTGAACGGCATTGAAGTTCCCGTACTCAAACTCCGAGTAGGAAAGTCCGTGTCCGAACGGGAACAGCGGCTTTCCCTTGTAGTACATATAGGTCATGTTGTTGCCGATAATGTCGTAATCCTTTATGTCGGGCAGCTCGTGGACGGACTCGTACCATGTCAGCGGACACCGTGCCGCAGGATTAAAGCCTCCGCTTACTACTGCCGATACGGCAGTACCCAGCTCGGGACCCGCGTGAGAGGTGTACACTATGGCGGGAAGATTTTCCTTTTCCCACTTGACCGCATAGGGGTATCCCGCGGTTATCATAAGTATGGTTTTGGGATTGGCTTCAAACGCCGCTCTGACCAGTCCGCTCTGGTGCTTGGGCAGAACAATGTCGGGTCTGTCGTAGCATTCACGCGCAACCTGCATGGGGTGATTTCCCGCGCAGACTATGGCAATGTCAGCTTTTGAAGCAAGCTCCGCCGCCCGCTTTGCACCGTCCGAAACGACTACTATCTCGAACTGCTTGTCGGGAGTTATGCCCGAAGCGGTTCGCATGGCAAGCTCTCCCTTGTCGTTTACAAAGATATCCTGAGCCTTGTCATGCCAGCTCTTGAAGCAGTACTTGCCGTCGTAAAGCGTGGGCTTGAACCACTCGCGGATAAACCATTCGTAGGGCGTATTGCTTACCGCCTTGTAGACCCCGCCGCTCTCGGTCAGGTATTTTCCGTTGTACTTCGATTTAAAATTCATCGACCCGAAATCCCAGTCGTGAAGCTCGAAAAGACAGCTGTCGGAAATTTCCTCCGCGGCGGCTTTAACAGAGCCGTCCTCACCCACGGTAAGGTACTTGCCGTTTCCGCAGGACTTTATCGCCACGATATCGTAACCGTTGTCGAACAGCACGTTTTCCGCGCCGAATTCCTTTTCCAGACCCTGCCTGATACTTACCGCATAGCTTGATCTTCCGGTGTACCAGTCGGCGTAATTCTTGTCCGCGATCGGACCTGTAAGTGCAATTTTAGTTCCATTTTCAAGTGGAAGTATGCCGTCATTTTTCAGCAGACACACTTGCTCCATGGCGGCGCGTCGGTTTACAGCGCGGCTTTCCTCGCTTTCGGGGGTAACAGTCATATTCTTGTAAGGGTGGTTTTCGTCAAACTCACCGAGAAGAAATCTGCCGTACAGAACATTTCCCACCGCTCTGTCGATATCCTCCATGGTTATAAGGCCCTTTTCAAGAGCGTCCGCGGCGGCTGCTGTGATCATATCGGCAGGGTCGTTCATGCTGTCCGAACCGTTTTTCAGGCACAGCGCAAGAGCCTCCGCGTGTGTCTTTACGCATTTGTGCGCAAGCACGTTCTGGGAGAAATCCCCGCCGTCGGTAACAACAAAATCAAGTCCCCACTTGTCCTTGAGAAGCTTTTGCAGGTCGGGATTCATCACTGCGGGAACTCCCGAAAGCTCGTTATAGGCAGCCATTACGGAACGCGCTCCGCCCTCGGTTATCGCCGCCTTGAACGCGCGGTAGTAGTATTCGTGAAGCGTTCTCATATCCACGTTTGCTGAGCAGCTTGCCCTGTCCGCCTCGTTGTTGTTCGCGCAGAAATGCTTCAGCGTGGGGACGGTTTTCAGGTAGACGGGATCGTCCCCCGCCATGCCCTTTGTGTACGCCTTTGACATCTCTCCCGTCAGGAACGGATCTTCGCCGTAGGCCTCCTCCGTCCTGCCCCAGCGGGGATCCCGCTCCATGTCCACCGTGGGACCCCACAGCATAAGCTTTCCGTTGGGTTCGTTTTGGTAGTGGCAGCGAGCTTCGTTTCCCGCGATCACGCCAAGCTCATACATCAGGTCGGGATCAAACATTGAAGCCATTCCGATAGGCTGGGGGAAAACCGTGGATATCTCGCCCGTATCCCTGCCAACATAGCCGCGGGCGACCTCCGTTCCCACATACCATTCGCCGATACCGAGACGGGGCACGGCGGGCATATGGCAGGAAAGCATACTCATTTTTTCTTCGGGGGTAAGCTTGCTGAGCAGGTCGGAGACCCGCTCTTTCATCGGGAGAGAGCTGTCGCGGAAAGAACGATCGGACATAGTAACACTCCTTAATGTATATTATTTGTATAAATATACTTTATATATATAAAATGTGCCGTCCTACAGCACGAAAAAGTACGCGAACGGAATATTTACCGCCAGCAGCAGAATGTTTACCAGCGTAAATACAGCCAGATAGCGAACGGGCTTAGCTTCGTCAGTTTCAAGATAAATGCGGAACGAGATAAGGCTCGCAAGACTTGCCACCACTGTGCCAAGACCGCCGAGGTTTGTTCCCAGAACAAGGGCGCGGGCATTCTCGGTAAAGCCCGAAAGCATCATCGCCGCGGGGACGTTGCTTATGACCTGGCTTACCGCCGCGGAAGCAATCATCTCCCTGCCGTCCATAAGCTTTGTTATGAAATCGCTTACCGCGCCGATATTGCGGATATTTCCCACAAAAATGAAAAAGAAAGCAAACGTTGCCAGCAGACCGTAGTCCACCGCCGCGAAAATACGCATATCAATTATAGCGGCGACAACGCACACCGAGGCAAACGTGGTTATTACTCCGATCTTTCCGAAAACCGCCAGCAGGCAGAGCAGGAACAGCGCCGCGTAAAGAGCCAGAAACCGTTTGTTGCGTATTACCGCACCTCTGCGGCTGTGAGTATTAAGCGGCTCGTTTTTTATGAACAAACACAGTATCAGAATAAGCACCGCGCTCAGTGCCGCAACGGGGAGCGTTACCGCAAAAAAATCTCCCGCGTTCATATCGTACCTGTCGTAAAGGTACAGGTTGTGGGGATTGCCGAAGGGCGTTAGCATACTTCCCAAATTTGCCGCCGCGGTCTGCACCGCTATTACGTATATCATGGTTTTGGGACGGTTCTCAAACAGCGCGGCTGTAAGGGGTACGAACGCGATAAGAGCCACGTCGTTGGTAAAAAGCATTGAGGAGAAAAAGGTGATAAACACCAGCAGCGTACCCGTCCTGCGGGACTTGGGGTTATCTCCGCCCAGAAGCTTTCCCGACATAAAGGTCAGCAGACCGCAGTCCCGAAAGCCCGCAACCGCTATCATCAGACAAAAAAGCAGACCGATAGTGTCAGTGTCGATATAGTCCACATAGTTTGTAACGGGTACAAACAGGCAGGATATCAGGGCCGCAAGAAAAGAGATGACCACAGAAAACTCCCTTTTGCAGAAGCCGATAAAATCTTTCACCTCAACACCCCCTCGGTCAAAACAGGTTCAGAACAATACCGCAGAGTACACCGACAGCATAAACCGTTCCCGTAATTACAAGATTTTCTTTAACATTTTTATTTGCACGGAACAGCACCGCAAGACCGATACCCGCGCCTGTGCAAAGTCCCGCCGCGGCAGTGCCGAAGCTTATCGCTCCCTCGGCGTAAAGCTCGGTAAGCAGCACCGATGCGGCGCAGTTTGGTATCATTCCCACAAGCCCCGCCGCAAAGGGCTGAAAAAAGCCCATGCTTTCAATAAAACGCTCCACCGCTTCGCTTCCCGCAAGAGCCATTACCGCGCCGATAACAAGGTTCACGATAAGAATAAATACTGCAACGCCTGCGGAGTGCTTCAGCGCGGAGTACCATATCCCGTGACTTCCGCAGCCGCAGCCGCTTTCGGAGCAGATATCCTCAATGCTGTCGCCGCTAAGGTCTATTTTCAAAGCCCTGACAATAAGGTCGGCGGCAATTCCCGCTACGGCGGCGGCGATAATTTTTACCGCGATAAGCTTCCATACCGAGCCCAGCATTTCAGGGTGGGCAAGCAGTACGGGTATGGCTTCGTCCGAGGTGGAAATGAACACGGCGATAAGAGTTCCGACGGTGATTATCCGTCCCGCGTAAAGGTTTGAAGCCGCCACGGAAAATCCGCACTGAGGGATACAGCCGAGAACAGCTCCCGCGGCAGGACCTGCGGCGGTTTTCCCTCCCGCCCTTCCGAGGAAGTCAGCAAGCTTGTCCCCCGCGCGGTGCTCGATAAACTCCATAAGCAGGAACGCCAGAAACAGGAACGGCAGCATTTTCGCCGTGTCGATAACGGCGTCAAGCAGGACGTCCCAAAAGTCGAAGCCATCGTGACTATGGGCAAGCTGTGCAAGCACGGAAAGTCTATATAGAAAAATTTGCATTTAAAAAGTCCTTTCAAAAGTGTGCCTGAAATTGGTTAATTTATTTATTATATCATGTTTGCATATTTTTTTCAAGTTTTTTCGGAATATTTTTTACGAAATGGGTATTGCAGTTTTCGGCGATTTATGGCATAATTAAAAATAGAAATTAGAAATCGGAGGATAGGATATATAATTAAGTTACGGTTTTTATTTCTGTTTTCTATTCTCTAACGGGAGGTTTTTAAAATGTCACAATCCGCACACCAGCTTGTTATCGTTCTCGATTTCGGCGGTCAGTACAATCAGCTTATCGCGCGCCGCGTCAGAGAATGCGGGGTCTACTGCGAGGTAAAGTCCTACAAGACTTCTCTTGACGAAATAAAGGCTATGAACCCTGCGGGAATTATCTTTACGGGAGGTCCCAACAGCGTTTATGCGCCCGAGTCCCCCGTCTGCTCAAAGGAAATTTTCGAGCTTGGCATACCTATTCTGGGTATCTGCTACGGCTGTCAGCTTATGGCTCACCTGCTGGGCGGAAAGGTCACAACCTGCGTTACTTCCGAATATGGCAAGACCGAGACATATTATGATAAATCCTGCGTGCTTTTCGGTACGGTGAATAATCTCCCCGACAAGGCTGTTTCATGGATGAGCCACACGGACTATATTTCCGAAATACCCGACGGCTTCAGAGTTACCGCACACACGGACAATTGTCCCACGGCGGCTATGGAGTGTCCCGAAAAGAAGCTGTATGCGGTGCAGTTTCACCCAGAGGTAAATCACACCGAGGGCGGCTTGGGCATGATAGACAGCTTTGTGAGAAACGTATGCGGCTGCGTCGGCGACTGGACTATGAGCAATTACGCAAAAACTGCTGTTGAGGATATCCGCAAAAAGGTTGGGGACGGCAAAGTCCTGCTTGCTCTTTCGGGCGGCGTGGACAGCTCCGTTGCGGCGGCTCTCCTTGCAAAGGCTGTTGGGGACAAACTTACCTGTATTTTTGTTGACCACGGCTTCATGCGCAAAAACGAGGGCGACGAGGTTGAGAACGCGTTCAAGGGCTGGGGACTGAATTTTGTCCGCGTTAATGCAAAGGAGCAGTTTATGTCCAAAATGCGCGGCGTGTCCGACCCCGAAACAAAGAGGAAAATCATCGGCGAGGAATTTATCCGCGTTTTCGAGCAGGAAGCGAAAAAAATCGGCAAGGTGGATTTCCTTGTGCAGGGAACTATTTACCCCGATATAATCGAAAGCGGCACGGGAGATGCGGCTGTGATAAAGTCCCACCACAATGTTGGAGGACTTCCCGACTATGTTGATTTTAAGGAAATAATAGAGCCGCTCCGTCTGCTTTTCAAGGACGAGGTGCGCGCATTAGGACGTGAGCTGGGACTTTCCGACGTGCTTGTGGACAGGCAGCCTTTCCCGGGTCCCGGACTTGCCATAAGAATTATCGGCGAGATCACAGACGAGAAGCTGGAAATTTTGCAGGACGCGGATTATATCTTCCGTGAAGAGATTGCAAAGGCGGGACTTGACAAGGAGATACATCAATATTTTGCGGTGCTGACAAATATGCGCTCCGTTGGAGTAATGGGCGACGGCAGGACTTATGATTACACGCTTGCTTTGCGCGGAGTTACCACCACCGATTTCATGACTGCTGATTTTGCTAAGATACCTTACGAGGTGCTTGAACGGTGCGCGAGTCGAATCGTTAATGAAGTTAAGTCTATTAACAGGATTGTTTATGATGTTACTACTAAGCCGCCGGCTACGATAGAGTGGGAATAGTAGATAAGTCATAACAAATGGCTTAAACACGTTGGTTTACGGCATTATGATACTGCTGTGGCAACGTTTTGGCAACATTTGAATTATTTTATAAAACTAATCCCTAACTGATTTTTTGTAAATCGGTTAGGGATTTTTAAATTTATTTTTTTGTTTCAAATGATTTTAATGTTTCACCCTTGTCAGTTTTCCATTGCTGTGGACCGCTAATACTATACCCTGCGGCAAAAGCCGCCGCTGCCGATGAACTCGAAAACAATTTATCATTTTGTAAAATATCATTTTTTATTTCGCCAACCGATCGACTCTGTTCCACCTTTTTCTTAATACCATTGGAAAGTGAGTCGGTGGCAACCTTATGAATACAAGAATTCTTCAACAATATAAAACCGTCTGAAGTTGGCATGCCATATGCCTTCCCTGCTCCGGCAGTCAAAGAAAAGATAACATTATCATTTTTCTTAATAGACTGATTTTCAGAATATTTTTCAAATGCTTTATGTCCCAAAGCATTTACAAGTATTTTGGCATTATATATAAATTCTTCAAGTTCGGCTTGCTCAGCTTCAGACACAGAAGATTTTGTAGGAATATTACTATTGTCAATAGAATAACGATCACATTCTTTTGCTATGCAGTAAAATTGATTTTCTAAGTATTTGATATGAGCTTTATTTAAATTTGAATCTTTACTTATAAATGCTATTGCCTCATTCCAATTATCTTTCTTCTCAATATGTTGCTTTAACCTTTTTATAATATCTTCGGCTTCTCCGATGTAAATAAGAGGCTTGTCTTTTTCATCATCATAACCAAATAAGAAATATACACCGGGCGAAGATAATTCTTCTCTGTTTTCGCTTTCTTTTATCATACTTCTCGGTATTTTATAGGCAATACCCGTCCAGTTAGATAATTCGCAAATCCAGCGACCATTTGGAGTACCGTCGATCAAAAATAATTTTACTACTTTTCCAAATGCCATAATAATTTACTCTCCTAACTTTTTATTTTTTGAGGACGCTTCTCGTTTTTTTATTTTTCAATCTACTCATACCGAACCGAAAACATTAAATCAATAGAGAAAAACTACTCACCATATCTCTCGTCTATATGAAATAAAATTACTTTTACATTCTGTACCGTTACATATATTATAACATATATGGTTAATTATAGTCAATGCTACATAGCAAAAAGTTTAATTTTTTTAATCACTTGCAAAATGCAAATCTAAGTAAATGCAGTTTTGGACACAAGAGGAATACAAAAAATTCTCCTATGAAGTGATGAAAAAAACTGTTTTATATTACGTTTTTGAAATGTTATACCGGTGCGGTATCAGAGAGGGAGAACTGCTTGCACTGACACCGTCCGATTTTGATTTGAACGTCAAACCGTGTCAATTACAAAATCATATCAGCGAATTAATAAGCGTGATATAATTACAGACTCCAAAACTTCCAAAAGCGTCCGAGTAATAAAAATGCCCGATTTCCTTTCGGAGGAAATTCAAGATTATATAAGTCAGTTATATGGCATAAAACCAACAGACAGATTATTTGAAGTCACAAAACATTACTTAAAGCATGAAATGGACAGAGGTTCAAAATCAGCAGGAGTAAAACGGATTCGTATACATGACCTGAGACATTCACATATTTCCTTACTTATTGAAATGGGATTCTCGGCAGTAGCAATAGCAGATCGTGTAGGACATGAAAGTATTGATATTACATACCGATATGCACATCTTTTCCCTTCAACTCAAAATGAAATGGCGGACAGGCTTAGTTCAATAAGGAAAGGAAGTGAGGACAATGTCGGCAAAAATACTTGACGGAAAAGGACGATTTAGAAGCAAAACCGTATCATTCAGAATATCCCCAGATGAAAGTCAACAGCTTGATATAAAGGTCAAGCTGTCGGGATTAACAAAGCAGGATTATATGATAAATCGGGTGTTGCAGAAAGATATAGTAGTACAGCAAAATCCAAGAGTGTACAAGGCACTGAAAAATCAGCTTGAAGAAGTTCTGAATGAGTTAAGGAAAATTGATAATGGTGATAATGATGAACTGCTTGAAACAATCAGGCTGATTACAACAACACTCAGCGGAACAAAATAGGGGGTGCAGGGGGATTTCTCCCCCTGCCGCAAAGACTTTTGATATGAGGTACGAATGTCAAAAGTCTCTTTGCGTTACTTTCGCCGAAAGTAACAAAGGCATGGGCGTTCCGCCCATATGAAAGGTAGTGATGCACATAGGAAAAACGATCAGCATAATCATAGGCAAAGGCAGTATTGGTCACAATAACCGTGAGTTTATCGCATCAAATGTTGACAAAAGCAGAACATCGGAAAATATAACGCTAGTTTGTGAAAATCTAAAAGATGTTTATCATGAGATTTTCAATGAAGCTCTTTCCGAATACAACGCTAAACAGAAACGCAAAGATAGAGTTATCAAGGACTACTATGAGCATATTTTTCATAGCAAGCAAGAGAAAGCTTTTTATGAGCTTGTTGTTCAGATTGGAAATAAAGATGATACACCATGCGGCTCTGATGACGGAATACTTGCAGCGCAAATTCTTGAACAGTTTGCAAAAGATTTTTCAATACGAAATTCTCATATAAGAGTATTCAACTCGGTAATTCATCTTGATGAGGCAAATCCGCATTTACATATTGACTTTGTTCCGTTTGCTACCAAACAAAAACGTGGCTTGTCAACAAGAAACTCTCTTTCCAAGGCATTGGAACAACAAGGTTTTATTGCTAAAGGACAATTTGAAACCTCGTCCAAATTGTGGATTGACAATGAAAAACAGCAGCTTGCGGAAATTATGAAACAGTATGACATTGAGTGGAAGCAACTTGGTACGCATAATCCGCATTTGACAGTATTGGATTATAAAAAGCAGGAACGTACTAAAGAGATTACAAGACTTGAAAATAAAATCGAGTGTACGGATAAATTAATACATCACCGTGAGAAATTGCTTTCCGACGTGGAATCGGTAATTGATAAACTGGATAGTGAGTATCAGGAAAAGCAGGCAGCGGTTAAAAAGGCGGATGAGGAGTTTTCTGAGAAAAATGCTGCACTCACTAAAATAGCCTCTGTTCTTGCCGACAATCATGCTCTGCTTAAATCAAATTCCGAGAAAATTACAAAAATCAAGGATATTGACAGCATTGAAACAGGCAAAACTGTATTCAGCGGTAAGATTACCATTTCACAGAAAGATTATGTAAATCTTACCAACCTTGCAAAAAAGCAGATTGCGGCTGAGAGCCGAGAAAGTGAGTTGTCCGCAGAGGTTGAACTACTTAAACAAAACAATTCCGATTTATCTAATGAAAATGTTAATCTCAGAAAGGAAATCAAAGCGATAAAATCTCTGCGGGAATCACTTAGTACGGCTTTTAGAGAGATTGAAGCTTGGAAAAAGAAATATCAAAAAGTAATTGAATTTTTAGAAAGACTTGGATTGAAACAGCAATTTGAGCAATTTTTGAAACCCCAAAAACAGAAAATACATAGATAGAGGTATTATAAGCGTTAAATGCCAATAATGGGATTTAACGCTTATTTTATAGGGAATACAAAAATTTTCTTGAAAGAAATACTATTTTGTGGTATAATGTAAATAAATAATTTAACAACATGTTTTAAAGGGGCGTATATAAAAATGATTCGTAAAGTTTTCTGTATATTTTGCCTTGCAGCAATATTTTCAATTACTATTGCGGCTTTGCCATATAATGTGAATGCCGCTGATAAAAATATAACTATTAATGGTAAGGTATACGAATTTGATGAAAAGAGTGAATATGAAGTATCTTCGTCAGAACCTGTCCTTAATGCTAATGCTTTGGGCAAGTTTTCTATATCGGGAAATATTTTAAATAGTACCGAAAAAGATAATATATCTACATTTGAAGTTGCAGACGGAAGCTCGCTTTCTTTTACATATACATATGATGATTCTTTGATGAACGCTACAGGCACTAACGAACACTTAACAAGTGACAATAAAAAATTAGTTGACAATGTTGAACTTAAAGAAAAAATTCAAAATGGTGCTGTAATTCTGCAAACATCATTGGACGGTCAAAAATGGACAGTAAATTATAAACAGACAAATGTTTTTGAAGATACTCCTGTTCAGGCCGAGGCTTTTTATGAAACAAACGATATACAGCTTTTAAATGGCTGTTATTACCGAATTATCGTTGCCTATAAAACCGAAAAAGAAATTGAACCGTCAAAATTTTTGTGGGCTGATATAAAGAATTATGAATACAAAAAATATGCGGAGGTTTATAAATTTTACGCGGTATACAGAAATTCGGGAGAAAGTACGCCTTCCGATAATGAACGCACATTTACTCTCGGAGAGGTAATAAATACGGGAACATCTAACGGTTATTCGGGTTCAAATCCTTTAACAGCTAAAGACCCTCATTACGGTTGGGAACTTGGCAGCTTCAAAATAAGTGGTTTTACGGAAAACAATGATAACATATTTCTGAAAAATGTTGATGACAAAATAACTCTTTGGTTTAATTTTAAAGAAAATATTGATATTGACAGACTTAATGGAAACGATAAGCTTTCAATTGCTAATGATGACAGCGGTTACGATCAATATTTCCAGACGAAACCAACAGATATGGGACGAGGTACTTTGATAATCAGATATACCGATTATCAGGGAGTAAAGCATGAACCGATAATATACACTAATTATCTTGAGGCTATATCTTCGGCTAGCGCAGATATAAAGGTACGAGTTTTTGAGGAAGGCGATTATGAGGTTGCTCTCGATTACAAAATTAAAAATGATAAGTTTATAGACACATATGAAGATTACAGAATATTTTTCACATTTAAAATCAGAAATGGAAATTGCATGGCATTTCCTCGTGAGGTTGGCAGCACAAGAGAGCTTAAGAACAGTTCTGTTTCTGAAAATGGATTTTATCTTGATTTGGCAAAGTCACGTTACCTTAAAATAAATGTTGAAATGGCACGTTGGACAAAAGGTGCTGACGGATATACCGAAGATGTCCGTTATAATCGTCCTGCCAAAGACGGCGACCAATACACCGAAGAGGGAATTTACACAATTAAAGTCAACAACCCCTCAACAGGAGAAAATACAATAAAGAAAATTTATGTAGGAAGCGACAGCGTTCTTATTGCTTCAATGAATGAAAAAAATAAGTCTTATACAATTAACGATATTGCAGCTCTTGTTGAACAGGGAGCAGAAATACAAAGTGACGGTACTATTATACCTCCAAAGCCGCCCGAAACAGAACCTCCTGTTACAGAAACGGAAACAATAACAGAAATTTCCGAAACTTCTGTCGAAACAGTTACTGAAACAGAAACAACGACAACTTCCGTAACATCTGTTGTAGAAGAATCTGAAGAAATTGAAGCTATTCCTGTGTCGGCTGAAGCAACTCAAAACAGTGGTTCATCATTCGTTTGGATATTCATAGTTATTGCTGTTGTCGCTGCTGCGGGAGGAATTCTGATATATATGCAGAAAAACAAAAAGGAATAAAAAAGATTTATCGGAGGCTATATTGATGAAAAAACTGGCTGCTTTTATGCTTTCATGTGCCTTTTTCTTAACAAGCTGTTCGGCTGGAGATATTGCAAATCAATCATCGGCAACCGAACCAGTTGTTTCTGAAACTACACAAGCTGAAAGCATTGCAAATACAGAATATGAAAATGTTTTGACAAGCGAAACCAATACAGAGATTCTCGAAGAAGGAACCGAATATACAGTAACCGAGAATATTGTTCAAGCAAATACTGTTCCCGAATTTTCAGATCTTGACGACCCAAACTTATTAAGATATGTTGAGGACAGCGTATATGCTGATTTAATTACACAACTCAATGATGACGATTATTTTGTAGAAAATGTGAGTGCAGTATATGTTTCAAAAGAGTATCTTGAAGAACTGGCGTATAATTCGCAGTCAAATATTTATTTTGGATACACGCTTGATGAGCTTGAAGAACAGTTTCAAGGCACAAAGTTTGTATTTGATTTAGGTGAAAACGGTCAGACCGTTGTACACGAATTTGAAGAATATGACGATACTTATGATAAGGTTATTAAAAATGTTGCAATAGGTACGGGCGTGATTTTGATTTGTGTTACTGTTTCCGCAGTATCGGCGGGAGTTGGAGCTCCTGCTGTAAGCGTAATATTTGCAGCTTCTGCTAAAACGGGAACGATGTTTGCTTTATCATCGGGAACGATAAGCGGTGTTACGGCAGGAATTGTAAATGGAATCGAAACAAAAGATTTCGACCAAGCAATTAAGGCTGCTGCTTTAGAGGGCAGTAACGGCTTTAAATGGGGAGCTATCGGTGGTTCGATAGCGGGCGGTACAGGTGAAGCTATCAAACTTTACGGAGCAGCACGAAATGGACTTACCATGAATGAAGCGGCAGTTATTCAGAAAGAGTCTGGATACCCATTAGATGTCATAAAGCAATTTAAAAGTATAGACGAATATAATGTATATAAAAATGCAGGGTTAAAAACACAAATGGTTAATGGAAAATTAGCGTTGGTTCAGGATATTGACCTTAGTTTCAAAAGTGTACTTGCTGACGGAACAGAGGTTACTAATCTTGATCGTATGGCACAAGGTTTAGCACCTATTGACCCAGCAACGGGGAAAGCCTATCAACTTCATCATATAAATCAAAGTGCTGACGGTACGCTTGCTATTCTTAAAGAAGCAGAACATCAAGGAAATGCCTCTATATTGAATACCGTCGGAAAAGAAACAGAAATCAATAGAACGGATTTTGCTAAAGTAAGAAAAGAATTTTGGATGTCTTTAGCGGAAAGTTTTACATAAGGGTGATTTGAATGAACGATTTTATTGAAAAAATAAAACTATTGCCGAATTTTATCTCTGGAAGCGGTATCACAAAAGCTCAAATCCTTGAGGCAGAAAATATATTGGATTTAAAATTTTCCGATGAATATAAACATTACTTGCTGAATATTGGCATTGCTTCTGCTGATGGACACGAATTTACGGGAATTACACAGATAGAACGCCTTAATGTTGTAAGTGTAACATTAGAGGAACGAAAAATCAATCCCAAAGCACCTCTAAATTTTTATGTAATAGAACAAGCCAATATCGACGGAATTGTTATATGGCAGTCAGAAAAAGGCGAGATTTATCAAACCACGCCTAATTCTGAGCCTATTAAGCTTTGTAATTCGTTTAGCGAGTATATTGATTTTTGATTAATATTTATTGTTTTTCTTGACCTTTTACTACATTTATGGTATAATATTATGGTTAAGATTTAACTTTTGTTATATTATAAGCCAAACTAACCAAATTTTAAGTTAAAATATTGATTATAAAATAGAACAATTAAACATAATCTTTAATGTGAAACAGCTTAAATTTTATAACACATTTTAATTATTTAAACCTAGAGAGGATAATTTTTTATGCCATCAATTTTAGAAAAGAAAGTAAAACGAAATGTTAAAATAAGAGAAGCTAATACAAAAATCTATTATTTGGATAGGATGGTTGAAGAAATACAAAGGGGATATTTTTGTATTTTTGCTGGTGCAGGGTTATCTGCAGCATCGGGATATGTTGACTGGAAAACTTTATTAGAACCTATGGGAAAACAATTAGGGCTAAACATGAACATGGATTTAACGCTTCTGGCTCAGTATTATGAAAATAAATTTACGAGGGATGAGCTAAATAGAAGAATTTTAGAAGAGTTTGCTAAAATTCCAAAGAGTAACGATAATATGGAAATATTAGCATCTATGCCTATTCATAAATATTGGACAACAAATTATGATTCAGTAATAGAAGATACTTTGAAATCAAATAATAAAATAGTTGATGTTATAATAAATCAGCTTCAATTTAAATATCACTCACCTAAAAGAGATGCTGTTGTTCTAAAAATGCATGGCGACAAAGCCTTACCCGATACAGCAGTATTATGTAAAAATGATTATGAAAATTATGATGAGGAAAGAGCAATTTTTACACAAAGTTTAACTTTAGATTTGATTAGTAATACTTTTTTATTTATAGGTTTTAGTTTTTCGGATCCTAATTTAGATAGAATTATTGCAATTGTAAAACGTAATTTTAAAGGTGCTTCACCAAAAAAACATTATTGTTTTTTAAAAAGTATTAATTTGGAAAAATATTTAAAAAAATATTCAAATAATGAAAAAGCTATAGAAGAATTTGAACAAGATTATAATGCACAAGAATGCAAAATTAGCGATATGAGAAGATATGGTATAGAAACTATATTAATTGATGATTTTAATCAAATTACTCAAATGCTTAAGTATATGAGAGATAAAATAAATCTTAGTTCTGTTTTTATTGCAGGCGCAACTAAATCAGATAATCCATCTGATTATGGTGGTTTTCAAGATAAGAGCGAAGGCAATCTTGGCAAAGCTGAAAAATTCATTATGAATCTTGCTGATGAACTTATTGTAAATCAATATAATTTGGTAACAGGGTTTGGAGTAGGCGTTGGTAATTATATAGTAGCTGGTGCATATATGCAAAGAGAGGGTAAAAATGATGTTAAACTAGATGAAAAAGTTTATATTCAACCTATGATTTCTGCAGATGACAATGATGTGTTAATAAAAGACAAAAACAAAATTAGAGAAGACTTATTAAAAAGATGTGGAATAGTATTAACTATATTTGGCAAAAGCCAAGAAAATGCTGAAAATTCACAAATAGAAAATGATGGAACCTTTATTGAATATAAGTTAGCTTCTAAAAGCGGCAAAATTATTATACCAGTGGGAGCAACGGGTTTTACTAGCAAAATTATTTACGATATGGAAAAAAGCAAGTGGTCTAATAATAGCGAAATATATAAAAATTTAGGAGATACACATATCGATAACGACACTTTAATAGAAAACATTATAAAAGGAATTGAATATCTAAAAAGTAACCATGAAGAGAAAATGCGAAAAATTTTATTGAATAATTTTTTTGAATCTGCAGAAAGAAAGAAAAATTCAAGAAAAGTTTTTGTAAGTTTTCATTATTTAAGTTCACATAGTTACATTAGTAAAATAGTAGATATCATTCGAAAGACAGATAAATATTGGATAAGTAAAGAAATAGAAAAATGTGAGGAGTTTAGAATACAACAATGGATAGACGAAAAGATGAATGACATTGTTATTACTATTATATTTTTTAATAAACAGTTTTCTGATAGTAAATGGACTACTTATGAAGTTGATAAAACGATAACAAGTGATATTCCTATTCTTTTTCTTGTAAAAAAAGATGAAAACGTTAATGATGAATTAAATTCATACATAGAAAATAAAGAAATAAAAAAATATGATATTTTTGAATGGAATACTGAAGATGATTTTAATAATATACCTCAGCAATTAGACCAATTGCTTGAAGATAAGTGACCTATCTTTAATTTCCATATTAACGATACCTATAAGTGCTTCATAACTTTTTTATGTTAATTTATATTTAATATAAATTAATAGATAAGTTGAAAGTTTTATTGACTTTGACCAATTGCCACTTTAAATAGCAAAAAGATTGCAATAAAATAGCATTGCCCTCCCAAAATGTATAGTTAAGAATAATAAAGTAATCCTATTGAAATTGTGAAAAATATATTCATATTAACAGAACTGAAAATTGTAGCATAATCAGTAATATTTTCAAAACCTTGGCAACAATATGACAACAAAAAATTGGATAGACCATAATTTATGGATAATTCAAATAATACGAATACCACGAGCTAAATTACATAAACAAAATTGTTTAAAACAAGTTTATCGGGATCGAGTGGGAATAGTAGCAATGCCACTAAAAACTGCTTAAATGAGTTTTTTATGGTGTCGCAATACCGTTTTGACAGCATTTGAATTATTTTATAAAATTAAGAGCCGCTCGATTTTGAAAGTCGAGCCGTGTCAATTACAAAATCATATCAGCGAATTAATAAGCGTGATATAATTACAGACCCCAAAACTCCCAAAAGCGTCCGAGTAATAAAAATGCCCGATTTTCTATAGGAGGAAATCTAAGATTATATAAGTCGGTTATATGGCATAAACCTAACAGACAGATTATTTGAAGTCACAAAACATTACTTAAAGCATGAAATGGACAGGGGTTCAAAATCAGCAGGAGCAAAACGGATTTGCATGCACGACTGCATAATAAAAAATATAAAAATGAGAAATAAACTTGCCCATGAAACACAAAGCTTTTTTTCTGCGATCTTGGCTCGTATAGGTCAATTAACAAACAGTCAGTAAAAATACTAAAGTTTTAAACTTTTCTGCCGATAATATATTTAAGAATCTGTGTTATTAAGGGGATATGACCGCAAATGATATGGAATGCCGAATGTCATTTTGCTGAAATTTCTGCGAATGGATATTGATTTGGCATTGAATAACGGGAGGACATGAATATGAGAGTAAACAACATAAATGCCGATTCGCACGCAATATGGAACAGCAATACGGCTGCGGTCAAGACTGAGACAGTTGATTTTTCAAACGCGAAAAAATTAGCAAATGCAGACAGATTTGTGCTGAATTTGCCGGCTTCCGAATCGGTCTATAAAAGGACAGAGTTTGTTACCGATGAGCGAATGGGCGAAGGCTGTGCTTACTGCTATACCTACATGGAAAGAACGCTCACCTTTGAAAGCGAGAAATATGTGACATCAACCGTTTCAAGCAGCAGTACAGGGGGATATTTCGTTATCAATCTTGATAAAAACGCACAGACATTCGGCAAGAGCGGTGCGGATATGAATAATATTGAACACGCTGTTGAGGAAACTTGGGAACGCAAGGACAGGGCATTGGAACAGAGCACAGTAAGCGGCAGTTTGTCTGGCACGATAACAGGAAACGATCAGACAGTCGGCGGCTCTCTTGGATTTGCGGTGCAAAATACAACATACAAATATTCAAGCGCAGGCACAACAAAAGGAACTGTTGCTTATAAGAATGGCGGTGTTGGCAATTACCGCGAAATCGCAGTGTCAAGCCGGGAAATATATAACAAATGCGCGGTATTTCTTGCGGAAGCCTTTGGAGGCAAGAGCTCCGATTTAGTCCTCAGCGACAAAGCTTTTAATGAGCTTTTCGGTGAGCTTAACGGCGATGAGAAAACATTTTCCGAGAACGCGGCGCATAAACTTGAAAATCTCAGTAAGCAGCTCAACAGTCTCAAGGAGTTTATGGAAAAAAATTTAACCGCCGTTAAGCAGAAAAATCCCGACTGCGGCAGCTTGAAAACATTTGCTGATACTTACTTGAAGCTTGGGTCATATAAATATTCGGACGTAACCTCGCTTGTGGAGAAAATGCTTGCTGCGGGAAATACTGCGGGCACGAAAAAGTAAATCGGCAGATGCTGCATTTTAATTTTATAAAAAATGCAATAATTTTATAAAATTGATCCCTGACTGATTTTGGTAAATCAGTCAGGGATTTTTGATTTGCTGCAAACTTTTTTAAAGCTTTTATTTTTGAAAGTGCCGCAGATTTGCCGTGATGAAAAACTGCGCCGGTGGGACGGGTCAGACCGTACCATCGGCGGTTATTGAAGCTATAAATTTATTTGACCGTTTCGTAAACGCCGTCGCACTTGCGTATAGCCTTTGTGGGACACGCTTCAGCGCAGGCTCCGCAGGCGGTGCATTTGGAATAGTCGATGCGGGCAAGGTTGTTCTCCACATGAACAGCGTCGTGCTCGCACTTCTTTTCGCACAGCTTGCAGCCGATACAGCCGCTTTTGCACACGCTCCGCACGATCTTTCCGATATCCGTGGAGGAGCAGCAGACGTCGATCTTCTTGTCGATATCGCGAAGCACTAAAAGCTTGTCGGGACAAGCTTTTGTACAAAGTCCGCAGCCGATACATTTTGATTTATCCACGCGTGCAAGACCGTCCCGCACGATTATGGCGTTCTGAGGGCAGACCCTTGCGCAGTCCCCGAAGCCGAGACAGCCGTGTGTGCAGACCTCCGAGCCGTTGTAGAAACGGTTCGCCGCCTTGCAGGACTGTACTCCGTTAAAAACGAATTTGCTTTCGGTAGCATTACAGTCGCCGTTGCAAAGCACCACGGCAACCTGCGGAGTAACGGTCATTTCGTCTATGCCCATTATCTCGGAAATCTTCTTTGAGCATTCCGAACCGCCGGGCTTGCACATATTTGTTGGTACACCGTTTTTAACGATAGCGGCGGCGTAGTCCGCGCAGCCCGAAAATCCGCATGAGCCGCAGTTTACCTGCGGCAGTATCTCGTTCACCGCTTCGATCCTCTCGTCGGTTTTCACCTCGAAGATCTTCGAGCAGACGGTAAGCAGAACTCCCGCCGCCAGACCGATAGCTCCGAAAACAAGCATGGGCAGAATATATGTTGACATTTTTTAATCACCCTTTGCAATTTATTTGTGGGGGCGGGGGCTCCCCGCCCGCTTAGCCGAACATTCCCGAAAATCCCATAAAGCTTACCGATACTATGGAAGCCGCAATAAGCGTTGCGGGAACTCCCTTAAAGGTCTCGGGAACGTCCGCGGCGTTTACGCGGGAACGCACTCCGCTGAATATAAGCAGTGCAAGCGTGAAGCCAAGTCCTGCTCCGAGAGAGTTTACAACGGACTGAATAAGATTGTAGCTGTTGTCGATATTGAGAATGGTAACACCCAGCACCGCGCAGTTTGTGGTTATAAGCGGCAGGAAAACTCCAAGTGCGCTGTACAGCGAGGGGACTTTCTTTTTGAGTATCATTTCCACAAGCTGAACGAACAGCGCGATTATCAGTATAAACGCGATAGTTTTAAGGTACTCAAGTCCCATGGGAACAAGTATGAACATATAGATCGGATATGTACACAGCGTTGCGCAGACCATTACAAAGGTAACGGCAACTCCCATGCCCGCCGCGCTGTCAAGCTTTTTGGATACTCCAAGAAACGGACAGATACCCATGAATTTGGACAGTACAAAGTTGTCAACAAATATTGCGCTTAAAAGAATTACAAGCAAGCTTTTCATTGTGCGGCAGCCTCCTTTTTATCGGAATTTCCCTTGTTAAAGGTGGGACAGCTTGCCGCGTTGGGACAGTTTGCACAGCCAATTTCCTGCGGCGGCTTTTTCTTTGTTATCTTGTTGACAATTGCAATTACCACGCCCAGCGTAAAGAAGCCCCCCGCGGGCATTATGAACATTGTCATGGTAACGGGCAGGTGCAGATCGAAGCCCATCCACTGACCCGTACCGATAATTTCGCGGATAGAACCCATTGTGAACAGGGAAAGGGTAAAGCCAAGTCCCATGCCCAGACCGTCAAGTATGGAACGGAAAACGCCGTTCTTTGAAGCGAACGCCTCGGCGCGTCCCAGAATGATACAGTTTACGGTTATGAGGGACAGGAACAGTCCCAGACTGTCATAGAGGGCAGGAATGTATCCCTTTAAAATAAATTCGATAAGCGTAACAAAGCTTGCGATAACCACGATAAAGCAGGGCAGACGCACGGCTTTGGGTATAACGTTTTTCAGCAGCGAGATAGCCGCGTTGGAGCATACCAGTACAAAGGTTGTTGCAAGACCCATGCCTATGCCGTTTGAAGCCATAGTCGTTACCGCCAGTGTGGGACACATTCCCAGCAGGGTAACAAGGGTGGGGTTTTCCCTGATGATACCCTTTGTCAGCTCGTAAAGACCGCTTTTCTTTTCAGCCATTACTCGTCAGCTCCTTTCGTTTCCTCAGTAACTGTTTCCTCAGCGCCTGTGAGGAAGACCGGATTTTCCTTGTGTCCGAGCGTAGGAGCAAAATATGCGTCCATATCCATATTCTCGTATGCGGAAAGCGCAGTTCTTACGGCAGTGTACATTCCGTTTGAGGAATAGGACGCGCCCGTTACCGCATCAAGGGTAAAGCCGCTTGCGGAATTTCCTTCAAGCTGTCTTTCTATATCCAGATTTCTTATCTGCGACTTTGTTCCCCAAACCGCCTTTGCTTTTACGGGAGCGGCTTCCTCGGTCACGGTGTCGGAGTACCGAACGCCCCTGAACTGATTCAGGAAGCCGGGATCCTGCACCTTTGTACCCAGACCGGGGGTCTCGCCGATGGTCATTATGGAAACCCCGCTGACCGCGCCGTTTGAACCGACGCCCACAAGAACGTGCAGTCCGCCTGTGGAGTAGCCGTCCGCGGTAATTTCAAATGCGGTGTTTTCTCCGTCCCAGAGAACAGAAGTAACGCCTTCGTAGGTCAGCACCGTTCCGTCGTCGTTTTTAAGCATTTCAAAGCCCTCCGCAGAGCCGTACAGCTCGGTAAGTCCCGCGGTAAGCTTGTCGGTGATAACGCCTGTTGTGTCGGTGTATGTAGCCTCGTATGCCGCCACAAGAAGTCCGCAGGCGATAAGGCATATCAAGGTCAGCACAAGAGGCGGCTTTATTTTTTCATTAAACATTTATGTAACTCCTTTCATCAGCCGATAGTACAAAACATTGCTTTCGGAAGATTGACAATTGTCCTTAAAATAATATCTGCCAGCAAGCTAAGCTTGTTTAATCTCAGCTTGCTTTCTTTGCTCCGAAAGGAGACGCTTTTGTCAGCTTGTCGATGTAGGGCGTGAGCAGGTTCATAAGCAGTATGGAGAATGAAACTCCCTCGGGATAGCTTCCGAAGCTTCGGATTATAAAGGTTATCAAGCCGCAGCCTATGCCGAAGATAATCTTGCCCTTTGTTGTAAGAGGAGTGGTTGCATAGTCGGTAGCCATAAAGAACGCGCCTATGAGAAGTCCGCCCGCAAGCACGCCGTATACGGTCTCGACCGTGCTGCCCGTGTAGAGCAGGGTCAGCAGCGCAAACGAGCCTATGAAAGCAATAGGCGTTGCAGCAGAGATCACCTTTGTGACGATAAGGAAAAGTCCGCCGAGAATAAGCAGTGCGGCGCAGGTCTCGCCGATACAGCCGCCCGTTTCGCCCCAGAACATTTCCGAAAGAGTAAAGGGAGCCATCTTGTAGGCAGCTCCGTTTTCGGTGTAGGTAAACCATTCCGCCGCAAGGGGAGTAGCGCTTGTTTCAGCGTCCACCGCGTCGCTGTACCAGTAGGGCTTTACCCACCCCGACATCTGTGATGTAAAGGAAAGCATAAGCACTATTCTTGCGGCTATGGCAGGATTTGCGAAGTTCTGGCCGATACCGCCGAAAAGCTGTTTAGCAATGACAATTGCAACAAAGCTTCCGATCACCGCAACATAAAACGGTACTGTAGCAGGCAGGTTCATGCCCAGAAGAAGTCCCGTTACCACCGCGGAAAGGTCGCCCACGGTCTGATCCTTTTTCATAATGATACGGCAGAGAGCCTCGAATATAATGCAGGCTGCGATACATACCGCAAGCACGGCTGCCGCTCTCGGTCCGAAGAAAACGCAGCCCGCCATTGCCGCGGGGAAAAGCGCGATTATCACCAGCAGCATTATTCTCGATGTTGACATATCCGCCGCCCTGTGCGGGGACGGCGATACAAATAATCCTTTCAAATCAAATCAAGTCCTTTGTCAGAAATTAGTGTACGAAAAATATAAATGTCAATTATACGATTTTCGTACCCGCCCCCTTGAGGGGGCATTGCAAACTTAAAAATTTTAATACAGTCACTTTAGGGGTGACCTTACCGGCGGAGGCTCCCCGCTATTTACGTGGTATCATTGCCTTTGCAAGCTGATTTATTTCGGCAAGAGGACGGTGCGCGGGACAGGCGTATGAACAGCAGCCGCAGTTCATGCACAGCATTACTTTCAAACGCTTCAGCTCCTCAACGTCCTCGGCTTTGTAGGCGTTCTCTATCAGCACGGGCATAAGGTTCAGCGGACAGGTGCGCACGCATCTTCCGCAGCGTATGCAGGCTGTTGTCTTAGGCAGCTCGCCGTCTCTGAACGCAAGTACGGCGTTGCTGGTTTTCAGCACAGGCTGGTCGGTATCGTAAAGGCACATACCCATCATAGGGCCGCCGTAAAGGACTTTTTTCGCGTCCTCCGCGCCACAGTGTTCAAGAAGCTCCGAGACACGCGTTCCGATGAGGACAAAATAGTTTCCCGCATTTTTCATGACCGCGTCGCCGTCAATCGTGAGCCGTCTTTGAGTAAGCGGCATACCGTCCCGCGTGTAGCGGTAGATGTGCGCCGCCGTGGAAACGTTCATAACCATAACGCCCTGATTTGAGGGAAGCTCTCCCTCGGCGACGATACGTCCCGTAGCGGAGTAGACGATGACCTTTTCCGCTCCCTGCGGATATGAGGACGGCAGGGTAACTACCTGAATGGATTTCAGATTTTCGGTTTTCTTTTTCATAAGGGCGATTGCTTCGGGCTTGTTGTCCTCAATACAGAGTTTACAAATAGGAATACCTAAATATTTTTGTACCAAAAGTATACCCTCGATAACGTCCATAGGGGACTCCATCATCTCGCGGAAATCGCTTGTTATGTAAGGCTCGCACTCGGCGGCATTGATGACAAGCGTGTCCACGGGAGTTTTCACCGCGTCGTAGTTAAGCTTTATGTGGGTGGGGAAGCCCGCTCCGCCGAGACCGGTAAGACCGCTTTCCCTTACCGCCGCGATAAAGGACTGCTTGTCGGTTATCTCGGGAGGCTTTATGTCGGGACAGACAGTCTGCAAGCCGTCCGATTCGATAACGGCAGCCTTACAGACCGCTCCGCTTGCAAGCAGGAAATCTATAACGTCCGCAACCGTACCCGAAACGGGGGAGTGTATCGGCGCGGACATAAACGCGTCAGTGTCGCCTATTTTCTGACCCACCGTTACCGCGTCTCCCTTTTTAACGAGACATTCGCAGGGCGCGCCCATGTGCTGAGACATAGGTATCACCACGCTTTTCGGCAGCGGAAAATCGACTGTCTCGCAGTTTTTCGTACCCTTGTTATGGCTCAGGTGTACGCCGTTGAGCTTGTTCATTTATTATCCTCCTTGTATAATTTATGTAAGATTAAACGAATTGTTGTGCTAACGGCACGGAACAAACCGCATTTCAGATAAAAAAATCTCAAATTACAGTATATCACATTATGACCGATTTGTCAAAACCAAAATATAGATTTTAGACGGTAAATTTTGATTTATCGCACCACGTACTGTGTGGCAACACTTAGGCGGCGTAGCCGCCGACAAAAGCTGGTCGAGCTGAGCCCAGCTCGCAGAAGTCCAGAGGGCGGAGCCCTTTGGTCGCCGCCCGCAGGCGGCGAAATCCCTTTCGTTCGGAACGGTGAAAGGGGTGAGAAATGCGACAGC
>JAAVHI010000094.1 GCA_014799785.1 Ruminococcus sp.
AGCTGTTCCCGCGCCGAGGCTATAGAAAAAGTTCAAAAGGCTATGTATAAATATCTTGAGCCTATGGTCGGGAAAATGCGGCGGCTTTCGGAAAATCCGATATTTATACCGTTTTTGAAGCGTACCATGCCGCTGAAATTTAAATGTACCTGCGGTTACGGCTGAAAAATCGAGTACCCGAAAACGGATAAAAATGAATTTGCAATGATAACGAGGGAGTGTATTTTCTGCAATTTTTTGCAAAATACGGCATTTTCGAGATGGCGAAAATATTCTGCAGGGTGGACGACCTTTTATATTCGGAAAAGTAATTTTTAAAAAGGAGAAAAATTTTATGATATTCTTTTTGCAAATACTTATTTATCTGCTATTTTTTACAGTTACAATAAAAGCATTGGTATTGAACGACCCGGTCAGAGGAATTTTCTTTTACCCGAAAGAAATTCAGCGGTGTGTTTTTGAAATGAAGCTGACAACAAAGGAAGAAGCCAAGCGTCGCAAGATAATATTTTTTACAATTTTGGTTATAGGTATCGCAGTGCTTCCGATAATATTTATCGGGTTATGGAGCAATATTTCCGACTTTAAAACGGCTTTTATTCATGCAATAATTTTTCTTGAAGTTATGAACTGGTACGACGGTATTGTGGTGGACGAAATATGGGTAAGGTTCAGCAAATTCTGGGTAATAAAAGGCACAGAGAACATATCTCATGTAAAAAAATTGCCCTTTGTTTTGACTGAACGGTTGATAATGTCAGCGGTGTATATTCCAACAGCGGCATTGCTTGCAAAGCTTGCCGTCATGATATGAAAAATTGAGGTGAGGTTCTTGAAATATACGGATTTTAATTTTAAAAGGGACGGCTTTGTCGGACATCTTGCAGAGCCCGAAAATAGTAACGGCAACGCGGTAATTATTATAATGGGCGGCGAAAAAAGTTTGCTTTCCGGAATAAAAATTGCGGAACGGTTTGCCGATTTCGGATTTATAGGACAGTAAAAAGTTATGCTTGACTAACACAAGCTTTATATGGTATACTGATTTTGGTTAGCATATGATAACTAAAAATTGAAAGGAGATGAAAAAATGAGCGTAGTAGTAATAGGCGGAAACGACTGCATGGCGACAAGGTACAAGGATATCTGCAAGTCATACAACTGCAAGGCAAAGGTGTTCACTCAAATGCCCTCGGATTTTGAAAATAAGCTGGGGAATCCCGATTTAATGGTGGTTTTCACAAATACCTGTTCCCACAAAATGGTGAACAGCGTTAATCAGAAGTCCCGAAAATACGATATTCCCGTGGCAAGGATACACAGCTCCAGCGCAAGCGCGCTTAAAAGCGTTCTGGAGCAGTACTGCATATGAGCAGGTGTTTGTACAAATTTACCGTAAAGTTATCCAAAGCTAACTTATAAATCTGTACATATTAAACGAAAATGGAAAAGGTTATAAAAACCCCTTGACATTCTCTGAAACATGTAGTAATATAATATATGGTTAGTGAAAGCTAACTAAAATAATTACCAATATGTTAGCTTTGTCTAACTTTAAAAGGAGTGTATATATGATGCCGCTTACACTTGCAAACACAGGTGAGGAAAACATAATCAAAAAAGTCGGCGGAAATCCCGACACAAGAAAATTTCTTGAAAATCTGGGCTTTGTAGCAGGCTCTGCGGTAACGGTCATAAGCGAAATAAGCGGGAACGTTATCGTGAACGTCAAGGATTCGAGAGTTGCCGTTTCCAAAGAAATGGCGCAGAAAATAATGGTCTAAGGAGTTGATTTTATGTCCACATTGAAAAATGCGAAAATAGGCGATACTGTCACCGTGAAAAAGCTTTGCGGCGAGGGAGCGATAAAGCGGAGAATTATGGATATGGGTATCACAAAGGGTACTGAAATTTATGTCCGCAAGGTTGCGCCGCTTGGAGACCCCATTGAAATTACCGTCCGCGGATATGAGCTTTCACTTAGAAAAGCCGACGCTGAAATGATCGAAGTCGGTTAATTTTTTTGAAGCATAGTTAGCGATAACTAATAAAGTTAGATAAATCTAACTATAAGGCTGGACGTGCAACACGTCCCCTACAAATTCATGAAAGGAATAATGCTGATATGGAAATCAAGATTGCGCTTGCGGGAAATCCGAACGCAGGCAAAACCACGCTTTTTAACGCGCTGACCGGTTCAAATCAGTTTGTTGGAAACTGGCCCGGCGTTACAGTTGAGAAAAAAGAGGGACGTCTCAAAGGTCACAAGGACGTCATAATCACAGACCTGCCGGGAATTTACTCCCTTTCTCCCTACACCTTGGAGGAGGTCGTTGCAAGAAACTATCTTATCGGTGAACGTCCCGACGCTATCCTTAACATTATCGACGGTACAAACCTTGAAAGAAATCTGTACCTTACCACACAGCTTGTTGAATTGGGAATTCCCGTTGTGTGTGCTGTAAACATGATGGACGTTGTCCGCAAAAACGGCGACACTATCAACACGGAGCAGCTTGCTTCGGAGCTTGGCTGTAAGGTGGTGGAAATTTCCGCCCTTAAAGGCACGGGAATAAACGAGGCTTCCACAGCGGCGATAGAAGCCGCAAGATCGGGTGAAAAATCCGTCCCCAGACATGAATTCTGCGGCTGTGTTGAACACGCTGTTGCACATATCGAGGAAGCTGTCCTGCATGACATTCCCGAGGAACAGCAGAGGTGGTACGCAATAAAAATATTTGAGCGGGACGAAAAGGTTCTTGAAATGCTGAATATTCCCGCAGACAAAAAATCTCATATTGAGCAGGACATTGCCGCCGCAGAAAAGGAAATGGACGACGACAGCGAGAGCATTATCACAAACGAGCGTTACATTTACATAGCGGGCGTAATCAAAAATTGCCTTAAAAAGAAAAACAAAGGCGGAATGACAATTTCGGATAAGATAGATAAAATCGTTACAAATCGTATTCTTGCCCTGCCTATTTTTGCAGTAATTATGATAGTTGTTTACTATGTTTCTGTAACAACTGTCGGTACAATTCTTACAGACTGGGCAAACGACGGCTTGTTCGGCGACGGCTGGCATTTGCTTGGAATAGGCACTTCCGCATACGAGGAAGCGCAGGACGATTTTGCTGCCGAAAACATTTTTACGGACGACGTTATTGCAACCGTTCAGGCTGCTGTTGACGCGGAAGTAATCGGGGCAGAGGACGTTCTCGGCGCAATGGAAGACGGCAGCTTCGGCGACTTTGACGAGGCATACGGTTCATACGGCGACGAGCTTGCGGAGCAGGGCTTTGACATTTCCGAGACTGTTGACGCTGCCGTTGAGACAATGGAAGAAGAAATCGATCCCGCAAATTACGGCGTTTGGATAGTAGGCGTCCCCGTAGTTGTTGAGGCAGGATTTGAAAAGATAGGCTGCGCGGAGTGGCTTTCAAGCCTTATCCTTGACGGTATCATAGGCGGCGTTGGCGCGGTACTGGGATTTGTTCCTCAGATGCTTGTACTGTTCATATTCCTTGCATTCCTTGAAGCCTGCGGTTACATGGCAAGAATTGCTTTTGTAATGGACAGAATTTTCCGCCGCTTCGGTCTTTCTGGAAAATCCTTTATCCCCATGCTTATCGGTACAGGCTGCGGCGTTCCCGGAATTATGGCAAGCCGTACTATTGAAAACGAGCGCGACAGACGTATGACAATTATGACAACAACATTTATTCCCTGCGGCGCAAAGCTTCCTATTATTGCGCTTATTGCAGCAGCTCTGTTCGGCGGCGCATGGTGGGTAGCTCCCTCGGCGTACTTCCTTGGAATTGCGGCAATAGTTGTTTCGGGAATTATGCTTAAGAAAACCAAAATGTTTGCGGGCGACCCTGCTCCCTTTGTAATGGAGCTTCCCGCATACCACCTCCCCACATTCGGCAACGTAATGCGTTCAATGTGGGAGCGCGGCTGGTCGTTCATTAAAAAGGCAGGTACTATCATTCTGCTTTCCTCCGTTATCATCTGGGCGGGAAGCACCTTCGGCTGGGCAGACGGTTCATTCGGCTTCAGCACAGAGCTTGAGCTTGCGGACTCTGTTCTCGGCAAGATAGGCGAGGGCGTATGCTGGATTTTCGCGCCTCTCGGTTTCGGCGACCCAACAGCGGCAGTTGCAACTATCATGGGACTTGTTGCAAAGGAAGAGGTTGTCGGCGTATTCGGCGTACTGGACTTCGTTGCAATGACTTCTCTTGCAGGCTACAGCTTCCTTGCGTTCAACCTTTTGTGTGCGCCTTGCTTCGCGGCAATGGGAGCAATCAAGCGTGAAATGAACAACGCAAAGTGGACTGCTTTCGCAATTGCATACCAGTGCGGCTTTGCATATGCGGTATCGCTTATGGTATATCAGTTCGGACTTCTTTTCACAGGCTCTGTAAACGTTGTGGGACTCATCTTTGCACTTGCGGTTCTTGCATTTATCATCTATATGCTTGCAAGACCTTACAAGGAAAGCACAAGGCTTACAAGAAATATTCGGGTGAAAAACTAACTGTAAAATGATATGGAGTATTGTTATTATTGAAGCAATTGTTTTTATTGCGTTATTTACGGCAATGGTAATTCTGCCTGCGATCAAGCACCCCGAGGCGTTGATACATGATTATCCGCCTGAAATTCAGGAGGAATATTTTAAAACACATCAAAGAATAGAAACTGCGCCCCTAAGCAAAAGAACTATTGCTTTAAAATCCATTGGCATAATTATTTTTTCTGCGATCCTGACGGCAGGCGCGGAAACCTTTTGGGACGGCGTTGTTTTCGGACTTATCCTGTTTGTTTCGGTGGGTGCATGGGACACATTTTTCCTTGATTGGGTGCTGTTTGCACATTTAAAGATGTTCCGTCTGCCCGGTACGGAGCATATGGATAAGGAGTATGCTCAAAAATGGTTTCATGTCAAGGGTATGCTTTTCCCGGGAACGCTTTTTGCCGCGCTCATAGGCGTGGTCACGGGCATTGGCGTTATGATAGTAAAGTAACATTTTGCCTTCAACGGCAAAAGAGGTTTAAGAGGGTAGAATAAATATTCTATCCTCTATTCTCTAATCTATATTTTTTAACAGGAGTGATTTTTATGGCAACGGTAATTGTCGGTTTGATTGTTGCGGCGGTATTGTTCCTTGCCGCAAGAAAGCTTTACAAGGATAAAAAATCGGGGAAATCCTCATGCGGCGGGAATTGTTCCTGCTGTCCGAACGGCTGTGCTTGTCATGGTGAGGTAAAAAATGACTGAGCTTTCATATTCGCAGAAAAAATATCTTTTCGCAATTTACAAGCTGTGCCAAAGCGGCGGCGGGGCAAAATCCTCGGAGGTCGCAAAAATCGTTGGCGTAAGCAAGGCAAGCACCGCGGCAATGGCGGCAAAGCTGTGCGAAAGCGGGTACATCAAAAAGGAGCATTACGGACAGATAAACCTTACCGAAAGCGGGATAAAGGCGGCGAATTCAATTTACACAAGCTGCGTTATCATAAAGGAATTCCTTGAAAACACCCTCGGTCTTGAAGCTGAAACTGCGGACAGCGACGCGGTAAAGATTGTTGTCCACACCTCCGAAAAAACAGTAAACAAGCTTGCGGAACACATATTGAAAGGATAAAAAATGGCAACTGCAATTATAATAATTCTGATTATATTAGTGTGCATATTTTCAATAAAAAGCTATATGAAAAAGCTTGCTCATGGTTGCTGCGGCACGGGAGGAGACGACGAAAAAGCTCCCGAAACAAAAGCGGATATTTCCGAATACAAATATAAATATACCGTTAAGGTCGGAGGTATGTCCTGTAAAAACTGTGCCGCGAAAATTGAAAATACTTTCAGCCGAAAGGACGGTCTGTATGCCAAGGCGGACTTTAAAAACGGGACAGCGGAAATATATTCAAACGCTGACGTTTCGGAATTTACCATTCGCCAGACAGTCGTCGGTCTTGGGTACTCGGTGGAAAAGATAGAGAAAAATGATTTCCAATAAAAATATTCAGCCCTCAAACAGCCAAGCAAGCTGTTTGAGGGCAATTCTTCTGTGCAGATCCAAAGTAAATATTAATAAGCTTTGCCGGCTGACAGACGTCTTTACAGATCATTGCTCCGAGCTAATATCATCACGCACAAGCTTAGTCATCAGCTCTCCGAGACGGTCGGAACCGTTGCTTTTGCACCAGTCCGTGATCTCGTCCCACTTGCCGTCGAAATCGTCGGGAGAAGCCTTTATTGCGTTCGGGACTTCCGTTTTAATATAGGTCTCAAGGGTCTCCAGCAGTATCGCCGCTTCGCTCATTGCGGGTATTTCCATGTCGCTTATCAGAGTCCTGTTTACGGAGGGCAGCTCGTTTTCCTGCGGGAACAGGTCGGCAAAAAGGGTTATCCCGTAAGCCTCAGCCGCGGCTTTTTCGCTTTCGGTAAAGTCCGAAGCATATTTCTCGGCGGCGTATGAATAAAGCTTCCCGTCGGCAGTTTTTTCGGCCACGCTGCGCATCGGGAACGGCTCGGCAAAATACGCTCCGTCCGCTTCGGGATCGTACTCGCCGTTTGCGCCGAAATTCACAAGCAGCTGTGCTTCGTCTCCGCACCACCAGTCCAGAAAGCGGAACGCCCTTTCGGGTTCGGCACAGGACGTTGTTATGCCTATCCCTGCCGCGGGAACATATCCATAATCCGCAAGAAACATTACCTTGGTATTCTCGTCAAAGGCGGCGGGAACGGGGCAGTACGCGCGGCTGCCGTTTCCCGCGGAAACAAGCGCGTCCTCGGCGGCGGCGTAGTCCTCATGACGGTCTGCAGCAGCAGCCGCGCTGCCGTTTATAAGACGGTCAATATAACCGTCATGCCTGAGCGAAAAGGACATCTCGTCCAGCACGCCGTCGTTCCAAAGTCCGTTCAGCCACCGAACGTACTCCTTTACGCGGGGGTCTGTCCACTTGTAAACAGCCTCGCCCGTGCTTTCGTCCACCAGAAATTCACCGTCGTCGGGACAGCCAAGAACATAGTTCACGCGCGCGCTTACGGTGTCAGTCCACTGCTGTATGGGCGCGCCGCCAAGAAGCAGTCCAGTTGACTGGGGGTGGAGCTCCTTGTACTGTCTGAGACAGTCCCCAAGCTGTTCAATGGTTTTTATTTCGGGGTAGCCAAGCTCCTCCAGAACGGAATACCGCACCTGAAACGTTCCGTCGGCAGTAAACCGCGCGGGTGACGAGCCTCCCGTGCCAAAGGTGTAAAGCTTTCCGTCGGCGGCTCTGAGCCTGTCAAGCTTATTTCCGTACAGCGCGGAAAAGTTCCCGCCGTACTTTTCCGTAAGTTCGTCAAGGGGTATCAGCAGACCGCTTTCGATATGCTTGTCGGTATCCGTTCCCGCGTAGAGCAGGTCGGGGACATTTCCCGAGGCGATCAGCTCGTCCAGAGAGCTTTCGTTCTCGGCGACGGTTATTTCCAGAGTGATACCCGTCCGCAGCCTGATCTCCTCCGCGGCTTCGTTGTCAAAAGAAACTCCGCTCTCCGTGTCGTTTATAAACAGCGTAAGGGTCAGCGGCGAGGTATCCATGGGAGGGACAGCCTCCTCCGCGGTATCCTCCGCTGCGCCGGGAGCCTCCGAAGAAGCGGAAGCCGTCTCCGAAAGATCAGCCTGAGAGCTTTCGTCGGGAACGGTCTGACCCGTACCAGAACAGCCGCAAAGCTGTACCGCAAGCGCGGCGGATATTGCAAAAGACAAAAACCTTTTCATTTCTATCCTCCAAATTCAAAGCGTTTCAATAAGGGGCATCGCCCCGTTATTTAACAAGCGACTTGGGGGCGTTAGCCCCTTAGGTCTTTCAGTGGGGGGTATCCCCCACTGAAAGACCGTTTGCTCCCCCGCCTTTTAGGCGGGGGACATTAAGTCGTGGTTATAGGAATACTGTACCACATTTTTTACGTCAGCCAAATACAATAATTATACATTTTTTATTGCAATAATTTCACATTTTCCCATTAATGTAAAAAAATATATCGTTTTTTATTGGAAAATGAAAAATGCGCTTGAAAAATGCGGGTTTCTGTAGTATAATAAAAAAGTATGATTACGTCAAGGCTTTTGCCGAACCGAGCAAAAGTATGGCAGTCAAAACATATTCAGGAAAGGTTTTTTTATGTCGAAAAGAATTTCGATCGCCGATATGGCTGTAAACGCCGCGCTTGTCCTTTTGTCGGCAGCGGCGGCTGTTCTGCTTTGCATATATCTTTTCGGCGGAAGAGCGACCGCGGACGACCCGCAGGAAACAAATCCGCCCCACATAATAAACGCCTCCGAGACAGAAACCGAGCAAACCACCGTTACTACAACGGCGGAGACTACCGTCATATCCGAGGAGGCTGACGTTACGGAACCCGAACCGGAGCCCGAGATCGGCGTGTATTCCCCCGCTTTTTTCGGAAAAACGCTTTTTATAGGTGACTCCCTTTCGGTAGGATTTATCAACTACGAGTTCCTGTCGCCCGAAAACGTCTTTGCAAAGGCGGGCATTACCCCTGTGCTGGCGGCTGAGACCAGAATAGACAATGTGTCCGTGTTCGACAAGGCGCGGAGCATTGACCCCGAATATATCTGCATTTTGCTGGGTACAAACGGCATCGCTTACGTAGAGGGACAGCAGATGGCCGCGGAGCTGGGCGATTTCATAGATATGATCGCAAGCACCTGTCCAAACGCAAAGATAGCAATAGCTTCGGTACCTCCCGTTACGCAGAAGCACGAGGCGGAAAAGCCCGAACAGCTCGAAGCGATCATTGCCTATAACGAGTTTGTAAAGCAGGTCGCCGAGGATAAATCCGTGGCTTTTGCGGACGTGTGCTCGCTTCTGGAGGACGAGACGGGATACCTCGGCTCGCGCTATGCGGAGCATGATGGTCTGCACCTTAAAATACACGCCTATCCCGTGATACTCGGAGCATTCCAGAATGCGCTTATCGGGTACTACGATATAGACTTCGTTCTTCCCGCCGAGACCGAGCCTGCCGTATCTGCGGCGGTAACCGTATTCGTTCCCGCAGGCACTGCTTCGTCCGCGGAAACAGAAGTCACCGCGGAAAGCGTAATAATATTTGAACCGGAGGAGGATTCCGAAGCGGAGGAAGACCCCGACGCGGAGGGGCTTGAAGATGCCGACGAGATCGACGAAGAGGAAGAATTATCCTGACGTTACACTGCCGCCTTGGGACAGCTTAACAAATAACGCTTATCACATCAAACTCAACAAACTCAACCGAATGAAAGGAAGATCAGCTATGAAAAAATCTATCGCCATTGCGGCAGTTCTCTCGGTACTGCTGCTTGCTTCCTGCTCAGACGAGCAGCCTTCAGCACCCGTTAACGCTACCGTTGATACCACCTCTGCGGACGCTTCGGAAAGCGATGCACCCGCAGCTCCCGTTTCGGACGCGTCCGCCGCGGATATAACAGCGGCAGTAACCGCCGAAATAGAGATTCCCTCGGCTGTGGAAAAAAACGCCGACAATATAGGGGCTTTCTATGACGTGGACGTTTCCGCGGTAACGGATATGTCTGTGCTGATATGCGGAAGCGGTGCTTATCCCGACGAGCTTGCGGTGTTTAAATTCACAGATGCGGAAGCCGCCAAAGCCGGCGCGGAAGCCGTTCAGAAGCGTCTGGACAGCCAGATCGAGCTTTATTCCGACTACACTCCTGACGAAATGTATAAGCTTGAGGACGCGTTTATTATTACAAAGGATAACTGGGTGGCCATGGCTGTCTGCTCCGACAATTCCCGCGCAAAGGAAATCATCGAGGGAATGCTCTAACAGTGTCACATTTGGCGGTATTCAGGGTACAGTCAAATTCCGCTCCCGTGCAATGCGGCTATTGTAACCCTGCCTATGGGGTTTATGGACGGCAGCGGCAAGGCAAGAAAAATCGTGTACGAGTCAATTGCGGCAACAGAGAACTATCCTGCACATCAGCTTCCGGATAAGGCGAACGTACTTGCAACGCCTGCGGGCTTGCTTGTCCTGCTTTTGATTTTTGACCGGCGGCCGGATCTTTTAAGCCTTTTCCAAGAACACATATGGTAAAGCTCCGGATCGAAAGTCAGGGTTGGGTTTTAGGATAATTTATTCTGCATAAAAGCCATGCGTTTTACAGCGCATGGTTTTTATTTTTATGAAATATATGTAAACAAATTTGCAGTCCATTGACAATATTTTTCTATGGGTGTATAATTTTATTAGTTAGCTATTGCTAATATTAGCAATAGCTTTTGCCGAGATAATAAGTTAGCTAAAACTAACTTATTAAAATATAAGCGGGACGAATAAGATGAAATTCTATGAATTCGGAAAAACAGACAAACCCGTGACAATTCTCCTGCCCGGGACTTGCTGTCATTGGAAAGCAAATTTTGAAGCGTTCATTCCGCTTTTAGAATCTGATTTCCGAGGGGTTTGCGTGTCCTATGACGGTTTTGACGAGACCGAGGAAAGCATTTTGTCATAGATAAAATAAGCTGTTATATCAGTGAAAATTCCGAATACTGCGACAATAAAAATTATGGACACTTATGCAATTTATTTTCAGCTTTGGCATTTGAAGATTTTTTTGAGCAAAGCTGTTCCCGCGCCGAGGCTATAGAAAAAGTGATGTATATTCATAGGAGGTTCAATCGTTATGCAGGATCATATCAAAATACTTGATGAAAGCAAAAAAATGAAAATTTTCAAAAAAACGGCTGCTGATATTCTTGGAGATACCGAAACGGAAATAATATGGAATTCTGCAAGTGAAAAGTTAAGTGAAATTCTTTCCCGCTACAAAAATATCCCGCCAAAGGAGCAAATGCACACAAATCTTATTTTCCCGCATATTGCAGTTTACAAATCGCTTCTTGAAAATCACAGCGACATTGCTATGGAGATCATGGAAAAGGGCGAAATTGCCGCCGCAGAAAAAACAGTAAAATTATTTAAAAACGTGGTGAAGCTTCCCCTTGGAAAGGCAATTTTTCTCAAGGGCTTTGCGGCAGGCTGCAAGTCGGGATTTGGTTCTGACGCGGGCTTTAAACACGTTATTCACAGAGCAGATTCCAAACGCTATCAAATGGACGTTACAGCCTGTCCCTATGTAAAATACTGCAATGCCGAGGGCTGCGGGGAGCTGACTCGTATTTTCTGCGATATTGATATTTATGCTTACGGTCATCTTGACGGAATAACCTTTGAAAGAAGTCAGACGTTGGGAACAGGCGGGGAAAAATGTGATTTCCTTTTATATTCGGAAAAATAATTTTTAAAAAGGCAGAAAAATTTATCCTTTGTTTTGACGGAACGGCTGATAATGTCGGCGGTGTATATTCCAACAGCGGCATACTCTGCTTCATAAGCTTTGAAACAAGTGCGGTAAAACGGTTGTTATGATCTGCAGTCCTAAAAGGAAATTGTTGATTTTATGTCGTAATTATTTCAGTTAAAATTTATATATCATAAAAGGAGAATTATTATGAATTGGTTAAGAACTATATTGGACGGAGTTATTATATGCATTGCCTTTAACGGAACGGTCGCTTTTATCTGGCTGCTTGAGCCGATCGGATTTTCCGTGATGCTGCCAAAAGGGATAAACACGCCGCTTGAAAAGCTTACGAAAAAACAGATCAAGCCGCTCAGATTAATGGAATTTATTTTGTATCCGATCTTGCTGGCTTACATAATAATCAGTACATATGAAGCAGGGGTAAACGGATTTTGGAATTTGTTTTTTACAGCATTTATTGAAAATCTTTTTTGGAATTTCGGGGATTTTTTCTTTTTGGACTGGTGGCTTCGGGAAAAATATACCGA
>JAAVHI010000095.1 GCA_014799785.1 Ruminococcus sp.
TGGAATGGCTTGACCCTTGACCGTTCAGCACCCGGATATTTCTTCAAGCAGTTTTGCAAGAGAACAGGTATGCGGTACGTATCAAACCACTCTATGCGTCATTTAAATGCTTCGCTTCTCATCAATGCGGGTGTAGATGTAAAGGCTGTGCAAAGCTGTTTAGGGCATTCCACGCCGACAACAACTTTATCGGTCTATTTACACACGTTCCAGACAGCGCAGGCTGCCGCAATGGAGGCAGTAGCAGAGGCACTTCCGCTAACTTGTTCCAATGACGGGAAAAGTGCATAATACCGCAAGTTACATAAAGTTACAAGAAAAAATTTTACTTCTTCGTGGTCATTAGAAAATTATTAAAATAAAGACCATTCAATGACCAAATGCGGCTAAAAACAAAAAATCATCTCCGCAAACGCCTATTTTACGGGCTTTGCGGAGATGATAATGTATTTGCATAGGGAAATGGATTTTTTCGGGAAAAGACAAAAAAAGTTTCCGTATTTCTACAGAAACTTTTCTGCCCGCGGGGGCTCCCCGCTGGTGCCGCTGACCGGACTTGAACCGGTACGGTATTTCTACCAAGGGATTTTAAGTCCCTCGTGTCTGCCGATTTCACCACAGCGGCACAGTAATATTGTCTTATAATTATACCACACATAAAATAATTTGTCAAGACTAAAAATAATTTATATATTTATTTTATAGTGCTGCAATAGAAACAACAGAATAAAAAAGATTGAGAGAAATACGAAAATCTGATAGAATAAAGTTACCGCACCAATTCACAGAAAGAAGATTGACAATCCCTAATGAAATATTCGGGGAAATGCGGAGCGAACCAATCAGAAAATGAAATAAATCAATATCATACATATATTCTGAAAAATCCGTTAGGACGATTTTTTAAGTTGTATGAAATAAAATAACATAAAACGGCGGAAATTTTCTGTATCTGAAAATTTCCGCCGTTTATTTTTTACTTCTGCATATGCATTTATACATCCGTATTCGATATAAGCGTTTACTATTATTAAAATTTTATTTTAAAATAAAATCACAGAAATGTCAATAAAGCAACACAGAGCTATTTTTGAACTGAGGGGACAGCATGAAAACGAGAAGTATATTAAAAAAATTATTTGTGCGGCACTTCTTGCAATTTTGTTTTTAGCCCGCGATAGTGCAATTTCTCCCGCCGTTAAGGAGTTTACATCCGATGACGGAATAAAAATATTACGGCGGAAATTAACAATAAAATTTCACGGCTGCGTACTGATTTTGAATTTGTTTTTCAGCAAACTCATCTTGTAAAAGGAAATAATATTTTATAAAAAATAAATTATAAAATCGTAGTACTTTTAACGGCCGCGGCAATAATTTTATTTTGTTTTATCACAACTCAAGGACTGCGGGAGAATACACAAAAATCGGCACGTCCGAATATAACGATAAATTTGCAAAGCCAGTTGAGGAAAATCCCGCGCCTGACGGCCAAGAAAATAAAATTGCTTCGGTAAGTCCCGAAAGGTGACTTATACCATTTTCAATATGTCAAATTGATGGGTTTGTCAAAACAAACCAAAAATACCGCGCAAATTTTGTGCGGTATTTTTATTGACATCTGAGGTTTGTTGTGATAAACTAACATTAAACCGAGGTTTATCGGAGCAAACCTCCGAGGAAAGGACTGTACAGTATGGAAATGGAAGAATATAAGCTTTTTGACGCGGAGTACCGCTTTCTTGATATTGTGTGGGATAAGGAACCCGTGAACTCCACGGAGCTTTCGGTCATCTGTCTTGAACGTCTTGGCTGGAAAAAATCCACCACCTATAATATGATACGCAAGCTTTCGGAAAGAGGCTTTGTGAAAAACGAGAACGCAACCGTGTCCGCGGTCATCAAGCGGGAGCAGGTGGCGAAGTACGAGGGCGAAGCGGTCGCGGAAAAATATTTCGGGGGCTCGCTTCCCGCGTTTATCGCCGCTTTTCTGGACGGCAAAAGGATCTCCGACGAGGAAGCGGAGGAGCTGAAAAAAATGATCGACAAGGCGAAAGGACAGTGAGCTTATGGCGGGAAATTTTGATCTTTTCGGTTTGCTTTCGGGCGCAAGCTTTACCGCGGGAATTGCCGTACTGGTGGTCGCCGCGGCAAGGCTCATACTGAAAAAAGCGCCCAAGCGGTGGTCGTACATAATGTGGGCAGTGGTTTTCTTTCGGTGTCTGTGTCCGTTTGCGGCGGAAAGCTCTGTAAGCGTTTTCAATGTTCTGAATTTTTCGGGAACTGCTTGGACTGCTGAGAACGGGGAGACTGACGGCGTTGCGGAAAATCCTGCCGTTAATATTTCCGAAGCTGCACCCGTAACGGACGGCGGCTATGTTCCCTCCGAACCGTCGGAGATGTTTCAGCCGTACGCTTCGGAGGAGTATATCGTGGACACCGAAAGCGTTCGGTCGGACAGCGATATGTCCGCTCAAAACGATATACAAAATGTACAGAATTTTCAAACTATACAAGATGTACAGGACGACGAGGCGGAACAGTCCGCAGCGGAAAACAGCATGGACAGCCGAACAATATTTACTATAGTATGGCTCTGCGGAGTTGGGGCTATGGCTCTGTACGGAATAGTTTCGGCAGCGCGGCTGGCGGCACGGGTTAAAACCGCAGTCAGAACGGAAAAGGGCATTTACGAAAGCGACAGGATTTCCACCGCGTTTGCGGCGGGACTTCTGCGTCCGAAAATTTATATCCCCTGCGGCATACCCGAAGACGAGCGCAGACTTATAGTTATGCACGAAAGGGTACATATCCGCAGGAGGGACTATCTGTTCAAGCTGCTGGCTTTTGCGGGACTTTCCCTGCACTGGTTCAACCCGCTGATATGGGCGGCGTTTGCGCTGATGACGAGAGATATGGAGATGTCCTGCGATGAGGCGGTGCTGAAAGAATGCGGCGAGAGCGGCAGGATACTTTACGCGGAGGCTCTGCTGAGGGTTTCCGTGAAAGGCTTTGGAGGCGCGGCTGTGGTCGGCTTCGGAGAAACGGGAATAAAGGAAAGGGTGAAAAATGTGCTTAACTATAAAAAACAGGGCAAGCTTGCTGCCGTGGCGGCGGCAGTGGTAATGCTTGCGTCCTGCACTATGGCGGGTACCGACGCTGTGGACGGCGGACGCGAGGATACGTCTGCGGAAAGTACTTCGTCAAATGTGTCCGCGGCTGACGAAGCGGATACAGATAATTCGGATAACGAAAACAATAGCGCAGACGGTGAAAATGTCGGCGGCAGTGCGGAAAATACAGAAGCATTTGAGTATAACTATAACGGGATACCTGAATTTTTTGGCAGGAGTATCATGCTTTCAGCAAGAGAGCCGCTCATTGTGATAGGCAGTCTCGAAGCTGACGAATACAATTCTAAAAACGTCTGGCTGATACCGATAGACAGAACCGGCGGCATTAGCGGCATGGGCGCGGAGAATTTTATCATTGATGATGACGGCGTTGTAACGGCAACGTTTCGTATACACTGCGGCGACAGAACGGTCGCTTCTCCCGCGGACGGCGAGGTGCTTTGGGTTGATGAGACCTGTGTTGTTCTCGACACCGAGTACGGCGCGGTGACATACGGCGATATGAAAGAAGTCGAACTGAAAGCGGGCGACAAGATAGTCAAGGGCGAACCGCTGGGCAGAACGGCGGGAGACGGCTATACGGGATACGCTGTTCAGGCAAGTATGTCTATTTCCGAAGCGTACAAGGACGTTGACTTCCCGATAAGCTTTTTGCATTGCAGGGCAAGCGTGAGCAACGGGGCTTATACCTATATGTCCAGCGAGGCAAGATTTCTCGGAGACAACGCCAATACCGTGCGGCTGCTTGAGACGGCTGACCTATATGAAAAGACGCCTTGGTACGAGGAAAGCGACGGCAGCGAGTTCCGCGGAACATCTTTCAGTGCGTTTAGTCAGGTAAGCGATATGGCGGACGGAGAGCAGCTGAGGCAGAAGCAGGGCGATACCGAGTTTTGGCTCTCTTTGTACGACAGTAGGCTTGCCAAACAGGAACTCCGTTTGCAGGAGGAAGAAGAAAGCAAGCTTCAACAGCTTCGAGAGGAAGAAGAGCGTCAGCTTCGAGAGGAAGAAGAGCGTCTGAAAAAAGAAGAAGCCGAGCTTCGGCGGCAGTCGGAGGAAGCGGCAAATGAATGGCACGCGGTCTATGACAAACATGTGTATCCGGCGGGAAGCACGGAAAGTGCTGCGGTTCTGGTAAAGCCTTGTCCGCAGGAAGCGCAGATCACCGGAGTGTTCGGCACCGAGGGAACTGACGGCATACATAAAGGTATCGACTTCGGTGTTACCGAGGGAACGGAGATTTATGCCGCCGCAGACGGAACGGTCGAAAGCGCGGGCTACGAAAACACAGGCTACGGCATATGCGTGAGGATAAGCCACGACGAAGAGATCGGCACGGTGTACGCTCATCTCAGCCAAACTCTTGTAAGCGACGGCGACGAAGTCAAGGCGGGCGACCTGATAGGCTATTCGGGACATACGGGCTACGCATTCGGAAATCATCTGCATTTTGAAGTCAGCGATGATGGACAGTACGTCGATCCGATGAATTATTTCAAAATTTAAGGAAAATTTTTTCGGTAATAATTTTTTCGGACGCGGGAAAATTATTAGCGTAAACCGTATCTGCGGCTGTTTCGGCGGACTTCCCCATGACGCCGAAACTCTCCGAACCGAACATTCGGAACGCCGTAAATGCGTTTATTATAAAGTTTCGCGGGATCTAAACGTCCCGCGAAAAAATTTTTCTGAGAAATTTTGAAAAAATGCTTGACAAATGTTTTTGGTTGTGGTAATATATTTAAGTCGCTAATCGAGGTGATTGGAAAGACTAAAAAATTTTTGAAAGAAAATTTCAAAAAACTCTTGACAACATCAAAATTATGTGATATACTTTAAAAGTTCCACGAAATGCGGAACTGCTCCAAAATATGGAGTGCGGAATCTTGAAAATTGAACAACAGTAAACGAAGAAGACCATACAAGGACCCTGAACCCCGGAGTTATCAATTTGGTGATGAACTGAAGAGGTAATGAAGGAAGTAAGAACTCAGGTTACGAGAGTATAAAAGAGTAACAAGTCAGTTAATGAATGAGTTAACGGGATGATTTTAACGTTCAGAGATGAACGATAAAATACAAACTTAATAAAGAGTTTGATCCTGGCTCAGGACGAA
>JAAVHI010000096.1 GCA_014799785.1 Ruminococcus sp.
ACTTCTGCAGAGTCTCAGATCAGAGATACCGATATGCCTACAGAGATGATGAACTTCACAAAGCAGCAGATCCTTGCACAGGCTTCTCAGTCTATGCTTGCTCAGGCAAATCAGCTGCCCCAGGGCGTTCTCTCGCTCCTCCAGTAAGTTCTCTAAAGGCATATACCTTGCTCATACGATTAATAAAGACCTCCCCGATTCGGGGAGGTCTTTTTATGGTCGGGTATTGACAAAAGCGGAGTAATCATGTATACTATAAATATAAAGAGCATGCCGACGAACGGCTGCTCCACATACGATTTTAGTTTTTATAAAAAACCGCCGCTGTTGGAAGCTTGGGCGGTTTTTTATTTGCCTTATTTCTCTTTAAAGAACCTGATTACGTCAAAAACAAGGGCAATAACGCCGGTAATCATAATAATGAAAGTAAAAATACCCTCGTATGTAACCATAGTTGTCACCTCCCTTTCGGGAGCAACCGTCCGCCGTTGGGCACACTCTTTTATTATAGCATCACATATTTCCGTAATTGTCAACAAACCCCCGTTCGGGGAGGTTTTTTTATTATATATTATAATAGTATTGACAAAAGCGGTTTTTTCTGGTATAATGTAAATACTTTATCGCTTTAAAGTTAATCTGATTTTATGTATTAAAGCAAAGGGTGGTTATTTTATGATCTACGCAATACTCATACTGTATCTGGCGGTCATGCTCGGAATAGGCATTTACTGCCGGAAGAAAACCTCGTCTGTGTCCGACTTCGTTCTCGGCGGAAGAAGCCTCGGCGGCTGGTTCACGGCGTTTGCTTACGGCACGTCCTATTTCTCCGCGGTGGTTTTCATCGGCTACGCGGGACAGTTCGGCTGGAGCTACGGCGTGTCCGCGGCATGGGTCGGTATCGGAAACGCTGTTATCGGTTCAATGCTTGCATGGATGATACTGGGAAAACGTACCAGAATTATTTCCAAGCACCTCAACGCGTCCACAATGCCCGAATATTTTGAGAAAAGATTTTCCTCAAAGGGTCTGAAAATTGTTTCGGCGGTCATTGTTTTCATTTTCCTTATTCCCTATACGGCTTCTGTCTATAACGGACTTTCCCGCCTGTTCGGAATGGCGTTCAACATTCCCTATTCCGCTTGTCTTATCGGTATGGCGGTGCTTACGGCGGCGTACGTTATTCTCGGCGGCTACAAGGCTACAGCGATAAACGACTTTGTTCAGGGCATAATAATGCTTATAGGAATTGCCGCAGTTGTTATCTGCGTTATCAGCGGAAAGGGCGGCTGGAGTACGGCTCTTGCGTCCCTTGGTGAGATAACCGACAACGGCGTGCCTGTAAATTCGCTGAACAGCCTGTTCGGCCCCGACCCGATAAATCTTATCGGCGTAGTTATCCTGACCTCTCTCGGCACTTGGGGACTTCCCCAGATGGTGCAGAAATTCTACGCTATCAAGGACAACAAGGCTATCACCCGCGGAACTATCATCTCCACATTCTTCGCACTCGTAGTTGCGGGCGGCTCGTACCTTATGGGCGGCTTCGGCAGACTTTACGGAGCTGCTGACGCGGAGACCGCCGAAGCTACGGGAAGAACTCTTATCGAAACAGGCTCAAACGGAAAGCTTGCATTTGACTCTATCGTTCCCGCAATGCTCCGCGCGGCTCTGCCCGAGGTTCTTATAGGAATAGTAGTGGTACTGGTTCTGTCCGCGTCAATGTCAACGCTATCCTCACTGGTGCTTACTTCAAGCTCCACCCTTACCATCGACCTTATCAAGCCGTTCATGAAAAAAGAAATGAACGAGAAAAAACAGGTTCTGGTAATGCGTGTGCTTATCGCGATATTCCTTATCATTTCGGTAATTATCGCTCTTAACCCCAACGCCTATATCACAACGCTCATGTCCATTTCATGGGGCGCTCTGGCGGGAGCTTTCCTTGCTCCGTTTATGTACGGACTTTTCTCCCGCAAAACTACCTCCGCCGCAGTATGGACAAGCTTTGCGACGGGTATCGGAATTACCGTTATCCATATGTTCATATTCAGTCTGGGATTTTTCCCCGAAGCAACGAAGGCGGCGGCTTCTCTCAAGCTTAATATGGCTTCTCCCATAAACGCGGGAGCTATCGCAATGATCGTGGGACTTATAATAGTACCGATTGTAAGTTCGTTTACAAAGGTAACAAATCCCGAAAAGGTAGAGGAAATTTTTGCTGACTGCGAAAAACAGCTTGCAAATAACGAGTAAGTACTAAACAGGCGGCGAAGCCGCCTATGGAAAAGTTTCGTCCACCTTTTCAAAGGTGGCGAGGTCCACGGGGCAGAGCCCCTGGTCGCGCTCCGCAGAGCGCGAAATTCCTTTCCCCGCGCCCGCAGGCGCATATCGTTCAAAACGGTGAAAGGGGTGAGGAATGACGACAGTCATTCCGAGGGGGAGCGGACACGACCGCTCCCCCTTTTTACAGTTTCAAGTAAAGTAAACCTTGAAAACAGTCCGGTGGACTGTTTTCAAAAAAATCAATTGCAGTAAACTTACATAAACATTTTTGCAGTAACGGTTTTATCCTGTATGCGGTACGGGAAACCCGTTCCCCCTGCAAAATCAGTGCAAATATTTCAGACAACAGAACTCGCCAAGTCCGCCAAATATCATACCGAATAAAAAATTGAAAATTGCCGAAAAATGTCAAAAACAGTTTTAATAATGGAATGTATAATCCAAAATCTCCGTGAAAAACTATTAAAGCAACTCAATTAATGCTATTAAAATTTAAACGGAGGAATATAAAATGAAAGCAACGGGTATTGTCAGGAGAATTGACGACCTCGGACGCGTGGTTATCCCTAAGGAAATAAGACGTACCATGCGTATCCGCGAGGGCGACCCTCTCGAAATCTACACAAGCAGCGACGGCGAAGTCATCTTCAAAAAGTACAGCGCGATAAACGAAATGGCAGGCTCGGCGGCTCAGGTCGCGGAGGTCATGACAAAGCTTGCCAACTGTCCCACAGTAGTCTTTGACCGCGATCATGTTGTTGCAGTCGCGGGCGTGCAGAAAAAGGAGTTCAGTGAAAGACGCGTCTCGCAGGCGCTGGAGGAATACCTCGAAAGCCGCAAGAACTATCTTTACACATCTCATAACGACGCAAAGGTCTTTCCCGTTGAGGGCATCGACCGTCCCGCTATAGCCTGCTCGCCTATTATGGCTTCGGGCGACGTTACGGGAGCTGTAGCTTTTCTTGCCCCCAACAACGACGCTGTGGCAAGCGAGGTACAGCAGAACCTTATTCAGGCTGCGGCTCAGTTCCTGGGCAAGCAGATTGAGGAGTAAGGTCAGACCGGCTGTTTCTGTCTGACCCGCTCAAAAGTCAGACCAAAATTATACAAAGCGGCTGAGAACGATTTCTTGGTCGCTTTAGTTATGATTAAACTTGCCGCCGCTGACCTTATACGGCACGTTTTCAAATTGCCGAAACGGTGTAATTACAGGGGTATCTGTTCTGAAATATTTTCAAAATTGCTGACAAGCTGAAAAAAATATGGTATAATTATTAAAATAGTCATTGCAGGATATTACATATATTTCCGTATCCCGCGCTTTTATTCTGCACCTTAAATTTTATTTCCGAAAGGGGAAGCTTTTTATGAGCAATAATAAACTTGCCGCACTCACTTTTGACGACGGTCCCAACACGGTCACCACCCCGCAGGTTCTTGATGTGCTTGAACAGAACGGTATTCCCGCAAGCTTTTTTGTGGTCGGAAACAACATTACCCCCGAAAGCTCGGAGGTAATGCGCCGCGCGGTAAAGCTTGGCTGCGAGATCGAAAACCATTCCCGCACCCATTCGGACATGAGCAAGATGTCCGCGGAGGAAATGCTGGCGGAAATAAACTTCACCTCCGACGCGGTTGAAAACGCAGTAGGCAGACGTCCGAAGTTTTTCCGTCCGCCCTACATATCCTATAATCAGCTTATGTTCGACACCATCGACCCCACCTTTATCTGCGGCGTGGGCGCGGACGACTGGAACGACGAAGTGTCCGCCGATGAACGCTTTAACAGGATCATGGAACAGGTAAGCGACGGAGCAATAATTCTCCTCCACGACATGACGGGAAATTTCCGCACTGTCGAAGCTATCGGCAGGATAATTCCCGCAATGAAATCCGAGGGCTACGAATTCGTAACAGTATCGGAGCTTTTCTCGCGGAAAAATATCGTACCGAGAAAAACTTCTATATACACCAATGTTTTTCAGGAATGGTAATCGTCTACTGAAATGCCGACGATACCGCCTGTAAAGCCGAAGTGCCTGTAAAGCTCGGCGCAGGAGGCCGTCCCCTTTCCTCCCCATGAAGAAAAAGTCAATATCCCGCTTTCGGAAATTCCCGTCACGGTAATGTAGTGCCAGCTCATTTTACCCGCGCAGGTTTTTCCCGAAGCGGGGTATTTTATTTTGTAGGGAAGTCCGCTAAAACTTGCCCCCACGCGGACTATCACGGGAACGCCGCGCTCTATTGATTTTGAAATATAGTTCGCAAGCTTCTTGCCGTTTGCGCTCAGAAATTTTACAGCAGGATAATACGCGAATTTACGTCCGCTTTTTTCGGTAAGAATTTTCGCAAGCCGCCGCGGGAATATTCCCATAAGATTTCGGGTACCATTATAAAACACGCCGTCCCGAAGCTTTTCAACATAGGAGACATATTCGGAATAAGGAATTTCCGTGCCGCCATTTCCTGAAAGCCAAATCAGCGTATCGCAGGCGGCTATCATTCCGCAGCCGCTTTTTGACGCGGCTTTGCCGAATTGTTTCTGGTCTCCCCCGTACATAAAGCCGCCCTTGGTTTTTATTTTTAAATAGTCAAGCTCCAAAGCTATCCCTCCCGCAGACTAAATTATACCACATTTTCTTTTCGTGTTCAACAGTATCTTTATCCCTAAATACGACAAATATATTTATGCGGACGTGCTACAATTATTTCCATAAAAATCGGAAGGAATGTGACGGCAAATGAAGTTAAAGGAAAAAAGGTCCTCTGCGGAAACGGGACGCGCGGCGGAAAGCGGGCGCGGCGCGGGAATAACCTTGGGTCCCGCTTCCGCGCTGTTTTTATCTGCGTTTTTCGGTTTCCTTGCGGCGGGGGCAAGGCTTGGCGGAAACGGCGCTCCGCTGTGCGCGGCGATGTCAGCGGCGCTGCCGGCATTCAGCGGACTTGCAGCTTTTGCGGGCTCGCTTGCCTCGTTTTTTCTGGACGGCTCTTTCTCATCAAGAGTGACCGAGCTGATAGCAATGCCCGCGATAATTTTTGCAAGAGCGATGGTGACTTCGGTTTTCGGCAGAAAGCTCACTCCAAAGGCTGCCTGCGGACTTGCAGGTGCGGGGTACATAATATGCGGCCTTATCGCGGCTATGGCGTACAAGATCACTGCGGCTCTGATACTGGCGATATTTTTCCGCGGACTTATCTGCGGTACTGCGGCGTACTTTTCGGCAAAACTTTTCGCCGCTGCGGCGGACGGCTCTGTCGCTTCGGTGAAGTCGAGACTTTCCCTTGCGGTGGTGTACGCGCTTGTCCTGTGTATGCTCTGCGGCATAAGCCTTGGAGCGTTCAACGCGGGCAGAGCGGTGGGAGCGTTTGTCATTTTAGCGGCGGCGTTTCGGTACGGCTGCACCGGAGGAGCCGCCGTGGGCGCGCTGTCGGCGTTCGCATTCGGGATGACGTCCCCGTCTATGGCTTACACGGCGGTGATAGCAGTCTGTTCGGGAGCGGTTTCGGGATTTTTTTCAAAGAAAAACAAGCTTTCCGCGGCGGCGGCTTTTATCGGTTCGGCGTTTGCGGGTGCGCTTATTTACGGTATGCCCTCCGACGCGGCTAAGCTTATCGCGGATATGACCGCTGCCGCGGCGGCGTTTTATATTGTCCCGGAAAAGTTTTACAGCAGACCCTTCGGCAGAACGTCGGCTCCCGTTTCGGCGGCGGCTGTAAATTCCTCGGACGGCCTTAAATTTGCAGCCTCCGCCGTTGCGGACGTGCGTGAAAGCTTTGCCAAAGCTGCCGAGGTTCTGGAAAAGGGCGATCCCGAAAACGATATTTCCGCGGCTGTATGCGGAAAGGTCTGCGTTTCGTGCAGGAACGGCGCGTTCTGCGGCGACAGTCCCGAACACCGCCGAGAGGCATTTTTCCGACCTGCAGAGGGCATACTTAAAAGGAAAGGCTTTATCGGCGGAAAAGATTTTTCAGATGCACTTGACCATTGTCCAAAAAAGGAAGCTCTTGCCGTGACGTTCAACGAGATGTACAGGCTCTCTCAGATTGAAAAGCGTTACGGCAGCGAGAACGGCAGCATGAGGGAGCTTGCCCTCGAGCATCTGACGGAAACGGAGGATATGCTGAATTATCTGGGCGGCGGCGCGGAGACCTTTTTGTCCTGCGACGAAAATCTTTCGGAGCATATCCTGTCGGTACTGAAGCGGTTCGGCGCGAAAAAGCCCTCCGCGGCGGCGCTTTTCGACAAGGAGGGCAGGCTTTATATAGAATGCTTTTACCGCGGAGTTCTTTCGGAGAGGACGGATACCCTTGCCGAAAGACTCTGCGAGATATCTGACAGAGAGCTTGACAAGCCCTCCTCATTAACACTGGACGGAGTTACTCATCTGCGCTTTCACGAGCTTCCCGTCTACGAGGCGGAGATAGGCAAAGCAAATGTAAGCGGCAGGGAAAATGTCAGCGGCGACTCGGACGCGGTTTTCCGCGACGGTCTGGGAAACCTGTGCGTGCTTCTTTCCGACGGCATGGGCAGCGGCGTCAGAGCGGCTGTGGAAAGCCGTATGACGGTATCGGTTATGACAAGGCTGCTCCGCGCGGGAATAGGCTCGTCAGCCGCCGTGAGAATGCTGAACGGTCTGCTGATAACCAAGTCCCCCGAAGAAATATTCGCCACGGTAGACCTGTTGAAGATAAATCTTTTCACGGGAAAAGCCGAGCTGGTAAAGCTTGGCGCGGCGCAGACATTTCTGAAAACCAACGGCACTGTCAAGACCGTCGAGAGCCGCACCACTCCCGTGGGAATTGTGGGCAGCTGCGAGATAGACAAGCGGACGGCACAGCTTTCCGACGGAGACCAGATCGTGATGATAACCGACGGCATATGCGAGGAGTGTTTTCCGAGAGTGCGGGAGCTTATGCTCAGCATGGGCGTTACCGCTCAGGACTGCGCCGAGAGGATTGTCGCCGAAGCCGAAAAAAACAAAGAGGAAAATTTATCCAAACAGGACGACAAGACGGTTTATGTTGTTAAAATTCACAAAATTTGACCTGCGGAAAGCAAGTGTGTGTTGTTGGTTTTACACATTTTTATGTAAGAAATTTACAAATGTTGAAAATGATTGCAGAATTGAAAATTATTTCCAGTAAAAACTCCTAATTTTATGTGCAATGTGCATAAATTTTGCATAATTTTTACATCAATGTTATAAAAATCCACTAAAATACTTGCAATATGATACATAATCTGTTAAAATATAAACATAGAAAAGTATAACTGCGGCTTCATGCCGTGCGTTAAATGACGGGGCATGACCCCTATTGAAGGAGCTTTAGTATGGCGAAAAATGATAAAACTTTTTCAGAGGGCTATGAGTTCCCCCTCCACGTTTTCCATGAAGGAACCAACTTTGCCGCGTTTGAGTTCTTCGGCGCGCATAAAGGCAGTAAGGACGGAAAGGACGGCGTGTTCTTCCGCGTATGGGCTCCCCATGCGAAATCCGTTTCACTGGTAGGCGATTTCAACAAGTGGGACCGCACCAAAAATCCCATGGAGCAGCTTGCAGACCCTACCGTCTGGGAAGTGTTCATTCCCGGTGTGGAGAAATTCTTTGCGTACAAATATAGTATAGAGACCGCTCATATGAGCGTTGTTATGAAAGCCGACCCGTTCGGTACTCATATGGAGACCCGTCCCAACACCGCTACAAAATACTTCGATGTAAACGAGTATAAGTGGGGAGACGAAAAGTGGTTCAAGGAAAGAGATTCCAAGAACATCTACCGCAGCCCGATGAATATTTACGAGGCTCACTTGGGATCGTGGAGAACCTACGAAAACGGAGAGCCTTTCAGCTATGTCAAGTTCGCCGAGGAGATGATACCCTATCTTCAGGATATGGGGTACACTCACCTTGAGCTTATGCCTCTGGCGGAGTACCCCTTTGACGGCTCGTGGGGCTATCAGATAATCGGCTACTACGCGCCTACCTCCCGTTACGGAACTCCCGAGGACATGATGAAAATGGTGGATATGTTCCATCAGGCGGGCATTGGCGTTATCCTTGACTGGGTACCCGCCCACTTCCCCAAGGACGCGGCAGGACTTTTCGAGTTCGACGGCGACTGCTGCTACGAGTATACCGATCCCCTCAAAAAGGAGCACGCTTCATGGGGTACGCGAGTATTCGACTTCGGCAGGCCCGAGGTGCAGTCGTTCCTGATTTCCAACGCTGTGTACTGGCTGGAAAAATTCCACATTGACGGTCTGCGTGTTGACGCTGTGGCTTCAATGCTGTACCTTGACTACGACCGCAGAGAATGGCGTCCCAACAAGGATGGCGGCAACGAAAACTACGAGGCGATAGAGTTCCTCCGCAAGCTCAACACCGCTGTGTTCGGCAGATGCGGAAACATACTCATGATCGCCGAGGAATCCACCGCATGGCCGTTAGTTACAAAGCCTGCCGACGTTGGCGGTCTGGGCTTCAACTTCAAATGGAACATGGGCTGGATGAACGATATGATGGACTACATGAAAATGGACCCCATCTTCCGCGCAAACAACCACGGAAAGCTTACGTTCTCGTTCTTCTACAGCTTCAGTGAAAATTATATACTTCCCATATCCCACGACGAGGTGGTACACGGAAAGGCTTCGCTGTTCAACAAGATGAGCGGCAGGAGCATGGAGGAAAAATTCGCTTCAATGCGCGCTTTCCTCGGATATATGTTCGCTCACCCCGGCAAAAAGCTGAACTTTATGGGCAGCGAGTTTGCACAGGTAATCGAGTGGAACTTCAAGCAGGGTCTTGACTGGCTGCTGCTTGACTACGACAGCCACAGGAAGATACAGGATTACAGCAGAGACCTTAACAAGTTCTATCTGAGAACCTCTCCCCTCTGGGAAAACGACGAGTCATGGGAGGGCTTCTCTTGGATATGCCACGACGACTATATGCAGAGCGTTATCTCATTCAGACGTATAGACAGAAGCGGCAAGGAAATTATCGCGGTGTGCAACTTCGTTCCCGTTGCGCGGGACGGCTACCGCATAGGCGTGCCTTATGAGGGCGTGTACGAGCAGGTGCTCTCCAGCGACGACGTTAAGTACGGCGGCACGGGTCTTGTCCAGAACGGAAAGGTAAAATCCGAGGACTACTCCATGCACGGCTACGAGCAGTCGATAACTCTGGATATCCCCGCAATGAGCGTGATGTTCTTCACCGTAACGCCCAAGAAAAAGCGCACAGAAAAGGCTAAACCGGACGCAAAAACGTCCGCTGATAAAACCAAACCGGCGGAAAAGGAGGCGAAACCCAAAACAGCAGCCAATGCTTCAAAGTCTGCGGCTAAAAAGCCCGCGGGCAAAACAGGAAAAGCAAACTCAAAAAGCAAAAAATAATCCCAAATGAGGAGGATATAACTAATGTATACAACTAAGAAAGAATGCGTTGCGATGCTGCTTGCGGGCGGTCAGGGAAGCCGTCTGTACGCTCTTACCCACGATATGGCAAAGCCTGCCGTTCCCTACGGCGGAAAATACCGCATTATCGATTTCCCTCTTTCAAACTGCGTAAACTCGGGTATTGACACCGTAGGCGTACTTACCCAGTACCAGCCTCTGGTACTGCACGACTACATCGGCAACGGTCAGCCTTGGGATCTTGACAAGCAGTACGGCGGAGCCCACTGCCTGCCCCCTTACCAGACCGCTCTGGGCGCGGAATGGTACAAGGGTACCGCAAACGCGATCTATCAGAACATCGCTTTTGTTGACCGCTACGCTCCCGAATATGTTATCATTCTTTCAGGCGACCACATCTATAAGATGGACTACAACAAAATGCTGGACTACCATAAGGAAAAGAACGCTGACGCTACGATCGCTGTTCTTGACGTTCCCAAGGAGGAAGCTTCCCGCTTCGGTATTATGATTACCGACGACAGCGGCAATATCGTGGACTTTGAGGAAAAGCCCAAGAATCCTCGCTCCACACTGGCTTCAATGGGTATCTACATCTTTACATGGAGCAAGCTGAAGCAGTACCTTATCGACAACGAAAACAATCCCGAAGAGGACAAGGACTTCGGCAAGGCGATCATTCCCAATATGCTCAAGGCTAACGAGAAAATGGTTGCCTATACATTTGACGGCTACTGGAAAGACGTTGGTACTCTCGATTCCCTCTGGGAAGCAAATATGGACTTGCTCAATCCCAATATCCCCATCGACCTGTACGACCCCGACTGGAAGATGTACTCCAGAAATCCTATCATGCCTCCTCAGTATATCGGCGCGGACGCTGTTATCGAGAACTCCATGGTTACGGACGGCTGCAATGTCAACGGCACGGTTGACTTCTCCATTCTGTTCGAGGGCGTTACCGTTGAGGCGGGAGCTACCGTTACGGACTCTATCATCATGCCGGGTTCCGTTATCAAGTCGGGAGCTATCGTTGAGTACGCTATCGTGGGCGAAAACTGCGTAGTTGAGTCCGGCGCTCAGATCGGCGCAAGACCCGAGACTATCGAGAACCGCGACGACTGGGGCATTGCGGTCGTAGGACACAACATCAATGTTTCCGCAAACGCAAAGGTACTTCCCAAGCAGATCATTTCGGAAAATATCTGATCGGCTTTCGTAAGGAAAATTTCCCGAAGCAAAATCACAAATGGTTCTCAAAACCATTTTAAACATAGGTGAAAGGAGTTATGCTCTCTTTCGGGAGCATGGAAAATAATTATGAGCAGCAACAGAAGTGTTTTAGGTTTGATTTTCTCAAATATGCACGAAAGCACGATCCCCGATCTGACCAAGGAAAGAACCATGGGTTCAGTGCTTTTCGGCGGACGCTACCGTCTGATCGACTTCCCGCTCTCCAATATGGTTAACAGCGGTATCGACGAGGTTGGCGTTATCACAAAGTCCAACTACCAGTCCCTGCTTGACCACCTTGGAAGCGGCAGTGAGTGGGATCTGGCAAGAAAGATCGGCGGTCTCCATCTGCTTCCGCCCTTCAGCCACGTTCAGAGCGGTATGTACCGCGGCCGACTGGAGGCTCTCTACGGCGTATGGAACTTCATCAAGACCTCCAATGCCGATTATGTGGTGCTTTCCGACTGCGACGCTATCACAAGCATCGACTTCTCAAAGGTGGTTGATTACCACATTGAAACAGGCGCGGACATCACCACCGTTTACGCAAAGGACGTTATTACCTCCGAGCAGGCACAGAACGCTACCGTATTCAGCATAAACGAGGACGGCAGAGTTGTGGACGTTCTCCTCAATCCCCACATCAGCGGAGCTTGCAACATCTCCCTGAATATGTTCGTACTGTCAAAGGAATTCCTTAAAAATATCGTTCTCGAAGCGGCTTCAAAGAGCCTGTACAGCTTCGAGCAGGCAATTCTCCAGGGCAGAACTCACGAGTACAAGATCATGGCGTACCGTCACGACGGCTTCTTCTGCAAGATCACTTCCATGGAGACCTTCTACAAGGCGAATATGTCCCTGCTCAACAGCGAAAACCGCTCCAAGCTGTTCCCAGAAAACAGCCCCGTATTCACAAAGGTACGCGATAATCCGCCCGCAAAATTTGCTATCGGTGCAAGCGTTAAGAACTCCCTTATCGGTGACGGCTGTATCATCGAGGGTACTGTTGAAAACTGTGTTATCTTCCGCGGCGTAAAGATCGGCAAGGGCGCTGTTGTTAAGAATTCCATTCTTATGCAGGACACCGTAATCGGCGCGAAGTGCGATATCAACAACGTTATTACCGACAAGAACGTTAAGATCGGCGATATGAGAATGCTCACAGGCTCTCAGAATTACCCGCTGTTCCTTGGCAAGGGCGCAGTTATCTAACATTGCTTGTACAAAACGGAGGCAAGGCGGCTCTTGCTTCTTGCCTCTGAAATTTCTTGCAACTAATAGGAAAGGACTTGTTTGCTATGATAAACATTTTATATGCGGCTTCGGAAGCTGTTCCTTATGCCGCTTCGGGCGGACTTGCTGACGTTGCGGGCTCTCTTCCCCGCGCTCTTAACGCTGCGGGACAGGACTGCCGCGTAGTTCTTCCGCTGTACAAAAACGTCAAGCCCGAGCTTCGTTCCGAGCTTGAATTCATCACAAACTTCACCGTTGACGTAGGCTGGCGCAGACAGTACTGCGGCGTATTCAAGGGCGTGGTAAACGGCGTTACCTACTATCTGCTGGACAACGAATACTACTTCGGCAGAGACGGTCTCTACGGCTTTTACGACGACTGCGAGCGTTTCGTGTTCCTGTCGAGAGCTATCATGGAAATGCTCAAGCACATCGGCTGGAAACCCGAGGTCATCAACTGCAACGACTGGCAGACCGCGCTGGTTCCCGTTTACTACAACGTGTTCTACAAATATCAGTACGGCTACGATAACATCAAGACCGTGTTCACGATCCACAATATCCAGTATCAGGGCAAGTACGGCATGGAGGTGCTCAACGAGGTTCTGGGAATCCCCATGTATCACACAAAGCTGCTTGAATACGACGGCTGCGTGAACCTGATGAAGGGCGCGTTTGAGTGCTCCGACAAGATCACAACGGTTTCCCCCAGCTACGCTTGGGAAATTCTCGACCCTTGGTACTCCCACGGTCTGGACAGGGCTCTTGTCAACAAGCAGTATAAGCTCTGCGGCTTCCTGAACGGTATCGACGTTGACACCTTCGACCCCGAAAAAGACCCGCTGCTTACAAAGAATTTCTCCGTGAAAAATCTCAAGGGCAAGGCGGAGTGCAAAAAGGCTCTGCTGAGCGAGCTGCACCTCCAGGAGGGCGACGAGCCTGTTATCGGTATCATCACCAGATTTGTTTCCCACAAGGGTATCGACCTTATCAAGTATGTCTTTGAGGACATGGTGAACATGGGCTGCAAGTTTGCGATACTGGGTTCAGGCGAAAAGATCTACGAGGACTTCTTCAAGGAAATGGCTTGGAGACACCCCGACAAGGTAAGCGCGACCATCGGCTTCATACCCGATCTGGCAAGAAGAATTTATTCCTCGGCGGACATGTTCCTCATGCCGTCCCAGAGCGAGCCCTGCGGACTTGCTCAGATGATCTCGCTCCGTTACGGAACAATTCCTATCGTCCGTGAAACAGGCGGTCTGCGCGACAGTATCCGCGACGCGGGAGGCGAAAACGGAAACGGCTTCACCTTCAAGACCTACAACGCTCACGATATGTTTGACGCTGTACGCCGCGCAAAGGATTACTACTATAATAAGTCCGAGTGGAAAAACCTCGTTACAGCCGCAATGAAGAACGACTACAGCTGGGCGGTTTCCGCGGAGCTTTATATGGGACTCTACAGAGAGCTTGCAGGACACGAATAATAAGCAAAGTAAAATTCAAAAGGCTGCGTAAAAATCTTGCGCAGCCTTTTTCTTTTTTATCTCATTTTAACTACAAATATCCACATAATAAAACGGACTACCAAATGATAGTCCGCTTTATGAAAAAATATCTGCTTTAAATTTTCAGAACTTGTTCTCAGTAAATATCAGCTGTAAATATCAACTATCGCTCTGCTCCAATGATCGGCAATTTCGGCGCACATTTCAAAATCGCCGTTTTTCGCCGCTTCCTGCAAGCTCTGAAAATAGGACTTATTAACCCCTGAATACGGGAATGAGTTTTTCGCCATTTTTTCTATAACAGCGTCAACCTCAAGAGTGTCGAATTTGTCCAGAGCGTCTTGCAGATCGCCCAGCATATGAATGACTTTATCGCCGTCGGAAACAGATTTGACAAGAACTGTACCCCACTGGTTGACGATATTCAGACAGTCGTCGATATTGCTTTCCTCCGCCGCTTTTTTCAGCTGTTCAAAGAAAAGCTCGTTTTCATCGGGATATTTGAACTTCGACATTTCCTCTATAACTTCGTCGATCTGAAGCGTATCAAACTCGTCGAGAGCCGTCTGCATTTTTTCAAGCATAGCCAGTATTTCTTCAACTTGCGCAAAGCGCTCCTCGCCCTCGGAAGCATCGGCAAAATAAGGCTTCAGCGCCTCCTTCAGCTGCAAATATTCCTCAAGCAGCGGCGCTGTTTTTTCGTTGATAAGCGCAATATTCCCCTCATTGCCGGCCTTTTCCATTTCGGCTGCCATTTCGGAAATATGATCTGCACCGATCTGCCGTGAGGTACTTTTCAGTGCATGAACTTCAATGGTGTAATCCCGCCAGCGTTCCGCTTCCTTATGTTCAAGTATCGCGCTGTATTTTTTATCGATCGCAGAGAAATATTCCTTAAGAACGGACAGGAACAGCTTCTCGCTTCCAAGCCGCGATATAGCTTCTTTTGTGTTAAGCTCTTTAATATTTATCACATCAGAGCCGCTGTCCGAAGCAGTCATATCCTCTGCAGGACTGTCGGAAACATCCGGTTTATCTACAGGAAGTATCTTTTCCTTAGGCAGCCATTTTCTCAGCTTCGAGACCGTATCCTTTACGTCTATCGGCTTTGCGATAAAATCGTTCATGCCCTCTTTTAAGAACATTTCCTTTGCTCCGCCTATAGCATTTGCCGTCAGCGCTATAATAGGAACGTCTTTATAGCTCGGCACGAGCCGCCTGATAATATGAGTAGCTTCAACGCCGTCAACTTCGGGCATCATATGATCCATAAAAATAAGATCGTATTTGGTATAATGTATTTTTTCAATAGCTTCCGCCGCACTGGAGGCAAGGTCTATAGTCATATTCAGCGGTTCAAGCAGACCCTTTGCAACGGTAAGGTTTACGGCGTTGTCGTCAACAACGAGAATATGTGCGTCGGGAGCGACAAATGTAAAGCTGTCGCCTTCGGAGATCCCGCCCTCTAAGTTTATTTCCTGTATCCCCATTGCGTTGTAAAGGCTGAGCGAGTAAACAGGCTTGCTGATGACCCGCGCGTTGGGAATATCTATAGCGTCAAGGCTGTCGTAATCGGTAAGCACAAGACACTGCATATCAGGGTACTTGGTCAGAACGTCCTTTATTGTCTTGGTGAAAAAGAACTTTTCAACGATAAGGTAATCGACCTGCAAATCCTTATAGGAGCTTTTATCCGAAAGGTCTGTATATTCCGCGCCTATCCAGTTCAGGTCTCTGATGATCTGTCTTTTAACATAATCGTTGCTTACGAGAACCGCTGTTTTAAAGGATTTTTTAAGCTTTGGAACAATAGGCGTCGCGTCCACAATTTTCTGCGGGACCTCAAAATAAAATTTTGTTCCCTTTTCGTATTCGCTTTCAACAGAAATCTTTCCGCCCATAAGATCAAGAAGCTGACGCGTGATCGCAAGTCCCAGACCTGTTCCCTCGATATTTCTGTTGCGCTTGCTGTCCACCTGCTGGAACGAATTGAAAAGCTTGTGCATATCTTCTTTTTTAATGCCTATACCCGTGTCGCTTACTTCGGCTTTCATGATCACGGTGTCTTCACCATTAAGCTCAAAGTCGATCTTAAAGTGTACCTCGCCGTCATGTGTAAATTTAACTGCGTTTGTAAGCAGATTAAGTATGATCTGATGTATTCTCACGCTGTCGCCGTACAGGCTTTTCGGCAGGTCGGGAGATATATCCATTGTAAATTCTATCTCCTTATTTCCTATGCGGCTGTTTACAATGCTGGTAAGATCGTTTATGAGCGAAAGCGGCTCGTATTCGACCTCGTTTATATCCATTTTGCCCGATTCTATCTTTGAAAAGTCAAGGATATCGTTAATAATTACAAGCAGGTTTTTGCTTGATGCCTTTATCTGGTGCAGGTATTCTCTTGCGGAAGCGGACATCTCCTCCCGCAGGGCAAGGTCCGCAAGACCGAGAACTGCGTTCATGGGAGTACGTATCTCATGGCTCATATTTGCAAGGAAATCCGATTTCATATGTGAAGCCTTTTCGATCTCCAGATTACTTTTGTGGAGAGCGTAGCCTTTATAGGCAATATTGGAAAGTATCGTTGCAAAAACATAAAGGAAATGAGAAGCTTTCTCAACCTGCGCTCTGCTTACAATATGGACTTTTTTTACAGCTTCCTCATATTCGTCAGGATCAATGCCAAGCTCAACGGCCGTTTTTCTTACTTTTTCAATATTGGGAGGTTCGGTAAGAACCTGTCCGCCGATAAAGCTGCCCACCATTTTCCCGTTAGCCATGATAGGCGCGGCAAAATCCATCAGTCCTGCGTGGCAGTAATAAGAACAGGAGCTTCCGTTTGCAAGGGTAAGCTCCGCGCCGTGCATATCGCACTTTTCGCATCTTTTCCGTCCAAGCTCCGTTGGACGCGTATACTTAAAACAGAAATCTGTAAAATTAGAGCCCTCCGTTACCGCAACGCCCTTGCTGTCCGAAGTAAGGGCAGCCATACCCGTCAGATCCGAAAAAGCGTCCTGAAGCTGCTGGAGTACCTCTGCGTCTACTAAATCAGTGATATATAAATTTTCGTTATCCATTATCCTGCTGTGCCCCAAGCCTATGTATATCATAAATCAAACGGCAAAAGGGTTTATCTCCTTTCAGAATTATTTTGATTGGCTGTATCACAACAGCGTGTCGATTTTTTCTGATATGAATTTTACGTAGGATATAAGACAGCTTTGCAAGGTTATATATCCTGCTGTGATGAAAGCATTGCAAATATTTTCAGTATTTTCAATGACCCGTTAATTGGTCAGATTGCTGACCGTAGCGATAAGCATATCCATATCGATAGGCTTCAGCAAATATCCGTGAGGCTTGAGTGCCATGACCTCCATGATCTTTTCTCTTTCTGAAATTCCTGTCAGAAAGCACACGGGGATATGCGATATTTTGGGATTATTTTTTATTCTCCTGAATATATCCGCACCGGTCTCAATGGGCATTTCGTAGTCCAGAATAACCAGATCGACCTTTTTGGCTTCAAGGAATTTTTCGGCGGCCACACCGTTGACCATAGTTGTAACATCATAATTATCACTAAGTGCGGTTTTCAGCATTTTCAGCACTATGCGGTCGTCGTCAATAACAAGGACGTGCTTTCTTTCCGAATTTTCCGCAGCGGCAGCGGCGGATTTCTCCTCTTCTTTTTTCCTTGCAATGTCCGCTGCTTTCCTTGCTTCCTCTTCAGCCTGGGCATCTTTCTTTTCGTCAAAATAGCGCGTTATTCTCAAAATAAGGTTATCGACAGAGATCGGACGGCGTATGATAAGATCTGCTTCCGCCGCAAGCAGCGGATTTTTTGCAAGTTCATCGCAGGTTTTTGCGTCACAGATAAGGAAAATACTTGCGCCGTTGTAAGAGCTGTCATTTTTCAGCGCGCTGATCTGAGGCAGGATACTGCTGTGTTCGGAGTTAATAAAGCAAACATAAGCGTCCGGACCGAAAAGCTCGAAATGTCCGATAATGTCCTTCATGGACGGCGTTGTGCTGAGCGATTTAAAAAATGTTTCCGTATGATTGATAAAATCCATGATCAGTGAAGGATTATTTCCGCTTACAAGAATTTTATATTTCATAAAAATCAATTCCTTTCGTAATGAAAATTTGAGTCCGGAACTTAAATTTCTATACTGCTTTTCAGTACCGTTCCGCAGGCACATTAATCTATTATTAATAGTATATCACAAAAGCATTAATTGTCAATAGATTTATAAAAACATTTACAAATATGCAGTTATATTAAATTTTATAATGTTTTATAAAACTTTTCAAGGCATTTCACTCAAACGACGGATTTTTCACTTAATTGACATGAACACGAGACTGCCGTTGCTGTGAAAACATATAAAAACCCGCAGTACCGATTCAGTGCTGCGGGTCAGAGTTCAATTTGCTGTAAAGGTATTCCCTTATTCTGCGTATTCGGAAGTTATTCCCAGATATTCTTCAAGGCAGAGACCGCTGTCATAGACCGCTTTGGCGGTCTCCTCGCCCAGATAACGGATATGCCACGGCTCCCATTTGTAGCCCGTTATGTCCTCCTTGTCGGAGGGATAGCGGATTATAAATCCGTACTTATGGCAATTGCTGTTGACCCACTTGCCCTCATTGGTATTGGCAAAGGATTCCTCGATAGAGTTAAGGTCAAAAGCAAGTCCGGTCTGGTGCTCGGAATGTCCCGCGCGGGCGGAGTATCTGTCCGCTTCCGCCTTTCCGTCCTTGTCAACGTAACGCTGATAAAGTCCCGCCTGATAATCGTAAGAACGGAAGCCTGACGATATGTAAATGTTCAGTCCCTCCGCGGCGGCGTCAGCCTGCATACGGTCGAAAGCCGCCTTTGCTTCGGAGTTTACTCCGGGGTTATAGTCGGCGGGAAGCGCGTAGGTCTTGTTTACAACCAGTATCCCGTCTATGTATGTTATCTGCACGCCTGCCGTTACCGTGACCTCGACCTCGGCGTAAACTTCGGGATTCTGAGCCGACGTTACTCTGACGGTACAGCTTCCCTCAGAGACTGCGGTGATCTTTCCCATATCGTCAACAGTCGCCACAGCGGTGTCGGAGCTTGTCCATATTTCGCTTTTGTCCGAGGCGTTTTCGGGGGACATGGTTACTATCGGCATTTTGCTTTGTCCTGTTTGGAGCGTTACGCTGTAAAAGGTAAGCGAAATGCTTTCCACGCCGACAGCTTGGACTTCCGTTTCCGACCTTGAAGCCGCTTCTGTTTCGGGGGCGGCGCTTTCGGTATTTTCGGCAGTTTGGACAGGTTTCGTATCCCCTCCCGCGGGGACTGCTTCGGCGGTCTCGGTTGTGGTTGCGGGCTCGCCGTACTCTGAAAGCTCCGCGTCCGCGTCGGTAAGGGATTCGGTAAGCATTTCCATTGTTGTAAGGGACGGTACGGGAACGTCCGCGTTTGCCGCAGCGGCAGCCTCCTCTATCGGCTTACAGCCCGACATCATCACGGAGACGGCAAGGGCAGTCATGCCAAATATATATTTTTTCTTCATTTTTATGCACTTCCTTGGGTACTGCGTTGGAGTTCTATTGCTGTAGAATAATTACAGTTTACCACGGTAAAAATCATTTGTCAAGATTATTGAATTTACATCAAGCCAAAATGTTCCGCCAAAGCTTTCAAGACATCTTCCCGCGTATCGGTTTCAAAATCCGAACGGGTATAGGTGAAAAATCCCGTACCGTTCCAGTCGATCTCAGTGGGCGGGTGATACAGCGCCCAGGAGTTGAAATTCCTGAGAGCGGCGTCGGGGTCTTTGCACAGTTTGATCTGCTCCATCATAAACTTTTTGTCGGGATCGTCGCGGTCAAAAAAACGGGTGGCGCAAATATCGGGCGGGTCGCAGAGCATTATCGCCACATGGTCATAATCGGAAATTTCACGCAGCACATCGGGCGGAATATTAGTGTCAACAATAATTTTCTTTCCGCCCGCCGATAATCTCAGAAGCTCCAGTATTTCAATTTCAATGCACTCCTGAGCCACACTATAAGTCCAGTTCCAATGCTCTTCGGGAGTCATGCTGAGCCATTCCTCCCAGCCGCTCATTGTGTCAAAATAGCACAAGGCGGGCTGCTTCCACCGAGAGAGCTTTTCGCGCGGAAAAGCGTCGTGGTAATTTTCGCCGCACAATATCATACCGTACCTCTCGGAAAGCATTTTTGCCATAGTAGATTTTCCCGCATAGCTGTGTCCGTTGATAAAATAAACATTGCTCAGATAGTGCTTGATAAGGTTATCGCTGATCTGTATTTTCATGTGATTGTCTCCTTGCCGAAATGTTTTTTCGCCGCGCGCCGCAGAGGATTATAGTATGCTCATATACAAAAATTTCCGTTTGAGGCGCTGTGGTCGATAATATCCTGAAGCGATAACCCGTCAAGATAATCGGTGATCGTTTTATAGAGACCCTCCCAGACGAAAAGGGTCATACATTCCGGAGCTCTCGGGCAGTCGTTTTTCTCGTACTGCAAACACGCAACGGGACAGAGGTTTCCCTCGGTAACGCGGAGTATTTCTCCGACGGTATACTGCTCCGCGGGCTTGGACAGCATATAGCCCCCCTGGTAGCCGCGGTTGGTTCTGAGCAGTCCCGACTTATTCAGCAGGGGGACTATCTGCTCCAGATATTTTTTGGATATATCCTGACGTTCGGCAATGTCCTTCAGAGCAACATAGCCATCGGCCGAATGCTGAGCAAGGTCGAGCAGCATTCTCAGCGCATAGCGTCCTTTAGTTGAAATTTTCATATTTATTTTCCTTTCGGCGGATATTGATTTGTTTTTAATAGTTATATTATAACATACAATTAATAGGTTTTCAATAGGCTTTAAGAATTTGTACGGGCAGAAATTTTGATTTAGCGGACTAACTAAAAGTCCTCGCGCGGCGAAGCCGCATGGAAAAGTTTCGTCCACCTTTTCAAAGGTGGCGAGTTTCCAAAGGGCAGAGCCCTTTGGTCGCGCTCCGCAGAGCGCGAAATCCCCCTCCCCGCGCCCGCAGGCGCATATCCTCCGAAACGGAGCAGGAGGTGAGAAACGGCGAGAGCCGTTTCGAGGAGGGGCGAACACGACCGCCCCTCCTTGTTGCGGTACGCAGCATAGTAACCCTTGAAAACAGTCCGGTGG
>JAAVHI010000097.1 GCA_014799785.1 Ruminococcus sp.
ATCCGCTCCGAAGCACTTAAAATGAAAAAAGGACTATCCGAGGATAGTCCGAAACAGAGTATTTATGAGTATTCCGAGTTTCTTAGGGTCAAGGAAAATGAGCTTAGGGAGTTGGCAGAAAATCTATTAATGTATAAAAATGTGTAGAATTTTGTAATTTTTTTGAAAAAAATCAAAACTACACAATAGATTCACATTACTGTTTTATAATTGAAGATATGGAGGTGTGCTATGAGTAAAATATTAATTGTTGAGGACGACCCGTCTATACAGGCATTGCTACATGATTTTATAAAGGAAGCGGGATATAGCGTTGTATTGGCGGCTGACGGAGTAGAAGCTCTTGCCAAATATTCACAACAGGATTTTGATTTGGTACTGCTTGATATTATGCTTCCAAAAATTGACGGATACGGTGTTTGCGAAGTTATCCGCCAAAAATCTGATGTGCCTATTATTATGCTTACCGCTTTAGATAGTGAAGAAAATCAAATCAAGGGCTTGGACTTGCAGGCAGACGACTACATTACTAAACCTTTTTCAATGCCTGTTTTGCTGCGGAAAATCATGGCTGTCCTGCGCCGTTCATCAAAACAGAATTACACGCCGCAAACTATCAGTTATAATGATTTGACATTGGATTTAGACGGTTACAAGGTTTACTGGAGAGAAGAAAGCATTGACTTAACGCCCCGTGAATTTGAAATTTTACGGGAACTTATTACCCATAAGGGTAGAATTCTAACAAGACAAAATCTATTGCAAAATCTCTGGAAATATGAGTTTTTTGGTGACGAAAGAATTATTGATACACATATAAAAAACCTACGGAAGAAGCTTGGTGCTGCTGACTACATAGAAACGATAAGAGGGGTGGGATATAGAATTGATAAAGAAAATTAGAAGCAAATTATCGGTTAAGGTATTTTTAATTACTTTGCTGTTAATGGTAACTTGTTGTACTGTAACATATTCGTGCATAGTCCGTTTTTCTCCTTATATCTACACCCATAAATTATCGGACGTTGAAGAAATTGCAGGCATAATTTCTACAGAATTATCTTATGCGCCTATTGATGAGGCGAAATATTTCATTCCTGGATTTAATGATATGTTTGCCCGAGAATATAGTGACGAATTTGTTATTCATATATTTAAAAGCTCTGGTGAAGAAATGACTTTGCCCGATTTAGATTCTTTTACAGGCGCACATATTGATGATTACAAAAATGAGGAAACAACAAACAAATATAAAATAATGTTTGCAGACAGCACGGATGAATTTATTTTATTTTTAACCAAAAACATAAACAAGGAAAGTCAAGTTATTGAAGCACTGCAAAAATCGCTGCCTGTTTTAAGTGTGGTTATTATCTCTATATCTATTTTAGCTGCATTTTTCTATACATGGTATATAACCGCTCCAATCAAAAAAATAAGCAAGATTTCAAAACAAATGGCGAGTATGGATTTCAGCGGACTTTGTCCGACAAATCGTACTGACGAGGTAGGGGTTCTATCACAAAGTCTTAACGGATTATCCGAAAATCTTTCAGCAGCTCTTTCGGAATTACAGAAAGCTAATCAAAAACTGCAAGCAGATATTGATATGGAAAGACAGCTTGAACGGCAACGGTTGGAGTTTTTCTCCGCCGCTTCTCACGAATTAAAAACGCCTATTACCATTATTAAAGGTCAGCTTCAAGGTATGATGTATCAAGTGGGACGTTATAAGGACAGAGAAACATATCTTGCAAAGTCGCTGGAAACCACCGAAGCTCTTGAAAATATGGTGCAGGAGCTTTTGACAATTTCACGCATAGACTCCCCCGAATATGCTTGCAATAAAAATAATTTTGACCTTAGCAAGCTTATAAGTAATTGCTTTGCTGATTATGAGGATTTGTTTGTACAAAAGGATTTAACGGTTCAGAAATCAATACAGCCCAATGTCTCTATAACAGGCGATATGCAGCTTATTCAAAAGGTTTTTAATAATCTTTTGTCAAATGCAGCTACATATTCCGAGGCGGGAAATCATATTACTGCAAATCTGTGGCAGGTGAACGACAATATAACTTTTACAATAGAAAACACAGGGGCTCATATTCCCGATGATAATATTCCAAAGCTTTTTGAAGCGTTTTACAGAGTAGAGCAATCACGAAACCGAAAAACAGGCGGTACGGGATTGGGTCTATATATTGTTAAAACAATTCTTGACATGCACAATGCACAAATTAAAATTTCAAATACAACAAGCGGCGTTATTGCTGAAATAAATTTTTAATCTACACATAAAAAACACATTAAATTCAATATCAATTCAAGTCATAGTGATATTCTTAAATTGTACCCTAAATGGTAACAGAAAGGAGTATTCACTATGAGTAAAAAAATTTTTATGAGTTTATTTGCAGGCTTGCTTACAGTAACCGTTTTTGCAGCCTGTGAAAAGCAAAACGCTTCAACACAAAATATTTCAGAAAGCGCCTATGTTCCAATCAGCGGGGCGCAAAAATCGTATTCGGAAAATATGTCCGATATGCAGTCAGACAAAAGAGATATGCAAAAATTACATGATCTGATGTTTGACAATTATGGCAAAATGACTATTTCCGAATTTCAAAACAAGGTTTGGAAAATGATTGATACTGACGAATATCGTAATTATCTGGAGCAGTTATCGAAAGATGAAGCTTTTTATCAAATGAAAGACAGCGATGAAGACGCTTATTTTATGTTTTATATTCTTGAACCGCTTACCGCTGAAAAATGGCAGTCAAGAGAATACAGCGGTGCAGCTGTATCGAATTTTCCTAATCCATCGGACAATGCCTCGCTGGAATATGTTTTTAAGCTGAATATTTTAGACGACGATAAAATCTATGTCAAGGATTATGTAGATGTCAGAACGGGTGTAACAGATACTATGAATGACATTCTGAAAAACAGAACAAAAGAGGAATTACGGAATAAGTCTTTTATGGAGACAGACATTCAAACTTATATAGATGATTTTCTTAGGTATATACAAGCACCGGAAATCAGTATTGAAATTGAATTTGCATATTTTCCATTGTCTGCCGAGGAAGAACAATACACTAAATCAGATAACGCAGATGAAAACGAACCACGAAGATATTCCAATGGAACGAAAGAAGATTATGATTCCTTGCTTGCCTTAAAGAAACCAAATTACCAAAACATGATGATTGCGGATTTTAACAAAGCTTTGTTAGAGTGGGCAAATGAAAATCACGAAAGAATGGAAAGAATTAATGAAGATACGGCATATAATGATTTTCAAGTCACTTTAACTGCCGAAGAGCTTTCATTTGTGAAAATGACTGTCTGTTTATCAGGTGCGGAAAACGGAAAGGTAGTACAAAGTATTTACACCGAAACACAACCAAGTAATCCTTGCTATAGCGAATATCTTCCGCAAAAGACCACAAACGAAAATGGAACGGCGGCATGGTGCAGTTTATATTATCAATTTTCTTACAGTATTTCAGATACAGAAACGGTTACAGTCGGTGAACGTGACCGCCAAATCGAGGGTATGATAAATTCCGTACACGCATTTTGGAACGATACCGACATTGAGAGCATACTAAAAATGAGCGAAAGCGACATAGTAGGAGAACTTAAAAAGATTGCAGCAGCATGCAGCACCGATAACGTAATAATTACAACTAACGAAGAACAAGTGCATTTTGAGTGTATGGATGAAAGGGGTATAATGTTTTGAAATTTGAATGGATACTATGTCCAATTTGCAATTATTAGATTTTTAATCAATTTCCTCGGTTGCTTTCATTTTGTACCTTAAAGTTTGTTTAACAGAAATAAAGCCGACGGGTATTAAGAGGGCAGCATTACGTTCGGCGGAGTAGATATACGGAAGTTGAATATACGGGCATACCGCGAAAAGATCGGCGCGGTATTTCAGGATTTCCAGATTTACGGTGCGACATTTGCGGAGAATGTCAGAATGGATTTTGTAAACGAAGACGACGGCGGCGACAGAGAAAAAGTATTTACCATGCTGAAAAGAGCCGATTTTGGAGATAAGATTGAAAAGTTTTCAGACAACATTGACATAGAGCTTACAAAGGAATTTTCCGACGACGGGACAATGCTTTCGGGCGGCGAGTCTCAAAAGGTGGCAATTGCAAGAATGTTTATGTGTGATATGCCTATTGCAATCCTTGACGAACCTTCCTCCGCTCTTGACCCCATTGCCGAATACCGCCTTAACAAAAGTATGCTTGAAAATGCAGAAAATCAAGCTGTAATTCTGATCTCTCACCGCCTTTCCACCACAAAGGACGCCGACAGGATAATTCTTCTTGAAAACGGAAGTATTGCCGAAAGCGGCACTCACTCCGAACTTATTGCGGGCTGCGGAAAATATGCTGAGATGTGGAATATACAGGCAGAGAAATACTGCGCGGAAATTTACGCGTAATGTAATTTTTGATTCTCGTACTTGTTGCCAAATATAAACAAATCCGAGCACTTATCTGAAGTGTTCGGATTTGTTGTTTTGCTGTGCATTTTTATCGAATATCTACAGGTGAGCGCACCCTCGCATTGAGGTAATTGTTAATAGTGATGTATTTGAGGCTGTACACAAACGCAAAGTTAAAAAATCAGACAAACCATCTATAAAAAATGAATAAAACCTGCATTTTCTAAATTTCTTGACATTTTTCTACACAAATGATATAATTGTGTTAAATAAACCAATAGTGGATAAATTTATGTTATCTATTCAAATATTATTTTAAGCACAACTTGATAGTAGGTGGATTTATGTTAAAACATCCTAAAACGTTAGAAGAAACAGCACTTTGGGAATTGTATGAAAAAAAAGTACCTGAGAAAGACAGCAGTCGCAGAGTATGGGTTAAAGACATCTATGAAAATGCGGTAACTTATTTGAAACATGTTTGTGATACATTTCCGAATTATACTTTGCATGATGAAAAACATGTTTTAAATGTTATATATGCGATGGGAGCAATTCTTGGTGATCAAATCGATAATTTAAGTATCGGAGAAATTGAACTTTTAATTTTAGCTGCGGCTCTCCACGATATAGGAATGGTATATGATGAAACAGACAGACAAAATGCTTTTAATGATGAACGAAAATGTATGCGTTTCCTTAAAGAAAACAGTCCTGAGCTCATAGGTGTTCCGTACACCGAATGGTCAGAGGATACAAAGCAATGGTATCTTAGAACACTACATCCTTTTCGACTTCATGAAATACTGAGTACCGGAAAATGGAAAGCTCTTTTTGATAAACGTCCCCGCGAAATTGTGCCTGAACAAAACATAATTGCTGTATGTCAGTCGCATGGCGAGGAGCCTTTGTCAATAAAAAACAATGATTCGCTAAAATATCTGCCTGCATATGAAACAGAACCTCTTTTTTGTGCTATGCTTTTACGTTTAGCGGACTTGTTGGATTTTGATGATACCCGAGCTCCGCGGATACTTTTTAAGTATGCCGCTGATAATGAAGAGAGCGTAAAAGAATGGAGAAAACACATAGCTTCTATGGGATTTATATATCCAGAGACCCCTTCAAATGATGAACTTGTTTTCTCGGCTGAATGCAATGACCCCGGTGAAGAATATTCTGTTCGCGAATTTTTGGATTGGATAGACAATGAACTTATCACTTGTGGTAAACTGCAAAGAAATTGTGATAATGAATGGAAACGGGAATTTCCGTTTCCGCGTTCTGTATTGAGGGATAATATTATAAGTGTTGGTTATGTAAGCGATAAATTTATGCTTACGATGGATCAGAACCAGATACTGAAATTATTGACCGGTGAAAATCTTTATGACAGTAACGATGTTTTTGTACGTGAATTGCTCCAAAACGCTATTGATGCAGTATTGCTGCGGGGTAAAATGGACAATAATTTTAAAATTGAAGACGCCCGTATCGATCTATGGGAATGGAACGATAAGGACGGTAATATTTGGTTTCGTATAGACGATCAGGGAACAGGTATGACTCCTGGAATGTTGAAGAAATATTTCCTGAAAGTTGGTAATTCGTACTACACTTCCCAAGAGCTTAAAAGGGATTTAGTCAATCACAGCAGCGATAAAGATTACTTCGGCATAAGCCGATTTGGCATAGGATTTCTTTCGTGTTTTCTTTGCGGAATTGAGGCGGAGGTATCCACTCTTTATTTTGATGACAGTAAAAGCAAAATTGAATGTGACTCCGGAGCAGGAGACAGAAATGGCTATGGGTTAAGAATGCAGATTACCGGTCTCTCTGGATATTACACTCTTAGAAGCCAAGCCGATGATAATATAATAAATACATTGCTGCCAGCACCGGAGTTTATAAATTCAGTAGAGCATTCCAACTTAGAGTATAACGGTTATCGCTCCAAGGCGGGGACATCTATTGTTATAAAGCTTGACCCGGGCAAATTAGGCGCAATAAATTTAAAGGCTTCTGTGGAAAAATACATATATGGTACACATATGCCGGTATTTTACAATGGAAAGAGAATCGGTTTTACTTATTCGGAGATAATGGAAGCGGCACATAAATTTAACGGAGAAACTGTTTATGAGCTTTCAGAAGAAGAAAAAGAAAAATATGATAAAACCTTTCCGAATATTAAGGGACAATATCCAAAGATTGTTATAACAGTTGTGCCACTTGATACGCCGGAATATCAAGTAATGCCAAATCTTTCGGGAATTATTTTAAAATATAATGTGCATTTTGATAATTCTCCGAAGTGGCAGGTTATGGATCAAATTTACACAATTTCAACTAGTTTTCAAACATTCAATGAAATAAAATATATTTATATAAGATCAGTGAATACAAAAGAGTCTTCTGAGTATTATGTTTCATCATACGAACGGTTATTAGAAACATATGATGAAGAAAATTTGGACACTTTGAAACAGGCACTTGGTAAATTTAGGACATGTCCAGCATCAGCCGAGGAATTGGGAACTGCTTGGTTGCCTTTTGCAGAAAATGAGGATATATCTGAAGTTTGGCTGGCCTTTGTAGACGAAAAGCAAAATGCTGCGATGCGTGTTGAACTTAATAATAAATTTAATTTAAATGCACTGACAAGTAATATGTGGCGTTTAGAGGCTGCGTGTGTCTATCAAGGTATTTTAATGGATGATGTTGGATTATTATCTAATGATGGTAGTATTAATGCTGTTTTCTTTTTAGAAAATGAATTACAGCCTACTGTAGATATTGGACGTACTAAAATTTCAGCTTTACCTCTGGAAGCGATAGTGGCAATTTGTAATATTGCTTGTCATCCAAATTTGGATTTCATAATTAAGCTAGATTTTGAAATATTAGAAAACATAAGCAGTCTTAATTTACATGAGTGGCGTTACATTTTTGATAGTGAGTTAGGAAGATGGGTATTGAAAACACAGAATAAACGTATTCTTCAAATACATGAATTATTGCAGACTCCGATAAAAAAATATATAGAACTTTATAGCGATGTGAATGAATATAATCTAAGCTTTATAGCGCTTTTGTACGGAAGTTCAAAAATAATATATAAATTTGTATCAGCATATTTTCAGGATATTTATGATATGAATATATACTATGAAGATGGACAATGCATTATCTTTACTAAAAAGGAAAATATTGAATGTAATAATACTTTCGATAAATTTCCACCAATGATGTTCTGTAAAGCTGGAAGTGATAAGAGTCGTAGATATCTTTGCTGCAGCTTAAGTGAATGGAGGAGAGGCATTACATTGGATCATCCATTTGCTCAATGGCTTGTTGAAAATGTCGTAAAGATTGAAAATCATTTTCCACACCAATTTTATCAAATTGTGTACAGCCTTTGTAACAATGATGCACAAGGAATTATAAAGATCGTTAATGATTTTCGTCAGCAGCTTATACAATTGAATGGCTGCCATGGTATAGATGTAACTTCATTGCGTGAGCTTACCAATGATGATTTTTGGGATCCGGCTTTATAAGTGAATCATCTGTCGGAATTCGTACTTACGCGGCACGGATTTCGGCAGATGATTTGTTGTTTTCCTTTTATAATATGTGGTTTTACAGTTTTTAAATTAAGATTTCAAAACAGGCAGAATGTAGAAATTCTGCCTGTCCTATTTCAGGGGTATATCAAAAATTGTCCGCTGTTTGTCCGCTAACGTTATGAAAAGTTAGCAAAAAGCGGCATAATTTAATTATTGTAAGTTACCGTCAAATGACTATTTTACGGGGCTTCCTGCAATTTGCAGAAAGTCAGAAAAAGTTAACCGTAATTTTCGACTCCTGTCAGGCGCACCACGTTTTTAAGCCGTTTGAAGCAATTCGGACGGCTGTTTATTTTGTCCGATTTTCCCAAATTGACAACAGATTGACAACAACTTCGAGAAAAATATAAAAAATCAAGGCTCTTTTCCATATGCGGGAAAGAGCCTTTAGTTATTGTCCATAGCTTAAACAGATATAAATTTTTTATCCCAAACTTGCCGTTTATAAAAACATTATATACCAAGCCGCGGACCGATTTACAATGGCAAATAAACAACGTGCAGATATCATCAAAGAAAACGATGAGATATCAAACGCCGACAAGTAAAAATCGATCTATTTTACAAGCGGGTCACATCAAATGCCACGCTTGCATTAACCGTCTGCAATTCGATATAATTATCTTTCTGATTGATTCATTTTGTATCTACCCGTTCAATCGCTTTTGCAGGACACATCTCATAACAAGCACCGCAGTGCAGACAATGCTCCTGCTGAATTGCAAACGTTTTTCCCGAAACGATGCAGGCCTGCGGACAGCTTGCTGCACATTTTCCGCAGCCAATACATTTTTCGGAAATTATGTAACCTTTCGGTTTGATATTTCCGTTCCCGATAGTGTAGCTTTCCCTGAAAATCGGTTTTACACCAAGATTAAAATATTCAATTTCGGCATTTTGGATTTCAAAAATAATACCGATTTTTCTTGTATCTCCGGGATAAACATTTGATAAATACGGCTGCTCGTCAAATATTTTGTCAATATAGTATTCTTGCTTATCGTCAGACACAGGCCTTGCAAAAGCCGACAAACGTATCATCTCGTTGAATTTGGTATGCCCCAGTATCTGCACTCTTCCGTCCGAAAGAAGTTCTCTGCAAAAGTTTTTTCCTCTTGCCGTAAAAAAATACATTCCGTCATTTTCATAATGAATTGCGCTTATATTCCGTATCTGCGGATTTCCGTCTCTGTCAGCCGTGGCAAATGCCAAAGTTCCTACATATTCAAGCTTTTTTAAACAAGTCTGCGCGTCCATAAAAAACTCCTATTCAATAATTTTTATTCGGTTTTCTTTTCTCGGATTGAATTTCGGCTGTTCGCCGTCAATATATCCGAGAATTACAAAGCATATGGCGGAATAATTTTCTGGAACGCCCCATTCTCGGAGCAATGCCTGCCCCTCGTCGCTTGCAAAGGTTTCCTCTCCCCTTGATATTATGCAGGAGGAGATACCAAGCTCCGCCGCCTGCAAAACCATATTTTCGGCGCAGCAGAAAGCGTCCGCAGTACGGAACATAAAATTATTCTGCCCGAAAATCGCAACCACGCATGGCGCACCGTAAAATCCGTTTTTGATAGTCGGGTCGTCAATAGTGCTTGGCTGCTCCTTTGAAACATAGCCGCCCAAAAGCTTTGAGCGGTCGAATTTTGCAAGGTTCATAATTCCTATGCGGGTCGTAAGCTCTTTATTCCGCACGCCGACCATTACAGAACGCTGCCCGCCGCCTGCGTTGGGAGCGTAATTTCCCGCTTCAAGAATTTTTTCAAGAGCCTCGCGGCTTATCTGCTCGTCGGTATATTTTCGTATCGAATGGCGGGATTTTATAATATCCATTAACATAATCAGCACTCCTTAACTCTGAATTTCTTTCCAGCACTGAGGGTCGGCGGCATACATATTTCCCGTATAGCCGAATGTTACAGCGGGACAGCCTCGGCAGTATCCCCGAAGCTCGCATTTTGAGCATTTTTCAAATTTATCGAACTGTCTGTATTCATCAAGACTTGCGCCGTTGAACAGTTCAAGCATGGACGTTTCAAACACATTTCCTATCTTGCTCTCCATTCTTCGGCAGGCGTAAACGTCCCCCGTGGGGAGAATTGTCATATGTCCGTTACCGCAGTGACAGCCGTCATAAATCATATTGGGATTGTGGTTTTCGGGAATTTTAAATAAACCTTTTTCATATAAAAGCAAAGTCCATAAATGGTCTTTTAATTGGAAAGTGGTTTTGCAGCCGTTCCTTTTATGCTCCCCGAATTTATCATAACACATTTCAAGAAAAGCCTTGTATTCAAGGGACGGTATGTGATATTCCTCTGATTTTTGATTGCTTGTGGGACAGTATCTTCCAAAGGCAAAAACGTCCACTTCTTTTTCCGCAACGAGATCTATTATCTGCGGGAAAGCCTTTATATTCGCAGATGAAACGGTTGACATTACAGCGCAGTACATTCCCGACTTTTTTATGCAGTCAATTTTTTCGATAGTAGTGTCGAACGAACCCGGCTTGCGGAAGCTGTCGTGAACTTCTCTCATACCGTCGATTGACAGCTGATACTTGCGGCAGCCGTGCTCGTAAAGCCTTTTGCATACCTCGTCATTCAGATGAAAGGGATTTCCGAGAATACCGAAGGTTATTTCCTTTTCTTTAAGAAGTCCCGCAAGTTTCCAAAAATCCTTGTGCAGAATGGGGTCGCCGCCTGTTATGTAAAAATAAGGCGTCCTGTCAAGATTTTCACACATCTGAACGCAGCTTTCTATGACCTGTTCCATTTTGTCAAAGGGCATTTCGTTCAGGGCTTTGCAGTTGTCCTCCGCGAAAATATAGCAATGCTTGCATCGTTGGTCGCAGACGTCTGTAATGTGCCATTGAAAAGCAAAATACGGTTTCATGAAAATTCCTCCGGTCTATATAAAACGCAAAAATAAAATGCGTCTGTATAATCATTTGCCCTGCCCGACTATACCGGACAGAGCGTTTGGTTTTACTGATGATAATTACTTCTTGTCGGGGTCGGCTGCGCCGCAGGCAGAACCGCAGGCGGAAGCAGGTTCATCTTTAGGGTCTGCCGCACCGCAGGCTGAACCGCAGGCAGAAGCGGGTTTATCCTCTTTGGGGTCTGCCGCTCCGCAAGCGCTTCCCGAAAAAGCCGCTATGTTTTTCAATGCTTCACTCATGGTAAAGTCCTCCTTTAAAAAATTTGTTTCAGGTTTTCCTGTGATTTTATAGTATCATATATTTCTTTGCCCGACAAGTACGCACTTTTTTATAACTCGGTTACAAAAAAGTGACTTTTGCATATCTGCGGTCTTTGCGGCGATAAAATTTTTTGTTTGACAAAAACTGCGAAAAATGTTATAATGTTAATAATTTACATATACCGAAAGGCGGATCGCAATGGTTACAAAAGAAGAACTCCCTGCTTGTCCCGTGGCAACGACCGTACAGATTATAGGCAGCAAATGGAAGCTGCTTATTATAAGAAACCTCATGGAACGTCCGTGGAGATTTAATGAGCTTAAAAACGACCTTGAGGGTATCAGCCAAAAGGTTCTTTCGGACAGCCTGCGCTCTATGGAAGAGGACGGTATCATTGTCAGAAATGTTTACCCCGAAGTACCGCCTAAGGTTGAGTATTCTCTTACCGAACTGGGCGAATCAATGCGCCCGATCCTGGATGCTATGGCAGTATGGGGAACTGAATATAAGGCAAGCCGTAATTGAATATTTGCGGTTTTAGCAGTACTTTTATGCCTGAAAACAGCCCTTTCGATGAAAGGCTGAGCCTTTACCCTTATTGGCATACTTTGTCAATAATGGTAAACTCCCATGGGTAGCAATACTTCTGTATCGTTACCTGCCTAAAATCGAAAGGGCTGTTTTATGTATTTGATATGTGACTTACCGAGTGACAAAAAAGCCGTCCCTACGCGTGTAGAGACGGTTTGCCTGCGGGGGCTGTTTGCCTCCACAGGCTCTGTGGTGGTGCGGATAATGTGACTTGAACACACACGGTATTGCTACCACTAGAACCTGAACCCAACATTTTCCATGCAAAATGTAAAATATTGACATGAGTAAACACCTCCGATTTTTATTTATCGGAGGTATTTTTAGTAATTACAAGAAAATAAAAAGCGAAAAAGTGAGAAACCGAGCTTGCGAGGAGAGGCTCACTTTTTTGACTTTTTATTTTCTTCCATTTCCTTTTTGCGCTCATCATCAATCATTTGTTTAAAATCTTCCATTTGTTTTTTTAATCCAATCATTTCTTCGCTCATATTATTATAAACTTCTTCCATTATCTCTGATTTTCTTTTTCCCTCCTGCATAAATGGGTTTATTATTTCATCTGTAATGGCATTTGTAAATTCATCTTCAATAAGTCCCTCTTTTCCTGCGGAACGTCCAACGACATAATCTAATGACAATTCGTATTTATCAGCAACCTTGATTAAAAAATCTATTGTCGGTTCGTGCTTGCCCGTTTCATATCCTGCATAAGCAGTTGCTGAAACTCCGAATTGTGCCGCGAAATCTTTTTGCTTTAATTTTGCTTCTGCCCTTATTAACTTTAATCTGTTTCCTAAAATCAATAATCTTTCATAGTTCATAAAATATCACTCTCCATAAAATTATTATATACTACTTTCTCGTAAAATTCAAGTATTTCGTAGAAAAAATAAGAAAATCGAAGTATTTAAGAGAAAACTAGCAATAAAGTTGTATAAACACGATTATTTCGTAAATAATCGATTTTATCGTAGTTTGACATAATCACCACTATAGTTGTATTATATATTAGAGGATACATTATATTCTCGTAATAACGATTATCTCGTAATTGCTTTTCCCCCAAAAGAGACGGCATTTCCCCACGCCGCTTTTCCGAGGTATCCTGCCACTCGGCAGGATTTCGGAAAGCGGCGGGAAATGGAGACAGAAAGGGGGGAACGGGGGTTACTTGATTGTATACACAGATTTTTCTCACACAGTACGCGCAAAGCCGCGTAACAGCACGATTTATATACTGCATGAAAGGGGAAGAAATAATGCTTGAAAACACCGTACTAATGCCGAAATCGGCACTTGATATAATGCACAATACGAAAGTAAAAAACTATCCAGACGGAATATCGAAAATAACCGTTGCAAGCCGCAAGGTATTCCGTGAAAGCGGTTGGGAATTAAATACGTCTTTCTCTCCCGCAAAGATACCAAAGCCGCAGAGCAAGGACAGCGAAACAAGAGCTGACAGTCAGAAACGTGCAAAGGATAAAATATTCGATATTATCGCAATGAACCGCGACAGCTTCAAGTACTTTGTAACGCTGACCTTTGACCCCGATATTATCGACAGCAGGTCGGAAAAGGAAGTCATAAAGGTAATGCGTAGCTTCTTGAAAAACATGGTGAGCCGCAACGGACTTTCCTACATATTCATTCCCGAACTGCACAAGGACGGCAAAATCCATCTGCACGGAATTACAAACGACCGCATAAAGCTTGCTGACAGCGGAACGCGCAAGGCAGAGGGCTACGATAAGCCGCTAAAGCTTGAAACGCTGAAACGCAAGGGAATACGCCCCGAGGACTGCAAGACGGTGTACAACTTACCGCAATGGAAATACGGCTTTTCAACCGCGGAGGAGATATACGGCAACACCGATATGATTTTCGGATATATCACAAAATACATAACGAAAGACTTGTCAAAGATTTTCGGCAATTTTTATTATGCAGGGGGAAACCTTATCCGCAGTGTTCCTTTTGAACTTGGGGACACCGATTATAACAGCTTCGAGTGTGACCGCGAGGTGTACTGTGAACCCGCAAAAACAGGCTTCAAGTATCTGAAAATACAGAACTGACCCGCAAATGTTCTTATATTGCTGAGGCGCGCCGCAGGCAAAACGCCCAGCGGTGCGGACTGAACGGAAGAAAAATTTTTCAGCGGTTTATCCTTGACGGCGGGTTCTGACGGCGGTACAATGGAGCGGCGAAGCAATAACGAAAAAAACCTAAGGTGTTCTTGAGTTGCTTCGGCAACGCGGACACACCGCCGTCAGGTTCTGCCGTCAAGGACGCGCCAGCGCCGCTGAAAAAATTTTCTGTAGTGGGCTTTTGGCTTTCCGCGCCGTGTAGAGTATCTAAACCCCAAGCTTGAAAGGAGGTGAAACAATGACATTTTCGGAATGGTTCGACGAGTTTTTCGAGACCTACTGCGACGGTGTTCTTTCGTATGACTGCGCGGTCGAATACAAAATTATCAACAAAAAGCACTTTCGGCCTATCGCGAATATGGAGCTTGAAAGCATAAAGCCGATACACGTTCAGCGGTGTCTGAATACCGCAAAAAACTACAGCACGAGCCGACAGCGGAAAGTATACTTCCTGCTTAAACGTTGTCTTAATGAAGCGGTTTTGAATGAGTATGTGACTAAAAACGCCGCTGAAAAAGTAAAAGCCCCCAAGAAAATCACAAAGAATTTTGTGCCGCTTACAAAGACACAGCTGAAACAGCTTTTCGAGGAGGAGACCCCCGATATTCTTATGTTCAAGCTTGAACTGTGGACGGGCTTGCGCCGCGGCGAAATACTTGCGCTGAAATGGGAGAACATCAACTTTGACGAGGGCTATATAAACGTGTGTCAGACCCTTGTAAATTCAAAGGGAAACGCAATAATCAGAGAATCCACCAAGAGCAACAAGGACAGGCGTGTGCCGCTGTGCGACGAGAGCCGCCGAATATTAGCCGCTGTGCAAAGTGCAGACAGAAAAGGGTATGTATTCCATAACGAAAAGGGCGAGCCGCTTTCCTTTACGGTGTATCACACCCACTATAAGAAATTTTTCAGGGAAAGACAGGAGAAATACCCGAATATCCCCTATATATCGTCCCACAAGCTTCGGCATACATACGCGACCTACATTTTGCAGAGCGGCGGAGATATTGAAACGCTTCGCTGTATGCTTGGTCATTCCAATATCAGCACAACGTCTATTTACGTTCATTCCTCTTTTGAGCAGATGAAAGCCGCCGCAAATCGTCTGAAATTTGACTGATAACACTAGTACCCGAAAAAAAGTAAACCAAAAAACAGCCCTTTTTACAAAATTTGTAAAGGGCTGTTTTATGTATTTGATATGTGATTTACCGAGTGACAAAAAAGCCGTCCCTACGCATGTAGAGACGGTTTGCCCGCGGGGGCTTCCCCGCTGGTGCGGATAATGTGACTTGAACACACACGGTATTGCTACCACTAGAACCTGAATCTAGCGCGTCTGCCGATTCCGCCATATCCGCATTGACTTACATAGTATAGCATATTTTAATCATTCTGTCAATAGCAGTCGGCAAATTAATATTTTTTTTACAATTTCCCGCCAAAAAGTACTTTGGAACACAGCCGATTTTGTGCATACTTATAAGCTTGTCAGCCATTTGGGACGGCTTTTCAAAATAATTTTATCCAGCACCGCTGAATGACACCGTTCCCCGATTTTTTAGCGCTGCCTGTCAGCCCGACTGTATCTGCGACCTCGTTTTCCAGAACGCCGCCGTTTCGGATTATCGTCTTTCGGGACGCTTCATTCTCCTTGTCACAGCAGACCAGAACCTTTTCCGCACCCGTCTCCCTGCATCTTTCAAGAAGCAGTCCCAGCATTTCCTTTGCGTAACCCTTTCGCCGCTCGGACGGCCTTACGCAGTACCCGATATTCCCGCCGAACTTAAACAGGAAATCCGAAAGCTTCAGACGGTAGTCCATAATGCCTACCACCGCGCCGTCGCTTTTCCGTACCGCCAAGTACACCTCCGATGGAACGTAATCTTCGCCGTACAGCTTTTTCTGCCGTTCCTCGAATTTCAGCCATTCTCCGTAGCTTTCCACTGTTTCAAGTCCCGCGCAGCCGTCGAAATCGTCGCAATTGTCCAGCATTTCCGTCCTGTACGACATGACCTGACTTTCGTATTCTTCCGTAGGCGGGACAAGTTTCAGCCTTGCTTCCTGCATATCAAACGCTCCTATCAATAGTTTATTAATGTAATTAAAATTCTCAGGCTTTCAGCAATTCCGAAACAAAGTCCAGAAAAGCTTTTATTTCCTCCGCGGTTTGGCTTACGGACTTATCGCTGTTATCAATGTGAAGCTGAAACTTGCCTGCGTTCCGCAGAAACCATGCGTTATAGGAAATCTGCTCAGCTATGAACTCGTCGCTGCCGCACATTCTTTCTGGATCGCGGGCTTTCAGGCGCTTTGTTATCTCTTCGGGGGAACTGGTAAACGCTATCGTAAAGACCGCCTCTATCTCGTCTGGCAGAGTTATTTTCTCAAAAAGGGTCTGGGGATTCAGGCAGCTTCCGAAAAACAGGTTTTTGTCTCCCGAAATTTCCGACGCCCGCTTAATGGAATCCTCCGTGTAGCGTTCGGGATTTTCCGTGTCGGCGTAATCCCACCAGTTCAGTCCCGTCTCATCTACATCTACAAAACAGAAATTGTCGGACACGGCGTTGTCCCGCAGATAATCAAGAAGCGTGGACTTTCCCACTCCGCAGGCCGCGCACAGGCAGATCATTATTTTTTTCATTGCTGTTTCTCCTTTAACGAGTAAAAAACCGTCCGCTTTAGGCAGGTAACGATACAGAAGTACTGTTACCCCATGGAAGCATTTTACCCTTATTGACAATGTATGCCAATAAGGGTAAGGGCTCAGCCTTTTGACGGGTAACAGTACATAAGTATTATTACCCATGGGAGCATTTTACCCTTATTGACAAAGTATGCCAATAAGGGTAAAGGCTCAGCCTTTTTATTCTATTGCCTTTGCTTTTTCAAATATCTCCTTGACCTCGTCGGAGGGCTCCTTGTCGATCAGCGAAACGATCACCGTAACGATTATCGAAAGAGCAAATCCGGGAACGATGGAATACATGATACCGCCCAGACTGAGAATGTTGTCCCACAGCAGGACTGTTCCCGCGCCCGCGATGATGCCCGCAACAGTACCTTTAAGGGTAAGGCGTTTCCAGTACAGCGAAAGGAGTATCGCAGGTCCGAAAGCCGCTCCGAAGCCCGCCCACGCGTTGGAAACTATACCCATGATAGAGTCCTTGGGGTCGAGAGCGAGAATGCAGGCGATAACCGAAATCACCATTACCGCACCGCGGCTTATCCACATGAGTACCTTGTCGGAAACTTCCTTCTTCACGATTACCTTGAAGAAGTCGTTCACTACCGCAGAAGCAGTTACCAAAAGCTGGCTGTCCGCGGTGCTCATTATCGAAGCCAGTACCGCCGACAGGAATATTCCCGCGATAAGTCCCGGGAAAAGCATTTTTACTGTACGTATAAAAATAAGCTCCTGATCCGCAGAGGATAAAATCACGTCCTGAGAATCCAGATAAACACGTCCGAGAATACCTATCAGAACCGCCGCGCCGAGAGAAATAATTACCCATATAATGGCAATTATCGCAGATTTCTTAACGCTTTTAGCGTCCTTGATAGCCATGAAGCGCACCAGAATGTGAGGCATACCGAAATATCCGAACGCCCATGCAAGGTCGCTGATAATGCTGTTCGCGCTTCTGTTTCGGAACATTGAAGCAAAGCCGCTTGCGTCCGCGCCGTCGGCAACAATCTTCTGAGTGCTTGTTATCATGTCCATGCTGAAATTCTGAGTGTTGCTGATAAGCGCGATGGGGAGCGCAATTATCGCGAAGAACATAAGCAGTCCCTGAATAAAGTCAGTCCATGCAACCGCGCTGAAGCCGCCCATAAAGGTATAGGCGATAATGATAAGCGCGGAAATTATTACAGCCGCCTTTGTGTAGGTCTCGTTGCTGCTGTCAATGTTGAACACTACCTGAAAAAGCTTTCCGCCAGAAACGAACGCGGAAGTGGTATAAACCAAAAAGAAAATGAAAATTACCACCGCGCAGACAAGCCGTACTATAGGGCTGTCCGTTTTAAAGCGGTTCTGCAAGTACTGGGGAATGGTGATGGAGTCTCCAGCCGCCTCGGTAAAACGGCGCAGAGGCTTTGCTACAAACGCCCAGTTAAGTATAGTACCTATCGCAAGACCTATCGCGATCCAGTAGTTGCCCGTACCTGTGGCATATGCCGCTCCGGGAAGTCCCATAAGAAGCCAGCCGCTCATGTCCGAAGCCTGTGCGGACATTGCCGTTACCCAGCTGTTCAGACCTCTTCCCGCAAGAAAATAGTCGCTCATTTTTTTGCTTTTGTTTGAAAAATAAAAGCCTATGCCGAGCATTACAAGCAGATACGCTGCAAAAGCGATCAGCACCGAAACGTCGGCATTCGCAAAAAATCCCATGATCATGCTCCTTTCAAATTATGAATAACATTCCTATTATACTGTATTTTCCCTTTTGATGTATGAATATTCGGTTAATTATGCATTTGCTCATCAGTCAATTGTTGTTATACCTTTGCAGGAACTGCTTTGTACGCTCGTTTTGTGTGTCGCCGAAAAGCTGTTCGGGCGTGCCCTCCTCAACGATCACACCGCCGTCCATAAAGATGACGTGGTCGGCAACGTCCCGCGCGAAAGCCATTTCGTGGGTAACGATAACCATTGTCATTTTTTCCTTTGCAAGCTCCTTGATGACCTTTAGAATTTCCCCCGTAAGCTCGGGGTCGAGAGCGGAGGTAGGCTCGTCAAAGAACAGTATTTCGGGATTCAGAGCCAGCGCCCGCGCAATGGAGACACGCTGCTGCTGACCTCCCGAAAGCTCACAGGGATAGGAGTTTGCTTTTCCCGACAGACCCATTTTTTCCAGCAGCCCCACAGCGGTTTCCTCGGCTTCCTGCTTGGATTTTTTCAGCACGCACACAGGCGCTTCCGTAATATTTTTCAGCACGCTCATGTGGGGGAACAGATTAAAGTTCTGGAAAACAAGTCCTATCTTCAAGCGTATCGCCCTCAGCGTTTCCGCGGGAGCGTAAACTGGTTTGCCGTTTTTGTAGCCCTCGATAAGCTCCATGCCGCAGACGCTTACCTTGCCCCCGCTTGCCTTTTCAAGCTGGTTCACGCACCTGAGCAGCGTGGATTTTCCGCTTCCCGACGGACCGATTATAGCCACCACGCAGCCCTTTTCAACATCGAATGAAATATCCTTGAGGACCTCCAGTCCGCCGAAGCTTTTGGAGAGATTCCGCACTTCAAGTACAGCCATTTTGTACTACTCCTTTTAGATAATAGATGATATACGCCGTGTGAACTGCTGTTCTCCGAATACACCTTATTTATAGTAGTCCAGCTTTTTCTCAATTGCCGAGAAAAGCATTGTCAGCAGGGCGTTCATTACAAAGTAGAAAATTCCCGCGATAAAAAGGGGAGTAAGGTTGCTGTATGTAACCATCTGCTCCCTTGCCTTGCGGAATATCTCCGCGTAAGCTATCGCCGACGCGAGGGACGTGTCCTTTACCAGCGTGATGACCTCGTTTGAGCTGGCGGGGACTATCCTTTTCACCACCTGCGGCAGGATCACCCTGAAAAAGGTCTGGGTCTTTGTCAGGCCCAGAGCCGCCGCGGCTTCGTACTGTCCTTTCGGAATTGACTCTATTCCGCCGCGGAATATTTCCGCAAAATAGGCGGCGTAGTTCAGCGCGAACGCCGTTATCAGCGCGGTGAACTGGTAGCCCTCGCTGCGGGTGTCCACCCCTGCGAAAAGGTTTTGCAGGAAGGACGAATCGGACACCTTAAGCATTGGTATGGCATAGTAGATAGTTATTATCTGGAGCATAAGCGGAGTGCCGCGCATGATGAGTATGTACACATTGATAAGCCAAGCCAGCGGCTTAAAACGGCACTTTTTCAGCAGAGCCACCACCATTCCCAAAGGTATGGAAAAGATAAGCGTAAAGCCGAAGATTTTAAGCGTAGGCAGAAGATACCGCGCTATGACACGGGTACACTGCAAAATTTCCTCATGGTTCAAAAAAAATCACCTCGTTGCCGCATTAGCTGTATCGCGCGCCGTTTTGCGCTTTATTCGGTCAGCATGATACTATATCATTATACAGCAGTTTTATCAAAATAGCAATAGCCGCGGCCGAATTTGACTGTGAACAATCTTTTAATTATTTCACAAGGCGGCTGTGCGGCTGTAAAAAAGGAAGTTTTTACTTGACACACGCTTTGTAAAGTGTTATAATTATGGTGGAATACCGTATACAGATTTTGCACAGTCTCTGCCATTATGCGGTATAAGTACGACAGAATATTTTGCCGAAGTCACGCCGAATGCTGCGGACAGGCGTTCGCCGGGCTTCGGATAACACATTTTTTAAAATCTCATACTGGGGGAATTACTGTGAAGTCCATAGGCAAAAAAATCTTTTATACCATGATCTTTATGACGCTCATTTCCATGCTTTTCCTGGGGCTGCTTGCCAGTACGCTCAACTACAATTCTACCGTGGAAATGGTGGAGCTGAATTTTGACGAAATATCCGATGTGTCAGCCGGCCTCATTTCATGGGAGCTTCAGGCTTACACCAATATCGCTTCGGAAATCGGTACGATGAATGAGCTTTCCGACCCGAACGTTTCTACGGAGGAAAAGCTTGCATATCTCCAGAACCGCACCGACCGCTACGGTCTGCAAAGATGCAACCTTGTGGACATAAACGGCGACGGCATTGACGGCAATAACTACACCGACCGCACATACTTCCAGAACGCGCTCAAGGGTCTGACCTATATATCCTCCCCGCTGGTTTCAAAGGTCACAGGAAAGATCACCGTTATCGTTGCGGCTCCTCTCTGGAAGGACGGCATTGCGGGCGGAGAATCCGTGGGCTGCGTCTATATAGTTCCCGATGAGGAATTTCTCAACGACATTGTCCGCGATATAAACGTCAGCGAAAACGGCGCCGCCTATATAATCGACAAATCCGGCGCGACCATTGCGGACGTCACTGGCAGCGCCGTTAAGGACGGCGAAAACATCACCGAGCTTGCAAAAGATACGGCATATGCCGACAGGGGCTACGGCGATCTGGCTACAATACATAAATCAATGCTCAGCGGAAACTCCGACTTCGACCGCTACAAGCTGGACGGTGAGGATTACTTTATCGGATACTGCCCTATAAGCGGTACGGACGGCTGGGCGCTTGCGGTCTACGCTCCTGCAGACGATTTCCTTGATGATACTACAAGAGGAATTATCATTACAATAATTGTGGCAGTGATCTCCGTGGCAGTAGCGGCAGTACTCTCCGTAAAACTCGGAACCGGTATAGGCAAGGCTATCCGCCTTTGCACCGAAAGAATGGAGACCCTCGCTAAGGGCGACCTGAAAAGCGACGTTCCCCGGCTCAACTATAATGACGAAAGAGGCAGACTTTCGAATGCCGCCGTCACTATGGTTCAGAACCTTAACGATATTATCAACGATATCGGACGTATCCTTGAAGCACTTGCACACGGCGACCTTACCGTCAACGTAGACGAAAACAAAAAGCTTTACATCGGAGACTACGAGGAGCTGCTCGGCTTCATGCAGAGGATCGACAGGGAGCTTGTTAAAACGATATCCCAGATCAACGACTCGGCGGATCAGGTCACATCAGGCTCTGAGCAGGTTTCTTCGGGAGCGCAGGCTCTTTCGCAGGGCGCTACCGAACAGGCTTCGGAGATCGAACAGCTTGCCGCAAGAGTGCATACTATCTCCGAAGATGTGGAGAATACGGCGTCAAACTGCGAAGAAGCAAGCAAGCTTGCCGATGAGACTATTACCTATATGAACACGGCTACAGGCGAAATGACCCGTCTCAATGAGGCTATGACCACAATAACCAAGACCTCGGGTCATATCGAAAACATTATTATGACTATCGAAGATATTGCTTTCCAGACAAATATTCTTGCCCTCAACGCGGCGGTTGAGGCTTCAAGAGCGGGTGAAGCCGGAAAGGGCTTTGCGGTCGTTGCCGACGAGGTAAGAAACCTTGCTTCCAAGTCTGCGGAGGCGGCTAAGAATACTACGGCGCTTATCCAGAAGTCACTTGAAGCGGTAAAGAACGGTACCAAAATCGCGAAAAGTACGTCCGACGCCCTCACAATGGTTGAGGAGCGAGCCTCAAGCGTTGACGAGATCGTAAAGACGATTGCCGAGGCAAGCGAAAATCAGGCTCATATGATCGAGCAGATCAGAATGGGTATGGAACAGATATCGAGCGTTGTCCAGACCAACTCGGCGACCGCAGAGGAAAGCGCGGCGGCTTCTGAGGAGCTTTCGGGACAGTCCGCGATACTCAAGGAGCTTATCGGTATGTTCAGGATTCACTAATGATACCGACAGTCAAATATTTATGCGGGGGACGTTTAAAGCGTCCCCCGCATTTTCGTGTGATCCTTATGTCAAAACCGTTTATCGTCTCGGGAGAACAGTATGGCTTCTTACTACGGACAGCGGCATGAAAAAACTTAAAAAATTTTAAATTAACTATTGACAAAAGACTTTTTTTGTGGTAAACTATATTAGTCGCAGGTTTAACAAACTGTGCAAGCTTCGAGCGGCGTTTGAGTCCGGTTGGGAGAGGTGTCCGAGTGGTTTAAGGAGCCGGTCTTGAAAACCGGTGATCCCGCAAGGGACCGTGGGTTCGAATCCCACCCTCTCCGCCAGCTTTGCAAACTTAATATTTAATTTGTTACCATTCGCAGAAGTACTCAAGTGGTGACGAGGCGCCCCTGCTAAGGGCGTAGGTCGGGTAACCGGCGCGAGGGTTCAAATCCCTCCTTCTGCGCCAACGGAGAAGTCTCCGCAGGCAGAAAAGCTTCCGTAGAAATATGGAAGCTTTTCTTTGTTATTTTTCGTGAAAAAGCTTTTCCCTAACCGCCGCAGGCAAACGGCTTGCGGCAGTTATTTTTATGCGGGTGACACGCTTTCGTCCGTATGAGATATATCGGAATACCTCACGAACAATTATCGGTGTACCGAAAATTTATTCTAAAAAACGATTGACAAGCAGGCGGATATGTGGTAAAGTTAGTTATATATGGAAACGATTACTCTGGAAAGGACTTTTTATCATGGAAAAAATTTACGGCGTACATATGGGAGCGGCAAAATGCTCCGTTGATTTGGGAGACGGCTCGGAGCGGGGCGAGTATGTCAATCAGGATTACATTCTTCACACCCTCGGCAGACCCCACCGCGGTATCAGTCTGATGTACTGCTACTACCCTCTCGACAAGGAGTGGCCCGGCAGGATTTCCGAGGTCATGAAGGACGCGGACGTGTCCTTTCAGTGGGACTACCCCTATGACGACTACTTCACCTACAAGGGCGGTCTGGGCGGCACTACCGACGGCGAGCCTTTCACCTGCATGAGAGACGTTCGCCGCCACGGTCAGGACGTTATCCTCACCCTTACGGTAGACCCCAACGTCTCCGACGAGCATCTTATTGCAATCGCAAAAGACCTGCGTCCATTCGGCAGAATGATGATACGCATTAATCACGAGGCGACAGGGGACTGGTTCTCCTTTACAAAGCGCGCTTCCTATCAGGGCGTTGCGGACTTTTTTGTGAAGTTCAGCAAGATAATCCACGAGTACGCGCCCAACGTTAAGACTATCATCTGCGCAAGCTGCGCCGAGAAAGACGAGCCAGGCAGCAAGATCGAAATGGAAAAGGAGTTCGCACAGTGCTATCCCGAGGCGGATCTCTGGTCGATAGACAAGTATATGTCTCTTCACTGGGGCTGGCCCTTTGACGTTGCCGAGCGTGGCGGAAACAGCCACAGCAGAAGCAAGGTTCGTGACGTGTACAATATCACAAAGCGCAGCTTCGAGCGCTTCAAGGAGCTTAACGGCGGCGAGGCAAAGCCTATGGTAATGTCCGAGTTCAACGCCGACGGCGACGTTACGGGCCCCTACGATCAGGCGGATATGGTAAAGGAATTCTGTGATATTTTGAATGAGGACAACGCCGACTGGTTCACAGGCTTCACCTTCTATCAGTTCCGCGACAGAGGACGTCTGGGTCTGGAGATACAGGATCCCAACAATGAGGACGTAGGCATACCCCAGCCTGTTATGAATACTTATAAGGAAATTATCCACAGCGAACGCTTCCTCCCCGAACTTAAGCAGGACGGTGAGATAAGCCTACCCGTAACGCTCCGCTGGGGCGGCTCCGAGGACGCGGAGGGTATCGCTATCCCCGTTAAGTTTGAGAAAAATCCCCACTTCTGCGAGCTTTATTTCGACGAGGACGACGAGAGCAACTACATGATCGAAATTAACGGCAGATGGTTCTACAAGTCCCCGAAAGCAAAGGTCATCGACCTTATGAGCGCGTTCTATGAGAAGCCGTTGAGCGGCGCGGCGGAAATGACCATAAAGCTTTTCGCGCCTCCCGCAAGCGGTGAGAATGACCCCTCGCAGGGTGACGACTGGGCGGAGAACTATTACTATACGGTAAAGAAGCTGCCCAAGGTACGCATTTTCTGCGAACCCGTAGAGCTTTAAACATACGAAAAAGCGGACTGCAAAAGCTTAGCCTTTGCAGTCCGCTTTAGTTATTTCATGAAAACGAAGCTTTTAAGTTCAAATAAGTTTCTGGACTTGAAATAATCGCTTGTCCAGCCGCTGTAGTCGGTCTCCGCCACAAGGTAGACCGCGTGCCGTCCCGTTACGCACTTAACGGGAACGGTAAGCGTTCCGCCGTCCGTGCCCACGGGAAGAACGCCTATCTCCTCGCCCTGTTCGCTGTCGATACGCACGGATATTTTACCCGCACAGCCGCAGCCGTTCACAAGCGCGGAGAACAGCATTGTCCTGCCCGAAAAATCGTCGCCGAAATCAAAATACTTGTAGCCCATAACGCAGCCCTTGGTTATGTTTGTGACAACGCGCTCAAAGACGTTTTTCTCGGTTATCATCGCCCCGCCTTTCAGCACGCAGGCGATATCCGCGGGGGTTATCTCGTAGGGGTTAAGGCTTTCCGAAAAGCCGAGGGAGGTCATCTCCACAGGCGGGATAGTTCCGTCGGGAAGTATCTCTATCCGCTCCGCGCAGGCTCGGCGGGACATTATAGTGCCGTTGGTCATGCGGTGGTAAAAGATGTACCACTGACCTTTTATGCACGCGATAGAGCCGTGGTCGTTGCCGCCGGGGTACTCGTCGGCGTTGTCAACGATATAGCCGCGGTAGGTGAACGGTCCCGTGGGCTTGTCGGAGGTTGCGTATGCAAGACGGCTGCCCTTTTTGGGGGAGTATATCAGATAGTAGGTGCTGCCGACCTTTCGCATGGAAGCGGCCTCAAAGAACAGGGTGTCATTTTCGGTAAAGCCGCCCTCGGCTCTCGGCTCACAGGGAATGATATGCTCGATACAGCTGCCGTCGAGAACCTCGTACATATTGTCGCTGTTAAGCTCCACCATAAAGGAACGCTCGTAGCCGCAGTACATATAAGTCCTGCCGTCGTCGTCAACCAGCACGCCGGGGTCAATGAACCAGCCGTTGCAGCATATCTCGTCGGGGGTGGTGTACTTGTATTTGGACAGCAGTTGGAACGGGCCTTCGGGTCTGTCGCTGACGGCGACGCAGCCCACGGAGTTAATGATGTAGGCGTACAGATAGTACTTGCCGTCCTTTTCGACCACGTCGGGAGCATAAAGGTAGTGACTTTCGTCCGTCCAGTCGGTATCGGCGGGACGGTCTTTTGCCGCAAGGGTGCGAAAGATATCGCCGTGGCAGACCCAGTTGCCCGGGTCGTCAACAGGCGCGCTCCAGCACTTGAGAACGTAGTCGCAGAAGCTGTCCGAGCCTGCGCGGTCGTGAGAGCCGTAGATGTAGATACGGTCGCCGAAAACTCTCGGCTCGCCGTCGGGAATGTACTCCCAGTTGGGAAGATATGGATTTGGCATAATAACGCTCCTTTGGTTTTTTAAGGAAATTATACCTTGCCCATCGGGAAAAGTCAATGCCCCGAAAGTGCGGATAAGGTGACTTATTGTGCAGATATTCGGTTTAGCGAAGTAACTGTCGTAGCGCTTCGGCGGCGAAGCCGCCGACTAAAGCTGGTCGAGCTGAGCCCAGCTCGCGAAGTCCAGAGGCAGAGCCTTTGGTCGCCGCCCGCAGGCGGCGAAATCCCCTTTCGTTCAAAACGGAGCAGGAGGTGAGAAATGGCGAGAGCCATTTCGAGGAGGGGCGAACACGACCGCCCCTCCTTGTTGCGGTACGCGACAAGGTAAATCTCCAAAACGTCACAGTGTGACGTTTTGGACGGAGAAAACTATG
>JAAVHI010000098.1 GCA_014799785.1 Ruminococcus sp.
TAAATCTCCAAAACGTCACAGTGTGACGTTTTGGACGGAGCAAACTTATAATTATGCTTGGAAACCCGAACAAAGCATTGTGTGTTGAAAACAGTCCACTGGACTGTTTTCAAGATTTACTTTTCTATAAACCGCTACAAGGAGGGGCGGTCGTGTTCGCCCCTCCTCGAAACGGCTCTCGCCGTTTCTCACCTCCTGCTCCGTTTTGGACGAAAGGGGATTTCGCCGCCTGCGGGCGGCGACCAAAGGCTCCGCCTCTGGACTTCGCGAGCCGGGCTCAGCTCGACCAGCTTTAGTCGGCGGCTTCGCCGCCTAAAAATTTGTTATTTGGTGCGTTGTGCATTAAATTTATACTTTTCTGCAAACTGAAGGACAGAACGGATATCCGTATCCGCTCTGCCCTTTTGATTTTATATCCTATGCGACTGTCAGAACTTTCCTCCGCCACCGCCGTGGGTGCTTCCGCTGGAGCTTACGTGGGTGCTGCTTCCTCCGCCTCCGCTGCTGCCCGAATCTGTCTCTATCTTCGTTTTTGAAACGGTGTTGTAAAGGAAAATATCTCTCGAATGATTTACCCTCATGCTGCCGTTTTTGACGTATACCCGCGCGGCAGTCTGCTTTACAGCGGTTTTAAGCTGACCCATCATGCACAGGCAGACGATTATTGCAATAGTAAGCCCGCCCAAAAAGGAAGTCCCAAGCATCTGACCGTAATCCTTAGGCTTGTTTCCAACGTCGTAAGCTTTTCCGCTGCTTTCGTATTTGTCTATGTAAGAGTCCGCCTGATCTGCAAATTTTTTAAAGGCGTCGTAATAATCTCCGTCGCTGAGATAGCTTGCTACCTTGTCGCCTATCTGAGATATGCCGTAATCGGTAAAAGCCCGTATGCCCTTGCCTTTTGTGGAAATGTGCCAGTTCCTGCCGCCCATGTCAACAAGCAGCAGAAGTCCGCTGCCCTCGCTGTCATAGCCGTAATAGTTGTAATCGTAGTAATCGTCCGCATAAGCCTCGGCGGATTTTCCGTCGGTGGAATTGACCGTTACAACAGCTATGTCATACTTGCGGTCGTGCTTTTCGATTATTTCCAGAATATGCTTTTCAAGAGACCGCTCCTCGCTGTCGGAGAGCAGATCGGCTTCGTCAACCACCTTGTCGGCATTTTCCGCCCAAACGGGATATGCCGAAGCCGTACACATGACCGCCGCCGCAACGACCGCGGCAATTTTTTTCAGTAATTTCATTTGCGTACCTCCCCGAATGCTTTACATAAACAGCTGAACGATAAACGCCAATGCCGTTACAGCCGCGGTCACGCCCGCAAATAAGCCGAATAATCTTCCGTAGTCGGCAGGGAGATTTCCCACAAATTTGCCTGTCTGACCGTTCATTGCAAAGCGGTAGACCTTCCCCTTGTAGGTGGTACTGAGCATCCACACGGGAAGAAGCGCGTAGCGTATTTTTCCGCTGTTCAGTCTGATGTTCACGGTTTCGGGCACAACGGTTGCATAACCCTTAACTGTATTGCGGAACTCCTGCTGAGTGCTGTTCCGTATCCTTTCGTTGGCACGGTTACGGCTCTGCTCGGCGCTTACGTCGTATTTGTCCGCAAGATATCCCGCAAGATACGCAGTGTTGAAATTCACGCAGTCGCCGTAATTATACGGCTCTATAGCCTCGGAAAGCTCGTCGGGCATTTTCTGCGAGCCGTCCACGGGAACTTTTTCAAACCCTATCGAACCGTCCCGAACTATCAGGTAGTGGGAGGTCTCCGTATAGCGGTAATCGCCGGAAGTCCACGACCTTACGCGTGTGGCGCGGTAGCGGATATTGGCGTCCGCGTCGCAGTCGAAGAGCCAGAACGGAACGTAAACGCCCTTTATCTCGTCGATACGGTGTTCGTCCTTAAAGCTTCTCGGCAGCAGGAGCTTGCCCTTAAGATAGTTTGAAAGCGCCTTTTTGGCGGCTTCCTTGTCGATCTTGAAGGGTATTATCATATCGGGTCTGAGACCGCCCTCAAACTGTCCCGTCATAACTATGGGATTGTCGCAGTAAGGACAAGCCGAGGCAGCCGTGGTCTTGTCGGTAACGATCTGACCTCCGCAGCTTTTGCAGGTGTAGACGTTCATTCCCGCGGTCTCCGACGCGCCCCACTGTGAATCGGGGCAGTCCCAGTCAAGGCTGTCTCCCGCGCTTTGGGAAGCCTCGGTAAATTCTTTTAAAGCCTCTATTTCAAACTCGGTGTCGCAGTAGGGGCACTTCATTTTCTGAGAATTGCTGTTAAATTCAATTGCGCCGCCGCAGCACGGGCATTTGTACTCAACCAGAGCAGACATAAATATCCACCTTTCGGAAAAACAGTCAGCAGAGGTTAGAAAATCGTACGGATTTTCCGTTTGGTTTTCTAACCTCTTGCTTACGAAATCTGATCTTTATTTAATATCGTTCTCGTCGAATTTGTCACCGCATTCGGGACAGAATTTCGGCGGATTTTTCGGGTCTTCGGGTTCCCAGCCGCACTTGTCGCAGCGGTAGAGAGGTTCGCCCGCCGGCTTTGCTTTTCCGCACTCCGCGCAGAATTTTCCCTTGTTTACCGCGCCGCAGGAACAAGTCCAGCCGCCGTCGGCAGGCTTGGGACTTCCGCATTCGGAGCAGAATTTCGCCGTATTCACCGTGCCGCAGGAGCAAGTCCAGCCGTTAGCGGGAGCGGGCTGTGCGGATTGCTGAGCCTGTGCCGCCTGAGCCGCCTGCTGCTGTTGCTGAGCCGCCATTCCGAAAAGAGCCTGAGCGTTCATGCCGCCCGCCTGCTGAGCCATACCCATGCCCATAAAGCCTGTCATAGCTCCCGAGCTGTTGGAGGCGGCCGCTTTCATAGCGTCACCCTGCGCGCCGACTAAGGTTGCCGCCGCCATTGAGGGATCGCGCATTACTGCAGTGCGCTGAAGCTCCTTTATCATCTTTTCGTCCTCGGGTGAGCAGGTAACGGAGTTCACGCCGAACGAAGCGATCTTGATGCCGCGGAGTTCTGTCCACTTCTTGGAAAGAACCTCGTTGAGCGCATCGGCGATCTCCATAGTGTGACCGGGGAGCGCGCTGTAGCGGATACCCATATCGGAGATCTTCGCAAACGCGGGCTGGAGCGCGGTCATCAGCTCGGTTTTGAGAGTGCTGTCTATTTCGCTTCTGCGGTAAACATCGTGAATGTTTCCGCAAACGTTTGTATAGAATAGGAGCGGGTCAACGATACGGTAGGAGTACTCGCCGTTGCAGCGAATGGAAACGTCGATATCGAGACCGATATTTCTGTCCACAACTCTGAAAGGAACGGGGGTTGGAGTGCCGTATTTGTTTCCCAGAATTTCCTTGGTGTTGAAGTAATACACACGGGTGTCGGTTGAAGCCTGTCCGCCGTGAGCTAAGCGGTCAACAACGCTTCCGAATGTTTCCTTTATACTCGTACCCAGATCACCCGCAAAAATAGAGGGTTCGCCCGAAATGTTAAAGGTGTACTCGCCGGGTTCTGCGCATACGTCGAGTATCTTGCCCTGTTCGACGATTATCATGCACTGACCGTCGGCAACTGCAATACCCGAGCCCTGGGTGATAACGTTGTCGTCCCCCTTGGTGTTTGAGGATTTGCCGCTTACTTTTTTCCGACCTTTGCAGACGAGAATGTCGGTACTCATAGCCTCGCAGTAAAAGAATTCTTTCCACTGATCGGCAAGAACGCCTCCCACGGAATTTACAGCCGCTTTAATAAGACCCATATGTAACAGCTTCCTTTCATAAGTTGGATTTGAGACATAATTAATGAATATATTATACAATATTTTGATACAGATTTCAATAGTTTTGGGCAAAAAAGCGAAATTGGTTCGGTAAATTTTGATTTAGCGGGGTACGGTTTTGTAGGGCGGGAGCAAGTCTCACTTTACAAAAATAAAATAAATCGGGCAACCGACAAAGCTACCCGCCCCCTTGAGGGGGCATAACAAAATTAATATTCTGAACATTTTACATTGGGGGTGACTCAGCCCGCGGGGGCTCCCCGCAAAATCAAAATTTGTTTTACATACGGCATTCTTTTTTGTTCTTGCAAATTTTTCTGATAAGTGCTATAATTGCTATAATAAAAGATATCACAAAGAAACGAGCTGATACAATGAATGTTATTCTCGCCTCCGCTTCTCCAAGGCGAAAGGAACTGATGGGCTATATCGTCCCCCGCTTTGAGATAATTCCCGCCGACGTAGACGAGACCCTGCCAAAGGAAATTCCCGCCGAAAAAAGCGCGGAATTTCTCGCCGTAAAAAAGGCGGAGCATATCTCCGCACAGTACCCCGAAAGCATTGTCATAGGCAGCGACACGGTGGTTGTCGTTGACGGCGAAATTCTCGGCAAGCCCGCGGATGAAGCGGACGCGTACCGAATGTTAACAAAGCTGTCGGGAAAAGTCCACACCGTTATCACGGGAGTATGCATTTCCCAAGGAGAAAAAAAGAAAAGCTTCTCGGAGGCGACAAGGGTTGAATTTTATCCGCTGTCCGAGGAGGAGATACGCGGCTACATTGCCACGGGCGACCCCATGGACAAGGCGGGCGCATACGGTATACAGGGCGAGGGCTGCGTACTTATAAAGGGTATTGAGGGGGATTTCTTTACGGTAATGGGGCTTCCCGCCGCAAGACTGAAGCGGGAGCTTGCAGGATTTACCTCAATGAAAGGAGACGGCAAAATTGCTGACTAAAATAATTGTTGCGCTTATCGCAGGACTGGGCGCGGGACTTGGCACGGGAATAGCGGGACTTTCCGCCGCGGCTGTAATATCGCCCATGCTCATAACCTTTCTGGACGTTGAACCCTATCAGGCGGTTGGAATAGCTCTCGCTTCGGACGTTCTTGCCTCGGCTGCTTCGGCGTACACATACGGGAAAAATAAAAATCTGGATATCCGCAACGGCGTGATAATGATGATCTCCGTGCTGTGCTTCACCCTTGTGGGAAGCTTCATCGCCTCGCTTCTTCCGGGGACGGCTATAGGCGGCTTCTCGGTGGTAATGACAACTCTGCTGGGCGTCAAGTTTATTATAAAGCCCGTTACCGCAACGGAAAGCAAGATGATGAAAAAGGACAAAAAAACCGCGGCGGTGCAGTCGATACTGTGCGGAATGATGATAGGCTTTATCTGCGGATTTGTAGGCGCGGGCGGCGGCATGATGATGCTGTTCGTGCTGACGAGCGTGCTTGGCTACGAGCTTAAAACCGCGGTGGGAACGAGCGTATTTATCATGAGCTTCACCGCCTTTACGGGAGCGGCTTCACACTTTGTCATAGACGGCGCTATGCCCGATATTTTTATACTGGTGCTGTGCGTTATTTTCACTCTTGCGGGAGCGGCGATCGCTTCAAAATTTGCGAACAAGGCTTCTCCCAAAACGCTCAACAGGGCGGTGGGAGTTGTCCTGCTGACATTGGGTGTGATCATGATTTTTACCGAATATGTTTTTTAGGCAAAAAAGAGGTCGAAATGCAGCTTAGAAGCTCAAAGGCATTGACTCGACTCTTATTGAGTATGATTGGAAAACCGACTTAAAAAACGGGGGAATTAAAAAAGAAAGCAGAAAAAGCATGAAAAATATAAAAAATAAATTTACTGTCAATCAGATAAAAATTCTTGAAAGTATAGGAATTGTTTTTGATGATAATGTTGATTACACCGACGAAATGCTTATGAAATTTCACGATGTTATCACAGATAATTATCTTTCACAATTTGACAAAGCAGGCAATCCAAGCAATAATGCAATTATTTACGAACAAATAATTGATATTTTTTATGATGAATTTGATATTTAACTGCCAGTAAGTAAGGAGTGTTATTTTATGCCGATTTCTCTTCCAATGCGGAAAGTTGATTATATCCTTGGAGAAAAAGCTGAAGTAACACTTACAAGCGGTATAAAAATTTTCGGTTACGGTGATTGTTACATTTGGCTTCCTGCCGATACCGATTTGGGTGAGGGCGAAGATATAGAGTATCTGAGATTTGTTTTGGACAATGGAAGTGAAGAATATTTGACTGACAAAGATATTGATAAATATATAATCATCACATAGAAAAATCCTGCCGCCGTCCGAACCTTTACGGTATCGTACGGCGGCAGCTTTATTCGTTTGTTTATTCAGACCTGAGCGCGGCAACAGGGTCTTTCTTAGCCGCAACGCCTGACGGGATAAGTCCCGCAATAAGGGTGAGTGCCATGCTTATTACCACAAGAGCCGTTCCTCCAACTGCCGGCAGACTGCAAAGATTTTTTACATCTGTCAGATATTCGATAATAATATTTATCGGAATGTTCAGCAGAAGCGTTACGATTATTCCCAGCGCTCCCGAAGTGAAGCCGATAATAAGGGTCTCGGCGTTGAACACGCGGGAAATATCCTTTTTGGACGCTCCTATCGCGCGGAGTATGCCTATTTCCTTTGTACGCTCCAGTACCGAAATGTAGGTGATAATTCCTATCATTATGGAGGACACCACAAGGGATATCGCCACAAACGCTATCAGAATATAGCTTATTGCGTTGATGATAGTGGTAACGCTGCTCATCATAATGCCCATAATGTCGGTGTACTGAATGCACAGGTCGTCCTCGCCCGCGTCAGTCTTGCGCTGATTGTAGTCGTCGATTATGTCGGTGATAAATTCCTTGGACTCAAAGTCAATGGGGTAAATATTTATGGAGCTTGGATTGTCCAGATCGGACACGCCCATGATGGAAAGGTTCTCCTCATAGGTAGACCTTGAAACGGTTGGAGCGCCGTTTTCATCGGTCTCTATTGCAGCGGTCAGACCAAGCTGTTCACCAAAGGCAGCCGCTATCTGGTCGTCGGGCATACCCATCTGCTGCGCGCCCATTATCTGCTCTGCCATCATTGCCTGAGTTTCGGGGTCGAGTGTTGCAAGATACGCCTGCAAATCCTCCATAGTCATGGCGGGAGCTTCGATCTCCGGTTCAGACTCGGTTTCCTCTTCTTCGTCGTCGTCAACAGTGTTTGCAAAGGGAAGTCCCGTGAACACGTCGGTGTCGGGATCGTCCTTTTGTGCCTTGACGATATCGCTGTCGTTCACCTTGCCTATAAGGCGGGTCATAAGCTCGGACTTGTAGCCGATTGAGCCTATTTCATTTGCCGCCGCGGTGCTGTCCGCGGGACGGATAATTCCCACTATTTCGATATCCTCGGCATTGTCTATCTGCTTGGTCATAAAGTCGTCGTCGAAGCTTTTGTCAACCCAAATGCCGTCCTCTTCGGCGTAGTAGTCGGTGTTCACGAACAGCTTGAATTTAAGTCCCAGAAGCTGGTCAAAGTCAATAGATTCCATCGAGTTTATATTTTCCACGGTCTCGCCCTCTATAGTGCGCTGCACCGCGTCTGTAAGCTCGCTGTTGTCGAGGATACCGAGGCTGTAGAGAGTATAGTCCGTTACCTGATTGTATTTGTTTACGATAAGCACCACTTCGTTCGAGCTTTCGGGCATATGTCCCGCAAGAATTTCGTACTGGGAATCAAGAATTTCCTGCTTGGAGATAAGCTCTCTCCATATGGTGAACATACCAGACATCATAGAACCCTCATACATCTGGTTCATTTGGGACATTTGGGTCAAGCCCATGCTGTCGTAAACAGCGGTGGGATTTACCCGGTACGGGCCGTCGGAGGTGTCCGCCTTGTAGATAGTCAGCGGGGTGCTGTAGCTGTACTTGATATCGCTGACAAGGTTTTGTATATCGCTTTCACCGCTTTCAAGGAACGTCTTGAAGGTTTTCAGATCGTTTGCGGCAATTTCCGCGAACATGGCTTCCATCATTGTGGTCATAACATTCTGGGGATAGACCTTGCCTTCCTCGAAATCCTCGCCGTTTGCCTGAGCCATATTCATCATAGTAGTCATCATGGTTGTCATGTCTATTGACGTGCTTTCTATCGTCAGCGGGTAGCTTGACAGGGTGTCCTCCTGAACGCGGTCGATATAGTCCTGCGCGCCGCTTGAAAGGGACATTATCAGCGCGATTCCGATTATGCCGATAGAGCCTGCAAAGGCTGTCATAAAGGTACGTCCCTTTTTGGTCATAAGGTTATTGAGGGACAGAGCCATAGCCGTGAAAAACGACATGGAAGTCTTTCTTCCCGCGGACTTTTCCTCCGCCTCGGCAGCGCCGTCAAAGGGGTTGGAATCGCTTTTAACCTCGCCGTCCAAAAGACGGATTATCCTTGTGGAATACTGCTCCGCAAGGTCGGGGTTATGGGTTACCATAATGATGAGCTTATCCTTTGCTATCTCCTTGAGAAGCTCCATTATCTGAACGCTTGTCTCCGAGTCCAGCGCACCCGTAGGCTCGTCTGCAAGAATGATATCCGGTTCGTTCACCAATGCTCTTGCAATCGCCACACGCTGCATCTGTCCGCCGGACATCTGGTTCGGCTTTTTGGTAAGCTGATCGCCAAGTCCTACCTTTTCGAGGGCTTCCGTGGCACGCTTGCGGCGTTCCGCCTTGGATACGCCCGACAGGGTAAGAGCAAGCTCCACGTTGGACAAAACCGTCTGGTGGGGAATAAGATTGTAGCTCTGGAAAACAAATCCCACAGAGTGATTGCGGTATGTATCCCAGTCTCTGTCCTTGTATTGCTTGGTAGATCTTCCGTTGATGATAAGATCGCCGCTTGTGTACTGATCCAGACCGCCTATAATGTTGAGCAGGGTGGTCTTTCCGCAGCCGGAGGGTCCCAGCACCGACACAAATTCGTTCTCGCGGAACTTCACGGAAACCCCTCTGAGCGCGCGGATATCCGTGCCGCCCACGGAGTAATTTTTTACTATGTTGTTAAGTTCAAGCATTAAAACTATCCTTTCACTTTGATTTTACAGTCATATAAAAGTATACTGGAAAATTTCTGCTGTTTTTTTATCATATTATTAATAATGTGTAAACATAACAATGTTAAACTTTACGCACTATCTGACAAACCTTTAGGCGGCGAAGCCGCCGACTAAAGCTGGTCGAGCTGAGCCCAGCTCGCGAAGTCCAGAGGCGGAGCCTTTGGTCGCGCTCCGCAGAGCGCGAAACACCCCTCCCCGCGCCCGCAGGCGCATATCGTTCCAAACGGAGCAGGAGGTGAGAAATGGCGACAGCCATTTCGAGGAGGGGCGAACACGACCGCCCCTCCTTGTAGCGGTTTGCATAAAGTAAACCTTGAAAACAGTCCGGTGGACTGTTTTCAACGAACGATACTTTGTTTAGGTTTACAAGCATAGTGCGGTCAACATTCAGCCATAGCTTATTCCGTCCAAAACGTCACACTGTGACGTTTTGGAGGTTTACTTGTCCTGAAACCGCTAAAAGGGGGAGCGGTCGTGTCCGCTCCCCCTCGGAATGACTCTCGTCATTCCTCACCCCTTTCACCGTTTTGAACGATATGCGCCTGCGGGCGCGGGGAAAGAATTTCGCGCTCTGCGGAGCGCGACCAAAGGGCTCCTCGCCCTTTGGAAACCTCGCCAGCTGTGCTCAGCTGGACCAGCTTTAGTCGGCGGCTTCGCCGCCTGAGAGGTCGTTAATTAGTGCGCAAATTTTGAGATTACATAAAGTACCCCAATATAACCGCAAAGATAAGCGCGGGAAGCATATTCCCCACCTTTACCGTCTTTCCGAAAAGCAGATTTACCCCCACCACGGCTATCAGAATATTCCCTATGTATGAAAGATTTCCTACCACTGTGTCGGTGAAAAAGGGCGCGGCAAATCCCGAAAGCAGGGTTATCGCACCCTGATACAGAAAAAGCGGTACAGCCGCGAATAGCACCCCAACGCCGAGAGAAGCGGCAAAAACCATAGATATCATCGCGTCCAGAACGGCCTTTGCAAAAAGGGTGGAGGGGTCGTGGCTTATGCCGTCCTGAAGCGCGCCCACCACAGCCATTGCCCCGACGCATATCACAAGCGCGTTTGTGACGAAGCCCTGCACGAAAAGGTTATCCCCCTCCGCGCGGACAAGCTTTTTCAGCTTCTCGCCGAGGGTCTCCATTCTGTCCTCAATTTTAAGAAGCTCACCCGCGATAATACCGAGGGTCAGGGACAGTATCATAAGCATTGTCCCGCGGGTCTGGAAAGCTCCGTCCTTTAGCTCCAGCAAGCCCGGCATTGCACCCGCCGCGCCAAGAAAAATTACCGCGACGCCAAGCGTTTTCATAAGCGAATCGCGGAAGTCCTCTTTAAGTCCTTTCTTTATTATCATGCCCGCTCCTCCGCCTATGACCACGGCGGCAGCGTTTACAACAGTACCGAGCATTATCATTTTTACAGCTCCTTTGATTTTCGGTGTATAAAAATCCGTAGGGGCGGAACAAGTCCACCCCTATCAGTCATTGCTGTATAAAATTATAGCACCGATAAATGCACAAATCATTTCCTTTGTATTAACATTTCATATTATCGGTACTGCTCCGAAAGATAGAGCGACACCCTGTTCTGAATGTTCCCGCAGACCTCCTCAAGGGTTTTTGAACCGTCGAAATAATCGGCGGTCTCCTCGTTCAGAATGTCGTTCACCGCGCTGTCGAAACGGTTTTCCGCGCCGTTTATTGAACGTATCACGCGGTAGGTCTCTCTGATGAAAGCCTCCTTTGTTTTTTCGTCGCTTATACCGAACATAGGAAACGTTTGGTTATAGTAATTCTCCGCCATATAGCGAAGTATCTCCTCGTTCATCGGCAGACATATTACTTTCGTATTTGTAGTATTTTTGTCGTTGTAGGCTTCATAGGACGTGGCGTAGTCTATGAAGTCATACGCTTCTTCCGAACCCTTGAAAACCGAAAAATACAGCACAGGCAGGACAGTTACGGAATTCTCTTTGCCGGAGGGCAGACCCACGAATTTCATTTCCTCACCCACATATTCGGTCGTAAGGTACGCGAAGTTCCAGAAGCCTGAGTTTTCAGTGGGCATCATCAGCGCGTCGCCGTTATGGAACATATCGTAGAAATTTCCGTCGGGAGCGATCCTCAGCGCAGCGTCAATGCACTGCTTTCTGAATGTCAGATACTCCTTGAACTCCTCGCTTTCAAAGCTGCACGTTCCGCTGCCGTAGTCGATAAAGTTGTCGCACACATAAGGCGTGAAGCCCTCCGCGTTGTAGAATTGGGAGGAAATATCCACAGGCACGGAATAGCCAAGCTCCCTGCTTTTTTCGATGATATGCTCAAAGGAAGTGTCCTCGTCGTCCTTCCAGTCCTTTGCCCTTACCAGTGAGGCGACAAACATAAAGTCATAGGGCATTTCGTACAGCTTTCCGTCCACCTCCATAGCTTCAAGAACAGACTGCACGTACCTGTCCCGCAAGCCGTTTCCGTCGATAAATTCGTTCAGGTCGCACAGCAGACCCTTTCCGTACAGCGGCGAGGAGTCCACCCAGTTGCAGACCTCGCTTTTGTAGAGCAGGTCGGGCTGTCTGCCGCTCATTATCTCCAGCAGAAGATTTTCGCCGCTTTCGTAGTACTTGTCCTTGACGACATAGTTTTCGCTTTGTTTGTTAAATTCGACAATAAGCCTGTTCATCTCGCCTTTTAGGACGCCAGCGTAGTAGGTGTCCCCCTCGTCGGCAGGACGGGCTATGTAGAGGATAGTCCTGCCGTCCTCGTCAAGCTCTCTCTGCGGCTGCTTTCCGCAGGAGGACAGCATTGCCGCCGCTAAACACATTGCAGCCGAAATTATTATTTTTATGTATCTCCGCATATTAAACGCTCCTTTTAATGCTCCTTTAAAGAAACACACCGCAGAGAGCCGAAAGGTTGCATTTAAAACAAAAAATGTCCCCCGTCTTAAAGACAGGGGACATCATCGGTCATAAAATACAATAAATAAATTTCAGCCTGAATTTGCCGAACCTCGAAAGCTTTGCACAGAAACGCTTCGCCAGACTGTTCACCGCCAGACGCATTTCATTGGCTTCGTTTCGGGTAAGGCTTTCTCCGCCGAAGGACGCTTTCAGAGCGCAGCCGATAATAAATTCCGCAGTGCCGTCCGCAAGCATTTCCGAACGCTCCGAAAGGAATTTTGCGTACTCTCCGAAATCCATGTCGCCCTGTTCGGGAAGCTCCATAAGCCGCAGGAGTTTTCCGAAACGTCTGTAGTCGTCGATAGCCGCGGCTCTTGCGCTGTGCAGAGCCGTCCTGCGGCGTTTTGCGGCGGCAGCGTTCCTGCGGAGGATAAACGCCGCGGGTACAATGATAACTGCCGCCGCCAGAATAACCAGCCATGTAAGGTCGTACAGAACGTCCACCTTTTCCTCGCCCTTTATGCCGAAAACGGCAAAGCCGACGGTGGGTCTGCGGTTATCCTCCGTGCTGACGGGAGGCGGGGGAGCGGATTTTTCGGTAACGGTGGTCTCCGCGGCTTCGGTTTCCTGCACCGAAGCCTCAGGCACAGCCGTGACAGTGACAGTCGTGGTCTGGGCAGCTTCGTTCATAGGCGGCGTGATCTCTTCGCCGTTCTCGTCGGGCTGATCCTCCTCCGTATTTTCGGAGAGTTCGGTTTCTGTATCCGTTTCCGTTTCGGGCTCGGAGACGGTGGTCTCCGTAGGTATAGCCGTGCGGACGTTTCCGTATCCCGAAGTGAACTCAACGGGATACCAGCCAAAGCCGTCAATATATATCTCCGCCCATGCGTGACCCCGCAGGTCGGAAACGTTTACCGACGCGGATGTACCAACCGCCGTTCCGCCGGGAAAATCCGCAGGCTTTATAACGTAGCCCTCCGCGTACCTTGCGGGTATTCCCGCGTAGCGGCACATTATGACAGCCGTCGTAGCAAAATGTGAGCAGCTTCCCTCGCGGGTATCGAGGAAATGCCGTACAAAATCCTTTCCCGCAGGAAGCTTGCCCGCAGTAAGGCTGTATTCGCAGTTGTCCCTGAGCCACTTTTTTATAAAGTACAGCTTTCGGCTGAGTACGGTCATTTCGTCAAGAGTACTTTTGCCTGTTTTTATCTCCTCGGCGGTGATGTAGCTGTAGTAGCTTTCGTCAAAAATTTCTGCCGGCGAAAAGCTTTCGGGAATGTCCAGATAGTTTGCGTACACAAAGCTTCTGTAGGCAGCCTCGTCCTCGGAAAGAACGGTGGGCGTAGACCATTTCATTCGGAAAATGTTCTGATATCCGTAATATTCTGCCGGATCGTAAAACTGTCCGATATACGACTTGGAGGAGCCTCCGAAGCCGCTTGAGTTTTTCTTGTACCGCGAAACGCTTTCGGGGACAAGATTGTAGGGCATATAAAGATAGTTGGTGTTGGCGGCGACGTTTTTCACGGAAAAATTATACCGCGGTATTTCGGTGCGGGTGTATTTCAGATTATAGCCGTCCAGAAGCAGAGGAGAAAGTCCCTCCGTGGAAAAGGATTCGGTTATGCTGTCAAGCTGTCTCTGCTTTGCGGATGGGAACTGCTCCCAGCTTTTTCCCGTATAGACCGAGCCCACAAATCCGCGCAGATAGATAGTCTCGTCGGATTTTGGGATAGTTACCTCCAGCACGGTTTTTCCGTCAAAGGATATCTCATCAAATTCGCCAAGCTTTCCGTGGTTTATCGCTCCCGTTGGGGCAACGTTTCTGGTGGCGATGGTGACTATCTCCTCTATGACCTGCTGTACGCCTCCGCCGCTGATATAGTCAACAGCCTCGTCGTACATGATATTCAGCTTTTCGGGACGTTCATAGCCCAGCTTTTTGGATATTCCGGGCAGCGACGCAATGCACAGCGCGGCTATCACCGCCGTGCAGAAGCCGCAGTAGGTTGAATATTTTTTGCAGCGCGGGTCGGAGATAGCCTCCGCCGCGTTTGATTCCAGAGCGAACATAGCCGTCCAGCAGACCACCACAGCAAAGAACGCGGCCAAGTTCGGTTCGAGACCGTACACAAGCACGGCGAACACGGGCATACAGGTTGAAATGCATACCCCCGAAGCCGAGTTGCTTCGTACTGTGGAATGGCAGGCAAACGCGCACATAACGCAGTCCGCGAAAAGCGAAAACGCGCGGATATGGTATTCCGACAGTTCGGGCTCGATTATAGTTATAAACGGTTCGGAGCGGTACGTTTCCCGTATTGCCGAGAAAAACAGGTTGACATAAGCGGCAAAGCCCGCGCAGATCTCGTACCTGAAAATATACGTGCCAATTATCAGCGCAGCTGCCGCGAGCAGAGACACTATGCGGAAAAGCTTTTCCTTAAGGCTGAAAATAAATGTGAATACCAGACACAGCACTGTTGCCGCGGCGGCGGTAAGGGACAGGCTCATTCCCGGATTAAGGCAGGAAAGGAACGTCATAGCCGAGCCGATACAGCCGCATAATGCCAGTATGAATTTTATAGCGATCGGAGCGAAGTCCGAGAGGGCGGTAAATTTTGCTCCGCCAAGCTTTTTGTCCGCGTGAATGCTTGCCGATATAACGGCTGAGGGACGGCGTTCCGCTTTCATGACTGCGCTCCTTTCTTTTTATTTTTTAATGGATTACTCCCGTGCGGCGTCAGTCCCGCCAAGGTATCCGAAGTCGTCCGAGCTGAGCTTTTCCGCGTCGGCGTAAATAAATTCCGTCTCGGAGGATTCCTTGTCCGTCTCCTCGTCAAGTGAGCGGGGAGATGTGCATATCACAGTAAGACGGGCTTCTCCGCAGACGGAGGAAAGCTCGTCCGCATAGGCTCCGCCGTCACGCTCTGAGACGGCTATAACCCTTGAAAAGCCGCTGTTGATGATATATGCGCTGTCGGAAATTTCAATAATATATGCAATACTGCTTGTCCATTCAAGCTCCTTTATGCTTCGGGAAATCTCCGCGGCTTCGGCGTAAAGCGCGTCCGCGTCGGAAATCTCTGCGGTGCGGAGGCCGTAGCCCGTGCATGGCAGAGCAATAGTATGCGCGACCCCTCTTTCCGCAAGGGAACAGGAAAGCGAAAACGCCGCGTCGAGAACTCTGTCCGCACCCTCCGCGGAACGGCAGCTTCCCGTGTCGGCGGCTATCAGCAGCCTGCTGCCAACGGGCTTTGAAAGCTCTCTTACAATAAAATTCTCACTTCTGCCGCTTAATTTCCAGTGTATCAGATTATGCCTGTCGCCGTCGCGGTACTCTCTGAGCATGAATATTTCAGATGGGTCGTCCCCGGGCTTTTCGCGGGAGAAAACGTTGCTCTCCGCGCTGTAAACGTAATTGCTCTCGACAGCCGCCGATATCGGCAGAACGGCGGGCAGGACGGTTATCTGCGTGCTGAAGCCGATCTTCTTCCGCACCGAGGTCAACCCCATAAGATCGCGCAGGCGGACACTCTTTATCGAGACCGAGACCGTGCCGCAGTGCTTAGGCAGGAAATTCAGCGACACCGTTTCGCTTGTACGTCCGCCCAGCGGGACAGCCGCCGTATGGATAAATGGCAGCTCCTCCTCAAAAGGCGCGGACACCTTGTAGCGTATCTTTACCGAGCAGGAGGACACGGGCAGCGGCGAGCGGTTGTAAACGCTTATCTTTACCGACGCGGCCTTGCCCCGCTCAGTAACGGGGGAGTCGCAGTACACTCTTATTTTAAGAAACGCCGCGCCGACCGCAAGAATGATGTGCAGGATTATCGGCAGCGCAAGCAGGAATGCCAGCAGATAAAAGGAAAGGTCGCCCTTGTAAAGCACATAGAAAACCGCCGAAAACACGGTTATTATAGTATAAACGAACCTCATTTTAGTTCCTTTCGGACAGATTTTTCAGCGTATTGACGGCGCGGGGATACGGGCGCTTATGTCCCGAAGAACGTCCGATACGGACGCTCCCGCGGCTTTCGCCTTTGCGCTCAGGATAATACGGTGTTCTGCGACGTCTTTAAGGATATACTTAACGTCGTCGGGAATGACGTAGCTTCGTCCTCTCATAAGAGCCGCGGCTCTTGCCATGGACGTGAGAGCGACCGTTCCGCGGGGACTGAGACCCAGCTTTACCTGCGGGTGAGTACGTGTTGCCGCCGCAATGGAGGCGAGATACTTGTACACCCGATCGTCAATAAAGACCTCCTCGGCGGCGCTTACCAGCATAAGCACGTCCTTTGCCTCGGCGGCGGGGACTATTGTGTCCGCAGTCTTTGCCGAGCCCTTGGATTTCAGTATGGCTATTTCGCTTTCAAGATCGGGGTAGCCCATTGTGAGCCTGACGATAAACCTGTCAAGCTGGGAATCGGGCAGCATCTGAGTACCAACCGAGCCGATAGGGTTCTGGGTAGCGATTACCACAAAGGGCTTGGGAAGCGGGTGAGTAACGCCGTCCACCGTGACCGAGCCTTCCTCCATGGCTTCGAGGAGCGCGCTCTGGGTCTTGCTGGAGGTACGGTTTATCTCGTCCGCAAGAAAAAGGCTGCACAGAGCCGCGCCGGGCTTGTAGTCGAAGCTGTCGGTGCGCTTGTTGTACACCGTAAAGCCCGTAACGTCGGCAGGGAGAACGTCGGGAGTAAACTGCATACGCTTGTAGTCCAGAGACATAGCCTTTGAGAACGCAAGGGCAAGGGTGGTTTTTCCCACGCCGGGAATATCGTCCAGCAGGATATGTCCCCCCGCGATTATCGCCAGCAGTGTCTTGACGATTATCTCGTCCTTGCCGATAACGGCCTTTTTCACTTCGTCTGTAATTCCCTTGGCAATGGGAATGATTTCATTTTTTATTTCCTGATCCGTCATAATTTTACCTCTCAAAAATTAGTAAGCACAATATAAATACAGTATAGCACATTTTGAGTAAAAATACAAATTACAATTTGGTTAAAGAGATTTTTGGCATTTGCACAGGTGCTTAAACGGTAAATTTTGATTTACACGACTAACTATCGGCACGCTCAGGCGGCGAAGCCGCCGACTATAGCTGATCCAGCTGAGCCCAGCTGGCGAGGTTTCCAAAGGGCGAGGAGCCCTTTGGTCGCCGCCCGCAGGCGGCGAAATCCTTTTCGTTCGAAACGGTGAAAGGGGTGAGAAATGCGAGAGCATTTCGAGGGGGAGCGGACACGACCGCTCCCCCTTCTTTCTGTCCGCGGCAAAGTAAACCTCCAAAACGTCACAGTGTGACGTTTTGGACGGAGTAAACTATA
>JAAVHI010000099.1 GCA_014799785.1 Ruminococcus sp.
AGTAACCCTTGAAAACAGTCCGGTGGACTGTTTTCAACGAACAATCTTACATGGTATGTGGGCAGACAGGAAAATGTCCGCTCTTACAGGCACGCCATAGTTTGCTCCGTCCAAAACGTCACACTGTGACGTTTTGGAGATTTACTTTGCCGCGCACTGCAACAAGGGGGAGCGGTCGTGTCCGCTCCCCCTCGAAATGCTGTCGCATTTCTCACCCCTTTCACCGTTTCGGACGAAAAGGATTTCGCCGTCTGCGGACGGCGACCAAAGGGCTCCTCGCCCTTTGGAAACCTCGCCAGCTGTGCTCAGCTGGACCAGCTTTAGTCGGCGGCTTTGCCGCCTAAGATTTTGTTACATAGTGCGTATATCCGCTTACTTCTGCTTTGCCAGCTTCTGATACCCCTCCTGCACCGCATTGACAAGCACGTCTATCTCGCCCATTGTAGTAGTGCGCCCGATAGACACCCGTATCGCCGAGTCCGCAAGCCTGTCGGGGATACCCATAGCGGTCAGCACCGAGCTGTGCGCCCCTTTTGAGCAAGCTGACCCGCTGGACACATACACGTCCTTGCTTTCCAGAAAATGGAGCATTATCTCCGACCGTATCCCCGTGACGGAAAAATTGACTATGTAGGGCGAACGGTTCTCCGCCGTGGAGTTCACCGTTACATAGTCAAGCTTAGCAAGCTTTTTCAGCAGATAGGCGGATATTTTCTCTGCGTTTTCGTGCGCGACGGGCATTGTGGGCATCAGGGCGCGCACCGCCGCTCCGAAGCCCGCTATCAGCGGCACGGACTCTGTTCCCGAACGTTTTCCCCGCTCCTGACCGCCTCCAAGAAGCAGCGGGGGAATGCGTATTCCCTTTTTCACGAACATTGCTCCCACGCCCTTTACGGCGTGTACCTTGTGTCCCGAAACGACAATGACGTCGGCAAAAAGCTCCGCAGACCTTATGGGCATTTTCATAAATCCCTGAACCGCGTCGCAGTGGGTCACGCATTCGGGGAAATTCCGTTTTACATAGGAAAAAATCTTCCGCACGGGCTGTATAGACCCTGTTTCGTTGTTGACCGTCATGCAGGACACTAAAAAGGTGTTGTCATCCACAGCGGCGATAAAGTCCTCCTCGGATATCTCGCCGTTTCGCGACGGCTTTATGCGGACGACCTCAAAGCCCTGCTTTTCCTCAAGGAATTTTATGGGCTCTGCCACAGAGGGGTGTTCGATGGCGGAGACGACTATCTTTTTCTTTCGCTTGCCGTAGTTCTGCGCCGTGCCGAGTATAGCCGTGTTGTTGCACTCGGTCGCTCCCGAAGTAAAGGTAATGCACTGCGGGTCGCATACAAGAGCGGCGGCAATGGCTTTGCGAGCTTCCTCAATGTGCTGTTCGGCAGTCAGACCCAGCTTGTGCAGTGAGGACGGGTTGCCGTAGTCCTCTACCATGCACTGGAAAACCGCGGATACCGCAGGCTCGCAGGGACGCGTGGTAGCGGCGTTGTCAAGATAAACGGGCATTTATATCAAGTCCTTTCATGTCATGTAAACATAATTAATATTATTATACCACAGCTTTTCCCGCAGGGCAAGCAAAACCGACAAAAAAAGCCGCCGTATGGGTAACGGCGGTTGACATATACGGAAAAATGTGGTATTATCTGTAAAGAGCGTGTCACGCGGCGGACGGTTGCCCCCCTTTTTCATTACATAAGAAAGGGGGAATGATAACCATGGATACATACATCAGCTTGTCTGATCTGTTGCTTTTTGCAACTATGTTGACAGGAGTTATTCACCTTTGTTATGTTGTTTTTAAGAACAACAGACATAAGTAACAAAGGACAATAACCGCCCAGCTTCCACCTGAGCGGTTATTCTTAATTCGCGATTTGGGAGCAGCCGTTCGTCGGCGCGCTCTTTATATTTAGAGTATAACACCTTACTCCCAGTTTGTCAAGCGGAGGCAAAAAAATATTTTTCCGAATAATGTTGCTTTTGCCGTTGACTTTTTTCCGATTTTGTATTATTATAATAAGTAACTGTATTTTATATTTTATTTTCAGCAAAGGAATGATGGAAAATGAAAAAGATTCTTTCAGTTTTGCTCGCACTTGTTATGACAGCAGTTTGCTTTTCAGCCTGCGGAAAGGACGAAGACGAAGTTCCCGAAAATGCGTATTCGGGTATCCTTACAAAGGTAAAGCTCGGTATGCCTATGACAAAGATCGTGGGTCTCCAGCCTGACGGTGTCACGCTTAACTTTGAGACCGACACAAGGCTCTGGAGCGTCAACACCGATACGGAGCTTATGGAGCTGCGCGATGTTATCCCTGCGGACAATCCGATCTATTATGTTGAGGACTCGCTTATTACATACGATTTCAAGACTGTAAAGGGCGACGAAAATATCTATCTCTGCGGCTATTTGGCTGAGGCGTACTGCTGTCTCGACCGCCAGACCTCCGAGGATTTCTTTGCCAATAAGACCGAGGAACTGGAAAAAAGACACAGCGCCGAGTCTACAGGTACTCTCAAGGGTACCGAGGACGTTGACATGGAGCTTGTCTATACCGAGAAGCTCGACTGTCCCTCCTACACGGTAACATTTACCATGAAAGAGAAGTATGACACCGTTGAGGGCGTTGACGGCTACTACGGAAGCTATTTCTCCATTGAGGTCAAGGAAAAGGACGTTAAGAGCGAAGTGCCTATAGAGGTATCCGGCGGCAGCAAGGAAAAGAAAGAGACAGAAGCCAAGGAGGAAGAATAATGAACACTAAAAATATGCCTGTTGTCAGGCTTGGCATCTGCGCGGTGAGCCGCGACTGCTTCCCCATGGAACTGTCCGCACGTCGCAGAGAAGCCGTTGTAAAAGCCTGCAAGGAAAAGAACATTGATATATACGAATGTCCCGTAACGGTGGAGAACGAGAAGCACATGCTCGCCGCCGTTGAGGACATGAAGAAAGCGGGCGTAAACGCGCTTGTGATGTATTTGGGCAACTTTGGACCCGAGACCTCTGAGACCCTGCTTGCAAAGACCTTCGGCGCTCCCGTTATGTTTGCGGCTGCTGCCGAGGAAAGCTCCGACAGCCTTATCGACGGCAGAGGCGACGCTTACTGCGGTATGCTCAATGCAAGCTACAATCTGGGTCTGCGGAACGTTAAGGCGTACATTCCCGAATATCCTGTAGGCACGGCTTCCGAGATCGCCGACATGATAGCGGATTTTGTTCCCGTTGCAAGAACTCTTCTCGGACTGGCAAACCTGAAGATCATTTCTTTCGGACCCCGTCCCCAGGACTTCCTTGCCTGCAACGCGCCTATCCGTCAGCTTTACAACATCGGCGCGGAGATCGAGGAAAACTCCGAGCTTGACCTGTTCGCGGCGTTTAACGCTCATGCGGGCGACAAGCGTATACCGGACGTTATCGCCGATATGGAAAAGGAACTTGGCGACGGAAACAAAATGGCGGGTATCCTGCCTAAGCTTGCACAGTACGAGGTAACCCTCCTTGACTGGGCGGAGGAGCACAAGGGCAGCCGCGAGTACGTTGTTTTCGCAAACAAGTGCTGGCCCTCGTTCCAGACCCAGTTCGGCTTTGTACCCTGCTATGTAAACAGCCGTCTCGGCGCAATGGGCATTCCCGTGGCGTGCGAGGTGGACATATACGGCGCGCTCAGCGAATTTATCGGACAGTGCGTTTCCGACGACGCGGTAACTCTGCTTGACATCAACAACAGCGTTCCCGCGGATATGTACCTGAATGAGATCAAGGGCAAGTTCGACTATAAGCACACCGACACCTTTATGGGATTCCACTGCGGAAACACTCCCGCCTGCAAGCTTTCAAGCCGTACAATGAAGTACCAGCTTATCATGCACAGGGGTCTGGAGCCCGACAAGGAGCCCGATATTACAAGGGGTACTCTGGAGGGCGACATCGCTCCGTCGGAAATCACGTTTTTCCGTCTCCAGAGCACAGCGGACGCAAAGCTTAGGGCATATGTTGCAGAGGGTGAGATACTTCCCGTGGCGACAAAAAGCTTCGGCGGCATAGGCGTGTTTGCCATCAAGGAAATGGGAAGATTTTACCGTCATGTGCTGATCGAGGGAAGATATCCCCACCACGGCGCGGTAACGTTCGCTCACAACGGAAAGGCTCTGTGGAACGTTTTCCGCTATCTTGGAGTTGAGGAAGTAGGCTTCAATCAGCCTGCGGGAATGTTATACAAGACGGAGAATCCGTTCTGAAAAATACAAATTGTAAAATAAAAGTGCTGGAGAGTGAGACGTTATGAACGCATACTATGTTCCGGCAGCACCTAAACCGAGGTCAGGGCTTAAAACTTTTACTTTGGTTGTAGGTATCATCATGTTTGTGTATGTGGGGTCTGTTGTGCTTTTCGCGATAGACGGCAGCATGCCCGGTTATATATACAGAGACAGCCTTATTATTGGAAAAACAAAAGAAGAGATTATTGCTGTATACGGCGAACCCGACGAAAGGGTTGGGGAAAATGAGTTTGATTATAACATCAACTGTGTTTCAGCTTTGTGTCATCATTCCATAATATTTAAGGACGGAGTTGCAGTCAAAATTAAAAGACATTGCAACAGTTCTCTTTAATAATTTAAATGCGATGAAGTGAAGAAGTAACCGCTATTCTCAAATCAAGAGAGTCCTTGGTTGGTGCGAAAGGACGGAGAGGTAACGGCGAATACATCACGGAGCTTGTGTCCCGAACTTACAGTAGGGATATGCGGTTCACGCCCGTTAAAGCGTTTCGAGGTTCGGACTTTACGTCCGGATAAACTGAGGTGGTACAGCGATAATTCGCCCTCTGACGGTTTTTCCGTCGGAGGGCGTTTTTTCTGTTTGGGGAGGGTGCATTATGAAAGCAAAATTCGGAAGGTCGGGCATTACCGACGCCGTACTCGTGCTTGTACGTGCGGCAGACGCGATATGCGTCCTTGTGTTTCTTTTCACGTTTTCCGACGAAAATTTAACGAGTACAACAATATATGGGATACTCACGCTGATATTTACGGTTTGCGCGGTCGCTCTGTGCAGTTTGCACGGTTCTGTAACCGCAGATGAAAAAGCGGTAGTCATTGTCTCCACGCTTTTCGGAAAGACCGTCAGGAAAAGGGTTATTGAGTACAGTGAAATAGACGGCACCGAGTGCGGCGTGGAAACAGAAATACGCCGTAGGCGGGGCTGGGTCAGCTACACAATGGTTCTTACAATAAAAATGAAAGACGGCTTGGAAGCCCAGTTTTTAAAAGTTCTGAACATTGACAGCAGTTTTCCCGCTTCTGAATCCGATAAGTACAAACAATATCTGCACGACCAGCCGCTTATGAAAATTTCCCACTATATCGACAGCAAGCTGCACCTGAACACGTCCGCCTAAGGGAGAAAAAATATGAAAACAATCCCCGCAAAAACAATACTGCACAAAAACAAGTCTGCGGACTGGTTCGGCAGCGACTATAATATAAACCTCTACAAGGGCTGCTGCCACGGCTGTCTGTACTGCGACAGCCGCAGCGACTGCTATCAAATCGAGAATTTTTCCGCTGTCCGCGCAAAGGAAAACTGTTTGGAGATCCTCCGCGACGAGCTTCGCCGCAAGGTCAGGACGGGCATTGTGGGGACGGGGGCAATGTGCGACCCGTACAGTCCCTTTGAGGAGACGGAACAGCTCACCCGTCACGCCATGGAGCTTCTGAACGCTTTCGGCTTCGGGGCGCACGTCCTGACGAAAAGCAGTCTTATCGCAAGGGACGCTGATATTTTTTCCGACATTGCAGAGCATTCCCCCGTGCTTTGTCAGGTTACGGTCACAGCCGCCGAGGACAGCCTTTCCGCCCTTGTTGAACCAAACGCCGGCAGGACTTCAGAGCGGCTCAACGCCCTTGCAAAGCTGTCCGAAAAAGGTTTGTTCACGGGAGTTGTGATGACTCCGCTCCTGCCGTTTATCGAGGACACCGAGGAAAACGTGCTGGCTATCGTCCGCATGGCAAAGGAGTGCGGGGCAAGGTCGGTGTACCCAATGTTCGGGTTGACAATGCGAAGCGGGCAGAGGGAGTATTTTTACAAAAAGTTAGAGGAAAAATTCCCCGGCAGCGGACTTGCGGAAAGGTATGCAAAAACTTATGGCGAAAGGTATATGTGTTATTCGCCCCACGCAAATAGGCTTTGGAAAATCTTTTCGGAGGAATGTCAAAGGCTTGGTCTGGTGTATGAAATGAGGGACATTATCGCGTCCTATAAGCTTGGGTACGGGGATAGTCAGTTATCTTTCTTTTAGAAATTTTCGGGTATTCCGACGAGCATTATGTATAAGGATTTTTGAAAGGAAAATCTTGCCATGAGTAAATTCATATACAACGACGAAAGAAACGGGACGTGCTATCTGGAGTTCCAAATCTGCGAGACCGACAAACCGCTGAAAGACGGCAGGGTCAGGTGTGATAATATCATGCATTGGAGCGACGATTCCCTCTATATCGACTGGGACAATTTTAACGAGTTTTACGGTCTGTACGGCGACCTGTTCGGCTGCGCGGTTTTTCCCAACGGAGAACAGGGCTGTGACAACTGCGGCGTGAATTACTACGGCAAAGATGATACCGCCAAAATAGTCGGAAAGCTTTCCACACGTATCGGTGAAGAATACGCCGCACTGCTTCCGTGGTTAAAGGTCGCCGAAAAGCGCGGCAAAGGCTTTTACATTTTAGGAGTATAAAAATCCTATTGAAAGGTTGTGATAACAATGATATCGCCCGACGATCTCATTGTTTATGATAAAATTGAGGTAAAAATATGAAAATGTTCAAATCAAAAAAATCCAAGGTAATATCAGCAATTATCGTCGTTATTACGGTAATACTTCTTGTGCCGTTTCCTGTCGGATATAAGGACGGGGGAACGGTAAAATACAGAGCCGCGCTGTACTGCGTTACAAAACAGCATTCGATTGTCTATGACCCTTTGACACAGAAAGACGGCTACGATATAGGCACGACAATTGAAATTCTTGGATTTGAGGTCTACAATGACGTTAAGTATTACAGCATGCAAACTCTAAAAGAGTTAAATAAATAAAAAGGAGATTTTTAAAATGACTTTGTACGAAGAACTTGTCGCCCGCGGACTTATCGCGCAGGTGACGGACGAAAAAGAGATCAGCGACATGATCAACAACGGAAAGGCTACCTTTTACATCGGCTTTGACCCCACCGCCGACAGCCTCCATGTGGGACACTTTATGGCTCTCTGCCTGATGAAGCGCCTGCAAATGGCGGGAAACAAGCCTATCGCCCTCCTCGGCGGCGGCACCGGAATGATTGGCGACCCATCGGGAAAATCCGACATGAGAAAAATGCTGACAAAAGAGGATATCGACCACAATATCGAGTGCTTCAAAAAGCAGATGAGCAGGTTTATCGACTTCTCCGACGGAAAAGCAATTATGGTAAATAATGCTGATTGGCTTCTCGACCTTAACTATGTGGACGTTCTCCGCGAGGTGGGCGCGTGCTTCTCGGTAAACAAAATGCTGACCTACGAGTGCTACAAGCAGCGCATGGAGCGCGGTCTGACGTTCCTTGAATTCAACTACATGATAATGCAGAGCTACGATTTCTATATGCTGTACCAGAAATACGGCTGTACAATGCAGTTCGGCGGCGACGACCAGTGGGCGAATATGCTTGGCGGCACGGAGCTTATCCGCAAAAAGCTTGGCAAGGACGCTCACGCAATGACAATAACCCTGCTCCTCAACTCCGAGGGCAAGAAAATGGGCAAGACCGAAAAGGGCGCGGTTTGGCTCGACCCGGTCAAAACGTCCCCATTTGATTTTTATCAGTACTGGCGGAACGTTGCGGACGCGGACGTTATGAAGTGTATCCGTATGCTGACCTTCCTGCCCATTGAGGAAATCGAGGCTATGAAAGACTGGGAGGGCAGTCAGCTGAATAGGGCTAAGGAAATTCTTGCCTACGAGCTGACAAAGCTTGTCCACGGCGAAGAGGAAGCCAACAAGGCGCAGGAGGGCGCAAAGGCTCTCTTCGGAGGCGGCGGAAACACCGAGAATATGCCAAGTACGGAAATTCCCGCAGCGGAAATTCCTGCAGACGGAATAAATATCCTTGACCTGCTTGTTAAGACGGGTCTTGCTCCCTCAAAGAGCGAGGCGAGACGGCTTGTCCAGCAGGGAGGAATTTCCGTTGACGACGGTAAAGTTGCCGACCCTAATGCTCTTGTGAAGATAGATACGGAGGTCATTATCAAAAAGGGCAAAAAGGTTTTCCATAAAGCGGTAAAAGCTTAAAGTAATAATGAAAAGCCGTACGTCCCCAAAAGGCGTGCGGCTTTGTTTGGCGATAAATTTTGATTTAGCCGACTAACTGCCAACACGCTAAGGCGGCAAAGCCGCCGACTATAGCTGATCCAGCTGAGCCCAGCTGGCGAGGTTTCCAAAGGGCGAGGAGCCCTTTGGTCGCCGCCCGCAGGCGGCGAAATCTCCTTTCGTCCAAAACGGTGAAAGGGGTGAGAAATGCGAAAGCATTTCGAGGGGGAGCGGACACGACCGCTCCCCCTTTTAACAGTTTCAGGAAAGGTAAACC
>JAAVHI010000100.1 GCA_014799785.1 Ruminococcus sp.
ATAGGGATGCTTTGTCCAAAACGTCACACTGTGACGATATGGAGATTTACTTTGTCACGTGCCGCACAAAAGGGGGAGCGGTCGTGTCCGCTCCCCCTCGAAATGCTTTCGCATTTCTCACCCCTTTCACCGTTTTGAACGATATGCGCCTGCGGGCGCGGGAAAAGAATTTCGCCCTCTGCGGAGGGCGACCAAAGGCTCCGCCTCTGGACTTCGCGAGCTGGGCTCAGCTCGACCAGCTGATGTCGGCGGCTTCGCCGCCTAAAGGTTTGTTACATAGTGCGTTATGCGCTAAATCAAAACTTATCGCCGTTACTCACTATTTACAAGCGATATAAATATCCATGGTATCACCGTTAGTCTCAAAGCACGGTATCACGTCCTTGTCGGTATGCTCCAGACCGTTCACACGCATATATTCCATAAGCGTTTTATATCCGTTGGGAATAGTCACAAACGGATCGCTGAAAGGGTCTTCAATATGGACAGCCGCGTACTTATGCTCCGCCTGTTCATATATCTCGTGACCGTCGGGAGTAACTCCCTTAGGCAGTACCCATGCCGCCTCGTAGCCGTGCATATTGAAAACGTTGACCTGCTCCACCGTCAGATTTGAGAAATCCCAGCCGATGATATGCGGATCGTCCACATCATATTGGCGGGCGATGCTTATTATCCTGTCGATAGCGTCTCCCTCCGGTTCTGTACTTATCACAGCGTGCTTTATATAGCGAAAAGCGGGAACCGTCTCCACACGCAGGTCGGTGTAGGCATCGCTGCTGGCGCTCATATCCTCGCGGAACAGGTTGTCCAGCGTACAGCTGAACAGCTTGCACAGCTCAATAGCTTTGTCAATCTCTGGCTGAGCCGAGTCCAGCTCCCATTTGGATATGGTCTGACGGCTGACGTTCAGTTTTTCCGCTAAATCCTCCTGGGTCATGTTTCCGCGTAAACGTCTGAGGAACTGTAAATTTTTTCCGAAGCTCATAGTATTTTCTCCTTTGATATATTTGCGCCGGCTGCATTATCAGTATAGCATTTCCTGCGGCGCAAATCAACCGCCCGTCACGCGCTCTTTCGGGAAGGCGCGCAACCTACAGGTGCGGAGAAAGACTGAACACAATAAAGCAGTTTTATTTTATTCCGACCCTCATTCGATAACAGAAGCTCACTTTATTTTTCTCCGTATCAAAGCTCTTTTGTACAGCTTTTTGAAAAATTTTATAATCATTTTCGATAAGCTCCGGGGAATATTTTAAGATTGTCTGGAGACTGCCCTGACTTTGTGCCAGAGCTAAAAATCGTTCAATACTGCATTCCTCACATCTATCAAAAACTATCTCTCTGCAATATTTAAAAAATCCGCTTTCAATCAGATTTTTCAGATGATTATTTTTATCCCATCTATGAAATGTTTTGCATATATCCTTATTCTCTTCCTCAATAATTCTTACCTTGTTAAATAAATTCATATAAGCAATTTCAGTATTTGCGTTGCAGACAGGAGGCCAGTCGCAGTCCACAGCAGCAAATATTCCGCCTTTTCTCAATATCCGATCAACTTCTGAAAGAGTGTCATGTGGGTTCATCCAATGAAAAGCCTGTGAGCAAAACACAACATCTGCGCTATCATTGGGTAAGCCTGTATTATCCGAATACGCTTTTACAAAAGAGGTGTTGCTGTTTGATTTTGCTTTTGCAATGTTCAGCATATCTTCGCTTGGCTCAATGCCTATAACCTTGACGCATTTATTTTCCCATGCTCTTGTTGACAAGCCCGTTCCGCAGCCTAAATCCACAACTGTTTCAGGTGTCTTTCCCAAGTAATTGGTTATTATCTCAATCGCATGAGCAGGAACTGTCGGACGGCTGTTTTCATATATGTCTGCAAATCCAATAAACCTGTCGGCATTTATTTCAGCTGTTGTATTGTCTGTGTTCTGATATGCTTCAAGCAAGCGATCAAGGGAAACTCCAAACATTTTGGAAATCTGCGTCAATGTTTCTAAGTTCGGCGTTGTATCGCCGTTTTCCCAGCGTGAAACTGCTTGTCTTGTGACATAAAGCGCCTGTGCCATTTCGTCCTGCGTCATGTTGACATTCTTGCGAATTTCTTTTATCATCTCGCTTATCATTATATCATCACCTCATAAAAATGTTGTGCTGATAATATTATATCAGGCGGAGAAGATCGGGTCAAGCAACCGATTGTTGCTGAATATAAATAAAGAACAATTCAAACTGCACACCAATGTTTTTTATTACTATAAAAACTCACGGCACATTGTTTTGTGCCGTGAGTTCATAATCCGCTGTATTTGTCTTTATAACGATATTTTACAAAACTTCCGTATCTTTCCTGCCCAAAAACCTTATCATTTATCAGTCCGACGCAAGCGATTCATAAGATTCCTCCACAGGCTCCTGCCTTTTTCTCGCAAGAACGATCGCGCTTATTTCCTCAACGGTGTAGTCGTCCTCAACAATTCTGAGAACCTCATTACCCGCTCTGCCGCCCTCAACATAGACCTCGTACCTGCCGAAAGCGTGAAGCGTAACAGGGTAATCGTTGGGGTTGAAGAAAACCACTATCTCCTCGAACTCGTTGTCCCCTTTCAGGACAAATCCAACCACCCTCTGGGGAAGTCTGTCTATAAAGTACATATTCTCACGCACATCGCTGCCGTCCGCCATTCTGAACGCGCTGTGAGCCTTTCTGAAAGCGATAAGTCCCTTGTAGTATTCAAACACATGACGGAACTCCGATTTCCTGTCCCACTTGAGACTGTTTATCGCGTCGGGGGAGCGGTAGCTGTTGTGGTCGAACGCCGTTCCGCCGGGGAAAGGCTTCGACCGCAGGAACTCCTGTCCCGCCTGGATAAAGGGTATTCCCTGTGCAAGAAAGACCATTGCCGCCGCAAGCTTATCCATTTTGATACGTCTCTCAAAGCTGTCCGTGCCGTTGGTATAGTAAAGCTTATCCCACAGTGTAAGGTTGTCGTGAGCCTCAACATAGTTCACGCTCTGGTAGGGATTATCCGTCCATGCGAATTTTTCAAGGTTGGGTATCTGGGGGTGGGGTACCCGTCCGCACATTACCTCGCGGACGTAATCCTCGTTTCCGCTTGCGCCGTTAACATAGCCCCTGTCGCGGTTCTCGAAGTTGTTGCCCTTTACGGTGTCGCGGAAATCGTCGCTGAAAAAGCCGTAGCCGGGTGCGTGACGGGCATTCAGCTTCATAGCCCTGCTTTCCCACGGGAGAGGGGAATCTCCGCCGGTCCAGCCCTCGCCATACAGGATAACGTTGGGATTTATTTCTTTCAGACGCCCCCGTATCTCGTTAAGGGTCTCATTGTCGTAAAGTCCCATAAGGTCGAACCTGAAGCCGTCTATCTTATATTCTGAAGCCCAGTAGCAAAGGCTGTCGATAATGAACTTTCTCGCCATTGCGCGCTCCGTTGCGAACTCGTTTCCGCAGCCGCTGCCGTTGCTGAAATACTCTCCGTTTTCGCCCCACAGACGGTAGTAATATTTTGGGTACGTCTTATTGAAGCAGGAGTCCGCAGTAGCAAAGGTGTGGTTGTAGACCACGTCCATAATAACGCCTATCCCCTCCTTGTGGAGAGCGTAAACAAGCCTTTTCAGCTCGGAAACCCGTGTGCGTCCGTCGAAAGGATCGGTGGAGTAGGAGCCTGCGGGAGAATTGAAATTCCGCGGGTCATAGCCCCAGTTGAACTGCGGCTTGTGGAGGTCTGTCTCGTCAATGCGGTCGTAGTCATAGATAGGCATAAGCTGAACGTGAGTAACTCCCAGCTCCTTGATGTGGTCAATGCCTATTTTGTCGCCTGCGGCGTTCACAACGCCGTTTTCGATAAAGGCAAGGAAACGTCCCTTGTAGCAGAAGTTCCCGCTCTTGTCAATGGAAAAATCACGGACGTGAAGCTCGTACACACAAGCGTCGGTGTACTTTTCAAGAGAAACGTAATCCTGCTTGTCCCAGCCCGCGGGACTGCACGCCGCCGTATCCAGTACCATACCCATAGCGCCGTTTACTCCCACCGAGCGGGCGTAAATGTCCACGGTCTCCTGTTCGATTCCGTCATAGGTCATGACATAGGTATAGTACACGCCGTCCAGATCGCCGAAAGCTGTTTTCGACCAGACGCCGTCCCTGCCCTTTGCCATAGGCAGCTTGCGGTACGGCTTTTCATCGCGGCAGCTTTTGTAAAGATGCACTCTTGCGCCGTCCGCTTCGGGAGCCCATACTTTGAACTCGGTCTGCTCCTTGGAATATATTGCGCCCAGCTCTCCGTCATAGGCGTATTTTTCATCAATATGCTTAAACAAATATGACAACTCCCTTTAGAAAGTTATAAATTAAAAGACAATAAGCAAGAGACAACACTCTCTATGCGATACTTATATTAATTATACACTAACTTTGTCTTTAAGTAAATACAGCTATTTAACAAAATATCCGCCTGTGTTATGTGTATTTGGCACAACAGGACAGCCTTGATATTGACTTTTTTGTGCAAATTTGATATGATTTATGTATATTTTAGGATAGGGGAGTTGTCTGTGAAGCATAAGCTTTTGGTTATTGCCGCGGCTGTCTTTGCTGCAATGATTTTTTCGGGTTGTACCGAAAACGACGCAGAAAATTTTTCGGAAACTCCGGCAACGGTTACGGCGGAAGCTTTTTCCGAAAGCCTGACGGAAACGACTGAACTGTCCGAGCCGCCCGAGCTTCCCGAGACGTCCGAAACAACGGCCTCGACTACGACCTCAATAAGCAGGGTAACGGCAGGCCCCAAGCCCACCGAGACCACATTGGTCTCCTATATCGAATTGGAGCTTGAGTTAGAACCCTTTGCGGCGGATTTTGAGGATTACCGCGACAAGGAAATTGCCATGGCAGTATTTTTCTTTATCAACAGATACCCTTTATATTTTTCCGAAAGCGCAGATACGTTCAGTGCTTTGCTTGTCTATGCCGACGGAACGTGCGGGGCGGCAGTCCTTGTAAATGACCGCTCGTTTCCGCATTCTATAAACTGCTGTAATTTTTTTGACGGGATCGCCGAACCCGCACTGATCGGCTTTGATATTCTCGGAACACTGGATAACGACACTATGGAAAACATCAGCGGCTGTCTTGATAAAATTAATTTTGAAAGCGAATACACAGATCATTACCCGAACCGTGACGACCCGCTCCAGCCTGCGGTGGAGCCTGATTGCGATGCCGTCGATTACTATGCCGTAACCGATAACGGCGAGCTGCGGCGTCTGGCGTTTACCTGTATAGAGCCCGGTTCAAAGCCGTATGTACGAGACAACGTACTGAGAGATCCTCTTAAAGGCGCCGAGATAGAGCTTGACGACGAATACGCAAAACAGGCAACAGACGCTTTGGTAGATTCGGAATTTGTCAGGTACTGGCTTGTAAATTATGCGTGGAAGATCGGCGAGGACGAATAATGACCTCTGTGCAAAAAGCGATACTTTATTTTAAACATACAATATAAAAGATTTCCCGTCTTGTCTTTCAGGCGGGAATTTTTATTGACATAACGGCTGTTTTGAGGTAAAATAAAATATGAAAATTTCTGCGGGACGGAAACAAGTAATGACCGCTGTGAAAGGAAGTCCTCGGTATGAAAAAACAAAAGCTGCTTGCGGCTTTGGCTGCGGCAATTTTACTTACAGCCTGTAACACAAGCTCTGCCGATAACGTCGGGGAGCAGAGCGTTACCGTTACTGCTGCGGAGACCGCTTCACAAACCGCAGAAAGCGTTTCTGAAACAGAAACAGAAGCAGAAACGACCGCGGAGATCCAGACGGAAACGGAAGCTTCCTCCGAAAACAGTACCGAACCCGAATACGCGGAGGTCTCCGAGGACAACGTATTTATTGATTACGAATTTATAGAAAACTACCAAGGCACCACCGAAATAGGAGTACTGGCGGCGGGAGCCGTGGAGTTCCTTACCGAGAGCGAGTACTACTCCGAAAGCACTGAAAATATCGGCGAGTTTACCGACGAAAAATTCAAAAAATATTTTGACGAATCGGGAAATATCCTGCCCCGTCTGCAAACCGCCTACCCCGAAGATTACGACGGCGACGGCAGCACGGAGACCTTTATAATTGTGGACATGCCGATCATGCAGGGTGATCAGCCCCTTGTCAGAAGCTTTCTTATCTATGCGGACAGCAGGGGAGATATGACCCTGCTTAACGAGGCTTCAAACCTTTACGATACAATACTGCTGGACTACGGAGATTTCAAACAGCTTACGTTCGGCGGCTTCGGTACCTGCGGCGCGGACGACCGCAACGCCCTTTACGGCGTTGTAAACGGTGAAGCCAAAACTCTTTACGGCTTCCGCGGCGAATTTTTCAAAAAGGACTGTTTCCTAAGCACTTTCGGAGCGCAGGGCGGAGGAGCGTTTATGTACTACGACACCGTTGCCTGCGAGTACCGCGCTATTGCGGGAGAGGACATTCCTATCGAAAAAATAAAGGAAATGGATACCGCGAACGCCCTGTCCGAATTTTATGAATGGCTGGACGAGCATGGATTTCTGTACGCCGAACTGATCGGAGGCAGATACTATGTAATGCTCCGCGGCGCTATGGATACGGGAACGGTATATCTGTACGAAAACGGCGAGTTTATCCAAACCGAGGACTGCAAAGATGTGCGCGACAGCCATTACGGCAATATGAATGCCGTCGTGGATATTGACATAAACAAAGCAATTGCGGAAATGAAGTCCGTAAAATAAATTTTTTGCAAAGGAGAAAATCTATGAAAAAACAAAAGCTCTGCGGAATTTTTATTTCCGCGGTAATAATGGCGGGGCTTCTCACCTCCTGCGGCAAACAGGACGCCGAACCCTCCGCTCCCGATGATACCCGGCCCGAAATACAGACCTCCGCCGAGGAGGAGGTCGCCAGCGCCAAGGTCACCGTTGAGGGGACTAAATTCATGGTGGGCGGCAAGGAACTGTGGATAAACGGCGTAAACACCCCGTGGGAGTACTGGAACGACTTCGGCGGAAGCTTCGACCCCACATTCTGGGACAGCCACTTCTCCGACCTCCACGATATCGGAGTAAACGCCGTCCGCGTGTGGATGAACTGCGACTCAATGGTAAGCATCAAGCTGAAGCCCTCCGGCGAGGTTCGGGAAGTCTCCGAGCAGCACTGGTCGGACATTGACCAGCTCTTTGAGATCGCCGAAAAGCACCAAATCTATCTTATGCCCACACTCATCTCCTTTGACCACTGCAAGAGCGGTCAGTACAAGGACAGATGGCGCGCCGTCATAACCGACGAGACCGCTATGAAAAGCTACGTTGACAACTATGTTAAGGTTTTCGCAGAGCGTTACGGCGCAAGCGAATGGCTGCTGGGAATCGACCTTATGAACGAGCCCGACTGGGTACACGAGAACGAGGAGTGCGGACGTCTTTCCCTTGAGGACTTGTCCAAGTTCTTTGCAAACTGCACCGCGGGTATCCACGAGGTTGACCCGGACATCCTTGTTACCGTTGGCATGGGCATGATAAAGTACAACTCTGACGCGGGCGGGATACGTGTACAGAATATCGTTTCCGACGAGGTTCTGACGGGCTACGCGGGAGAAAAGGCTTGTCTGGACTTCTACACGCCCCACTACTACGACTGGATGAACAACAGCGGCATGGGCTGCGCCTTTGAGTCCTCCCCCACAGATTACGGCCTTGACGGCACAAAGCCCGCTTTCCTCGGCGAGATAGGCACATCAACTCCCTTTAAGGACGTGTACCGGAAGTGCTACGACCTTGGCTGGAACGGCGTTATGATGTGGTGCTCCAACAACGGTGCGGAACACGCCGACAACTGGGACGACATTGCCGCCGCCACACAAAATATGGAGTCCGCGGCGGGTGACAAGGTTTTCCCCTTGGGCAAGAATTAAGCCTTTACAGAACAAATTATGAACGAGTTTTTTGTATAGTATTGCTATAGAAACCTGTCCGTTTTTATGATATAATTACAAAAGATTGTTTTTAAAGGAGATGCTGTTATGATATTACTCTATGAGAAAATTTACAGGCAGAAGCAGGAGCAGTACAAGCTCGACGGAGACCTTCAGGCGTTCAACAAATTCATCGCGGAGGCTCAGGACTTCCAGTTTGCGGTGATGACAAAGAAAATTCCCGAAGCTGAATATGCAGAGTGGCTCAACGCTCAGTGCGCTTCGTAATTATAACAGCATATTTTTACATAAAAGCCTCACGCTTTGGACGTGGGCAGCGGTATTCCAACGCTTTATATCATTAATACATAATAAAACGGGTGCAAAAAACTGCACCCGTTTTTATTATTTTTTGCAGTCATATCCAAGGTGAAATATCCGTCACAAAAGCGTATGGGTCTGCGCGCATTTTAAACAGCGCCGCCGCAAGCAGGGCGCGGCTGTCTATAAGGTACGCTTTTGCCTCTCCGAGCTTGCCTTTGCGTATGTCTGGCTCTTCCAGTATCCACTCTATGCGCTGAAATTCAGAGCCCCAGCCGAAAGCGTCCCCGCCCCTGTAGGCGCGCTTTTCGCCGTTGACGGTGTAGTGCTTATCCTCCGTTGGACGGATATAGGGAGGCTTTAGTATCTCCTCGATGCCGTGCATAAAGGTACACGCATTAAGTACTTCCCCGATAAAAAGAATTTTTCCCTTATAGCATGGCAGAAGCATAAACGGTGAATGTACGCCAACTGCAACGTCGTCCATAACGTGACCCACAGTAAGGGTGTGAGCAAGCTTTCCTCTTGCACATACCGAATGTGTAGGGTTTATGCTGCGGAGGACGCCCTCCATACGCCAAAAGGTCTTTGCCATCAAGCCCACACACGGCTCTGTTTCCCCGCTGTCGAAAACGGGATTTTCGGAGGTCACGTTCTCATATGTCAGGGCGGGCATGAGCAAAGTGCCCTCCTCGCCGATAACTGCTTCTATGTCCCCGATTATTTCCTCGGGGGTACGCTTGGTCTGCATGGCTTTCATTGAGGAATGTGCCATAACAACGTCCCCGCCGCAAAGTCCCAGCTCGGAAAGCTGCTGCCTGAAGAGTTCGCTTTCGGACATTTTATTCACCCCGTTTTTTTATTGGCATAAACAGGTCAAGCTGATTTGTTATGCCGTTTTCGGGCCAGCCCATATGGGAGCTGTAGACCCAGTTGAGATGCTCTTCAAGGCAGCCGCCCATTATCTCAAAGCCCCGCTCGCTGTAATTCAGGTCGTAGTCAGGACTTTCCTTCACCCAGCTTTCAAGCTCGCCCCAATATTGAAATTCGGGGAACTTGATAGCAAGGACGGCAAACAGTCCGCCGTCGAAATGCTTTTTCGTAAGCGGAGCGGGGACTTCCATATCATCGGGTATAGTCACCCACACCTCGTAGCCGTGCTCGTCGTTGGGGAGGATTCCGGGATTGGGATGGTTAAAGCCGAAATATCTTGAATCGGGCTTTATCTCGTAAAGCTTCTTTTCACGGATAAACTTGTCTATCTCGTCCCCCACGGTCTCTTCGGGATCTTTTCCGATAACGTGGTTTGAAGCCACGGTAAAGGGCGGAAGCATGACGATACGCACGGGAAGCTGCTTTGTCAAGGTCTCGTTAGCATTATTAAGATCACTCATAGTCGAACGTTCCTCCTTTAAGGTATTCTTTGAAAGGGAGAGCGTCTCGGAAAGTTCGATAAGCTGCTTGTCCTCCAGCAGGTCGAAGTTTGCTTTAAGGCGGTTTTCTTCGAGCCGTTCGGCAAATCCCTTGATAATGCCGCGGATAACGTCCAGAGCGTTTATCTCCTCGTCAAGCTCGGAAATGCTTTTGCGGAGAATTTCAAGGGTCGCGGTGTACTTGCTGTCGTCGAGAATGACGGAAATATCCTTTAAGGAGATACGGAGCTTCCGCAGTATAACGATCTGCTGCAGACGTCTTACAGCGGTCTCGTCATAGGTGCGGTAGGCGTAGCCCTCCTTGCGGATCGGGGTGATCAGTCCCATTTTTTCGTAGTGCCTCAGCATTCTCGGCGTAACTCCAAAGCTTTTCGACACCTGGCTTATTGTAAGATTTTCCATGACAAATCTCCTTTCAAGGTTAATTATAATGTACGACACGGTGTCAAAGTCAAGATTATTTTATATTTTTTCTCGGAAAATAAAAATGCTAAGTGCATATTTACTAAAGCAATTCGTGATAGTGCTAAAATATTTTTAACATTGTATTGACATTTTTGTTGAAAAGGTATATAATCATAGTAAAGCAATAGCTTTACTCAAAAGAAAGGACTGATCGACTTCATGAACAAAATAATTACCATAGGCAGACAATTCGGCAGCGGCGGACGCGAGATCGGCGAAAAGCTTGCGGAAAAGTTGGGTTACGCCTTTTACGACAATAAACTTATCGCCATGGCGGCGGAAAAAAGCGGAATGAGCCACTCCGTCCTTACCGACGCGGACGAGAAAGCCGCCAACCCTTGGCTGTACGCGGCAATGAGCCAGACGGGACAGACGAGCTTCGGACTGAACCTTTCCACAAACGACGCGCTCTATACCATTCAGGCGCAGATAATCCGTGATATTGCCAAATCGGAGAACGCCGTTATTGTGGGACGCTGCTCCGACTATGTCCTGAAGGACGAGGAGGTTGACCTGCTGAACGTTTTCATCTACGCACCCACCGAAGCGCGGGTCAAACGTGTTCTGGAGCGGGAGAACGTTTCCACCGAACAGCAGGCCATACAGATGATGAAGCGGCACGACAAGCAGCGCAAGCTTTACTACGACTTCTACACCGACCGCAAGTGGGCTGCCCACGAGAACTATCACCTTACACTGAACAGCGACAAGTTCGGCATTGATGGCACAGCGGCTATTATCGCCGCCGCGATTTCCAAATAACCAAAAAGAAAGAGGGTACCTTTCGGTACCCTCTTTTTATGCTATGTAAGAAATTACTTTCTCTTCTTAGCAACGATAGCAGCAGCGCCTGCGATAGCCATTACAGCAGCGATAGATGCAACAGCAGTATTGCCTGTAGCAGCAGGAGTTGTTGTTACAGCAGGAGCGGGAGCAGCCTCTGTTGCAGCAGGAGCGGGCTCAGCAACGGGAGCAGCTGTCTCTGCGGGAGCAGCAACCTCATCCTCGTCGTCGTCAACAACAGCTACGTCAACCTCGTCCTCAGCAGCTTCCTCAGCGGGAGCAGCCTCTGTCTCAGCAGGAGCAGCCTCTGTTTCCTCGGGAGCAGCCTCTGTCTCAGCGGGAGCGGGAGTTACACCGATAGGAAGAGCGTTGTCCTTTTCGTCAAGGAGCTGAACGTTGTCGATGTACATTACATAATCGTCAGAATCAGCAGCCGGCCATCTCATAAGACCAAAGAAAGGATTGGTACCCTCTTCTGTGTAGAATTCAGTTCTCATCAGGAACTTTCTCTCAACCTTAACCTCAGCAGCAACGCCCGGATCATAAGCTTCTGCAGACCATTCTTTCTGACTCCAGCTAGGATTTACCTGACCGCTGCCCTTAGCCGCGGGATCAAAGCCGCCTGCTGTGCCTACTGCGCCGCCTGCCCAGCCAACGGTACCCTCAGCGCTCTTAGGAACGATAGTGAGGTCAAAAGTAATCTTACGGATCTGAACAGTGTTGGATCTGTCAGTAATCTTATCAAGGTCAAACCAAACCTTAGGAGAATTTGCCTTATCCTGAACGTCAACCTTCAGTCTCTTGGAACCGTTGTAGTCCTCAACAGAAAGAACGGAATTATCAGCGCCGGAGTCTACGTTCATATAAACGAAAGAATAGTCGCCGTCTTCAAAGTCGATAACTGTGCCGCCCTCGTTGATAGCGGATACGGACATTGCAGCCATAGTAGATACAGTCATAGCAGCAGCAGCTACGCCGGCAATGATTTTTTTGATTTTCATTGTTTGTTTCCTCCAATTCTATTAGTGCGGGTCTTTTTCTGCCCACCTTAGTAAGATAATTATATCATTATTCGTTCACTAAAACAATATACTTTTTTTATAAGAATTACAACAAATTTTTGGTGAATTTAGCGAAAACAGCAAAAATAATTCCATCTTGTATTTCAAGATGGAATTATTACGGTAAGTAATCTTACTTTCTTTTCTTAGCAGCGACAGCAGCAACACCTGCAACAGCCATTACAGCGACGACAGAAGCAACAGAATTATTGCCTGTAGCCGGGGAAGTTGTTACTGTGACAGGTTCAGCAGCGGCATCTGTCTCGGCGGGAGCAGCTTCCGTTTCATCTGATGCGGCAACGTATTCTCCGACCGTAACTTTCTCAGCTTCTTCGGTTGTGAGGAGCTTGATCGCGCTCTGCGTAGCGTCGGCCTTTGAGATATCGGCGGACTTTACGATAACGTTGCAGACCATAAAGCCGAGACCGCCGTCAGCCAGCGTGGAGATCACGTCGGCGGGAATAATAAACTCCACCGAGGTCTGACCGTCGGCAAGAATAAAGTTGCCGTCGTCATTTGTAAAAGCAGTATCGCTCTGAAGATCGGATGTAAAGCCCACCCAGTTGGTGTCGTGGTCTATCGGTCTGAGATGATGGAGATGCTCGCCTACGATCGGCTCCTTGATCTCAACTTCAAGCACGACCTTTACGTCGCCGCCGAGAGCCTCAAGGTCTGCCTTGGGAATGCATTTGCCCGCTTTCCAGTTGCCGGGGTATTCGCTGTCGAGAGTAACGGTAGCGGCAAACACGTTTACCGCCGTCATGGAAACTGCTACAGCAGCTGCTGCAAGGGAACACAAAATCTTTTTAACGTTCATATTATTACCTCCATTTTGACTTGGTTGTTTGTTTTACTGAGGTAATTATAGCATGGCATTTATCTTTTAGATATCATTCTTTTGACAATAATATCAAAATTTTGACCGAAATAAAAAAGAAAAACCCGAGGGAACAAGCCCTCGGGTTTAAAGATGTACACTTAAGAAATTACTTTCTCTTCTTAGCAGCGATAGCAGCAGCGCCTGCAACAGCCATTACAACAGCGATAGAAGCAACAGCAGTGTTGCCAGTAGCAGCAGCAGTTGTTGTTACAGCAGGAGCGGGAGCAGCGTCTGTTGTTGCAGCGGGAGCCTCGTCAACAGCAGCAGGAGCTTCATCAACAGCGGGAGCCTCGTCAGCAGCAGGAGCCTCGTCAACTTCTGCGGAAGCTGTGTCCTCTGCAGGAGCTTCGTCAGCAGCAGGAGCAGCAGCGCCTGTTGCTTCCTCATAAGACATACCGTTCATGATATCGGAGGACTGAGCCTCGTCAACACGTCTGATAGCGCCCTGAGCGGAGCCGGAAGAAAGGTCAGCAGACTTGATGATAACGTCGCATACCTGGAATGCGAGACCTGCAGAGCTCTCATCCTCGTTGCCGTCAGCGTCCTCATAACCCTTGAAGGACTGCCATACGGATTCGGGAACTACAAATTCGAGAGTGGTCTGACCCTCTGCGAATACGAAGAAGCCGTCGCCCTTAGCAATAGCAGTATCACTTGTAAGGCTGTCTGTGATAGCGTCCCAGTTAACGCAGATGTTCATAGGCTTTGCAAGGTGGTTGTGATCGCCGATAAGAGGATCCTTGGTCTCAACGGTGAGAACTACCTTAACGTCGCCGCCTACAGCTGCGAACTCAGACTTGGGAATGGTCTTGCTTGCGCCCCATGCGCCGGGATATTCGCTGTCGAGAGTAACAGCAGCGAAAGCGTTGATAGCTGTCATAGAAACAGCTACAGCCGCAGCCGCAACAGCTGCGAGAACTTTTCTGAACTTCATAAAAATTTCCTCCAATTCTTTTGCAGATTTTCTGCTGTGTGAATATTTGCACAATAATTATAACACTGCTCCGTAAAAATTGCAACATATTTTTTACACAGTAATTGTCCTGTTTTTTTGTTAAAAACAGCAAAAAGGACGAAAACCAAGGCTTTCGTCCTTTTAAAAATGCTTTTGAAAGATTACTTTCTCTTCTTGGAAACTGCAGCAGCAGCGCCTGCAACAGCCATTACGCTGAGCATAACAGCAGCGGAAGTGTTGCCTGTTGCTGCGGACTGAGTGCTGTTGTCAGCTGCGGGAGCTGTCTCAGCAGGTGTCTCTGCGGGAGCTTCCTCAGCGGGAGCAGCCTCTCCTCCGCCCAGACCGGAAACTGTAAAGGTTACCTTCAGAGAAGAGCTGATAGCAGTTGCCTGGTTTACGGGAGAGTCGTTCTTGGTATCGCCGTACTGGTTGTAGATCTCGATTCTGTAGTTGCCCTTTTCCTCAACGTCGCCGTAGATGATCTTGCCTGCGTCGAAAGAGATCTCCGAGCCGTCTACCTCAACCTTGTCGAGAACAGCGGTAGCCTCGGGAGCGCCTGCAAACATACCCTCGATGTCGATTACGAAAACGCCGAAGTCGGCAGCGCCTGCAACAGCGGTGGATTCGAGAGTATACTGACCGTCGCCGGTTACCTCAACGAGAGAGTCCCAGTCCTGGGCAGCCCATGCTGTGTCAGCAAAGCCAAGCTTTGCGTTGTAGCTGTCAGCTGCAAAAACGTTTACAGCCATTGCGGAAACAGATACTGCCGCAGCCGCAACAGCTGCGAGAATTTTCTTAAGCTTCATGATAAATTCCTCCATAAAAGTCAAATTTATAAGTCCGTCCAAACAGGATGGCACATATATATTATACACTTGTTTCTCAAAAAAATCTATGATAATTTTGTATAAATTAAATCGTTTACATTGTGCATTTTTACAAAAAAAATCCTCCGAAAAAGCTCGGAGGATTTTTCATTTAAGCTTAAATCAAAAATTCAGCTTACTTAGCCTTCTTAGCAACTACAGCAGCTGCTGCGAGAGCAACAGGGATAACTGCGAGAGCTATAGGAGAGTTGCCTGTAGGGGGGTTCTGAACAGGAGCAGCAGGAGTCTCGTCCACAACGGGAGCAGGAGTCTCGTCCTCGTCGTCGCCGTCATCGGGCTCTTCGTCGCCGCCGTCGATCTCCTCGTCGCCGATCTCTTCGTCGAGTGTAGCCTCGTCAGCATTTACGCCTGCAGCAGATACAGTCATTGTGAGAACTGTAGCGGACATAGCGCATACAGCGATAGCAGCAAGAATCTTCTTAAGTTTCATTGTTAATTCCTCCATTCAATTGTTTTGTATATAGTTTATCTTAACTATGGTGTAATTATAACACAATAGTCCGCTAAATCCAATTGCCAATTTAACAATATTTTGGCAAATTATTTTTCCATATTTGCGCATTATCCACAAAAACAGGAATTTTTTTCAGCAAAAAATTAAATTTTGGTTACAATTTTTGATTAATTTCCTTTTATTGTGCAATTATGTCAAAAAGGTTTCCAATATTTTTTTATTCATTTTGCGTGTATAACGCTTTACAAAATTAAATAATGTGTCATAATATTTATAGAATATAAAGCAAAGGAGGAAGCCTATGGAACTCAGACTTAAAGAGCTGCGGTACACCAACCACCTTTACCAGCGTCAGCTTGCGGAATATCTTCACTGTACCCAGCAGACATACTCCAGATACGAAACGGGTGAGCTTCAGCCCTCGCTTTTGGTTATGGAACGGCTCGCTGAATTCTACGAGACCAGCGTTGATTACATTATGCGGCTTACCGACGATAAAGCTCCGCACAAACGCGGCAGCAAGCGCGGCAGCGGTTCATAAGCTTTTCGGGGAACGCACCGTTCGGACGGGCGTTCTCCCTTTTTGCATACACGCCGTGCTGATTTTCACAAACCAAAGCGGCGGACGGAAAATATTTTTGTTGAAATAGGGGAAACCGCACAAATGCTATGTACTTTCAAAGCATATGAGTGTATAATGTGGTCGTACGCAAATTTATCCGGACACAAGGGGGATCACACATATGAAAAAATTTAGGGAAACCGTGCAAATGCTGTGTGCTTTTCGGCGGCGTGAGTGTATAATGTGGTCGTACGCAAATTTATCCGGATTCAAGGAGGATCACACATATGAAAAAATTTACAGCAATACTTTCACTTCTGCTCTGCGGAGCAATGCTTGCCTCATGCAGCAATGACGTTGGAGGGGATACGGCTTCGGACGATACGCAGGCGGCGGTTTCCGAAACGGAAACCAATACGGAGACCGAAGCCACGGCGGAAACCGAGACCGAAACCACAACGGAGACCGAGACGGAGACGGAGACAGAAACTGAGACCGAGACAGAAACCGATACGGAAACAAGTACGGAAACGTCGTCCGAAACGGTATCGAATACGCCCGACAGCGAGATCGGCGAGCTTGACATCGACGCGATGATAACGCTTATCGAGGAAAATTCCAAGACCGTGGGAAACGATACCGCGGGGTACATAACCGTTTACTTTGGCGATACATACGAAGAATACGAGGACGGCAACTTTACCGTGACCTCGGAGGACGGCAGGACGCGTGTCTTTACGGAGCTTTACAGCGGTCTCCAGACCGACCTTGAACAGACCGCGTATATGTTCTGCCTGACTGTAGCCATGAACGCAGAGATAGACGGCTACGAGACCTACAACGTCAACAACGTTGTTGTGGACGGAATGAACGGCGCATTTGCGGTCATGATCGACGGGGACACCGATCTTGGCTTCAAGCTTTACGCCGCCTTTGCCGATACAGATACTGGAATGATCCGCGCTCTCGGCTGTGAATGCGACGATTTTACGGACGAAAACTTGATCGTTTCATCTGTAACGTTCGACTCCTACCGCCGCTCCGTCAAAGCCGAGTGATACGGTTATTTTTACCGTTGCTTTTTTATACAAATCGAAATGCCGCAAAAATAATTTTTTTGTTGAAATAAAAGAAATCGCGAAAAATTTATATACTTTTCGGAATTATGAGTGTATAATGTCAAGGTAACGTAAAAAGCGCATACATTATCAATAATTTTTATATTTTAAAAGGGGATCAATACTTATGAAAAAATTTCTTGCAGCAATACTTTCTCTTTCGCTCTGCGGCGTAATGCTTGCGGGCTGCGGCGGAAACGGCGCGGATAACACAGTTTCGGACGAGACCACCTCTGCCGCTGCGGACGCGGGCGCTTCCGAGGCTGATACCGAAGAGGAAAAGGACGAGACCGAAGCGGCCGCTGAGGCTGAAACGGAAGCCGATACCGAAGCCGAAGATGACGACACAGCAATCGTCGGAGGTTCCTACGACACTGTTGACAATTTTGCAAAGGACAGCAGTGTTTTCTCCCTGCCTACAGAAACCATTTCCGCAGGTGACAGCCTTACATACGGCTTTGTAAAGACTCTTGAGGGCGCGACCGAGTTCTACATGGACGTTGAAGCTACCGACGGCAGCATGGCAATGATAATGGCTCTTTCGGGCAAGGAAATTTACATGAAGATGTCCGGCCCGGCTGCCGAGGAAAACGCTACCATTATTATAAAGGATTCTGTTATGTATATGCTGGACGACTCCACAAAGTCGGGATACTTCTTCGCAGCCGATGAGGACGTTATGAACGAGTACAACGTTGAGGAGCTTCTCAGCGAGATCGACATGGATCAGGAGATCGAGGACGCCGAGGACGTTAAGGTATGCAAGGTTGATATCGGCGGCAAGACATATACTTTTGAGGTAGCCGAAACAGGCGGCGGATTCCTTTTTGACGGAGACGAGCTTTACGCTATAATCAATCCCGAATCGGACGAAGAGTTCAACGCTCTCATTGTTCACGAATTTTCGGGAAATGTTCCCTCCGGCATATTTGAGCTTCCCTCGGATTACGAGCTGATCGACCTTATGGCGGCTCTGGGTGAATAATCGGCGCGCTTGCAAAATTGAATATCAAAAACGTCCTGCGAACAAAAAACGTCGCAGGACATTTTTTATGCAGCTGGTCCAGCTGAGCCCAGCCGGCGAGGTTTCCAAAGGGCGAGGAGCCCTTTGGTCGCCCTCCGCAGAGGGCGAAATCCTTTTCGTCCGAAACGGAGCAGGAGGTGAGAAACGCGAGAGCGTTTCGAGGAGGGGCGAACACGACCGCCCCTCCTTGTTGCGGTACGTGATATAGTAGCCCTTGAAAACAGTCCGGTGGACTGTTTTCAACGAACAATACTTTGTTTGGGTTTCCAAGCATAACTA
>JAAVHI010000101.1 GCA_014799785.1 Ruminococcus sp.
TAAAAAATAATATGGAGGATTCCTATGAAACAATATTACGACAACAGGGAGCTGTCATGGCTCAAATTCAACGAAAGAGTTCTCGAAGAAGCGGTGGACAAACGCGTGCCCCTCTGCGAAAGACTCATGTTCGCGGCTATCTTTCAGTCCAATCTGGACGAGTTCTTTATGATACGCGTCGGCTCTCTTTTCGACCGCACTCTCGTGGACGCCGACGACCGCGAAAACAAAACCGATATGACCTGCGCCGAACAGCTTGAAGCTATCTTCAAGCGCGTCTCCGAGCTTAACCCTATGCGGGACAAGGCGTACAGCGGGATAATGTCCGAGCTGGCAAGCAGCGGTGTAGAACAGGTGGACTTCAAGGCTCTCTCCAAGGACGAGGAGGGTTACCTTAAAGCCTACTTTACCGCCGAGATACTGCCCCTTATCTCCCCACAGGTAATCGACAAGCGTCACCCGTTTCCTTTCCTTAAAAATAAGGAGATTTACGCCGCCGCTCATCTTGAATCAAAATCATCCTCGGTGACGATAGGTCTCGTCCCCGCCAGCGGAGCGTTTTCCAGAATAATTTTTCTGCCCGGCAGCAAATTCCGCTTTATGCTTGTGGAGGAGCTTATTCTTCACTATATGCCCCTTATTTTCGAGAACTACAAGATACTCGACAAATCCCTCATGCGTATCACCCGAAACGCTGATATCAACATGGAGGAGGCTCTCTACGACCATGACGTTGACCTGAGAGAGGTAATGTCCGACCTGCTTAAAAAGCGGAAGAAGCTTTCTCCCGTCCGTATGGAGCTTTCCCGCAAGCTTGGCTCGGCGGCGGTGGACTGCCTCTGCGAAAAGCTGGAGCTTAAGCACAGTCAGATATTCCATCTTAAATCCCCTCTCGACCTTTCATTTGTGTACGCTCTCAGAGCCCGCCTTGAGGAGGGTCAGCCCACACTTTTCTACGGCAGGGCAGATCCCCAGCCCTCCCGCGAGGTGGACAGGAACGCGTCCATGATCTCACAGATACAGAAGCGGGACATTATCCTGTCTTATCCGTTTGAGTCAATAAAACCGTTTCTGAGACTGCTTCACGAGGCTGCGAACGACCCTGCGGTGGTGTCCATAAAGATAACCCTTTACCGCGTTGCTTCCGATTCAAAGGTGGTGGACGCTCTCATCGCCGCCGCCGAAAACGGCAAGGACGTTCTCGTGCTTGTTGAGCTTCGCGCCCGCTTCGACGAGGAAAATAACATAGGCTGGTCAAAGCGCCTCGAACACGCGGGATGCAGCGTTATATACGGTCCCGAAAATTTAAAGGTACACTCCAAGCTGCTGCTTATCACAAGAAAAACAGGCAGCGGAAAGATCGAATACATATCCCAGATAGGTACGGGAAACTACAACGAAAAGACCTCCGCGCTCTATACCGACCTGTGCCTTATGACCGCAAACCGCGAGATCGGCAACGACGCTCTCATGGTATTCAACGCGCTGTCCACAAACACCCTTGCCGAAAATACGAGCAAGCTTATGGTTGCGCCGCTGTGTCTGCAAAACAGGATAATTGAAATGATCGACGCCGAGATTGCCGCCGCAGAGCGGGGCGAGGAAGCCTTTATCGGACTGAAAATGAATTCCCTGACGGATAAGGTCCTTATAGACAAGCTTGTTGAGGCTTCGCAAAAGGGCGTAAAAATACGCATGGTGATACGCGGAATATGCTGCCTTGTAGCGGGAATACCGGGCTGTACCGAGAATATCGAGATAACCAGCATTGTGGGACGTTACCTGGAGCACAGCCGTATCTACATTTTCGGCGCACCCGAACGCATGAAGATATACATAAGCTCCGCGGACTTTATGACGAGGAATACCCTGCGCAGGGTCGAGGTCGCCGCGCCGATCTACGATACCCACGTAAGAAAGCGTATACTGCACATCTTTGACGTGCTGACAAGGGATAATGTAAAGGCGCGCAGAATGCTTCCCGACAGCAGCTACGTCCACGTTGAGACAGCGGGAGAGCCCGTGGATTCCCAGTCGGCGTTTATCCGTGAGGCATACGAAAACGCCTCCTCCGCCGCCGCGGGAACGGGCAGAAAGGTCAGACCCACTCTGGTGCAGAGGCTGAAAAATACTCTGAAGAAAAAATAAAGCGGCAGCGCCGCAAAGCCGCAAAAAAGCTTCCCCGCATACAGCAGGGAAGCTTTTTATTTGTGATCATGCGTCCTTTATACCAAGCTCTTTAAGGAAGCTTATGCTGTCGCTGTCCTCCTGAGAAACATCAATAAAGTAGTCCGAAAGCTTTGTTCCTGTATAATAGAAGTAAACGGTGTAGGTGCAGTATCCGTCGGTATCGGTCTCATACAGATATCCGTCGGTGATTATTTTTCCGCCCGCCTTTTTCGACGCTCTGTCAAGTATATCGAACATATCGTTCGTGCTCTCAAACTGCTTGTTTACGGTGTTCAGAAGCTGCTCGTCGGCAAGACGTACCGTAACAAAGGTGCCGCCGTTTTTAGCCGCTTCGGCTATCTTGTCGGCAAGGATACTTTTTGCTTCGTTCAGAGTTTTGGCGTAGTAACCGTATTTTCTGTAGTAGTCGCCGTCCTCAGATTTTGCTGCGGGAACGTAAAAGTCTCTGTCAGTCTGAACATGAGAGCTGCTGATGGTGCTGTCGCTTATCATAAAATATTTATAGGACCTGTTGTCCTTAAGGTTGTTTACGGGATCGTCCCATGTAACGTCCACATTGTACCATTTTTTATTATAGTACACCTTGTTCCAGACATGATATTCGTTATCGCCGGCGCGGTCCTTTACGTAACCGTAAGCTACAGCTGTGCGTATCCCCGCCTTTGCGCATATGTAGTCGAAAGCGTGGGTGTAGCCGTCGCACTTCGCACGTCCCTTTACAAGAGCGTCGTAAATGCTGCTGTTGGAATTGTTGTTGTAATACTCGGTGTTGTCAATTATATAATCGTGGATAAGCTTTATTTTTTCATAATTTGTGGTTTTTTCGGTAAACTGCGATATGACCTTTTCCGCGGCCTTGTCGGATTTTTTTATAATGAGGTCATAGTTTTTCTTGCTGTAGAGATACTTGAACATGACCTTGCTTGTCATTGCGGTATCCTCATAATAATAGTACTCGAAGCTGTCATCTCCGACGGGATAATTGAAGCTTGTCAGCACGTCCGCATACATAAGGATATTTGAAAGCTTTTCCATAGTGGCGGTTGGTATCTCGATATCAAGCGAACTGCGGCATTCGATAAAAGCCGTCCTGAGTTTAAGGTAAGCAAGCTTTTCCTCGTCCGTAAGCTTTTTGTAGCAGTACGGGAGCATGGTTTTGTTGTAGCTTGCAGCCTCGGAAACAATGGAAATGTCAAGGGGACTTTCAGTGAAAACCGTTCCGCTCACGAGAGAAAACGCCATAACGGCACATAGGAAAAACGACAGGATTTTTTTCATATTCGGCAGATCCTTTCATTATTGCAGACGCTTAGCAAACGTCCGTCTTGTCTTTATATAATTATACCACAGATTTGAGAAAAAGCAATACTTTTCCCTTGAACGGAGAATCTTTCCTGTAGGATTACAATAGAAACGTAACAAAAGTAAAAAAGAACAGAAAATTAATCTCCGCGGTTCCGCTATAAATTATTTTCCGAAAGAAAATCATTCAGCGCCCTGCAATTCTCCGCAAGATCCGCCGCGCCGTCATGGCTTCCCCTATACAGCTCAATAATAAGCTTTCCGTTGAATCCGCATTTTTTCAATTCGGTAAAAAGCGCAAGGTTGTCGTACTCACCGAAGCCGAATTTGAGACAGTCCCCCGCCGCGCCGAAGTCGGAAAAATGGACGTGCTTAATATTTTTGCCCAAAGCCCGAACCATTTCCAAAGGGGTCGTACCCGAACGGTGGGCCTGCTTTGTGTCAAGCACAAACGCCGCTCTGTCACCGAGAGCGTTTTTCATTTTCACCAGAAATTCAAGACTTTTACTTGTGCAGCGGGAAACGTTCTCCTGCACAACACACACACCGAATTCCGCCGCTGTTTCCTGCAAACGCAGATACCTTTCAAAATATTTTTCGTCGGGGAAGGAATTCTGATTTTTATTTCCGTGGAGGATAAAAAACTCCGCGCCGAAAAGGTTCATATAGTCAAAAAAACGCTTGTAGTAGTCCAGCATATCCGTGACCCTGCGCTCGTATGCGGTAAAAAGCATCATCGGCTCAATGCCGCAGGTGTAGGGGTGTACCGAAACAACTTCAATGCCGTACTCCTTTTGCACCGCAAGCATTTCTCCGCGGTAAGGGTCGGACAGCTCGCAGTGGGAGTTGACGAAAATCTCCGCGGTTTTCACGCCGTTTTCCGCAAGCTGCCGGAATGCGCTTTCAATTTCCATGGGGTACAGACACGCTGTTGACACACCTGCTCTCATTTCAATCATCTCCAATTTCTTTTCTGTGCTGCCAATGTATCCAGATATGTCCGATACCTAAAATTATCACCGAAATAATCATAAAAATATTTCTGCCGTATACGCCTAACAGCAGGAAAGCAGCCACAGGCAGGGAAGCCCCCGCCACGGGAATTCCCAAAAGACTGCGGTAAAAATCCGCCATTGTTTTTTCGCTTTTAAAATAACGTATCCAGTAAATTTCGTACAGTATCATAAGCGCGCAAGCCGCTAAAAGCCAAAGCGACCAAAGGGAAATTTCCCCGATATTAAAGTCCCTAAAAATCAGCGCACAGCAGGTAACAAGAGCCTCCCCGATACGCTCGAAAATTTGCAGGACTTTGTTTTCATTCGCCGCATATTTTTCGTAATCTTTCGGCTGATTTTTCGTCCAGATAATGTTGGGTATTATCAGCATTGCTATAAAAATAAGCCCTATGTACGAAAATCCGAAATTCATAAAATTCTCCATTTTTAATTTTTATGCGGCCTTTTTTCTCATTTTGCCGCCGTTCATCAGCAGTACCCAGCCCACCGCGGCGGCAATAAGTCCCGCGATCATTTTCACGGCGATATTATTTGAAACATAAATTTCCTGATAATCCGCTGTTGCGCCCTCAAGGTCTTTCAAGCTGAAAAAAGCAGTGCCGTCAGCGTTTCGGTACAGGTTAAATTCCATATCCTTGTTTTTTTCAAGCTGTTCATACTCCTTGTACACCTTTGCGGACACGCCTTTCTCTGTGCTGTAGCCGCCGTTGTCCGACACGAAAAGGGTCACATAATAGTAGCGGGTAGTAGTACCAACGCGGTCCGGTTTGCTTCCCTGATAGTGAGCTGCACCTACAGTGCTGTCAGAAATACGCATATCGGTTATCTGCGCCTGCACGGTCTTTTCAAAAACAAGAGCGTTTTCATCGCTGTTCTGACTTGCAAAGCCTGTGTATATAACGAATATTCCCGCTACAAAAAATATCGCTCCGATAACAATTAACACTATTGCCGTTTTTTTCATTTTATTATCTCCTTAATAAGGGCGGAAATTGTCCGCCCTTTAGTATCAGCTCTTCAGCAAAAATTTAACGGATTTTACAGCAAAGCAAAAGCCCTGCTTAAAAGCGTCGTTAAAGGTATAATAAACCAAATCATTTAAGTCCCGCTTGATTTTTTCTACAGTTTTTTCGCCGTCTGTATTTTCCTTGACAGTTTTCAAAAAATCGTCCATGGCACATTTCGCCTCGACGCTTTCATAGCGCACAAAAGCGTCGCAGTCAAGCAGCGCGTCAAGATCAAATTCGTTATTATCCATATAAATTTTCCTTTCGTGACTTGACAAGAAAGGCTTTCCGATGTATAATAAATTTCAGAACGGACTTTCTTGTCTGTTTTCGGATAACGTAAACTGTGCTTTTGGTTGAGGGCAGCTTACGTTATTTTTTTTCTAATTTGGCGTAAACCTCTCTTATACCTTGGCGAATAATTTCCGCCTTAGTCAGCCCTGTTTTCTTTACACAAAATTCAAGAATCCGTATATCTTCGTCGGACATACGTATACGTGTTTCGTGGGTTTTGGGGTCTGTAGTAGGTCTGCCTGTTCGTGGAGACGTTTAAACCACCTCTTTTCTGTGTCACCATAATTATAATAACATACGGTGACACATAAGTCAATATGTAAAAATGCTCAAAAATAAATGCGTTTTTTATACACTATAACACCACAAATAAAAGCCGCACTCAGATCCCCCCAAAAACAACGGCGGACAGTAAACCCTGTCCGCCGAAACAACTTTATGCTTTAGCTTTTTTGCCCTTTTTCTTTATGCCGAGCTTGTCTTCAAGAGTAAGCCACAGCGGACAGGTGAAGCATACCGAGGAATATGCGCCCGCGATCATACCGATCATCATAGGCAGCGAGAAAGAAATTATCGAAGTTACCCCGTAAATAGCCGCAACGATAGTTACCGCAAGCATTGCCACAATCGTTGTAATGGACGTGTTTATCGAACGGGTCAGCGACTGGTTAATGCTCATATTGACAATTTCGATCTTGGTTTTCTTCTTTCTGAAAAGTATCTCGTTTTCACGGATACGGTCGTAGATTACGATGGTGTTGTTAATGGAGTAACCCAGTATCGTCAGAACAACCGCCATAAAGTTTGCGTTAATGGACATATGGCAGATGATGAACGTTCCGTAAACAATGATACAGTCGTGGAGAAGCGCGGTTACCGCACAAACACCCGCGAGCCAGCCTCCGATATTTTTAAACCGCAGCGCAATATAGACGATAAGAACGATAAAGGAAAGCAGTACCGCAACAATACATTTCAGGAAAAATTCGCGTCCCGATGAGGGAGAAACGTCCGAGGATTCCAGAAGCTCAATGTTGTTGCCCGCGTACTTTTCCGCAATGGCGTTGGAAAGATTTATCTGCTTGTCCGAGGTAAGTCCGCTGTTAGAAATAAGCGAAAGCTGAATGTTGTTCCTGCCCGTGGAGAAATCTTCGCCCACCGTGGAGGTAACGCCTATTCCCTCCAGAGCGGCGGTAGCGTCCGCCTCAAACTGGGACTGGTCGATAGTGCCGTCGTAGATGTAGGTCAGAATAGTACCGCCCTTGAACTGGATATCAAGATTTGCGCCGAAAACAAATGATGAAAGTATCGAGACCGCAATAGCCACAGCCGAGATTATAAAGAACAGCTTTTTGCGGGCGACAAAATCAATATTAAACTTATTGTTCATGTCTGACACCTCCGTAAAGCTTGGGATTTCTCATCGCCTTGAACTTTGAAAGTGAGGCGAGCATGAGTCTGGAGCAGAGTACGCCGAAGAAAAGGTTCAGCGCAACGCCTGTCAGAAGCGTGAAGCCGAAAGAGTAGATCGTTCCCGCCGTGGAGGGGCCGAACATAAAGAACACGAAATGCAGCAGCTTGGAGAAGATGCTGTCGGGAGTACCGAACGCGCCCATAAGGATTATGGCGACAAGGATCATTGTAACGTTTCCGTCCAGAATAGCGGAGAACGCTCTCTTGAAGCCCGATTCGATAGAACCGTCAAGGGTCTTGCCGTTTGCAAGCTCCTCCCTGATACGCTCGGAGGTGATGATGTTTGCGTCAACGCCCATACCTACCGCAAGAATAATACCCGCGATACCGGGGATAGTCAGTATCGAGCCGTTCATAAAGCCGAAGTATCCGGAAATGAACGCCAGCGTACCTGCGACCTGTCCCACAAGAGCAACGACTGCAACTGCGCCGGGAAGACGGTACAGAACTATCATGAACACTGCAATAAATGCAAACGCGATAAGTCCGGCAACAATCATAGCTTCAAGCGCGCCTGCGCCGAGGCTCGGTGAAATTGTGGAAAAGCTTGCTGTAACAAGCTTGAAAGGCAGTGCGCCCGAATTGATCTTATCGGCAAGAGCCTTTGCCTCGTCCGCGTCAAAATTACCCGTAATGGAAGCTCTTCCGTCTGTGATAGAGGAATTTACCTGCGGATAGGAGATACAGGTCTCGTCCATCCAGATAGAGATAATGCCTCGGGTCTGGCTGAGCCTTGTGGTGGCATCGGCGAACTTTCCTGTTCCCGAGCTTGTAAGCTCAAGGCTTACCTGCCACTCCAGATTTCCCGCGCTGTCCTGTGTGTAGACGGCATTAGCCTCCTGTATGTCGGAGCCCACAAGGATAATATTTTCCGCTGTAGTACCAGTGTACATACCCGCGTCGTCAACCTCGTAGCCCTCGCGGAAGGTCAGCTCGGCAGTCTCGCCAAGCTCCTTAACAGCTTCCTCGGGGTCGAAGTTAGCTTCGCCCTCTTTCCAGGGGAATCTTACGATTATACGGTCGTTTCCGTAGTCGATAAAGCTTTCGTAGTCGGTGATACCCAGATTTATCATACGCTGTACGATTACCTCTTTTGCAGCGTCCAGCTGCGCGTCGGTAGCGTCGATATCTCCGGGAGAAGTAAAGGTAACGTCAACACCGCCCCTGATATCTATACCAAAGCGGATATTGTTCACGCCCTTGAGATAAACTGTATTCATATCGCCGTAATACGTAGTTACTCCGAAGATCACGGAAGCCGCAAATAAGAGTATAAGCGCAAAAACGACAAAGAAAACAGGTTTTTTTACTTTTCTCACAATTTAACCTCCTGTTTTGTTACATTCTGCAACACAAATTATCGTTTTATTATAGCATTTTTTTTCAAATATGTCAATACCTGTTTTACCTAAAAAATAAAAAGCGGTACGCAATAGTGTAATACTCATATAGAAGCTTTAACCATGGCATTTTTGATAACCGCCAAAAGCGATATAGCGTTTTTATTGACAATGTAACTGCTGTAATGTATAATTATTACTAAGATAAATCAAAATTCAAACGCCGCATAATAACTTTTTAGGAGTATTTATATATGAGCTATTTTATTTATAACAATAAACATATCTTTTATGACGAAATCGGCAGCGGAACACCTTTGCTTTTTCTTCACGGAAATACGGCGTCTTCCCGTATGTATGCGGAAGTTTCAAAAAAATATAGCCAAAACTTCAGGGTAATACTTATCGACTTCCTTGGTCACGGCAAATCGGACAGATTAAGTGAATTTCCTACAGATTTATGGTTTTATGAGGCACAGCAGGTTATTGCTTTTCTAAGAGAAAAACAATATACGGACGTAAGCATAATAGGCAGCAGCGGCGGAGCTATTGCTGCTATTAACGTTGCTTTGGAAGCACCGGAGCTTGTCAGCAAAGTTATTGCTGACAGCTTTGAGGGTGAAAATGCAAATAAAGATTTTACCGTTAATCTTCTGAAAGACCGTGAAGAGGCTAAAGCGGATAGTAATGCAAGAGCGTTCTACACATATATGCATGGTTCTGATTGGGAAAAAATCGTGGACAACGATACTGCTGCTATTATAAGGCATAAAAATGAAACAGGTTGTTTTTTTCACAGACCATTGAACTTGTTGAAAGCCGACATTCTTCTGACAGGCAGCAAAGAAGATAAGTTCATGTGCAGCTTGTCTGATAATTATTTTGAAAATGTTTACGAAGAAATGCTTAAAAAAATCGGACACGGCAAAATGTATCTGTTTGATACAGGTGACCACCCTGCTATGATTACAAGCTTTGAAAAGTTTTATAACGTAAGTTTGGATTTTCTGATGCAGTAAATTCTGATTTATGTGAGCAATTCAATATCAAAAACAAGCCCGAAAACGGTTCTTCCAAACCGCTTTCGGGCTAAAAATTTCTATATGAGTATTTCTCTTTTTAAGAGACCCCGCTTTGTTACATATTACCGGTAAGATTCATGATTATCGCCGTTACCGCCACGGGACAGGTCTCGCAGCGCAGTATGCGTTCTCCCAGCCATATCTTCACCGCGTCCGCTTCCTCGGCGAGATCCGCTTCGGCGCGTTCAAATCCGCCCTCCGAGCCTATCATTACACCGATCTGACCGCTTTTCGGCAGCGCAATGTCCGAGAGCCGCTCCCCTCCGTTTTCGTAACAGAACAGCTTAACATCGCATTTTTCCATATCCCTCAGCGCGCCCCGCATATCGGTCAGCGGCGCGATCTCGGGGATTATCCCCCTGCCCGACTGCTTTGCCGCCTCTTCTGCAATACGGCGCAGACGCTCCAGCTTTTTCTCCGCGGACTTTCCGTCGGGTCTGGAAACGCACCTTGCCGAAATAAAGGGCACTATCCTTGTCACGCCAAGCTCGGTGGTTTTTTGGACGATATAGTCAAGCTTGTCCTGCTTCGGGAATGCCTGATAAAGCGTAAGTGAGACCGTCGGCTCGGAACGGCTCGGCGCGGAGCTTTCCACGCGGCAGACCACCTCGCTGCCGTCCATGCTTTCGATACGGCAGAAATAATCCGTCCCCGCGTGACAGAACGTAACCGGGTCGCCGATCTTCATTCTCAGGGAGTATCCCATATGCGCCGCGTCGCTTCCCGTAACGGTTATAAAATCTCCGGCAGGCTTGTCGGTAAAAAATCTCGGCATTCGGGTACTCCTTTCGGGCTATTTGACAACTCGGTTCTTGCCGCTGTTTTTGCCGATATAGAGATTCTGGTCGGCGGCGGTGATAGCTTTGTCTATCGTGGAGGACGGGTCAAACTCCGACACTCCCAAGGTCATGGTTATCCTGATATCTATTCCGTTGAAAACCAGATGGCAGCTTTCCACTGCGGAGCGTATTTTTTCCGCGGTATCGGCAGCGTCCTCAAGGGAACGGTTCGTCAGTATGAGAAATTCCTCACCGCCCCAGCGGCATATCCTGTCGCCGTCCGAAACGCAGCCTCTGCACGCGTCGGAAACGGCTTTGAGCGCTTCGTCTCCGCAGTCGTGACCGTATGTGTCGTTAAGCCTTTTGAAGTTGTCGATATCGCTCATTATCAGCGAAAAAGCCCTCTTGCCCGCGGCTGCGTTCACAAGGTATTCGTGCATTTTTCGGCGGTTGTAAAAGCCCGTAAGCGTGTCCTTTGCGGCAAGGTTTGCAAGCTCGGTATTTTTCTTTCTGAGTACGGTCTGGGCGGAAATTATTTCCGAAGCAAAAATAAACGAGTACACAAGAAGCAGCACAAAAGTACAGAACATATTGAAAAAATAGACGATCTGCACAAAAAATTCGTTGTCAACGCTATAAAGCGGTACAGTGTAGTAAGAAAACATTCTGCACGAAATAAACATAACGAAGCTAAGCAGTCCGAACAGCACGGAGATCTTTATGCCCCTCACGGGATTTTTCAGTGCAAAGGACATATCGAAGCCCACCGGGACTATCGCAATAAGGTACATGGCAAAGCCGAAATTCCAGCCCGCAGTGTAGATAGCCAGAAAGGAATGGAGCGGCACCTCAATGCATATATACGCAAAGACCCATCCGAGCGCATTGCGTCTGATCAAAGGCAGGCACAGCAGATAACCTGCCACACTGCACATATTATAAATTGCCATGGGAACGGAGCCTATTGTCCAGAAAATAAAAACCAAAAGAATATGAACGCAGGCGATCGCAACGGTGATCGCGCTGTATTTTTTTCTGTCGCTTATTTTAACAGTACCGTTGATAACTCCGCTTACAGCAGAAAAAAGGTTCACACGTTCTCCTCCGATCGAAATATTTTGTCAGCGTCTCCCCGCGGTATCGGCGTTCGGGGAATAACGGAAGTCATATTTATTATACACCGATTTCATAAAAATGTCAACATTTGCTTACAGAAAAACGTGGAAATCAGTTTTACGAAGATAAGTTTTGATTTAGTACACTATTGCGCGAATTTTCGGGCGGCTTCGCTGTCTGAGGTCTTGCTGCGCCGTGCGCTGAATCAAAAGTTACCCGCCCCTTTTGAGGGAAATATCAAAATTAATGTTCTGAATATCTTGCTTTGGAGGCTCCCCGCAAAAATTTATCTTTACAACCGATTTCCGCGGCGCAGGTCAGTCTTGAATTTCGGATTTGCGTATGGTATAATATATGCATATGTTCAGGAAAGGAATGGTCGCAAATGAAAAAACAGGTCTTTAATCCGTTTCTGCCGCTGGGCGAATGTATCCCCGACGGCGAACCCCACGTTTTCGGTGACAGGGTATATCTCTACGGCTCTCACGACAAGGAGGGCGGCGAGACCTTTTGTATGCTTGACTACACGGTTTATTCCGCGCCTGTGGACGACCTGTCCGACTGGCGCTGTGAGGGCGTTATCTACCGTGCCGATCAGGATCCAGACTATGCCGAAAGAAAATTCATGTACGCTCCCGACGTTGTCCGCGGCAACGACGGCAGGTATTATTTGTACTACTGTATGTCCGGCGATTACGGCGTGGGCGGCTATTTCGGACCGATAAGCGTCGCCGTCTGTGATACCCCCGCAGGACAGTACGAGTACCTCGGTTTTGTCCGCAATAAGGACGGCACGCCCATGAAAAAGTACGTCTGCTTCGATCCCGGAGCTATCAACGATGGCGGCGTGATACGCATTTATTACGGCACTCAGTACGATTTTGAGGAGCGTGAGGATTTCCCCAATGAGGAACTGATAACATCTGAAATGAATATGTTCAACAAAAGCCGTGAAGAAATTCTGGAGTACGCCGAAAAGGACAGTGTTATGGGCGCGGTAATGGTTACCGTTGAGGACGATATGCTCACTGTCAAGGACGAGTCGCGGCACATTATTCCCTACAAGGTAAAGGGTACGGATTTTGAGGCTCACCCGTTTTTCGAGGCAAGCTCAATACGCAAGGTGGGGGAGAAATACTACTTTATTTACTCGTCCCAGAAAAACCACGAGCTTTGCTATGCGGTAAGCGATCTTCCTGACAGGGACTTCCGCTTCGGCGGCACTATCGTTTCCAACGGAGACGTGGGTCTGAACGGCAGAAGGGACGAGGACAGGCTCAACATGACGGGCACTACCCACGGCAGCATTGAAAATATCAACGGTCAGTGGTATGTCTTTTACCACAGGCTGACCCACAAGTCCGACTACAGCAGACAGGCCTGCGCCGAGAGGATAACCATTGCCGAGGACGGCAGCATTAAGCAGGTTGAAATAACCTCCTGCGGACTGAACGGCGGCGCGCTCATAGCCGAGGGAAGCTATCCCGCGGTAATCGCCTGCAATATTACGAACGGACATATGCCCCACGGCTCGAATAAAATTTACGGCGAAAGTTTTCCAAACTGCACCAACGTCGGCGAGGACAGATTTATCGCCGAGATCGGTAACGGCACTGTTATCGGCTACAAATATTTTGACTTTAACGACGCGGTGAATTTCTCGGTAACGGCACGTTCCGCTAAGGGCGGAAGCTTTGAGGTCTCGGACGAATTTGGCGGCGCTCCCAAGGCTGTAGTTGAGATTTCCCCGTCGGAGGAATGGACAGAATTTTCCGCGGCTCTCGATATGGGGAAAGGCGTTTCCCCGCTGTTCCTGAAATTTAAGGGGGAAAGCGCGGAGTTTAAAGAAATTGCATTCGGGTAACAGGAGATAAAATATGCGAACGGATATTATCGAGTATCTGCAAAAGGAAATCCGCGCAAGGTGCGAAAAGCCCTCCAACAAATTCGGGATAGGCTGCTATTATCATATTGAAGCGGTGGTAAAAAACGCGGAGCTTCTTGCCGAGCAGTACGGAGCGGATAAAGAGGTCGCGGTTATCGCAGCATGGCTTCACGATATAGCTTCCGTTACTGATTACAGCCTGTACGAAGAACATCATATCCACGGCGCGGAGATCGCGGGAGATATCCTTGAACAGCTTGGGTATGATAACGATAAGATAGTGCGCGTGCAGGGCTGTATAAGAAATCATCGTGGAAGCACGGGAGACAAGCCGTGTACAAAGGAAGAAATATGCGTTGCCGACGCGGACGCGATATCGCACTTTGACAGTGTTCCAAGCCTGCTTTTTCTCGCGTACTCTGCAAAAGGAATGGACTTTGAAGCGGGGAAAAGCTTTGTAGCGGACAAACTGAAAAGAAGCTTTGCAAAGCTGTCCGAGGAAAGCAAAGCGTTTTACCGAAGCAAATACGAGCAGGTCATGGATATTCTCGGAGAAAAATAAAGGAGCTGTTATTATGCTTGAAAAATTAAAACAGGAAGTTCTTGAAGCAAACCTTATGCTGCCGAAATACGGTCTGGTAACGTTCACATGGGGAAACGTTTCCGCAGTTGACAGGGAAAGCGGCATGGTGGTCATAAAACCGTCGGGAGTTGAGTACGGCGAAATGACCGCCGACCATATGGTCGTGGTGGAGCTTGCCACTGGAAAGGTTGCCGAGGGAAAGCTCAATCCCTCCAGCGATACCCCCACGCATCTGGAGCTTTACCGCGCCTTTGAGGGTCTCGGCGGGATAGTCCACACCCACAGCCGCTGGGCGACCTCCTTTGCTCAGGCGGGAGTTGGGGTCGTCCCCATGGGAACTACCCACGCGGATTATTTTTACGGCGAGATACCCTGCACCCGCGCCATGACTCCCGAAGAGATAGCGGGTGAATACGAAAAGGAAACGGGTACGGTAATTATCGAAGCCTTTAAGGGTATCGACCCGCTGACTATTCCCGCAGTCCTTGTGAAAAGCCACGGTCCGTTCACATGGGGCAAGGCCGCCGCGGAAGCGGTACACAACGCGGTAGTCCTTGAAGAAGCGGCGTTTATGAATTACCACGCTGTCGGACTTAATCCGCAGGTCGGACATATGCAGCAGGAGCTTCTCGATAAGCACTATCTGAGAAAGCACGGAGCGAACGCTTATTACGGACAGAAGTAAAAATCCTTGTTAAAAAAATATATCTTGCGTTTTAAATAAAAAAGCCGTCGGGAAAACATTCCAACGGCTTTTTGCAAATATATGCTTTATCAATACCAGGACTGTTCAAAACCGGGTCTGTCAAATTTACCGTTTCCGTTCAGCATATCGCTTATTCCCGAAAGCAGCATTATTACGCCCTGAACGTGGTACGGAACAACAATATAAGTACCCTTGTTATTGTTGTACAGGTCTTCTTCCACAAGGTCTGCCGCCATAAGTGCGTTAAGATGATGATAGACCTTTCCCGTGGAATTGAAGCCTCCCTCGCTTACTATCTGTGCTACAGTCATAGGCTTGCGGAGAAGCGCAAGCAGGATATTCAGCTTGTCGCCGCTTCCTATGCAGTTAAGCACCTTTTCCGCCGTCCTGTCCTCGATAAGCTTAAGCAGGTGGTCGGTGTTGTACTGACCTGTCCAGTTGGACTGCCGTCCTCCCGAAGCAAAAACGCCTGTATAAAGCACCTTCCCCGTACTGCCGTCAGCTTCACGCTCGTTCTGGATTCTTTCCATAAGCGCAGCAAGCACCGTGTCGGAGGTCATATCGCTTATTTTTTCAACAAGCCCGCTGCTGTATTGCTTGTCCTCGGAATTGTCCTCGGAGGTTTTCTCCACGGTTTTGCCGCCTTTCAGCAATTCCTTTATCTCGTTTATGTCCTGTCTCAAAGCGTCAATCTCTGCGCCGTAATTTCTTTCTGACATACTTTATCCTCCTTTGTTCGATATTTTGGAATTCCGTAATTACATAATATCATGCAATTTAAGTTCCGTCAATACGTATTTACGAAATTACGTAATTATTTATTGTAAACTTTTTATGAATGCAACAAAAAGTAATTCATAGTAAAATTTGCATTACCCATTGACTTTACCTTAAAAAAGCTGTATTATTATAAAGTACATTTAAAAATGTACAATAAATTTATGTAATTTCGATTGGAGTGATTGGATTGATCAAAGCCGCTGAAGCAATGGTAAAATGTCTGGAAAACGAGGGCGTTAAGGTCGTCTTTGGTTATCCGGGCGCTGCAATCTGTCCGTTTTACGACGAGCTTACACACTCGGATATACGCCACATTCTCGTAAGGCGCGAGGACAACGCGGGTCACGCCGCAAACGGCTATGCGCGTATCACGGGCAAGCCTGCGGTCTGTATCGCAACTTCGGGTCCGGGGGCTATGAACCTTATGACCGCAATAGCCACCGCATACGCCGACAGTGTACCCCTTATATGCATTACGGGACAGGTCTCCACCGACCAGATCGGCTGCGACGTTTTCCAGGAGGTTGACACTACAGGTGCTGCCGAGCCGTTTGTTAAGTACAGCTATCTTATCAAGGACGCCTCCCAGCTTCCGCGTATTTTCAAGGAGGCTTTCTATATTGCGGGTTCGGGACGTAACGGCCCCGTGCTTATAGACGTTCCCGTCGATATCCAGCAGACTATGATAGATTTTCAGTATCCCGAAAAGGTGGAGCTTCGCACCTACAAGCCCACCGTAAAGGGAAACAGCTTCCAGATAAAAAAGGTCTGCGAGGCTCTTAAAAATTCCGAAAGACCCCTTATCTGCGCGGGCGGTGGAGTTATTTCCGCCGACGCCTGCGGCGAGCTTCGGGAGCTTGCCGAAAAGACAAGGATACCCGTTGTCTCCACTATGATGGGACTGGGCATATTTCCCACGGAGCACCCCCTCTATATGGGTATGCTTGGTATGCACGGCGTAAGGACTGCAAACGAAGCGGTGTCCAAGTGCGACACTATGATACTCATAGGCGCGAGAGTTGGCGACAGAGCTGTCAGGTCTCCCAAATTTCTTGCGGAGACTACAAAAATTATCCACATAGACGTTGACCCTGCCGAGATAGGCAAGAATATGCACGTTGACATTCCCCTTGTAGGCAACTGCAAGCTTATTCTGACGGAGCTTTCCGAAAAGCTGGAAAGCACTGAGCGCGCGGACTGGCTTGCGGAGCTGTCCGAGGTAAAGAACACCGTCCCCAAGGAGGACGAGACCGAGGGCTACGTGAACCCGAAAATGTTTATACGCAAGCTTTCGGCAAGACTGTCCGAGAACACGGTCTGCGTTGCTGACGTTGGTCAGAACCAGATATGGACCTGCAACAATTTCCGGTTCAAGGGCGGACGCTTCCTTACGAGCGGCGGCATGGGTACAATGGGATACTCCATACCTGCGGCAATAGGCGCGAAGTTTGCTTCACCCGATTCTGAGGTCGTGGCCATATGCGGCGACGGTTCTTTCCAGATGCAGATGATGGAGCTTGCTACTATTGTTCAGGAAAAAATTCCCGTTAAGATTATCCTTATGCGGAACAACCGTCTGGGAATGGTTCGGGAACTCCAGACAAATCTCTATAAGGACAATCAGACAGCCGTTCACATTGCCGACGGAAACCCCGACTTTGTGGCTCTTGCGGAAGCTTACGGCATAAGAGCGGAGCGTGTCTGCACCATGGCGGAGGCGGAGGAAGCTATTGAGCATCTCTGTGAGGCGGACACTCCTTATCTGCTGGAGTGCAACGTGTGGAGAAACGAGTCCACGCTATAAGCGGGGAGCCCCCGCGGGCTGAGTCAATGTGGGAAAGTCCCGCACTAATAAAACGCCGCTTGCGGCGTTTTGCCCCCTATCAAGGGGGTGGGTTACATAAAAATGTCAAGTATTTAACAGTTCGATATATAACTCACAGTTATGCTGCACATAAAATATATATATTTTACGCATATCAAAAAATATGGTAAAATTATAATGAAAACACTGTAATCTAAAGGCAAAGGAGCTGTTCCATGAAACATACAATTTCTATTCTTGTGGAGAACCACGCGGGTGTGCTGTCAAGAATTTCGGGACTTTTCTCCCGCCGCGGCTTTAATATCGACAGCCTTGCGGTGGGCGAGACCGACGATCCCGAAACCTCACGCGTTACCATCGTAGCCGAGGGGGACGAGCATACCGTCGAGCAGCTTGAAAAGCAGCTCAACAAGCTTATAGACACCATAAAGGTCAAGACCCTTGCTCCCGAGGAGCTGCTTCCCAGAGAGCTTCAGCTTATCAAGATAAACGCAAATCCCCAGCAGCGCGGCGAGATACTTACCGTCTGCGAGATAATGGGCGCAAAGATAATTGATATTTCCGCAAACACCATGACGCTGGAGATTTCCGACACACCAGTACACCTGATGCGGTTTGAGGAGCTTATCCGTCCCTACGGAATCAAGGAGATTGTCCGCACAGGCGTTATCGCGATACAAAAGGGCGCGGATACGATTACCAAAAAATAAAAACAATGTAGGGCGGGAGCAAGCCAATTCAGGCTGCCCCACCTTACAAAACAAATTATAAATTAAACGGCTGACGCTGTTTGATATAGTACACAAAAAATTAATATAAATGGAGGAATTTAAAATGGCAAACAAAATTTACTATCAGCAGGACTGCGATCTGGGCAGACTGGACGGCAAGACCGTTGCTATCATCGGCTACGGCTCGCAGGGTCACGCTCACGCTCTTAACCTTAAGGACAGCGGTGTAAACGTTGTTGTAGGACTTTACGAGGGCTCTAAGTCCAAGGCTAAGGCTGAATCACAGGGTCTCAAGGTTCTTTCCGTTTCCGAGGCTGCTAAGGCTGCGGACGTTATCATGATCCTCATTCCCGACGAGAAGCAGGCTAAGCTTTACAAGGAGGACATTGCTCCTTACCTCACCGAGGGCAAGACCCTTGCGTTTGCTCACGGCTTCAACATTCACTTCGGCTGTATCGTTCCCCCCAAGAATGTCAACGTTATCATGATCGCTCCCAAGGGACCCGGTCATACTGTAAGAAGCGAATATCAGGCTGGCAAGGGCGTTCCCTGTCTTATCGCTGTTGAGCAGGACGCTACAGGCGACGCTACAGACATCGGTCTTGCATACGCTCTCGGTATCGGCGGCGCAAGAGCAGGCGTTCTTGAAACAACCTTCCGCACAGAGACCGAGACCGACCTCTTCGGTGAGCAGGCTGTACTTTGCGGCGGCATATGCGCTCTCATGCAGGCTGGCTTTGAGACACTCTGCGAGGCAGGCTACGACCCCAGAAACGCTTACTTTGAGTGTATCCACGAGGTAAAGCTTATCGTTGACCTTATTTACCAGTCGGGCTTTGCGGGAATGAGATACTCTATTTCCAACACAGCAGAGTACGGCGACTATGTAACAGGTCCCAAGATAATCACAGAAGAGAGCAAGAAGGCTATGAAGAAGGCTCTTTCCGACATTCAGGACGGTTCTTTCGCAAAGGAATTCCTGCTTGAAATGTCAGACGCTGGTTCACAGGTACATTTCAAGGCTATGAGAAAGCTTGCTTCCGAGCACCCCGCAGAGGTTGTGGGCGAGGAGATCCGCAAGCTCTACAGCTGGAGCGACGAGGACAAGCTCATCAACAACTAAGCGGGGAGCCCCCGCAGGCTGAGTCACCCCCACTGTTAAATACGGCGGATATTGACTTTGCTTTTGCCCCCTCAAGGGGGCGGGTGAGTTTGTTGAAATTATACTGCAATAAAAAAACGAAGCATGGAATTGATTTCATGCTCCGTTTTTTTATTGACAAGTCAGCTGCTTTAAAGTATAATAGTTACTGAGTTAAATCAGAATTTTACGGGTGAAAACAATTATGAGTTATGAAGAAAATAGAGTATATTACGCAGACAGATCTATAATAAAAATAACAAAAATTGTTGTGGGATTATTTATACTGTTTACAGTTTTCACAGGATATAATTTTCAGTTGTCGTATGAGCTGACTTTTATTTCAAATTCCTCATGCGGCTTGTTATTGCTATTGGACGGAACAGTAAGTTTAATTAGAAAGAAAGCCTTACCTGCGATTTTGTATCAATTTGTACTGCCATGTATATTAACCGTTTTTTGTTGTATATTTTTTAAAATCTTCGGTTGGCACGATTTTAATTTTAGCGGAATGTTTTTCTTCATGCATGGAATAAATCCCGTTTTGGCTTTGGCAATGTATTTGTTTACGACAAAGCTCGAATTGAAGGATAAAAAAGATTATGTCAGAAGAATTTTTATAGCTCCGGTTATGGTAATGTGTTACTTGCTATTTGATTATATTCGTTTTCTTATTACCGGTAACTTAGTGTATGGCTTGGTTTCAGCTGAAAGTCTGACATTTGTTAAAGCTGCTGTAATCGGAATTGTTTACTATGCATCAATAGCATTTATGAGCTATGGCTTACTTAATTTAAAGTTGTATGTTCAAAAGAAAACAGAGAGATAATTTTCAATAAAAAAGCGTAACTTCCGATGTATGCGAATAAATAATTAAAATAAGCCCGAAAGCAGTTGAAAAATTGCTTTCGGGCATTACTTCTATATGAGTATCGCTCTTATATTCAGACGGTTTTGGTTATTTATTTGGAAATGATAAAGTCCTCGGCAAACTTCTCCGAGTCGCCACCGTCATCATCTTCCTGCTTGAGGCGGTCAAGCTCCTCCTTTTCATAGGCAAGCTTGCGCTCGTTTTCTTCAAGCATACGCTTGTCGGGCTTGTGGAGAGCGTCGTATCTTTCCACAAATTCTATCGCAGCGTTCTCGTCAAGAGGCTTGCTCATAAGGAAGCCCTGAATGTAGTCGCACTTCATATCCGCAAGGAAGTTGTACTGTCCCACGGTCTCGATACCCTCCGCAACGGTGTGTATGCCGAGATTGTGAACAAGGTCGATAATGGAGTCGGTAATGGCGTAGTCGCGCTGATTGTTGTTGATCTCGTCGATAAAGGACTTGTCGATCTTCAGACACTTTATCGGGAAGTTTTTCAGATAGTTCAGCGACGAATAGCCTGTTCCGAAATCGTCCAGAGCGAGGGCGATGCCCATGTCGTTTATCTCGCTGATAACGCTGCTTTTGGAGTCGGTGAAGTCGATAAGAGTGCTTTCGGTGATTTCAAGCTGGATATTTTTCGGATTGACCTGAGTTATATCAATTACCCTTTTTACGTGTTCAAGGTAGTTTTCACGCCTGAGTTGAACGGGAGAAACGTTTATCGACATGATAACGTCGGGGTTAAGATCCTCGTTTATCTGTTTAAGGGTACGGCAGGCGCTTTCAAATATCCATGTTCCTATCTGGACGATCTCGCCGCTCTCCTCGGCAACGCCGATAAACTCCGCAGGGGGAACTATTCCGAATTCGGGACTGTTCCATCTGAGCAGCACCTCAAAGCCGTGGATATCGCTGGTGGTGGTGGAAATGATCGGCTGATAGTGGAGCAGCAGCTCGCCATTTTTCAGCGCGCCGCCCAGACTTCTGGCGATAGCCGCCTTGCTGTAAATGCTGCGGCTTTTCTGTGAATTGGTGTAGAACGCCACTCTGTCCTTGCCCGAATCCTTGGCTCGGTGCAGAGCAAGCTCCGCGTCACGCAGAAGCAGGTCGGGGGTAAGGTCGTCGTCGGGATATATCGAAACGCCTATAGAGAACTTGATATAGATGTTGTCGTTGATGATCTCCAGCGGCTTGTCGAAGCAGGAATGAAGCTTTTCAAGAACTTCATATACCGCCGAGGGGTCGGTATCAAATTCCTTGATGATCACGAATTCGTCTCCGCTGAAGCGGAACACAGGGTACTGGAGGCGTTTAAGCTCCTTGCCGAACACGCCGAGAACGGCGTCGCCGTAGGTGTGACCGAGGGTCTCGTTTATCCATTTGAAGTTGTCCACGTCCATGAACATTACCGCAAAGCGGCTTCTGCCCTCCTCGCGGGTGCGGATCATGTCCTCCATGTATTCGTAAAGGCTCACGCGGTTGTTTAGACCCGTAAGGGTATCGGTGGTGTCAAAGCTGCTTATGACCGCGTTTTTCGCCTGTATTATCTCGGCTATCTTGTTGATATTAGCGGCGGCGCAGCCTATTTCGGTCTTGCCCGAAGCTTTGATTCGGTAATTGAGGTTGCCCGCGGCGATCTCCTCGGTACAGCCGCAAAGCTCGTTAAGACCCGCGCTTTCTGTTTTGAGGATATTTATTCCGAAAATAAAAGTCAGAGCCGTAAGGCAGACAAGTACCGCAAGCTGCTGCAAAAATGTCTTGTAGACGCTGCCGTTTATTTCGTCGCTGTCAAAGAGTACGATAACGTTCCAGCCGCTGACGGAGCTTGTTTCCCTGTAGTAGTAGACTGTGCCGCCTTTTTCGGAAACGTAGCTGTCAACGTATCCGGGAGACACAGCTCTTTGCGCGATTACGTTTTCGAGTGGCTTGTCGGAAAGAGAAAATTTTCCAAGGAAATCCGACGAGTTAGGGGAATATATCACCGAGGAATTGCACTCCACGATAGGGTAGCTGCCCGAATTGAAAGTATATTTTGAAAGCGCGGAGAAGATGCTGTCCGCTCTTATTTCAATTCCGCAGAACGCGTAGGTGTTTCCGCCCGAAATAAGGGGCTGTATAACGGTAACAACGCTCTCCTCGGCGTTGAAAAGTCCCGGGGAAGTTTCAAGGCATATGTATTCGCTTGACGACGCGCCCGAAATATACTTCTGATACCAGGAGCGCTCGGTGAGGGCGTACTTTTCCGCAGAAAGCACCTGACCGCTGTTTCCCACAAGTATCCCACTGCTTTCGGAGACCGCCCAGACCGAAACGGCGTCCGAGCTTGCCTCGCAGGCCATATTCAGGATATCGGCGATCTTAGCTGTGTTTGTTTCCGCCGAGCCTGAGTTCAGGCCGATTATATAGTTTTCCATAAGCGGATTTGACGCAGCCGTACCGAGCTGAGCTTCGGCGGCTTTTATATGGTCGTTGAGAAGTCCCGAAACGAGATTTCCCGTATTTGTCATGATCTGCATTGAATTTGCCGAAGCGTTTATCCGCGTAAGAACAAAAGACATTGCCGCAAAAACGAGCATCAGCACAGACGCAAGAACAAGGAAGCGTGAAATGATACGCTTTGAATATTTTGTATTTTCGGCATATTTAGTTTTGGACATAGTTTAAGCTCCTTAGGGGGAAAGCCCCGTCAAAATGTGAACTGCCGTAAAATTTACATAAGCTGTAATTATTATAACATATCGGTTATAAATTTAAAACAGTTTTTTTATATTTTATTTTTTTCGTCGTTTTAAACAAATTGGGAATATTTTTTTCGGCACGGCTTCAACAGGCCATAGAGCCGAAAAGTTGTTTTGATAGTTCGGCATTGTGGTATTCTGAGGTAAATTGACTTGCCTGTCAAGCCGCTGCTCCGTATTGACAAATACTTCAAAAAGGGTTATACTTATTATTAAAATATTATTAATATAATATGCTGTTGAGCGGGAAAGGAGCTTTTTTATGGTACAGCAGCTTAACGAAAACTGGATACTTCAAAGCGGAACGGCGGAGGGCATTCGCACCAATATCCCATGCTCGGTCTACGACTGCCTTATCCGCGCGGGGAAAATACCCGACCCTTACTTCGGGGAAAATCAGTACGCCGCGTTGGAGCTTTCCGACGGAAACTATGTCTTTGAACACGCTTTTATCCCCTCGCAGGATATTCTCGCCTGCGAAAAAATATATCTTCGCTTCAACGGTATCGACACCCTTGCGGAAATACTGCTCAACGGCTCGGCTATAGGCAGGGCTGAAAATATGCACCGCGTATATGAATACGACGTTACAGGTCTGCTTCGGGAGGATCGAAACGTTATTTCCGTAAGACTTTTTTCTCCGCTGGAATACATACGCACCGCCCATAAGCAGAAACCTGCATGGGGTGTAAATTCCACAGTAGAGGGCTTTCCGCAGATACGCAAGGCGCACTATATGTTCGGCTGGGACTGGGGTCCGCAGCTTCCCGATCTGGGCATCTGGCGCGGCGTTGAGCTTGAGGGAGTGAACGGCGGCAGGATAGAAAGCGTTTATGTCAAGCAGGAGCATTCCGTGGCGGGAGTACGCCTGATATTCGATACGAGGATCGCGGACATATCCTCGGATAACCTCCGTATCGGAATAAACGTTACCTCTCCCGACGGCGAGGATATCGTTGTCTCGGATAATGTGAAAGACAAGGCTGTGGCTCCCGAATGCATGATAACCTCTCCGCTACTCTGGAACGTAAAGGGCTACGGCAAGCAGAATCTGTACATGGCTAAGGTAATGCTTTTCAACGGCGAAGAGCCTGTGGATATCCGTGAATTCAACATAGGCCTGCGTACAGTTGAGCTTTGCCGCGATCCCGACAAGGAGGACGGCGAGGAATTCTGCTTCCGCGTAAACGGCATTAAAATATTTGCTATGGGCGCAAACTATGTCCCCGAAGATCAGATACTTCCCAGACGCTCCGCAGACCGCACAAGAGATCTTCTGAAAAGCTGTGCGGCGGCAAACTATAACATGATACGGGTATGGGGCGGCGGCTTCTATCCCGACGACAGCTTCTATGACACCTGCGACCGTTTGGGTCTGCTGGTATGGCAGGACTTTGCTTTCGCCTGCGCGGTCTACAACGCCGACGCGAATTTCAGCACGAACATCAAGCAGGAGTTCATAGACAACATAAAGCGTCTGCGCAATCACCCCTCGCTGGGTATGTGGTGCGGAAACAACGAGATCGAGTCCGCTATACAGTACTGGGGCATACCCGTTACCGAGGAGCAGAAGCAGGGTTATCTGAGAATATTTGAAAAGCTGATACCAAGCGTTCTGAAGCACTACGACCCCCAGACCCCCTACTGGCCCTCGTCTCCCTCGTCGGGAGGAGGCTTCGACGAGTCAAGCGCGGAAAACAGGGGCGACTCCCACTACTGGGCGGTATGGCACAACTGCAAGCCCTTTGACGATTTCAAAAAGCACAAGTTCCGCTTCTGCTCGGAGTATGGCTTTGAATCCATTCCCGGCATGAAAACGGTTCGCACCTTTGCGCGGGAAAATGACTTAAACCTCTGCTCGGGAGTTATGGAGGCTCACCAGAAATGCGAGGCGGGAAACGAAAAGCTGCTGTACTATCTTGCTCAGATGGTAAGATATCCCTACAATTTTGAGGACTTGGTATACGCCACTCAGCTCGTTCAGACGGAGGCGATACGCCAGAGCGCGGAGCATATGCGCCGAAACCGCGGACGCTGCATGGGCTCGCTTTACTGGCAGGTGAACGACAGCAATCCCGTTATATCATGGTCGTCAATAGATTATTTCGGCAGGTGGAAAGCTCTCCACTACGCCGCGAAAAAATTCTACGCGCCCGTGCTTTGCTCCATAGACGACAGCGACAAGGACAACCTTGTTATAAATATTTCCAACGAGAAGCTTGAACCGTTTTCGGGAACAGTCCGCTGGAGAGTAAGACGGAACGACACCACGGTGATCTCACAGGGCGCTGTGGACGTAAATATTCCCCCGCTGACGGCAAAGAACGTTGAGAACCTTACCCCCACCAAGACCAAGCTTGAAAAGAATATGCTGAGAACTCACTACATAGAATATACCCTGATACATGACAACGCGGCGATCGCAAACGGAACGCTCATGCTTGTGCAGCCGAAGCTGTTTGAATTTCTCGACCCCGAAATAACCGTGAAAGCGGATAAGGTGGGCGACAAGTACCGCTTTGAGTTTAACAGCAAAAGCTTTGTCAAGGGCGTTTATCTGGACTTCGACGAGTTCGACTGCGTTTTCGGGGACAACTGGTTCGATCTGCACGGAAAGGAATACTCTGTGCTTGCGAACAGAAAGTTCTTCCCCGAGGGACTTACCCCGCAGGAGGTCGCGGGCAAGCTGAAGATAAAGAGCTGTTACGATTTACAGCAGTGAAAGGACAGGTGCGCCCATGGATCACAAACAGGAATTTCTGGACATCTATAAGTCCTGCATAACAAGAGATGGAGCGGATAAGCTTCTGGAATACCTGCTCTCGGACAAAAGCGATTTTTTCACCGCTCCCGCAAGCACACGCTTTCACGGCTCCTACGAGGGAGGACTTCTCGAACACAGCCTGAACGTTTATCACTGTCTTAAAGACTACCTGAGCCGCGAGAGGGCGAAAACGGTCTACGGAATGAATTATTCCGAGGAGACGATAGCGATATCCGCGCTTCTGCACGACATCTGCAAGGTGAACTTCTACAAGGTTGACTACCGCAACGCCAAAAACGATCAGGGCGTTTGGGAGAAAGTCCCCTACTATACTATAGACGATCAGCTCCCATATGGACACGGGGAGAAGTCGGTGTACATAATCACGGGCTTTATGCGTCTCAGCCGCGAGGAAGCCTTTGCGATACGGTATCATATGGGATTTTCAAACGGCGACGACCCAAATCAGGTGGGCAGATCCTTTGAGATGTTCCCGCTGGCATTTGCGCTCAGCACCGCCGATATGGAAGCGTCCTATTTCCTTGAGGGAAAATAAAAAATCCGTCATTTTGAAGTTCATTCGCCGCTCGTTTTTCGGGCGGCGATATTTTTTTTAAAACTCTATTCCATTTCTGCAAAATATGTGATATAATAATTGTGTATAGTTTATGCCTCTTGCGGCAAATCTTGGAATTAGGCGGTGATTTCGTGAAAACTTTCTGGCGCGCCCTGTGGCTTGCTGCCGTGGCTTTCGGAGGAGTGGCTCTCGTCCGCGTTGCCCTGGAAATACTCAACAGAGACAGCAAAAGATATATTGATGTATAACTAATAGTAGTTACTGCAAATAAAATTACACGGAGTAATTTTTAACATGAATAAATATCAGAAATTAGCGGGAAATACCCTGATATTCGCTATCGGAAACTTCGGGGCGAAATTCCTGAGCTTTATATTAATGCGGCTCTACACGGGCTGCATGACCGACGAACAGTACGGCATGGCTGACCTGCTTATCCAGACGGTAAACGTCCTGTACCCAATAGTCACTCTCAGCATGGCGGACGCGATAATCCGCTTCGGCATGGAGAAAAAAATAGACGGACGGCAGGTCTACACCGTCGCACTCTGCTCAACTCTTATGGGACTGGGCGTGCTTACCCTTGCTATGCCGATCTTCAATCTATTCGAAACGTATAATCAGTACAGTTTTATACTATATGTATGCTGTTACTGCTCCTGCTTCAGGCAGATAGCCTCCAATTTTGTAAGGGCAAAGGGCTATGTAAAGCTGTTCGCTCTGGACGGTATAGTCTCCGCGCTTACGATAGTGATATTCAACGTTATCTTTCTTGTCTGCTTCAAAATGGGAGTTACAGGATACGTTCTGTCCATAGTCCTGTCCGACGCGCTTTCCTTTACGGGACTTACCGTTATGGCGGGTCTGCACAAATATCTGGACATCACTTACTTTAACAAGAAGCTTTTCACGGATATGATAAAATATTCCGCGCCGCTTATCCCCGCGTACGTTATGTGGTGGATAACCTCCGCCTCGGACAGATGGTTCGTCAAGAGCCTTTGCGGCGGGGGAGTGAACGGCGTATACAGCGTTGCCTACAAGATACCGTCCCTGCTGATGATGTTTACAACGCTGTTCTATCAGGCATGGCAGATGTCCGCTATCGAGAACAGGAACGACAGCGGTCTGTCGAAATTCTACACCAAAATTTACGGAGCGTACAGCTCCCTTTTGATGATAGCCGCGGCGGGGGTTATCATGCTTGTGAAGCCTCTGACCTATCTTCTCGTGGACAACGATCCCGAAAAGAACTTTATTTTCTCGTACCACTACACGCCGATACTGGTAATGGCTATGATATTCCAGTGTCTGTGCCAGTTTACGTCAAGCGTCTACAATGTAACTAAAAAGTCCATGAATTCAATGCTGACAAGCGTTATAGCGGCTGTGACAAACCTGATACTCAACTTCCTGCTGATACCCGAATACGGAGCATACGGCGCGGCGGTGGCAACGGCGGTATCCTACGCGGCTTGCTTCGGCATACGTATCTTTGACGTTACAAGACTTATCGAGTTCAAGGCTTACCATATCAGGACGATAATCAACACCGTTATGGTGGGAGTCATGGCTTACATTGCCATAACCGAGCCTAAGCTTACATATCTGTGGCTGATACTTATTTTCCTGCTTGTGACTGCGCTTAACTTCGGGGCGGTAATGAGTACGGTCAAAAAGATTTTAAACAGGCGGTCGGGAGAGAAAAATTAATGCTTTCATGACTTTCAAGGAGCGTGAAATTCTATGAAAATCGACGCATGGTGGTTTGAAAATAAACAGGGAGCTTCCGAGGTTTTACAACCAGAGGTATTCGTTCCGAAAACCTGCTTCGGAATTTATGCGGAACCGGACAAAATATCGTATCCCCTTACCGTAAAAGTCACGGCGGAATTGGACGGAAAACAGCTTTACAACGGCGAATTTACGATAAAAAGCGGCAATGAAGCATACGAAACGTACGAAGCAAGATGTACGGACAGCACGTTCACTCTTAAAGCTTTGGCTGAAAATATATCGGGACTTCCCGACAAAATAAGCGTTGAAATTGAAACAGGCGGAAAGCGTTACGCCGAAACGGTAAAATGCGAGTACGCAAGGCTGTACGGAAAAATCACAGATTTTGGCGGCAAGCCTTTTCCGGCATTGGTGCAAATGCAAAGGGTCGGCTTTGACAAGGATATATCAATAGGCGTATGGAGCGACAAAAACGGCGAATACTCGGCGGTCGTTCCCAAAGGCTGTTACAATTCGTTCTTTATAGATGACGAAAGCTACGGCAAGACAAGCCTTGAAAGCTGGTGCTGGCATATGCTCATCGACGGGGACGAGGAAATTAATTTTAAAATCGGCAACGGCGAGGTTTACTCTCTGTCGGTATGGTGCAATAACGGCGGCGGACAGACTTTGTTTTTCTGGTTCAGACCTATGATTTTGGGAAAGAAATCAGAGTATGAGGTCGAGATAAACGGTCAGAGCAGGACGGTGACAGATATATCCCCCGAACTGGAGACGGAAGATATTACTGTAACTCTTAACGGCAGGGAACTGAAAGTTATTTCCCTGCAAAGAATTTATGAAACTACAGAAAATTCCGTTATGCCCGCATACATATTGCAGACGGAAAGACCATCTGGCGCAGTGGGAAAGCAGACTGCCGTTGTGGAGTACAACACCGAAAAAAGAAGCGCAGAGCTTGGCTATACCGCACAAAGTCAGGGGCGTGTGCAATTTTATTTCAGGAATTCAACTTGTTTAACGCTGATGTGATGGTACACGGAGGTTGAAAACATGAAAAAGCTGCTGGTTTTGGACGAAAAAAATTACGATGAAAGCCTTGAAGAAATATACCGCATAGCTGTCCGCAGCATTATTCTAAGGGACGGTAAACTGCTTATGATAGAAAGCGACGGCGGAGAGCTGAAATTCCCCGGAGGCGGCATGGAGGACGGCGAGGACGATGTTGAAACTCTTATAAGGGAAACTATGGAGGAAACAGGCTTCTCGGTCGTGCCCGAAACTGTAAGGGAATTCGGCGAAATAGAGGAAAAACGTCTTGCGCTTTACGAAAATAAAATCTGGCACCAAATAAACAGATATTATTTTTGTGAGGTCGATGAAAATCAGTCGGCGTGCGATTACTCCGAAAATGAAAAAGCCCACGGCTTTAAACCCGTGTGGTACACATTGGACGAGGCGTACAAAAAGAACTGTGAACGTGCGTGGAATCAAAGGGAATACCACGCTTTAAAGCTTCTAAAGGAATATTTAAAATAAATTTTTTATAGAAAGGAATGTTTACAATGGGTATTAAAATTCAGGAATATCACAAGAAGTACATGAAAAAGTCATGGAATGGCGACACCCCGTTTGATGTTGACGTCAAAATGTTTCAGCTTGACGCTCTGAACACAAGCTACATTTTCGGAGTTACCGACGAGGGCTACCTTATCCACGGCTATTTCGGAAAGAAGATATGCGGAGACGACCTTACATATCTGCTCCGTCTGGAGGAAAACCCCTGGGTTCCCAAAACCAATATGCGGGACAAGGGTACGTTCATGGACTCCGCCGCTTTCGAGTATCCCTGCCACGGCACGGGCGATTACCGCGAGCCCTGTCTTATGGTTATGGACGACGATGGCATGACCACAACAGAACTGCTGTATCAGTCCCATAAGGTCTGCAAGGGCAAGCCCGCTTTGGAGGGACTTCCCGCAACCTTTGCAAATGAAAACGAAGCGGAGACCCTTGAAATTACCTGCATAGACAAGCACACAGGTCTTGAAGCGGTACTGGTGTACACGGTGTTTAATGACTTGGACGTTATCACTCGCAGCGTCCGTCTGAAAAACACAGGCAAAGCTCCCCTCAATGTAAAGCGTGTTCTGTCCATGTGCGTGGACTTCGACAACGACGGCTACGACTTCATCACCCTCAACGGAAGCTGGGCGAGAGAGCGCGTTATCGAGCGTTCAAGGCTTCACCACGGCAAGCAGGGTATCGACTCGGTAAAGGGTGAGTCCTCACACCAGAACAATCCCTTTATGGCTCTCGTTTCCCACAATGCGGACGAGGACTGCGGCGAGGCTTACGGCTTCAACTTTGTTTACAGCGGAAACTTTTTCGCTCAGGCTGAGGTAACTCAGCACAAGTACACCCGCGCGGTAATGGGTATCAACCACTTTGACTTTAACTGGCTTCTTGAAGCGGGTGAGGAATTTGTTGCTCCCGAGGTCGTTATGGTTTATTCGGACGAGGGTATTGGAAAAATGTCCCGCACCTTCCACGACCTGTACCGTCAGCACCTTATCCGCGGCGAGTACAAGGATAAACGCCGTCCCATACTTATCAACAACTGGGAGGCTACCTACTTTAACTTCGATACCGACAAGCTTATCGGCATTGCAAAGGAAGCCTCCAAGCTCGGCATTGAAATGCTTGTTATGGACGACGGCTGGTTCGGTCACAGAGACTCGGACAATTCTTCTCTCGGCGACTGGTTCGTCTACGAAAAGAAGCTTAACGGCGGTCTGAAATACCTTGTTGACGAGGTGAACAAGCTTGGCATGAAGTTCGGTATCTGGTTCGAGCCCGAGATGATCTCTCCCGACAGCGAGCTTTATAAAAAGCACCCGGAATGGGCTATTCAGGTTCGCGGACGTGAGCTTACCATGTCCCGCGAGCAGTACGTTCTTGACTACTCCAACAAGGAAGTCCGCGACTATGTTTACGACATGATGAAAGCTGTCCTTGACAGCGCAAATATCGAGTACATCAAGTGGGACATGAACCGTCAGCTTACGGAGGTAGGCTCAACTTCCCTGCCGAAAAACCGTCAGAGGGAGCTTTGGCACAGATACGTTTTAGGCGTTTACGACCTGATGAACAGGCTTACAACCGATTACCCATACATTCTTTTGGAGAACTGTTCCGGCGGCGGCGCGCGTTTTGACCCGGGTATGCTCTACTACTCGCCGCAAATTTGGTGTTCCGACGACACGGACGCTATCGAGCGTCTGAAGATACAGCACGGCACGTCAATATGCTATCCTGCTTCCGCAATGGGCGCACACGTTTCCGACTGCCCCAACCACACGGTGGGACGCTCCACGCCGTTTGCAACAAGAGGAAACGTTGCAATGGTAGGTACATTCGGCTACGAGCTTGACGTTACAAGGATTCCGCAGGAGGACAGGGACGCTATCCCCGGTCAGATCGAGCAGTTCAACAAGTACAACCCGATTATCCGCACGGGCGACCAGTACCGCATTGGAAACGTTTTTGAGGACAATACCTGGGACGCATGGATATTCGTCGCAAAGGACAAGTCCGAGGCGGTGTTCACATTTGTTCAGGTTCTGGGCAGACCCAACTACCGCAACAGACGCATCAAGCTGAAAGGTCTCGACCCGAAATCGCTCTATAAAAATATGGAGACGGGAGAAGTTCTGACGGGCTGCGCTCTGATGAACGCGGGCGTTTTCTTAAAGCTGGACGGTGATTTCACTTCCAAGGTGGTTCATTTTGTAAAGCAGTAATCTTACATTTTATTACAGTTGCCTTCCAAATAACGGAAGGCAACTGCCATATATAAGGAACTTCCTTGGAATGTTCGGTAACTTAAAGGTTTTCGTAAGCTTTTTTTAGCTAAAATGCACAAGATACTCGAAAGTATATCTGTAAAATGTCTCTTGAAAAATTTCGTTTTTTCTGGTATAATTATTGTAGTTGAAGCCGCGTCCTATGCGATGTGAGCTTCAGGAGGAGGTTATTTATGAAGAATGCAAAGAAAATACTGGCGGGACTTCTCGCTCTTTCCATGACAGGCGCAATGGCTGCCTGCTCGAGTGACGAGGGTTCTGCAAACAACGACGGCGGCAACGGCGGCGCTGAAGCTACCACTACCACCACTGCGGAGACCACAGCTGCACTCACAACTAATATCAACGAAGCTGAACTCAGCGAGGAACAGGCTGACTCTCTCAGCAGCGCACTGTCCCAGCTTCAGGACGTTGAGCTTGCAAACAAGGAGATCAAATGGTTTGCTCACTACGACATCAACCCGAACACAAACGGCGCGTCCAAAAAGGTTGAGCTTGAACTGTTCGAGAGAAAGTACGGCGGCTCCATCAAGTGGTATCAGACCACATGGGAAAACCGTTACAACGATCTTTCTACATACGTTCTCGGCGGCGAAGGAATCGACTTCTACGCTTCCGATACGGGCAACCTGCCTAAGGGTATCGTAAGCGGAATGTTCCAGTCCGTAGACCAGTACATCGACATTAACGACGCTATCTGGCAGAACACCAAAACAGCTATGGACAGCTACAAGTTCGGCGACAAGCACTTTATGTTCGTTACCAATGTTATCGCAAACTACATGGTATACTACAACACAGCTACGATCGAGGCAAACGGTCTTGACGATCCTTGGGATCTTTACAAGTCGGGCGAATGGAACTGGGACAGCTTTAAGAAGATGCTCCAGGATTTCGTTGACGAGGAAAACGATCAGTGGGGTCTTGACAACTGGTACAACGAAGCTGCTCTGCTTTATTCTGCAGGCGTTCCCACAGTTCAGTCCGTTGACGGTCAGCTTGTCTGCAACCTGAACGATGCAACTATGGAAAAGGCTATGAACTTCCAGTACGACCTCTACAACAGCGGACTTGTTCTTCCTCTTGAGCAGTTTAACTGGTCTATCCAGCCTGCTATGATGGGCGAGGGCAGAGAGCTGTTCTGGATCGGCGGTTCATGGGAAGCTGAGGGCGATCCGTCCACATGGACTACTCAGATACCTGCCGAAAATCTCGGACTTGTTCCCGTACCGTCTCCTGCGGATTCCGATCATCCTTACCAGCCCGCAACGCTGGAGGGTTATGTTCTCTGTAAGGGCGCGTCCAATCCTGAGGGCGTTGCACTTTTCGCTGAGTGTACTGTTGTTGCAGGCAGCGATGAGAACGCAAAGGCAATATCCCGTCAGAAGAGAATGGACGACGCTCAGTGGTCCGAAGATCTGGTTGACAGACTTGCAGAGATCAATGACCTTGCAAGACAGTACCCTGTTATCGATCTTGCTGCCGGCTGCTCTACCGATATCGCTTCCTACACCACCGACGGCGGTTCAGAGGTTGGTATAAGAGCTGCATTCCACGGCACAGACTGGGCTACTACAAGAGAGTCCATCGCTGACACCATCATCATGCTGGTAGGCGAAGTAAACGATGAGCTTCAGGCCAAGGTTGCCGAGGGCTGATTCGTCTAAATAATAATCAAAACCGTCCGATTTTCGTCGGACGGTTTTTTATTTGTAAATATTAGCGGACAGCTTTTATGGCACGTCCTTCAAAATCTCCGCGGACACAAAGCGGTTCTCAAAATCAAAGTGATAGCAAATTCCCGCGCCGATATCGGTGACGGTGCGGTTTTCGGGATCGGCTTCAAGACCCATTCCGGAATATTTCATGGATATTGCCGCCGCGTCCTCGCTTATTTCGGGCAGAGGATTGTCAAAGAACGCGATATCTCCGTCGGAGTGTATTCCGTCATCATTCGGAACAACAGTGTAAAAGGTCATCTCGTTTCCGTATGTGAAAACAGCAAGGGGATATTCGCCCATATCGTAAACGGTCAGATATTCGTCCAGACGGTTTAGGTCAAGCTCCCATGGCGCCTGACCGCTGTTCACCGACTCGGCAAACGCGGGATCGCGCGCAATATAGCCTCCGCAGTCAAGCTCGATACACAGATCGTAGGCATAAACCGCGCCGGGATTTTTTTCGGTGTCGGCAAACACACGAGCTCCCACAAGAGTAAATTTTCTGCCCGCTTTGGTTTCGCTTTCAAAGTTCACTTCCTCCACGCACTGGTATCTGAACATATCGGGCTCAAGACCGCCTGCATTGCTCATATCGGGAATTTTAAGACTGCCGATCGAAACGGTCTCCCAGCCCGTGTAGGGACTGTTCCCGTCCTCGATTTTGACAATTTCCACCTGACGTATCTGCTGTGGAGCGGTCTCCATTACGCCGCCTTGAAACGTTACCCGAACTCTGTCCCCGAAATTAAGCTTTTCATCAGAGTATACAAACGTACTCCCCTGCGGAAATTCCCCCTCGTCGGGTTCGGCTACGTAGTACAGACCGTCCACGCCGACACGGATTATCGTTCCCGTAAAAGTATGATAATCAGTCTCGTCCTTTGCGGGCTCACACGCCGTCAGTCCGATAAGAGTAAAAATTATCACCGCCGCCGCGGCAATAAGCTTTTTCATACGCGACCCTCCCGTTGGTTAGTGTATGATTAAATGGTACAGCCTGTAACAGCTTTTGTCAATACGGTACGGGATTTCTTAATCAAATTGTAATGCCGCTGTAACCAAAAGAAGCCCTCCCGACAAGTACTCATCGGGAGGGTCAGTTTAATTTTAAACGTTGTCAATATAGGATTTTATTTCTCTGTCGAGATCAAATTCGGATATCTCGATATAGCGTATGTTTACTCCGAAAGGCATACCCTCGCGGATAATATAGATAATCTTTCTGTTGCTCGGCATAAAATCGATTTCAACGTGTACATCCATATAGTATACATTTTCGCAGTCCTTAAGATCGTTGTACGTACGCTCGTAAGGCCTTTTATCGGGAAGATTTTTGTGTCCGTTATAGGTATAGAAATTGCCGAAGTCTTCGGAATAAAATCTGTAATCGGGAAGATACGCCGCCATGAAAGGCGCTACTTCATCGTCCGTTACAAAAACGGTATTTTCGGGAAAATTTTCTTTGATGTACTCAGCTGCATGTTCTGACGGACTGAAAGAACCTATGCAGTCTCCGAAAAGGAACCGCGCTCCCGCCGGCACGGACACGACCAGTACAGCCGTCAGAATAATATTAAAGCAGCGCATATAATTGCTGTCAAGCTTTCGTATAAAGCCGATAATATTTTCTATAGCTTTTGTATCGGATTTAAAGCTGACCTTAGTCCATATTTTTCCCGCCCCGTTCTGCGGTTCGCAGTCGGCTATCCATGCGGTCACAAAGAACATAAGCACAAAAATATGCGCGCGGTTCGGGATCGTATACCAGAAAATTCCCGAAGTTATAATATAGAATACGGTGAAAAACACCAGTATCAGAAAGGGTCTTGTTTTATGACGGATAAGAATAAATTCGGCAACAAGCAGTACAGCAATAATTCCCGAAACAAAAAACAGAAACAGATTTTTGTTTTCATATGCGATAAGCGCCATTGAAATATTTGAAAAGCTGTCAAGTATTGCGCCGACCACAAATTCAAAAGTGTAATTAACTTTTGCGGTGCTGGCATTAAGGCTTAGAGAATTAAGCAGCGGGATCACCATCAGCAGCACTCCAGCTCCCGAAATGGCAAGCCCTGTTATTTCAGCGGCGTTCTGCTTTGCGGTATTTGTCCTGAAGCCCCCCAACAGGTCGGTTATCATAAATATTCCCATAATGCCTATAAAGCCGCTTATGCATATATGAGTATTTGCAAGAAGCGCGATAAGTATCCCGAACAGTATGGGGCGGGCTTTTCTTTTTGGATACAGCCACGCTGTCAGCACCACCATAAGATTTATCAGGCAGTATACCCTTGACATTACGGAATTGTAAAAAAGAAATCCTCCCGAAAACAGGAGCGCCGCTTTTATCGCAGCGTGGAACGGCGATTTGAACATTACCACCGCCGCCGCAGACGCAGTAATAACCCAGCTTACGATCGGTATAACTGTACATTCAAAGCCCGTATGCGCAAAAACATAAAGTATCAGATACCACAGCGGCGGGTGTCCCTCGTAGCCGAGCTGATGAAATATCCCGCCTATAGTGTTGTCTCTGGCGATCGTCCATGCCTGAGCCTCGTCGTACCAAAGCTCGTGATTAAGCGCCCCTATCAGGGTGAGCAGGGCATACAGCGCAAATATCGCTCCGCATACCGCAGTGTTTTTATTAAGCTTTTTTTCCCCCATGACAGCCTCCGCAAATGTTTTATCAGTTGTTGTCGGATTTCTCCTCGTGGTATTCCTTTTCAGTGTTGACATTCCATACGCTTTCCTTGTCGCCCGAACCGCTTATTATGGCTCTTGCGGCATTCACGGCGGTCAGCATGGAATGATCCATGTTATTGTAGCGGTGCTGACCGTTTCTTCCTATGCAGAAAAGGTTGCCGTATCCGTCCAGCCATTCCCTGACCTTTCCGAAATCCTTGTAGGTGCCGAAATAAGCGGGATAAGCCTTTTTGACCTTTGCGGAAAATTTGTCCAGCACATGGCTTTTTTCGATTATGCCGATCTTTTCAAGCTCGCTTACCGCAAACTCCTCGAACTGCTCCGCGGGCATATTCCACATCTCGTCGCCCTCGTTGCAGAAGTACTCCATTCCCACCCAGATATGCTTGTTCATGTCATCGACCATATAGGGCGACCAGTTGTTGAATATCTGAAGTCTGCCCACCTTTACGTCCCGCTCCTGAATGTATATCCAGCAGTCGGGAACGATATTGTTTATGGTTTTCATATTGGTTTTGTTTTCAAGCTCCAGTTTGTCAAGAAGCAGACCTACGGTGATAAAGTCCCTGTACGGAAGCTCCGAGGCTATGCCGCCGACCTCCGCCGGAGCGTTTCCGAACGCCGAAACAAGGTCTTTAACGGGCATTGAGGAAACAAGATAGTCGCAGGGAATAAATTCCTCCTTACCGAAATCGGGAGAAGCCTCGTCGGTATTTCTGACCGTAATTCCCTTTATAACTCCGTTCTCCTCGGATATCTTAACGGCTTCCCTTTTCATAAGGAGCTCCGCGCCCATCTCCTTGTCGATCTCAGCCAGCCTTTCCCAGAGCTGTCCCGGACCGTGCTTGGGATAGTAAAATTCTTCTATGAGCGAAGTCTCCACCTTGCCGTCCTTTTTCCTGAACGGCTTTGACAGAGCGGTGGTGATAAGCTTCCACACGGAAAGACCCTTTACTCTCTGCGCGCCCCAGTCCGCGGAAATATTCGACGGGTGCACGCCCCATACCTTTGCGGTATAGTCCTCGAAAAACATCTGATAAAGGGGCTTGCCGAAACGGTTTATGTAGAAATTTTCAAGGGAGGTTTCGGGAAGCTTATGGAAAACGCTGCCCAGATATCCGAAGCCTGCCTTTACCGTGTTGACAAAGCCCATGTTTATAAACGTTGCGGGCTTGAGAGAAATGGGGTACTCAAAAAATCTGCGTCGGTAGTATATCCTTGATACCCTTGTACGGATAAGAAAAACATTGTCGGTCTTTTCGGGGTCTGCGCTTTTGTCATCAGAAAAGGCACGCGTTCTGCCGAGAACTGCGTCGTCCTTTGAGGGCGCACCCTGAAGCGGGAGGATATCCGTCCACATTTTCATTACATCCTTGTCCTTTGAGAAAAAGCGGTGTCCGCCGATATCTATTCTGTTGCCTTTATATTCCGCTGTACGTGAGATACCTCCGATATATTCGCTTGCCTCAATAATTATCGGGTGAAAATCCTTGCTCTCTTTCATGAGCGTATATGCTGCCGTAAGTCCCGCAGGACCCGCTCCTATAATAACTACGTTTTTCATTGGCTGTTTCCTTTCATTTGTTGAATACGAATATCTTACGTCCGCAGTAATTCCACACCAGAACCAGAGCAGCCGTTATGACCTTTGTTACAAGATAATGCCATTTGAGCAGATACACGCCCGCGTACATTCCCAGCTCGGTAAGTCCCAGACCTATAACGCCGATGACCGCAAAAACAATAAAAGCTTTCGCGCCCTTTCCCGAGCTGCTGTTTTCCGACTTCTTGAAAACGAATATTATCGAAAGTATATAGTTTACCGCCAGACCCGCGATAAAGCCCATTGCCGTAGACGCGAAAAGCTCGGGCTTAGAGCCGCCCTTTAAAATAAATTCCTTGAAAACAAAAAGCGTTCCCGAATCGGCAAGAAAGGCTATGCCGCCTACTATCGCGTATCTGAAAAATTCCTTGAAAAGCCTGATATATTTGTCCAGCGCCTGTTTATCCATGAAGCTGTTTCCCCATTCCGATCGTATTTTGAAAAGCTGAGCCGACGTTTAGTATCCGCAGTCCGTGCGGAGAGTTACCGAAACTATTTCGGGAGGATTATGCACTCTGAACCGTCCCAGTCCGCGGCTTGCGATCAGGAACGAGTCGCCGATGCGGTAAACGCCCTCCTTGTATTTGGGCATAAGTCTCCTTTCGGGAGAGAATATCCCCTGCACAAAGGGAAGCCTTACAAGTCCGCCGTGTACGTGTCCCCCCAATGAAAGGTCTGCGCCCCATTCCGCGTGGACGTCGAAATCCAGCGGGTTGTGCGCCAGAAGTACCGTATATTCGTCGGGCTGCTTAACGCCCAGATAATTTATCATATCGGTAAGCATAAAGGCTTTCCAGCCCCGCTTGTATTCGCGTACGCCGCGGTAATATTCCGCCGAATAGCACAGACCGCACAAGTGTATCTTTTCCTCACCGCGGAAAATATCCTCGCCCGTGTTGTCGAGGCAGACCGCGCCGTACGAAGCCATTGTTTCCGCCACATAGGAAAAGGCCTCCTCGTCAAGGTCGGAAAGCTCGTGATTTCCGTTGACGTAGTAGACGGGGCAAATTTCCGCAAGACGCTTTACCAGCCGCAGGAACTTGTCTGTATTGGGCGCGTCGTGACTTATCATATCGCCTGTCATAACGACGATATCGGGCTTTTCAGCAGAGATAAGTCCGGTCAAAGGCGCGTTGTCCTTACCGAAAACCTTGTTGTGCAGGTCGGAAAGATGCACGATCCTGAACCCGTCAAATCCGTTCGGGAGCGCGGGGGAACTTATTTCAAAGCGGGATACTTCTATTCGGGACATTTCACGGCAGACGTGAGGTATCGTCCCGCCCAGAAAAAAAGACGTGGCAAGCATTGAAGCGCGGCGGTTCATAGCGGTCGTCCTTTCAGCTTTTAATACATATTAATTATACACTATTTTAAAAGAAATATCAACATAAAAATGCCTTTAAGCAATATTTTTTTCATTGAGCCGAAAAAAGAAAAACGGCGGAAGAGCCTCCCGCCGTTTTTATGCTTTAAGTTATCAGTTATAGACCTCGATCTCGGAATCGACAATGTTCATAACTTCTTCTCTTGCCTGCTCCCAGCTCTCGAACTGCTCGTTTACAAGACCCTCATAAAGGAGCGTCATAACCTCGGAGTTCATGTAGTCGGAAAGACCGTAGCCGTAGTCGTATGCAAGTGTGAACTTGTCGTCATCATAGTAAGACATTACAATGTCGTAAATCTCTTCAGGCCAGTTCTGATTGTTTGTAAGGAACTTCTTCTTTGTGATGTCCTTGTACTGCTCATCATAGTTTACAAGTCTGTTTACGTTGAACCAAGCCTTTACACAGTCAGCGTTTTCGCTGCCCTTTACCCACATATGGGAGAAAATTCTCTTGTTCATGTAGTAGGTGTCGGAATCAGGATCCTTCGGGAAAGGAACTATCTGGATGTAGTCATCGGGAACAGCGCCTGCCGCGCCCTGATATGCCCATGTACCCATAGAGTAGAACAGGCAGTCATTGGATACGAACGCAGCCTCGGGGCCTACCCAGCCGCGCTTTACAAGTCCGCTTGTCCAGATGTCCTGAATAACGTGCTGAGCGCGCTCAACCTGCGAGCTGTAGAGGTTGTTGGTGAAATTTGTTCCGTCATACTTAACGAGAGTGTCTCCCGATGTATAAACAAACGCGTTTGCCCACCAGCCGGAAATACCGTAAAGGCTCTCGTCGCCGCCTGTGAAAGTTTTCATCATGTCAACGAAAACGTCCCAGTCCCACTTGCCTTCCTCGTAAAGCTCATAGGGATCATCAAGACCCATTTCCTCAACAGTGTTTCTGTTGTACATAAGTATCTGGAAGTCGTTGAAGCCGTAGCCGAAAGGAGCAACGTAGTGTTCGCCCTTCCATGTGAACATATCAGCCTGATCCTTTACGTCAGCCCACATAGGATCGCTCCAGTCAACGATAGAGTCGATAGGCTGATACTGACCCTTGTTTATATCGTAGGGGAACGAACGCCAGTCGTACACGAAGATATCGGGGGACTGTCCGCCGAGGATAGCGGTAGCAAGGTCGTCAAACTGAGTGGAGTTTGTTGTCTGAACATACTCTATCTTTGCGCCGTATGTATCCTCGAAAAGAGCGACTTCTGTGGAACGCTCGGGGTTATCGTTGGTGGGGTTAAGGTCGTAGAAGCCCATCCATTTCAGGGTCTGACCCTCTATGTTTATATCGGACTGAACGGCGTCTTCGGCAACCGTTACCTCGATATTATCACCTGTCCATTCGGTTTTTTCGGTGGTGGATTCGGTAGTCGCATCAGCGCTGCCGCTTCCGCCGTCGCTGCTGTCCGAGCAGGCGGAAAAAGCAGTCAGGGACGCTGCCGCGAGAACACCCGCAAGGATTCTTGAATAAGTTTTCTTCACAAAAAATACCTCCTTTGATTTTTGGTTTATGCAAACGTTTACAAAAATTTGCACAAAAATAAAGCTGATAATGCTACAATAATTATACCTTATTTCCCGATTTGGAATAGACCGTATATAGGCGACATATTGTACAAATTGCACGCATGACGCTGTGTCATTTTATGAATATTTTAGACAAAAGTTACATAAAGGCTAAAAAACAAAAAATCGGCTCGACGCCCATAGTCGGTGCGCCGAGCCGTGCTTTCAGTCAGTTATTCTTCGGACATATCGGGTATTTCCGCGATACAGTCAAACCACTTCACATATTTTGCCTCTTCTATCTTTGGGTCATCATAAAAAAGTATTTCCGCATGGTCTCCGACAAAGCAGCTGTAATAATCGGGCGATAAATGCTGTGAGATGCCGTCGCTGTTTACGTGGTACTTATTTCCGTTGTAGGCATTATCTGTAAGGTTCATATTTTCATCGTAAAATTTCGGAGTGATGGGTTTTTCGATTTCCCAGCTTGTAAGAGCATCATAATCTGCCACAATGTCGTCGGGAACAAAAATAAAATCTTCATACTCGTCAAATATAGGCTCGTCAGCATATGCTTTTATAGTCAATTGAGTAAGCTCCGCTTCAAATACCTTTTCGCCGTTTTCGTTTTTGAACACAAGAGGGATAGGGTCGGGTATTTCGGGGACGGTAAAGTTAAAAATAACAGTTCCGTCGTCAACGGTCTCATAATTTCCGCCGCCGTCCTCGGTGTTGATAACAAGCTTTTGTACACCCTCAATTTTCACTTGCAGCTCGTCTCCCGATCTTATTGCGCGTGGCAGCTGGCTATATGTGCGGGTAACGATCCATGAAAGTCCGTCGTCGCTGACTTGCGTGCGTGCGCCGCCGCTCCAGACTTCGCCGTCAATACCTGTTATATCGGGAAAAACAAGCTTGTCATTAAAGGAAATTGACAAAAAGTCCGCTTGTGTAAATTCGCTGCCGTCAGCTTTTGTAACTATAAATTCCGTTATAAGAGTGTTTCCGTCGCAGATAAAATTGCCCGCAGAAAAATTAAACTGATTTGTAGAGCCCTCGTTTATTTCAGAAGAAAATGCGTAGGGCTGTATCTCGTCGTTTCTGTCGGGGAAAACCCTGCCTATAAAGTCGGAAATGCTCCAAAGCCCCATAGCCGAGGCTGACACCGCAAGCAGCATTGCCGCCGCCACCGCAGCCGCACAAACAGCCGCCGCCTTTTTAAATTTAAAATTCTTTTTCATTTTTATTGACCTCCTGTTCCTCAGTTCATTGAAGGTCATGCTTTCAAGCTCCTTGTCGATAACATTTTTAAGGTCGGTCATAATAACACTCCTCCAATGCTTTTCGCAGTAATTCTTTCGCTTTGCTGACACGGAACGTCATCGCGCTCTGGCTCACGCCCGCAAGCTTCGCCGCTTCCTTGAGAGTGAAGCCGTTGTACAGGTGCAGCACGGCGGCTTCGCGGTATATGTCGGGCAGGGACATGAGAGCCTGCGAAACGGCGGCTTTTGTCTCCGCGTCGGAATACTCGTCCCTTTCGGAAACGGTATCGGGTATCTCACCCTCCGCGCTTGTCCTGTAGGCGGAGGATTTTAATATGTTGCGGCAGACGTTCGCCGCTATACGAATAAGCCATGTCTTTTCGGAAGCTTCTCCGCGGAACCCGTGAAAGGCTGAGAAAGCTTTTTCGTATACGGTCATAGCCGCGTCCTCCGCAAGAGCGCGGTTGCGCAGTATCAGCATACAGGTTCGGAGAATTTCGTCTCCGTATTTTTTGAAGAGTTCTTCCGTTTTTTCGGCGCCGTTTTTCACATTATCTCCTCCCTTCACTTTATTAGACAATCGGGAAAGCGATTTTCACAGCAGGTATAAAAAATTTTTTCGGCACGTGCAAAAAAGAAGCTTACATCAATCACGATGCAAGCTTCTTGTGTCGATACGGGACGCGTACGTCCCGAAAATATTGGTTTTAGTTTTCCTGCGAAGCAAGCGATGCGCGGATAAAGTCCGCGAAAAGCTTCTGAGGCTTGTTGGGTCTGGACTTGAACTCGGGGTGGAACTGCACTCCCACGAACCATGGGTGATCCTTTACCTCCACGATCTCGACCAGTCTCTCGTCGGGGGAAATACCCGCAATAGTAAGTCCCGCATCCTGTAACTGCTGGCGGAACGCGTTGTTGAACTCCCAGCGGTGGCGGTGTCTCTCGTAGATAAGCGGCTCGCCGTAAACCCGCGCGGAGATCGTTCCCTCCGCAAGCTTGCAGGGGTAAAGTCCCAGACGCATTGTGCCGCCCTTTTCGGTAATGGTTTTCTGGTCCTCCATAATGTCGATAACGGGGTATGGAGTATCTCCGAACTCGGTGGAATTAGCGCCCTCCAGACCGAGGACGTTTCTTGCGTACTCGATAACGGACATCTGCATACCGAGACAAATTCCGAAGTAGGGGACTTTATTTTCTCTTGCGTATCTGACCGATTCGATCATACCCTCAATGCCGCGATCGCCGAAGCCGCCGGGGACGATAATTCCGTCGCAGCCTTTAAGCATGTCCGAAGCATTATCGCGGGTTATCTCCTCGGAATTAATCCACTTGATGTCAACCTCCGCGTCGTTTACGATACCACCGTGACGTAGAGCCTCGGCAACGGAAAGGTATGCGTCGTGAAGTACAACGTATTTGCCCACAAGTCCGATAGTGACCTTTTTGACCGCATTTTTTGCACGGTTGACCATTTCCGTCCATTCGGAAAGATCGGGCTTGCGGTTTTCAAGACCAAGATGGTGGCAGACCACGTCGGCAAGACCCTCTTTTTCAAGCCAGATGGGCACTTCGTACAGGGACGGAGCGGTAAGGTTCTGGATAACGTCCTCGCTGCGGACGTTGCAGAAAAGAGCGATCTTTTTACGCATATCCTCGGGAATTTCCTTTTCCGAGCGGCATACGATAATATTCGGCTGGATACCGATAGAAAGCAGCTCCTTGGTAGAGTGCTGAGTAGGCTTTGATTTAAGCTCCTCCGAGCCTGCGATATAGGGGACGAGTGTAACATGAATATAGATGGCGTTCTCCCTGCCCACTTCGGTAACGACCTGTCTTATAGCTTCAAGGAACGGCGTGGATTCTATATCGCCCACAGTTCCGCCGATCTCGGTGATAACTATGTCGGTGTTGGCCTCCTTGCCCACGCGGTAGGCACGTTCCTTTATCTCGTTTGTGATATGGGGGATAACCTGAACAGTTCCGCCAAGATAGTCACCGCGGCGTTCCTTGTTGAGGACAGTCCAGTATATTTTACCGGTAGTAATGTTTGAGTTCACTGACAGATTCTCGTCGATAAAACGCTCGTAGTGACCAAGGTCAAGGTCAGTCTCTGCGCCGTCATCGGTAACGAAAACCTCGCCGTGCTGATAGGGGGACATGGTGCCGGGGTCAACGTTTATGTAGGGATCGAACTTCTGGATAGTGACCCTGTAGCCCCGCGCTTTGAGCAGACGACCGAGAGAAGCGGCGGTGATACCTTTTCCGAGACCGGAAACAACTCCGCCCGTTACAAAAATATACTTTACCGGCATAATAAAAGATTCCTCCATTGGTTTAGATAATTATTACAATATTATTTTTATTGTATCATTTTTCGGCAAAAAAAGCAAGTAGAATTTAGTGTTTTTAATACCTGATATTTTGGCACTTTTAACGATGGCGGGGAGCCCCCGCGGGCTGAGTCACCCCCGCCGTAAGATATTCAGAACATTAATTTTGTTGTTGCCCCCTCAAGGGGGCAGGTAGATTTGTTGGCTACCTAATTTATTTGGTTTTTGTATGGCAGGCAATTGTTCCTCATATAGAACCGTAACCCGCTAAATCAAAATTTACCGTACAAAAACGTCGTCGGACTTGAAAAAGTTCCTCCCCTATGGTATAATATCCATATATTATCGACTATAAATTCGGAGGAACTTTCTATGTTTAATATCGCCGCAGCACAGTCGGGCGGACCTACGTCTGCCATAAATTCGTCCCTTGCGGGAATTTTTACCGAGGCTCTGAAGCAGCCCGAAATAGGCGCGGTCTACGGCTCGATAAACGGTATCGAGGGCGTTCTCAAGGACGAGTTCGTCGATCTGAGCAAGATACTTACCTCGGACTACGACATAGACCTGCTCATGAAAACTCCGTCCACGGTGCTGGGTTCCTGCCGCTTCAAGCTTAAAGACCCCCGCGAGGACGACAGCGACTTCCGCAAGGCCGCGGAAAATCTCCAGAAGCACGATATAAAGGCGCTGTTTTACATAGGCGGAAACGACTCCATGGACACCGTTATGAAGCTGGATAAATGGTTCAGGGAAAACGGTGTTGACATCAAGGTCATAGGCGTGCCCAAAACTATCGACAACGACGTTGCCGAGACCGACCATACCCCAGGCTTCGGCTCGGCGGCGAAATATGTTGCCGCGTCCTTGCAGGAGATAATCAGGGACAGCCGCGTGTACTCCATTCCCTCGGTGACGATCGTGGAGATAATGGGTCGCGAAGCTGGCTGGCTTGCGGCTTCCTCCTGCGTGCTGAGAGCCAACGGAGAACCCGCTCCCCACATGATATATCTTCCCGAAGCGGAATTCTCCGAGGAGAAGTTTATTGCCGATATCCGCGAGGCGCAGAAGCGGTACAAAGCCGTCATAGTCGCGGTCTCGGAGGGAATTAACATCGGAGAGGGCTTTTCCTCCGAGCTTACAGACGCTTTCGGTCACAAGTACCTTTCGGGCGTGGGCAAATACCTTGAAAAGATCGTGGGGGACAATATCGGCTGCAAGGTGCGCTCCATAGAGCTTAACGTTATGCAGAGGTGCAGTTCTCATATCGCTTCACTTACCGATATCACCGAGGCAAAGGAGATCGGCGAAGCTGCTGTTCGCGCCGCGGTTTCGGGCGAAAGCGGAGTGATGATGATTTTCCGCCGCATAAGCAACAATCCCTATCGGGTGGAAATAGTTACGGCTTCGGTGGACGAAGTTGCCAACAAGGAAAAGCTTTTCCCCGAGGAATGGATAAACGCCGACGGCAACAACGTTACCGTGGACGCTCTCAATTATTTCCTGCCGCTTATTCAGGGCGAACCCGATATCGAATACAGGAACGGCATTCCCGTTCACTTCAGATTAAACCAGTAAGAAAGGACGTTATACTATGAAAAAAATATCGGCAATATTATTGTCCGCAGCTCTTTCGCTTGCGGTACTGACCTCCTGCGGAAACGTAAATACCCCGCAGGACGGCGGCTCTGCCGCTGACACAGGCGCAAACGCTGTCCCGGCGGGCGAAATGCGGGACATCACTTCCATGGAGCTTGTCAAGGACATGGGTATCGGCTGGAACCTGGGCGACACCCTCGACGTATGTCAGGCTGACCGGGACGGCGACGGAAAGGTCAACGAGCACGTTGAAGAGGGCGAAAAGGTTGACGAGACCCTTTGGGGAAATCCCAAAGCCACAAGGGAGCTTTTCACGGCTCTTAAAGAGGACGGCATAAAATCCGTGCGGATACCCGTCACTTGGAGAGATCACATTGACGCCGACGGAAACGTTGACCGCGAATGGATGGACAGAGTGCATGAGGTTGTGGACTATGCCTATTCGCAGGATCTGTACGTGCTGCTGAACGTCCACCACGACGGCGGCGGAGACCCTACGTTCGGCGCGTGGATAATCGAGGGCGCAAAGAACGACAAGGAAAACACTCTTAAAAAGTACAGGAACCTCTGGTCGCAGATAGCCGAGGAGTTCAAGGACTACGGCGACAAGCTTGTGTTCGAGTCCATGAACGAGGTGGGCTTTGACGGTATTTCCCAAAACGGAGCTTATGACCTGCTTAACGAGTTCAATCAGGAATTTGTTGACCTTATCCGCAGCAGCGGAGGAAACAACGCTGAACGTCATCTGCTTATCGCGGGATACTGGACGGATATCCGCATGACCTGCGACAGCCGCTTCAAAATGCCCGACGACCCTGCGGGAAGATGTATAGTTTCGGTGCATTACTACACGCCCTGGGAATTCTGCACAACCAACATCCACAACACATGGGGCACGGACGAGGAGGTCAAGCAGATGGAAAACCTTTACGGCATGATGAAAACAAACTTCGTGGATAAGGGTATTCCCGTAATTATCGGCGAGTACGCCGCCAGCGGAAACGACAAGGCAAGCTGCGTTTTCTTTATCGAGAAGATGGTGAAGCTTTGCAGCGATTACGGCATGGCTCCTTTCTACTGGGACAACGGTGGTCAGGTGGACAGAAACACTTACGAGTGGCGCACTCCCGATTTTCTTGAAGCTATGAAAATGGCTTCAAGCGGGGAGGATTATGATTTCACAAAGTGGTAAGGAGAAAGCATCATACCATAGTATCCGATACGGTCTGCGGACATAAAAGGAGAAAATCATGAGAAACAGGACTTACGATATTTTGGCATGGGTCTTTACCCTGCTGGCAGTTGTTTTTACGCTTTATATCTGGAATTCATATGCTGCCTTTTTTATAGAGCTGGTGCTTTTGGTATTGGGCATAAGCATTTGCGGAATGGTTCTTTCAATAAATGCCGCAAAGACAGGATCGCCGGAAAAGTGGTTTCTTCCCCCTCTTATCCTATCCGTAATCTGTACGGCTGTTAACGGAATGCTGTTTGTGTCCTGCGTCATGATCAACATACAGTGCGGCGGTCTGCCGTTCCTTTTTACACATATGGGCTGACTTTCTATCCGTCCATACATATAAACCCGCAAAGCCGTAAAAAAAGCTTCGGGCAGAGAAGATCATAAGGTCACAAAGCAATAAAAGTCAGATTTAGAGCATAAAAATATTATGGATTTTCCACGAAAATAATAAATGTTTTCGCCAAAACTTGACATTTTTTGCTCCGTATGATATAATTTGTGTCATATTATGATTATTGGAGGTATTTTTAAATGGACGGTAAAAATTTAGCTGTCGGAAGTCTTGTGTGCGGTATTCTTTCTCTGGTGCTCATATTCTTCGGATACGGCGCGCTTCTGGGACTTATCCTCGGCATTGTTGCCATTGTGCTGGCTGTAAACGCAAAGAAAAAGGGCTTTGAGGACGGTATGCAGAAAGCCGGTCTTGTTCTCGGAATCATCGGCACAGTCCTCTGCGGTATCACTTTCGTTGCTTGTGCGCTTTGCGCAGGCGCTCTTGCCGCTATGGGAGCTTCAATGTAATTTTGTTTTAAACAAATACAAACGCGTATGCTGTCGGTCCTGCGGCTGACAGCATTTGCTTTTTTGGTGGTGACCCTATGCTTCCTTTTGTCACAATATTCGGCAGAACTATACCCGTATACGCTCTTATGGCGCTTGTCGGAGCCGCCGCGCTTTGCGGAGCCGCCGCGCTTTTTGCAAAGCTCCGCGGAAAAGTATCTGCTGAGGATACCTTTTATATGCTGCTTTATGCGGGCATAGGCTGTCTTATAGGCTCAAAGCTGCTGTATCTTCTTGTCAGCGTTGACGTTTACTGGCTTGAAGAAAAAAGCCTGAAAGAAAATCTGAGGTACTGGTTTCTGCTGCTTACTTCGGGGGGACTGGTCTTTTACGGCGGACTTATCGGGGCTGCCTTGGGCGCGCTTCGGTACTGCACGCATTTTAAGATAAATACGGCGGAAGCCTTTGAGACCGTTGTTCCCGCCGTTCCGCTGTTTCACTTTTTCGGACGTCTGGGCTGCTTTGCGGCAGGGTGCTGCTACGGAAAGGAATACAGCGGCGCGCTGTCCGTAACGTTTGAAAACGCCATAGGCGCTCCCAACGGAGTTCCCCTGCTCCCCGTACAGCTTTTTGAAGCGGCGGGAAATCTTCTGCTGTTTGCAGTTCTGACGGTTCTGTACATGAAAAATCTCCCGAAGCTGAGCCTGACGGGACTGTACCTTGTCTGCTACGCTGCAATGCGGTTTGCGCTGGAGTTTTTCCGCGGCGATGAAATACGGGGAAATGCGCTTTCGCTTTCCGTTTCGCAGTGGATAAGCATTGCGGCGTTTGTCTTAGGAGCGGCCGCAATTGTAAAGAAGTACCGCGGCAGGAACAAATTGGCAGAGAGAAATTCATAAAATATTAACACAATTATACAAAATATATGATAAAATTATATAAAGTATTTGTTAAATTGCCGAAGTATAAAATTTTGCAGGACTTTTTTAGATAAAATTACAAAAAACACTTGCAATGTCAACAAAAATTGTGTATAATAATTTACATGAATGTGTTTTATATGACATATTCCCCGCTCTCCGATATGCTCGGAGGCTTTCGGCGTGAAAATTCCGCAGTGCTGTTTCAGCGTACCCGTGCTTTTAATGCCGATTTAAAATGAAAGGATGACCTTCTATATGTCAAACAGACTGTTCCAGGGCTTAATTCATCAGATGAGAGACGCGATGGACTGCATTATCGGCGTTGTGGATTCCACAGCAACGATCATTGCGTGCAGCGAGCTTTCCAAAATCGGCACCACCAACGAGTTCGTTTCGCTCGACCTGAGCGATTCACACGATATTTTTGTACGCGACGGCTATACATACAAGCCGTTCGGTTCCCACATCAAGCCGGATTACGCCGTCTTTGTGGAGGGTACAGACGAGAACGCTGCTAAGTATGCAAATATCATGTCGATCACTCTGTCCTCGATAAAGCAGTACTACGACGAAAAATACGACAGGACAAACTTTATCAAGAACGTTGTGCTTGATAACGTCCTCCCCGGCGATATCGTTGTAAAGGCGCGGGAGCTGCACTTCAACAGCGATGTGAGCAGAGTTGTTCTGCTGATAAGAATTATTTCTTCAAACGATGTTTCCGCGTTCGATGTTATTCAGAATCTGTTCCCCGACAAGGCTAAGGACTTTGTGCTGAACATCACCGAGTCGGATATCGTTCTGGTCAAGGAGATAAAGAGCAACGTTGAGTCCAAGGATCTGGAAAAGCTGGCAAGATCTATTTCCGACACCCTTTCAAGCGAGTTCTACACAAGGGTGAACGTGGGTATAGGCACTGTTGTTACCGGTATCAAGGACTTGGCGCGTTCCTTTAAGGAGGCTCAGATAGCCCTTGAAGTGGGCAAGGTTTTCGATACGGACAAGGTTATCGTTTCCTACGACAATCTGGGTATCGCAAGGCTGATCTACCACCTCCCCACAACCCTCTGCGAAACATTCTTGCAGGAGGTTTTCAAGAAAGGCTCTATCGAGTCCCTCGACCACGAGACGCTCTTTACTATACAGAGATTTTTTGAAAATAACTTAAACGTTTCCGAGACCTCCAGAAAGCTGTTTGTACACAGAAATACCCTTGTTTACAGACTGGAAAAAATAAAGAAGCTTACGGGTCTCGACCTGCGGGAATTCGACCACGCTATTGTTTTCAAGATCGCGCTTATGGTAAAGAAATACCTTTCGGCTAATCCCGTAAAATTCTGAGGCGAAAACTTGCGGCAAAAATTTGCAGCCATATGTCTGCGGCGGTTCGGCGCAAGGACATTGGGCTGTCCCCGGACAGAATACAGGGCGGCGTTTGCAGAACATTTTAATACGTTCAATTCATGGGGGCAGAGTTTTTCTGCTCCCTTAAATATTTGTTTTGGAAAAAATTAGCAATTTCAAGATAGGCGGTGTGACCTTTTGGTTGAACTCAGAAATGTCAGCGTTACATATTCAAACGGCGTGGATGCGCTCCACGATGTAAGTCTAAGGATAAACGACGGCGAATTTGCCTTTGTTGTGGGCGAATCCGGCGCAGGAAAAAGTACGCTCATAAAGCTGCTTTTAAAGGAGATAACTCCAACAAGCGGCAGGATAACGGTGAACGGCTTCAATCTGGAAAGACTGAAAAAAAGCAAGGCGCACAAGCTGCGGCGTACTATCGGCTTCGTCTTTCAGGACTTCAAGCTGATAAACACAATGAACGTTTACGACAACGTTGCGTTCGTGCTGCGGAGCATTGACGCGCCCATAAAGTATATCCGCAACCGCGTGCCTTATGTTATAAGTCTTGTGGGACTTAAAGACAAGGCGAAAAGCTATCCCACCGAGCTTTCGGGCGGCGAGCAGCAGCGCGTTGCTCTGGCGAGGGCTTTGGTGAACGATCCCCAGCTTATCATTGCGGACGAGCCTACGGGCAACCTTGACCCCAAAACCTCCCTTGAGATAGTGGAGCTTCTCAAGGGCATAAACGAGTGCGGCACAACGGTCATGATGGTAACTCACGAGCATGAGCTTGTGCGCCATTTCGGCGGCAGAACTATCACCATCAAGGACGGACGCATTACTTTCGACGACTATATAGGATAATTTTCCTGTTTTTAGGGAGGCAAAAATGAAGCTTAGCAGTATGAATTACCTGTTCGGGCAGGGAATGAAAAATATCTGGACAAACCGCATAATGTCGGTGGCGTCCTTTTGTATCCTGTCGGTATCCCTTTTGCTGATCGGGTTTACAATGCTTTTTGTTGCAAACATCAACCGCTTTGTAAGCGGCGTTGAAAACAAGAACGAAGTGGTTATCTTCCTTGACGAGGACGTTGATTCCACAATGGCGTCCGCAATGGAAAATACCATTAGAAATATACATAATGTAGAATCCGTGACTTTCTACTCAAAGGACGAGGCTTTGGAGGACATGAAAAAAAGCATGGACAGCGAGAACGCCGATCAGCTTTTCAGCTACGTCGGCGAGGACAACCCGCTTCCCGACGCGTTCAGGATCAGAATTGCCAACATCGAGGAGATCAGCCCAACGCTTATGGACATCAACCGTCTTGACGGCATTGACAGCATCAAGTCCCCCACCGATTTTATCAACATTCTTACAGGACTTAAGCGCTTTATCGGAATAATCTCCGCGGTCATTCTGCTGGCGCTGATAGTGGTTTCGCTTGTAATCATTTCCAACGCCGCCCGCGCAAGCGTTGACATCAGAAAGCGTGAGATCGCCATAATGAAGCTTGTGGGAGCTACCAACACGTTCATAAAAGTACCGTTCTTTGTGGAGGGTATGTTTCTGGGTGCACTGGCGGGTGTCTTTGCTTCGGTTGTGACCTGCGTCGGCTACTCCGAGCTTGTGAATGTTCTTTCACAGGACATGACGATTTGGAGCATTATGTCGGTGAACGGCTTTATCCCCATAAGCGAATTTGTAGTAAAGCTTGTTATCGGCTACGCCGCTGCGGGAATGATAATCAGCGGCTTCGGTACGGTCATGAGTACACGCAAGTATCTTAAGGTCTGAAATCTGAGACGGTTTAACTGAACACGAAAGGAGAGGCTCCTTGCGGGGAGCGAATTACAGCTATGAAAAAAATATTCAGAAAAAAAATACTTCCCGTCGCTGTTGCGCTGGTAATCTCAATGGGCTGTCTTGCATCGGGTGTTACGGCGGACACAATGTCCGATCTTGAGGCCAAGCAGACACAGCTTGAAAAGGAGCGCAAAAACGTAGAGGCGGCTCTGGAGGACTACAAGGGTAAAGCCGAGGAAGAAGCGGAGTACCTTAAAGAATACGACAAAAAAATGGAGCTTCAGGAACAGCAGGTCGCTATCGTGGAGGAGCAGATAGAGCTTCTTAACGAGGAGATTGCAGGTCTTGAAGAAGACATTGCCGCAAAGGAGGAGGAGCTTGACGCCGGTATAGAGCAGTTCCGTCAGCGGCTTCGCGCTCTCTATATGGCGGGAAATGACAGCCTTGCTTCGGTAATTGCGGGCTCTAATGATTTTTACGATATGCTTGCGCGAATGGAATTTGTGGAGCGCGTCTCAAAGCATGACAACGACCTGATAGAGTCGCTGAACACTCAGGTCGCAGAGCTTGAAGCGGACAAAGCCGTCCGCGGAGAAAAGCTTGAAGCTTTGGAAACAAAAAAGTCTCAGGAGGAGCAGTACTACGCCGAGCTTCGTGAGACCTACAACAACCACGCCGAAACAAAGCAGATGCAGGAAAATATGATCGCCGACTACCGCAGCCGCGCCAACGAGATCGACGCGGAGCAGCAGAGGATCGAGGAAGAATTGCAGGCTGAGATACGCCGTTTGCAGGAGGAAGCCGAGCGCAAGCGCAAGGAAGAGGAAGAGCGCAAGCGTCAGGAAGAGGAGCGCAGACGGCAGGAGGAAGAGCAGAAGCGTCTCGAAGCGGAGGCAAACGGTCAGGAGTATGTTCCGCAGGAGGTCACAACGGATACCTCGGATACGTTCACAAGCTATTCCGAGACGGGCTTCATCTGGCCTGTACCCACCGTCCGCAATATGACCGACGGCTACGGAAACCGCTGGATCGTTGAGGAACAGAAAAATAATTTCCACAAGGGTATCGACATCACAAAGCCGGGCTGCGGAGGAACGCCTACGGTTGCTTCTGCGGGCGGAACGGTAATTCAGGCGGGCGACAACGGAAACGGCTACGGAAACTGCGTCATCATAGACCACGGAAACGGCATTGCTACGCTGTATGCACATCATCAAAGCCTTGCGGTAAGCGTAGGTCAGACTGTCAAGCAGGGCGATACTCTCGGCTATATAGGACATACGGGGTACGCTTACGGCGACCACTGTCACTTTGAGGTCCGCGTTGACGGTCAGCACACCAACCCGCTGAATTACGTCAACATAAACAATTAAACCAATAAAACCACTTTTGGGGATAAGCTTATGAATAAAAAAATTTCTCTCGGAATAACTATAGGACTGATGGCTCTGGCTGCTGCGGTGACGTTCATAATCACATACAATTTTTCTCTGAACGTATTCAACTCCAAGGTAAGAAGCGTTTCCGAAAGAGAGGTAATTTACGCCAAGCTTTCGGAGATGGACAAATACGTCCGCGCGAATTTTATCAGCGATATCGACGAGGATATGCTTACAAACTGCATTATGAGCGGATATGCTTCCGGTCTGAACGACAGATACGCTCAGTATTATTCCGCTGAGGAATACGCTCAGCAGACCCAGAAGGAATCGGGCGTTACTATCGGTCTCGGCTTCAACTGGGACAAGGAGGAAAGCGGCTATGTGAAGATAACATCGGTCATGGCAAATTCCTCCGCGGACAGAGCGGGACTTGTTGCGGGCGACGTTATCACCGCCGTCAACAACACCGACGTTATCGCCTACGAAAAGGGCTACGACGAAGCGGTGTCCCTTTTCAACTGCGACGAGGGTACCAAGGTAAAGCTTCACATCAAAAGGCTCAACGACGAGGGGATATCCGAGTTTTTCCCCGTGGAGGTCGTTTCCGAGAAAACCGAGATAATATCGGTCACGGGACGGCTGATAGATAATATCGCTTACATAAAGATAACCACCTTTAACGAGAAAACTCCCGAACAGTTCGGCAATATCCTGAACCGTCTTATAAGCGACGGTGCGGAAATGGTTGTTTTCGACGTACGCGACAATCTTGGCGGACTTACCAATTCGCTTCAGTCCACCCTTGACTGCATCCTCGGCGACTGCGACGTTGTTACGGCATACTACAAGGATTCATCGGAGACGGTCATTCACACCACCGAGGCGGAGCAGATAAGAATGCCTATGGTCGTTATGGTAAACGGAAACACCGCCTCCTGCTCGGAGCTGTTCGCTTTCGCGCTTCGTGACGAGGCAAACGCTCAGATAGTGGGTACGACCAGCTACGGAAAGGGCGTAATGCAAAAGACCCACAAGCTTTCGGGCGGCGCGGCAATAAAAATAACCGTTGCAACTCTCCAGACCAAAAACAGCGGGGATTACAACGGAACAGGCATCAAGCCCAATTTTGAGGTGGCTCTTCCCGCAGACGTGGATCTGTCCACACTGTCGGAGGAGGATCAGCTTCTTTACGACGCTCAGCTCACAAAGGCGATAGAGGTTGTCTCCACGATAAGATAAGAAAGGGATCGGTGAATTTATGCTCGGCGACGCAAACGCTTTATTATGTATGCTGATCGTAATGCTGTATTTTTCGGTACTCATGGACAGCTTTACCATTTTCAATATTCTGGCAAGACATTCCGACGACGCCATCGAGTACGCCTGCGTGGGGCTGAAATGGCTGAAGATCGTTCTGATGTTCTTTTTCGGCGCGGTAATGATATACTACGCTTTCACGGTGGAGAACACTCCCCTGGTGACGATCGGCGAATTTGTGCTGGGACTTCTTCTTATTGCGGACGGCGTTCTGAGTACCGTGATAAAGATAAAATACGGAAAAAAGGGCGTTAAGAAATGAAGCTTTTCAAGAAAAAATGCAGGTTTGAAAGGTCACTGGCGATCCTTTCGGAAAAGGGCTTTACGGAGGAATACGCCGCGTCCCTTAAAGCGGAGCTTGCGGAAGCCGAGCGCGGACAGGACATTGCCAAGGGAAAAAGCTTTCTTGCAAATGCGCAGCTGATACTGGGCAACATCACGGACGCCTATCAGACCTTTGAAGAGATCGACCTGAAAAAGCTGGAGCCGCGATTGCAGGGAAATCTTTTCAGCAACATGGTTTTCGCCGACTTTGTGCGGGACGATTTCAAGCGTGCCGAGGAGCTGTACCAATCCCGCAACGCGGAGATACTGGGTGAGCACAGTGACGCTTCGAAGCGCAGTCTTGCCATTCACGAACATATCAAGGGACGGTACGAAAACGCTGTAGAGATTCTTGTGAACATGATGGACAGCGAGTGCAGATTTCTGGACATCTGCATGGTGAAATCAATGCTGCGGCTGGATATGTACGAAAGAGCCGCGGATTTTTCGGCATTCTTCAGCCGATACAACGGCTGCGGAGAGCTTACCGCCGAGGTCAATAAGCTTAGAAACAAGATCGTGAACGGGCTTCCTCCGAAGCGCAAGGCCGAATATATAACCGCTGCTGATGCCCCTCGCCGATGATACTGCGGGGGACATCTTCTGTTCGGCAGAACCGCGTTTTTTCGCCGCACCCTCAGACATCACAGCGGCTTTTCTATAACTGTTTTGGGGAAGTATCCTGTAAAAACTATGTGTGGTCGGGTCTGCGCATATGCCAATGTCAACATAAGTTTTTTTGAAAAAAGGTCTTTACAAACGGGATTTTTTGTGATATAATATTTTACGTCTTAACAGCAATATATTTCGAGGTGTGGCTCAGTTTGGTAGAGCGCTGCGTTCGGGACGCAGAGGCCGTGGGTTCGAGTCCCGTCACCTCGACCAGTTGAAAAAGTCCGCAAATGCGTTGTTTAAACGGTTTGCGGACTTTTGATTTTAATTTTTATTATCACCAAAATAATGTTAAAATAGCTTTATATAAAACAACTAATCTTTAAATGGTAATTTTGCATGCAATTTGCTAATTCATAAATTCACAAATTAACTTATATAGTTATAATATAATTACAGTAAAGGAATGGAGCGGTTATCTTGATAGATAAAATAAAAGAGCTTGAAAAATCTGCATCGGGCTTCCGAGACGCTATTTAAAATTTCACGGCAGTTTTTGCCTATAACATATTCTATCAGCAGTTGAACCGGCGGAATCGAAAATCCGGTTTGAACCGAACTCCAACCATCAAACACGCATTTTGAAGCAATATGCTGCACGACCAATTGAGTGTTGCTGTAAAGGACAGTTTCTTCTGCCTAATACACAACGGCCGGCGGCTTATTTGCGGTAAAGTGAAATTGTCTGCTGAAAGGGGACATATGCAAAACAGAGAGGGACATGGCACGTCAATAAACGGTCATGTCCCTTTTTGCTGCCCGACAAACAGGAATTTGCCGCTGCTGAAATATAATCATACTGTACTTTTAGAAAATTTTATAAATTCATATGGCAATCCTATATCTTCGGAATATTTACGGATCTCCATCTTTTCGTCATCACTCATTTCGTCATAGAAAGGTCGATCTGATACTTTCCAGTATGTTTTAACTTCGTCTATTTTCAATACATCACCCCATGGGGCAGTATATAATTTCCCGACTTTATATTTCCCGATTTCTTTATATACCCTCGTAGTATAACAATACCCTAATTTATTTAAATAATTTTTAATTGACTCATATTCATGTTTAGGGAATGATATTTCTTCAAACATACAATAAACCTCCCAACAATTTAAAACACAAAATTTATGGAAAATATTCAATACAAATTCCGATTTATAGTGCTTTTTAATTCGGTTACAATTATATCATATATAGAAGGCAATTTCAAGCCCATATAATGGACAGACGTGCGCTCCCCCAAAAGGGGCGGGGCGAGCCTTCACACATCTGACAGCATATAATGAGAAAGCTGTTACGCCCCTTTATTTTCAAAAAAATCTTTAAATGCAGAAAAATCTTGACATATCATGCCTTGTCATTTATCGGAATTATTTTCTTCCGAAACGGATATTCTGTATTCGGACGGCGTCATATCCATGCGTGATTTAAACTGTCTCATAAAATGCAGCTCGCACTTATATCCGCACATCTGCGCAATTTTTGTAATGGAAATATCCGTTGTTGACAAAAGGAATTTTGCGTGTTCAACACGGCTTAAAATAACGTCGTTCATTACGCTTATACCGAAGGTTTCCTTGTATAAGTGCTGAAAATAAGATTTGCTCATTGCAAGCTGATGTGAAAGTCCCTCGACGTTCCATTCGTTGTACGGCATATTATATATCTGCGACCGCAGTATCGCCATTTTGTCATAGTGCGTGCTGGACTTGCTGTTTCCCGCCGAATGAATTTCCTCGCTCAATTTTATAAAAAATAATTTCATATAAAGCTCCACCGAATCGGTTTTGAACATATTTGACGAGTACCGCTCATAGGACATATTTTTTATAATAAGCGAAAGTCCGTTTATATCTTCAAGCTTCATGACCTTGTCAAATGGAATGTCGAGAGCGTCAAAGAAATCATGATCCCCATTAAAAAGTCCGAAGTGAAACCAGTCGTTGGAAAACTGCGTTCCGTATGCTCTGTAAAACTGAGGCGTGCCCTCTTTGTAAACAATAAAGGAATTTGGTTCGGTAACAATATCAGTTCCCGAAAATGTGAAAATTGCAGGCGTTTTCAGCAGCAGAAGAAGATAATCTCCCGAACCGTCGGGACGCTGAATTCTGAAATCCGCATCATGTCGATGATTATAGCCGATATTGTTGATATGCAATTTCCACACCTCCGAAAAAATTTATATGCTTATTATACAGCAAGTTTCCTTTAAAATCAAGACAGAGCCTGAAGCGTTTCGTTCATTTCGTCAATATAAACCTGAATAACCTCGTTAAGGGATTCTCTGGTCTGATACCAGTCGCTGCCGTTGTAGCTTGAATCCTTGATGCTGTTGGTAAGCAGATCGGTCACGTCGTTGTTTACCGACGCATAAAAATCAATAACAGGATGAGCGTTTGTAAGCTCGGAAATATAGCTGTCCATTTCGATCATTTCGTCAGTCCAGTGATAATCCTCACGAAGCTGTTCTTCGTTTACCGACTGAACGCTCTCGTCCGTTGTTGAGATAAGCTTGCAGTTGATAAACGCTGCAACTGCCTCGGGATTAGGCGCGCCCTTGCACATTGCGTATGCGTCAACGCCGCCGCTTGCGGTAAGATACCATGCGTCCGCATTTTCATCTCTCGGAGTGGGAACGAACATTATCTCGCCCTCGTCGCCGTATGCGGAAAGGTCGGGTTCAAGAAGTCCCCATCTGCCGATAGGATAGAACAAGGTCTTGCCCTCGTTTATATATTCGGGGCGTACTTCCCAGTTGTACTCGGCGTACGGATACATAATGTTTGCATTTTTCATTTCAAGGAACAAGTCCTGAACTCTTGCAAGGTCACTGTTCATAAGGTTATTTTGGATCATGCCGTTATCCATGCCAATAACAGGAACGCCAGTGGAAAGAATCATTGCGGGCTCATACCACCAGCCGCCGACAGCGGATTTTCCCGCTTCGTAATCACTGAATTCAAGACACATATTCTTAAACGCAGTCCATGTCCATTCGTTGTTGTATGCAAGCTCGGCAGGGTCGTCAAGACCGTTTTCCTCAATAACACGCTTATTGTAGATCATTACAAGACCCGTGTCCGCGGATATGCAGGCAGCGTAATGCTTTCCGCCAACGGAATGAAGCTCGTTTATCTGTCTGCCGCCCTCCGACCATAAGTCTGAATTGAAATCAATGTAATCGTCCATAGCCTCAAACATTCCCGCCGAAGCCTTTCCGGGGAACGTGTCAAGGTCGCAGGCCGAAAACATATCGGGAGAATTTCCGCCGAGAACCATTGTTGCAAGGTCATTGTATCTGGTGTCCCAAGTGGTGGGTATGTACTCGATAGTTCCGCCGTATTTTGTCTGGAAAAGTTCAAGGAAAACGGGAACGGGCTTGCCCTCCGTGGGATTGATGTCCCAGAACGACAGCCACCTCAGCGTACCGTTTTCAAGCTTGTCGCCGTCAACCTCTACCTGTTCAACGATTGCAGCCTGTTCCTCTTTCATGGTTGCGGTGGTGGTTTCCGCAGTGGTCTGTTCCCCGCTGCCGCTTGAATTACAGCCCGAAATAACAGCTGTCAGCATTGCCATTACCGATATTAATGATATTTTTCTTGCAGTTTCTTTTTTCATAACATTCACCTCATAAAAATAATATTTCAAAGTTTTTGCTTCGGTTCAAACCTTATGCTTTAATGATAACGTTGCCGACAAAAATTTTCAATGACTTATTCGGCGAAAACACCGACTTATTCTGCTATTCACAAAAATAAACAGAATAGGTCAGCGTTTGAGTAGGATATGTCAGTCAAATGTTTAAAATACGTTATCCGTGATATTTCATATTCTGCACTTAAAGCTGAATATGTCAGCATTTTAGCAGGATATGTCATTGAAAAAAACAAAAGAATACAGTATACTTTTATGCAATAGCTTTTACGGAGGTAATATTATGAAAGCAAAAATCATTGTCAGTAAAAATAAAAAAATAAGCAAGATCGACGACAGACTTTATGGCTCTTTTATCGAACATCTCGGCAGAGCGGTTTATGGAGGTATATACGAACCCGGCCATAAAACGGCGGACGATATTGGCTTTCGCGGGGACGTTATGGATATGGTGAAAAAGCTGAACGTACCTATTGTGCGTTATCCGGGCGGAAATTTCGTTTCGGGCTACAACTGGGAGGACGGTACGGGAGACAGAAAAAAGCGTCCTAAAAAAATGGAGCTTGCATGGCAGTCGGTGGAAATAAACGAGATGGGCATTGACGAGTTTCAGGAATGGGCAAAGCGCGCTGGAAGCGAAATTCTTATGGCTGTAAATCTGGGTACGCGGGGCGCGGACGACGCCAGAAATCTTGTTGAATACTGCAACAGCGAAACAGATACATATTATGCCGAAATGCGGCGGAAAAACGGTTTTGAAAAGCCATTCGGAATAAAAACATGGTGCCTCGGAAACGAAATGGACGGCGAATGGCAAATATGCCACAAAACTCCATATGAATACGGACGGATTGCCTGCGAAACGGCAAAGCTGATGAAATGGACAGACCCCTCCATAGAGCTTGTAGCCTGCGGAAGCGCGCATATAAATATGCCCACATTTGGGGAATGGGAGAGAACGGTTCTCCGTGAATGTTACGACCATGTGGACTATATTTCCCTGCACAATTATTATGGAAATCCCAACAATGACACGGCGGCTTATCTTGCTTCGGCAATAGATATGGACAGCTTTATAAAGCAGGTCGCCGCAATTTGCGACGAAATAAAGGCGGAGAAAAATTCCGACAAAACAGTAAACCTTTCCTTTGACGAATGGAATATCTGGTTCCACAGCAATGAGCAGGATAAGCAAATTAAAAAGTGGCAGGTCGCTCCCCCGCTTCTTGAGGATATTTATAACCTTGAGGACGCTGTCGTGCTGGGAAATCTGCTTATTACTCTTATCAATAACAGCGACAGAGTAAAAATTGCCTGCCTTGCACAGCTTGTAAATGTAATCGCTCCTATTATGACAGAAACCGGCGGCAGAATATGGGCGCAGACGATTTTCTATCCCTTTATGTACACCTCGGGGTACGGCAGAGGAACGGCTCTTGAAGCGGTCTGCGAATGCGGCGTTTATGCCGCGGGAGGCAAAGAAAATATCCCGTATATTGATTCTGCGGCGGTTATTTCGGAGGACGAAAAAGAGTTTGCGTTGTTTGTTGTAAACCGTTCTCTTGACGAAAGCTGTTCGGTTGAATTAAGTATTTCGGGGTACGAAAATTACCGTCCCATTCAGCATATCGCTATAGAGGGAAATGACCTGAAAGCCGTTAATACTGCGGACGAACCCAACAATGTTGTTCCTGCTGAAAAGTCTGTATCGGAGGGAATTGTTCTTTCTCCCCATTCATGGAATATGGTTATTTTTAAGGAGGTATAACAATGAAAAGCTTTGACGGTTACAAGCGCGGAATAAATCTCGGAGGCTGGCTTTCACAATGCGCGGAATATTCCGAAAATCACTATAACAGCTTTATTACGGAAAATGATATTGAAAAAATTGCAGGCTGGGGGCTTGACCATGTCCGAATGCCTGTTGATTACATGGTCATTGAGGACGAGGACGGTACTCCCTCGGAAAGCGGCTATAAGCACATTGACGATTGTATAGAATGGTGCGGAAAACACGGTCTTAACATAATTATCGACCTGCATAAAACAAAAGGATATTCCTTTGATGAGGCGGATAAAAATTCCCTGTTCGGAAGTAATGAGCTTCAAGAACGTTTTATCTCTATATGGAAAAGATTTGCCGAGCGTTACGGCAAATGTAAAAACGTTTCCTTTGAACTGCTTAATGAAATTACAGCGGCGGACAGCGAACAATGGAGCAGACTTGCTTCCGAAGCGATAGGGGAAATAAGGAAATATGCTCCCGATATAAAAATAATTATCGGCGGCACTCAATGGAACAGCGTTCACACTCTTGCGGAATTGAAAATTCCTGCCGACGATAACATTGTGTACAATTTTCATTTTTACGAGCCGTTTTTATTTACACACCAGCTTGCGCCATGGCAGCCCCTTATTGCCGATAAAAGCATAGGTTATCCCGCCGATATTGAGGAGTACCGCAAACGCTCCGAGGAAATACAATGCTTTGGTTCGGGACTGAAAAACGCGGATAAAATGGGCGCGGAATTTATGGAAAAACTTATTGCAGAAGCGGTAACAGCGGCGGAAAATGCAAACGTGCCGCTTTACTGTGGAGAGTACGGAGTTATAGACCGCGCCGATATTGAAGATACCGCCGAATGGTATAGTGACATTCACAGCGTTTTTGAAAAGTACGGCATTTCGCGGGCGACTTGGACTTACAAAGGCATGGATTTCGGAATTACCGAGCAGCATTATTCGGCTGAACTTGAAAATATACTTAAAGCACTATAGAAAGGAGCATTTGTATGAAGAAAATTATCTCTGCAATATCTGCGGCGGCTTTGATAATGTCACTTTCCGCCTGCGAAAAAAAGAATGAAGACACCCGTCCGCTGGGGGAAATGCGGGATATATCTTCCGTGGAGCTTGTCGCCGAAATGGGCGCAGGCTGGAATTTGGGCAACACAATGGACGCCGAGGGCGGCGAAACAGCTTGGGGAAATCCTGTTACGACAAAGGAAATGATAGACGAGGTATACAATGCGGGCTTCAACACCATAAGAATTCCCACCACATGGGACGGTCACATGGGGGAAGCTCCCGATTACACGGTGGACGAGGAATGGATAAACCGTGTTGAGGAAGTTGTTGATTACGCTCTTGAAAATGATATGTATGTTATTTTGAATACCCACCATGAAACCAACTGGATAAAGCCGAAGTATGACGGTCTTGATGATGTAAAGGTACAGTTTGCCGCTGTGTGGACGCAGGTTGCAGAACATTTTAAGGATTACGGCGACCATCTTGTTTTTGAGGGACTTAACGAACCTCGCATTGTTGGCGGTGCAAACGAGTGGAACGGCGGCACGGAGGAAGGCAGGGACTGCCTCAATCAGCTCAACGCCGTATTTGTTGAAGCAGTCCGCAAAACAGGCGGAAACAATGGGGCGAGGACGCTGCTTATAACCACATTTGCGGCGCAGCCCGTTGCTTCTGCAATAAACGATTTGACAATTCCCAACGACGAGCATATAGGCGTTTCCATACACGCCTACACGCCGTATCGCTTTACCTATGATTCCGTGGGAGAAAGCTGGAATACCGCTGTATTTGACGATTCCTGCGCCGCTGAAATTAATTCGCTGTTTGATAGTCTTAATAATACCTTTGTCAGCAAGGGCATACCTGTTATTATTACCGAGTACGGCAGCGTATCAAAAATGATCGACAAGGATTGGTATATCAGCAACACCGACGAGGTGGCAAAATGGGCTTCGCATTATATCAGTACTGCCGAAAAATACGGTATTCCCTGCGTGTGGTGGGATAACGGCTACCATGATTCGGGCAACGAGCTTTTCGGTATCTTCAACCGCAGCGAGCTTACATGGTACGAACCTGAAATCGTGGAGGCTATTATAAACTCGTTGGATAATTAAAATTAAAAATGCCGCTTAAAGGCTACCGTGCTGTAAGCGATTCACACACCGCCGCTTTATATTCTTGAAATCCTTTGACGTCCACGTAACTCGGCGGTATGGGCGCCGGCCCCGCATATCAGCAGTTGTTATTCTGCAAGCATTTTTCCAAGCTCCGCGCATTTTGCAAGTTCTTCTTCTGACGGTGTTTCATTGGCAATAACGCCCTCGCCGCCTATAAGTACTGCTCCGTCTGACTTCACTCTGTCCTCCCAGCTTCTCATCCACTCGCCGTCGCCCCAGCCGTATGAACCGAAAAGCGCAATTTTCTTTCCGTTAAGCTTATTTTCAATATCGGAGAAAAACGGCTCAAACTCGTTTTCCTCAAGTACCTCTGCACCCATTGCAGGGCAGCCGAAGGCTATCGCGTCATAATCTTCAATATTTCCCGAAAAGTCCGAAACGCTGAAAAGCTCTGCTCCCGCGCTCTCTGCGACTGCCTGCGCCATAGCTTCGGTGTTGCCTGTTCCACTCCAAAAAATAACTGCTGTTTTCATAAGAAATTCCTCCTGAAATTAAATTTAAGATATTTTCAAAACCCGATATATATCA
>JAAVHI010000102.1 GCA_014799785.1 Ruminococcus sp.
CGCAGGAGGGAATTTCGCGCTCTGCGGAGCGCGACCAAAGGGCTCTGCCCTCTGGACTTCTGCGAGCTGGGCTCAGCTCGACCAGCTTTAGTCGGCGGCTTCGCCGCCTAAATGTTGTGCCAAATAAAAATTTACCCGCCCCCTTGAGGGGGCATAACAAAATTAATGTTCTGAACATTTTACATGGGGTGACTCAGCCCGCGGGGGCTCCCCGCTAAATCAAAATTTACCTCTTCAAATTGATTTTTGCGTTGTTAACATTTTTGCTATTGACAAAAGAATGCAATCGTGTATAATTAATATCGGCAATACAAAATTGTTGGGAGTGACTTGCAATGATTCTTACCGTTGACGCGGGAAATACAAACATTGTTCTCGGCGGCTTTGAAAACGACAAGCTGCTGTTCCTTTCGCGCATCGCAACTCAAACCGCTCTTATGGCGGATGAGTATGCAGTCAGATTCAGCGAAATTCTTGCGCTTTACGGCTACTGCGCCAAGGATATAAACGGCGCGGCAATATCAAGCGTGGTAACTCCTCTTACGCCTGTTTTCAAGCAGGCAGTCAAACGTCTTACGGACAGCAAGATCGTTACGGTGGGACCGGGCATCAAAACGGGCGTCAACATCAAGATAGACGACCCTGCCGCTCTCGGCGCAGACCTTGTGTGCGGCGCTGTGGGTGCAATGGAAAAGTACGACCCGCCCTGCATTATTTTTGATCTGGGCACGGCTACCACCATTTCCGCAATCGACAGAAACAGGTTCTTTCTGGGCGGCTCGATAATCCCCGGAGTAAAGGTGTCGCTGAAGGCTTTGTCCTCGGCTGCCGCGGCTCTGCCCGACATAAACACGGAGCTTTCGGGAAATGTTCTTATCGGCACGAATACCGTGGACTGCATGAAGTCGGGAAGCATTATCGGTACCGCAAGCATGATGGACGGAATGGCTGTGCGCTATAAGGAAGCCATAGGTCAGGACGCCGCTGTTATCGCTACGGGAGGACTTGCTCCTGCAATACTGCCGTTCTGCCGCGAAAAGTTTATACTGGACGATACCTTGCTCATAGACGGCTTGTACGTGCTGTATAAGAGAAACGCGTAACAATTTGTAATGCCGTATTACGCTGTATCCTCAAAACGGAACGGCAGTAGGAGGTAGTTTTTATGTCAAAAACAAGAGAGAAAACCCTTATGCTTGCGGTAATGGGAGTGCTTACCGCTATCGTTATCGTGCTTCAGGCGCTGGCTATCGGCATCAGATTCGGAACGTTCAGCATTACGCTGGTGCTTGTCCCCATAGTGGTGGGAGCGGCTTTGTACGGCTGGAAAGCAGGCGCATGGCTGGGATTTGTTTTCGGAGTGGTAGTGCTTATGACCGACGCGGAATTGTTCCTTGCGGTCAGCGTACCGGGAACGATAATAACCTGCATACTTAAAGGCGTTTTTGCGGGAGCTGCGGCAGCGGCTGTTTACAGGCTGCTGGAAAACAAGAACCGCTGGGCGGCAATTCTTGCGGCGGCGATAGTGTGTCCCGTGGTGAATACGGGAGTGTTCCTGCTGGGCTGCTTGGTATTTTTCTACGATACCATCAGCGAATGGGCTGCCGGCGCAGGCTTTGCCAACGTTGGAGCATACCTTATCATTGGCTTTGTGGGACTTAATTTCGTTGTGGAGACCCTTATCAATCTTTGCCTCAGCACCGTTATTGTACGCGTCCTGAGCATAGTTAAAAAGCCCGCTGTCGAAGCGTAAGTAAATAAAAAAGGCGGCGCGTTCCGGTTCGGAACGCGCCGTTTTTCTTTCGGGAAAAAATTTCCTGCGTTTCGTCATTTGAACAATATCACTGCTTTAACAAAAGTTTTCATTGACAAGGTATACAAAATTGTGTATAATATTAATGTATACTGAATGTATAGCTATAAGACTATAAAGGAGTGAAACTGTATGGACGCCGATAACGGTAAGGGCATAAAACCGCGAAGTTGCGGCTTTGAGACAGGTGCGCCCGCGGCGTCCGTTTCATCGCCTCGTCAATAATATGCCGAAAGCTTTTGCGTGTACAGCTGTGCCCGCAGGACGGCTTTTGGCGTTTCTGCCCGAAAGAAATTTCAGGCAGCGCTGTTTTGTGCCTTCTGTTCAATTCTGGAATAGGAGGTTTTTTTATGGAAAAAGAGCTTGCAATAGAGCTTATAAGCGGCAAGCAGTTTGTCAAACTTAAATCAGATCTTCAGGAAATGAATCCTGCGGATATCGCGTATCTCGTTGAAGAAATGAAAGCCGACGAGGAGTTCGGCGAAAAGGAGCTTATCCTGCTGTACCGCATTCTCCCAAAGGAGCTTGCGGCAGAAACGTTTACTTACATGGACAGCGATACCCAGATGGTACTTATCAATGCTTTTTCAGACCGTGAGCTTCGGTACGTTTTAGACGAGCTTTACATCGACGATACCGTTGATATCATCGAGGAAATGCCCGCAAACGTGGTGTCCCGTATCCTGAGGAACACCGACAGCGATACGAGAAAGCAGATCAATCAGCTTCTTGATTATCCCAAGGACAGCGCAGGCTCGGTAATGACAACCGAGTTCGTGTACCTCAGAAAGGATTTCACAGTACATGAGGCCTTTGACCAGATACGCAAGATCGGTCTTGTCAAGGAAACGGTTTATACCTGCTATGTAACGGAAAGCCGCAGGCTTTTGGGTATCATTACCGTTCTGGATATGCTTGTCGCGGACGGTGACACAATTATCGAGGATATTATGGAAACCAACGTGATATCCGTAAATACTCATGACGACCGTGAATATGTTGCGAGAACCATGTCCAGATACGATTTTGCCGCAATGCCCGTTGTGGACAACGAAAACCGTATCGTGGGAATAGTTACGTTCGACGACGCTATGGACGTTATCCGTGACGAGGACACGGAGGATATCGAAAAGATGGCGGCTATGCTCCCCTCGGAGAAGCCGTACATGAAAACAGGCATATTCAAGATATACAAGCAGCGCATACCGTGGCTCATACTGCTTATGGTGTCCGCTACTTTCACAGGAACAATACTTTCTCATTTTGAGGACGCGCTGGCGATAGTCCCTGCGCTGACCGTGTTTATACCTATGCTTATGGACACCGGAGGAAATTCGGGAGGTCAGGCTTCGGTAACGATAATCCGCGGTCTGTCACTTAACGAGATAAGCTTCCGCGACATTTTCAAGGTCATGTGGAAGGAGTTCAGGGTAGGCATAATGTGCGCCGCTACGATCGCTGTTATCGCTTTCGGAAAGGTCATGTTTATCGACCGTAAGGGCGCGGTTATAGGCGGCGTTGTTGCGGCAACAATTTTTTGCGTTATAATCATAGCAAAGCTTGTAGGCTGTTCCCTGCCTATGCTTGCAAAAAAAATCGGCTTCGACCCTGCGGTTATGGCAAGTCCGTTCATAACCACTATTGTAGACGCTCTTGCGCTTTTTGTGTATTTTGCCATAGCTTCAAGAGCATTGGGGCTTCAATAAATTTTTGTTTTGGACGGTGAATGGCGTGTACATTTGCCGTCCGTTTTGCCGTAAATTATGATAATTAGATTTTATTCAAAAATTGTTGAAATTTCGCCGCAAATATGATATAATATTATATAATTATATTTTAGGAGGGCAGCCAATGAGCCGCGCAGATGAAATTTTTATCGCTAATGTAAAGGATATTCTGGAAAACGGCGTATCCGACGAGAATATGGACGTCCGTCCAAAATGGCAGGATGGCGCGCCGGCCCACACGATAAAAAAATTCGGCATTGTGAACCGCTACGATCTGTCCGAGGAATTTCCCATTATGACCCTCCGCAGGACGTTTTTCAAGACCGCGGTCAAGGAAATTTTATGGATATGGCAGAAAAAATCCAACAACATACACGATCTGGACGCTCACATATGGGACAGCTGGGCGGACGAGAACGGCTCAATCGGCAAGGCTTACGGCTATCAGCTCGGAGTAAAGCACAAGTACTCCGAGGGCGAATTTGACCAAGTGGACAGGGTTTTGTACGATTTGAAGCACAATCCTGCAAGCCGCAGGATAATGACAAACATTTACAATCATCACGACCTGTCCGAAATGAATCTGTACCCCTGTGCCTACAGTATGACCTTCAATGTGTCGGGGAACAAGCTTAACGCCATTCTGAATCAGCGTTCACAGGATTTTCTCGCGGCAAACAATATGAACGTCTGCCAGTACGCCGCTCTTGTGCATATGTTCGCACAGGTGAGCGGACTTGAAGTCGGGGAGCTTGTCCACGTCATTGCGGACGCGCACATTTACGACAGGCACATTCCCATTATCAAGGAGCTTATTGAACGCAGAACCTATCCCGCGCCGAAATTTTCCCTTGACAAGTCGGTAACGGACTTTTACGATTTCACTCCTGACAGCTTTGCTTTAGAGGGATACGAATACAACCCTGAGGAAGTCAAGTTCCCCGTGGCGATTTAGGCATACGGTTTTGCGCTGCACTTAAAGGGAGGAATTTTTATGATGTCCGACGATACTATCCGTAAAATTTATTCATTGGTAATTCCCTCGGTAGTTGTCCTGATAGGCGTTTTACAGGTGATCTTTCCCGAAGACGCGTGGTGGATAGAGCACGGTATGCCGAAGGATGTTGAGCCCTCCGACGCAGGTATATTATTCACAAGGATAGGCGGGATAGTTTTTGTAATTTTCGGCGTTATACTTTTCTTTGCAGCGCTGCATTGAAAGTGTGATTTTTATGACAGTTTCAGCAGAGAGTATCCCGAAAATGCTTTTCACTTAATCGACGTTTTTTTCACTTATTTAACGCGGAAACCGCCTTGTTCTGTATAAAAAAGTATGGTATAATACAAACTTACGGCAGTAAACAAATGTATTTGCACACAAATTTATGCGGGACGCGGTTTTTGTCCCCGCATATAATGACTGTTGCGAACCTGCCAAAAGCTGTGCCGAAACGGTACAGAGTACTGCATAAAAGAAAGGGAGCGGATTTTAATGATTACTGCAATTGCCGCTGTAAGCGAAAACTGGGGAATCGGCAAGGACAATGACCTGCTTTTCAATATCCCCGATGACAAGAAATTTTTCCGCAGAACAACTTTACATCACACTATAATTATGGGCAGAAAGACCTTGCAGTCACTGCCGAACGGCAAGCCCTTCAAGGACAGAAGCAACATCATTTTGTCGCGGGATATAAATTTTACCTGCGACGGCGCAGATGTTTGCAGAAACGTTGAGGAAGTCCTTAACCTGATAAAGGACAGAGACAAAGTTTTTGTTGTGGGAGGCGGAGCGATATACCGCGATATGCTGCCCTACTGCGATGATGCGATCATCACAAAGGTCAGCGGAAAGCCGGACGCGGACGTATTTTTCCCAAACCTTGACGAGGATCCCGAATGGCTTCTGATGAACACATCGGACGACCATGAATTCGAGGGACTGACATTCAGGTACTGCATATACGAAAAAAAATAAAAAGACAAGAAAAAGGGAGATTATTATGGACAAATTGGAACAGCTCAGGCAGTGGGTCAGCGAGTCTGACAACATCGTGTTTTTTGGCGGCGCGGGCGTGTCCACCGAAAGCGGCATACCCGATTTCAGAAGCGTGGACGGTCTCTATAATCAGAAATACAAGTACCCTCCCGAAACGATTCTGAGCAGGACATTTTACTGCAATCACCTTGACGATTTTTACGAATTTTACCGCGACAAGCTTCTGCGTCTTGACGCTAAGCCTAATAAGGCGCACATTGCCCTTGCAAAGCTGGAGGAAATGGGAAAGCTTAAAGCGGTCGTTACACAGAATATAGACGGTCTGCATCAGGCGGCGGGCAGCAAGACGGTGTACGAGCTTCACGGCTCGGTACACAGGAATTACTGCCTGCGGTGCGGAAAAATGCATACCGCGGAATATATCAAGAGCCTTGACGGGCCTCCCCCCTGCCTTGACTGCGGCGGACTTGTAAAGCCCGACGTGGTGCTGTACGAGGAGGGTCTGAACAGCGCTACCGTCAACGGAGCGATAGACGCTATCAAAAATTCGGATATGCTTATTATCGGCGGCACGTCCCTGTCGGTTTACCCTGCGAGCGGACTTATCGAGTACTACAGCGGAAACAAGCTTGTGCTGATAAACAAGACCGCTACGGAAAAGGACGGCAAAGCTGATCTGCTTATTCATGACAGTATCGGTGCGGCGCTGTCATTTGCGGTTGAAGGTGTGTAGCTGATAGCAAATGTGGATTATGTTGATAAATGATAAATTAAAATTTATAATATAGCGGAGAATAATAGATGGCCTTTTCAAAAGAACTTAAGAATGAAATAGAGCTTTATTGTACAAATCATTTAGCTGATAATTCATGGTATAAAAATGAATTTTGTTTTATTCAAGATGAAGAGTTAAGGAATCGTATTATTGGCGAGTTCAAAGCAATTAGATTTGCATATAAACTTTATGAGGGTATAGAGGCAAAAGATGAAAATTTAACATTTGAGGTACGTAATCAGATATTGGCTTATGCGTCAATTTACGAAGCTGTAATAGAGTATGTATTAAGTACGTACTATTCAAATACTGTTGAGTTTGATTCTTTAATGCACCATGATATACCAATAAAAATATCAATTCCACAGGATAAGCTAGATATATTGCAAAATGCACTATTGCATGATAGCAAAAAAATTATACCATTTTATTATGCTAAAAAGAAAAGAGAAGAATCAAAAATTAGGTTTGATGAAAAATGCAGAACAGCAGAACGTTTAGGGCTAATTCATAAATTTACTGGGACTGATGAAATTGAAGTGGATTTGCCATCTGAGATAATTGAAATATACTCATATAGAAACGGTATTCATATTATCGCAGAACGAAGAAAAGGTATTAGTTATGAGTTAGATTTAAGCAAAAAAGCATATCGTAGAATGCGACCTTTTATTGATCAAATAAAAGAAAAACTTGTTGAAGATGGAAAAATATAAACAAATTTCCATTTATCATCCTGTAAATTTTTAATATAACACTTAAAAGGAGAACTGATAAAATGAACTTACCAAATTTTTACATTGACGACATCATCACCCGCGCGCTGGCTGAGGACATAAACTACATAGACCTGGCCACCGACTATCTGCTTGACGATGAGGACGTTTCCACCGCAAGCTTTATTGCAAAGGCGGAGGGCGTTCTCTGCGGAATTGACTGTGCGCTGAGGGTGTTCACGCTTATTGACGGAGATGTGAAGTCTGAGATAAAAATAAAGGACGGCGGAAAGGTCTGCAAGGGCGACGTTATCGCTACCGTTACGGGACGCACCAAGTCCATTTTAAAGGGTGAAAGGACGTCTCTTAACATTTTGCAGCATATGTCGGGTATCGCCTCCGAGACCGCTAAATACGTGAAGTGCTGCGAGGGAACAAAGTGTTCCATTGCGGAAACAAGAAAGACCCTCCCCGGACTTCGCGCGCTGGAAAAGTACGCGGTAGTTGTCGGCGGAGGAAAAAATCACCGCTTTAATCTTTCCGACGGAGCAATGCTCAAGGACAACCATATCGACGCTTACGGCAGCCTTTCAAACGCGGTTGCCGCTCTCCGCGCAAAGGTCGGACACATGGTAAAGATAGAGGTCGAGGTACGCAGCTTTGAAGAGCTTTGGGAGGCTTTGAACTGTCAGGCTGACGTTATCATGCTCGACAATATGACTGTGGAGCAGATGGCGGAATGCGTTAAAATTGCGGGCGGCAAATCCGTCCTTGAAGCGTCGGGAAATATTACCCTCGCAAACGCGGCGGAGGTCGCACAGACCGGTGTGGATATTATTTCCGTGGGCGCGCTTACTCACTCGGTAAAGGCGTTTGATATCTCTTTGAAAATTTCCAAATGACGCCATAGAAATATATAGCAGTCACTTGACACTGTATATACAAATGTGATATACTATCAGTGAGAGGAGTGATCTATATGACACAGATAAATTTTAGAATAGATGATGAGGTAAAAGAAAGCGCAGAGCGCGCTTTGAAAGCAATGGGACTCACTATGTCCGCGGCTATAACCATGTTTCTGACAAAGGTCGGCAGGGAACAGCGTATTCCGTTTGAAATAACTGCCGACCCGTTTTATTCGGAAAAAAATATGAAATATCTTGAAAAAATCATAGACGACATTGAAAGCGGCAGGGCAAAGCTTACAGAGCATGAGCTTATCGAGGTAGACGACGATGAAGATACTATGGAATGAACTTGCATGGGAAGAGTATTGCTATTGGCAAAGTCAGGATAAAAAAACGCTTAAACGCATAAATTTGCTGATCAAGGATATTCAAAGAAATACAACCGACGGTATCGGAAAACCTGAACCGCTTAAAGGAAATAAAGCGGGTTGGTGGAGCAGGCGTATTGACGATGAAAACAGAATTGTTTACCGTGAAAAGGACGGGGCTATCGTTATATCCTCCTGCAAAGGTCACTATAAAGATTAATTTGCAAAATCTGTATATTAAAAAGGAATTATAACTATGAGTAAAATTTTTTCGCTTGGTGTTGACGTTGGTTCCACAACGGTCAAAACGGTTATTCTGGACGAGGGAGACAATATTATCCGCTCGCGGTATCAGCGGCACTTTTCAAAGGTGCGTGAGACCGTGGAGGAACAGCTCTCCGAAATAGCGGAGGAGTATTCTGACTGCGAGTTCCGTCTGAGCATTACCGGCTCGGCGGGACTGGGTCTGGCAAACGCTTCGGGACTTCCCTTTGTGCAGGAGGTTTTCGGCGCGTTTATTGCGGTTAACCACAGCTATCCCGACGCGGACGTTGTTATCGAGCTTGGCGGTGAGGACGCGAAAATAATCTTCTTGACGGGCGGAGTTGAGCAGCGTATGAACGGCTCCTGCGCGGGAGGCACGGGCGCGTTTATAGACCAGATGGCTACCCTTTTGGGAATCACAACGGACGAGCTTGACAGGCTCGCTCTGAACGCGGAAAAGCTTTACCCCATAGCTTCGCGGTGCGGAGTTTTCGCAAAGTCGGACATTCAGCCCCTGCTCAATCAGGGAGCAAAGCGTGAGGACATTGCCGCTTCGATTTTCCAGGCGGTTGTTGACCAGACCGTTTCGGGACTTGCTCAGGGTCGTGAGATAAAGGGTAAAGTCCTGTTTTTGGGAGGCCCTCTGTCTTTCCAGAAGGGACTTCGCAAGGCGTTTGTGAACAGTCTTAAGCTTTCCGACGAGAACGCTGTTTTCCCCGAAAACGCGCCATGCTTTATGGCGTTCGGCTGCGCTCTTTACGCAAAGGAAAATGTTGAGCCTATGCACATTGACGAAATTACCGAGCGTCTGAAAAATGCCGAAATGAAAGACGATATTATTACAGGTCAGCCGCTTTTCGGCTCCAAGGAGGAGTACGAAAGCTTTGTTGCAAGACACAGGCAGTTCGACCTGAAATATGCGGATATAAACAAATACGAGGGAGAGGCTTACCTTGGTATCGACGCGGGTTCAACCACCACAAAGCTTGTGCTTATCACGCCCGAGGGAGAGCTTCTGTATCAGCACTATTGCTCCAGCATGGGCAGACCGCTGGATATTATTTCCGCAAAGCTAAAGGACATCTATGCCCTTGCGGGGGACAGAATAAAGATAGTCTCCTCGGCGGTAACCGGCTACGGCGAGGATCTTATCAGGGCGGGTTTGGGAATAGACCACGGCATTGTTGAGACGGTCGCTCACTACAAGGCGGCAAGCTTTTTCGAGCCCGAGGTTGACTTCATTATCGACATCGGCGGTCAGGACATCAAGTGCTTTAAAATAAAAAACAAGGCTATCGACAGCATTATGCTGAACGAGGCCTGCTCGTCGGGCTGCGGCTCTTTTATACAGACGTTCGCACTTGCCATGGGCTACGATATCGCGGAATTTTCTCAGCTGGGACTTTTCGCCGAAAAGCCTGTTGACCTTGGCTCGCGCTGCACGGTTTTCATGAACAGCTCCGTTAAGCAGGCGCAGAAGGACGGCGCGTCCGTGGAGGATATTTCCGCGGGACTTTCCTCGTCCATAATCAAAAACGCGGTCTATAAGGTTATCCGCGCAAAATCCGTGGACGAGCTTGGAAAGCACATTGTTGTTCAGGGAGGAACGTTCCTCAACGACGCGGTGCTGCGTTCCTTTGAGCTGGAGCTTGGCAGGAACGTTGTCCGACCCGCGATCGCGGGTCTTATGGGAGCGTTCGGCTGCGCCCTGTACGCTAAGGAAAACAGAAAAGAACAGACCTCAATGCTCACCGCGGAACAGCTTGAGAATTTCACCTACTCCGCAAAGCAGAGAAACTGCGGCGGCTGTACGGCGCACTGTAATCTGACGGTTATAAGCTTTGGGGACGGAAGAAAGTTTATCAGCGGAAACCGCTGTGAAAAGGGCGCGGGAATATCTTCCACCGAGGAAAAGCTCTGCCTTTACGAGTACAAATACGACCGCCTGTTAAGCGTTGTGAACGAGAAGCCCGCTTCTCCCAAAGCAAAGGTGGGACTTCCCCTTTGTCTGGGATTTTACGAGCAGCTTCCTTTCTGGCACAGGGTGTTTACAGACCTTGGCTTCGAGGTTATAGTCAGCGAGGAAAGCTCCCGCGACATATACTACAAGGGTCAGCACACCATTCCCTCGGATACGGTATGCTATCCCGCAAAGCTTGCTCACGGACATATTTTAAGTCTGCTTGAACGGGGCGCGGATTTCATCTTCTACCCCTGCGAAAGCTACAATATTGACGAGGGACAAAGCGACAACCACTATAACTGTCCCGTGGTTGCGTACTACCCCGAACTGCTGAAAGCAAACGTGGGTGAGCTTAACGACGACAACTTCATGCACCCGTACATTGACATAAATCTGGAGAAGCATTTTGCCGAGGTAATGAGCAAGTCCCTTGCCAAATACGGTGTTACCAAAAAGGACGCGAAAGCGGTCTGGAGCAAGGCTATGGCGGCCATGGAAAACTACCTTGCAGACGTTGTGAAAAAGGGCGAGGAGATCGTCAAAAAGGCGCGTGAGCGTAAAATGCCGATAATCGTACTGTCGGGACGTCCCTACCACATCGACCCCGAAATAAACCACGGTATCCAGAAGCTTATCACAAGCCTCGGACTGGCTGTAATAACCGAGGACAGCGTTGCTCACCTTGCGGACACGCCCGAGCTTACCGTCCTGAACCAGTGGACTTATCATTCCCGTCTCTACCGTGCGGCGAAGTATGTCACCACACAGCCCGATATGCAGCTTGTACAGCTTGTTTCCTTCGGCTGCGGAATTGACGCTATCACCACGGACGAGGTGCGTTCCATTCTCGAAAGCGGCGGAAAGCTCTATACACAGCTTAAAATTGACGAGATAAACAATCTGGGCGCGGCGAAGATAAGACTGAGAAGTCTTGTTGCGGCTATGGCGGCGGATTGAGCTAATAATTCGGAGCGATAAATTGGCATTTAAAGAGGTGTTTCTTTCATGTTTGACGAAGTAATTCAATCTGTACGACAATGGCTTTATGACATTTCCAAAAAATATGATACTATAAAAGTGGAAATCCAAAAAGACAAGTCTGATGTTATTATTGCAGATATAGATAATGAACGATATATTGCACAGATTTCAATTTCTGAACCAGATTTTCGTCCATATAGATTTGTTGAGTTTTTAGTATTAGATGTATGCGGAGATGTGATGCAGTCACCTGCCTTTGTTTATCGTGATACGGACGAAGATTCAATTTCAGATATAATTGAAAACTTAAATAAAGGAATTGATTTTATTGTTTTAGAAAGTTAAATTCTGATTTATCGGTCAGCAAAATTCTATCCTCTACCCTCTAATCTCTACCCTCTAAAAGGAGTGCTTTTTCTTTGTCCAACGCAAAATTTACCCCCGAAATGAAGCATACCCACACAATTCTCATACCAGATATGCTGCCGATACATTTCGGTCTTATAATGGAAATTTTCCGCAATAACGGCTACAAAATGGAGCTGCTCACGTCCTCCGCAAGAAGCGTTGTGGACGAGGGCTTGAAGCACGTCCACAACGACACCTGCTACCCCGCACTGCTTGTTATCGGACAGTTCATCGACGCGCTGAAAAGCGGAAAATACGACGTGAACAAGGTCGCCTTGCTTATCTCCCAGACTGGAGGTGGCTGCCGCGCTTCAAACTATATACACCTTTTGAGAAAGGCGCTTGACGAGGAGTTTCCCCAGATACCCGTGCTGTCCCTGAATTTCAGCGGACTTGAAAAGGACAGCGGCTTCAAGATAACCGCGGGAATGTTCCTGCAAATGCTTTACGCCGTGCTGTACGGAGATATCCTCATGAGCCTCTACAACACCTGCCGCGCCTACGAGGTACACAAGGGGGACAGCAAGGCAGTCCTCGACAAGTGGCGGGACAAGATATCGGAGCTTTTCCGCAAGGGCGGATACCGCAAAACTAAAAAGCTTTACCGCGAAATTCTTGCGGACTTTTCCGCAGTTGAGCGGACAAAGGAAAAGAAAATACGCGTGGGTATAGTGGGTGAGATTTACGTAAAGTACTCTCCCCTCGCAAACAATCATCTGGAGGATTTTCTGATATCCGAGGGCTGCGAGCCTGTTGTTCCCGCTTTTCTGGATTTCTGTCTGTACTGCGCGGTGAACACCGTCAACGACGGGACTATCTACAATTTCAGCAACGGCACGACCAGAATTTTCGGCATTGCCTACAAGCTGATATACCATATGCAGAAGCAGATGATCGCCGTTATGAAAGAGCATGGCGAGTTTGACCCGCCCCACGATTTCGAGGACTTGCGCGCCTATGCGGACAAGTATATGCATCAGGGCGTGAAGATGGGAGAGGGCTGGCTTATCCCCGCGGAAATGGCTGCTCTTGCCCACGGCGGCGTGGAGAATATAATCTGCACTCAACCATTTGGTTGCCTGCCGAATCACATTGTTGCAAAGGGAATGTCCCGCGTTATCAAGGAGGCTTTCCCGCAGGCGAATATTGTTGCGGTGGACTACGACCCGGGAGCTACACGGGTCAATCAGGAGAACCGTATCAAGCTAATGCTTGCAAATGCGAAAAAAGAGATATAACAAAAGGATAGAATTGCTTTTCGGTAATTCTATCCTTTGCTTGTTAATAGGAGTGATAAATTTTGATTTAACGCACCACGCATTATGTAACAACTCTTTAGGCGGCGAAACCGCCGACATCAGCTGGTCGAGCTGAGCCCAGCTCGCAGAAGTCCAGAGGGCGGAGCCCTTTGGTCGCCGCCCGCAGGCGGCGAAATTCCTTTCGTTCGGAACGGTGAAAGGGGTGAGAAATGCGACAGCATTTCGAGGGGGAGCGGACACGACCGCTCCCCCTTTTAACGGTTTCAGGACAAGTAAACCTCCCAAACGTCACAGTGTGACGTTTGGGACGGAACAAACTATGGCTGAATGTTGACCCTACTATGTTCGGAACTCCAAATAAAGTATTGTTCGTTGAAAACAGTCCA
>JAAVHI010000103.1 GCA_014799785.1 Ruminococcus sp.
AGTTTCTGTGTTCGATATTTCTTTAAGCTCGTATGTATAACCGATTTCAAAAGTGCAGCGTGATGTGAAAACTATTTTACAGTTGTACTTCATCAGAATTTGCAGCATTGGTTCTTTATGCGCAGCAGTATTGAAATTGTCAATAATTATTAGGGTATCACTTTTCAGACTTCGTAAAAATCTGTTATGTTTTTTAAAACGCATTTCTTTATTGTCCGAAAAAATATCATCTGCAAAATCAATATCCGTAATCAATTTCTCAACGCTTCCGCCGTAATTAAAATACAGAATATTTGCATATTCTTTTTTGTATTTTTTAGCGTATGCCTTTATAAATTCGCTTTTTCCTATTCCTGCAATGCCTGTGATAAATATTTTATCATTTTCGGAAATACAGCGGTGCAATTCTTCAAGCTCTGTATCGCGTCCGCAGAAATGCTTGCAGGGCTTAGGAGGTTCATTGCCGAAAATAATATCATCGGTTATGGGAGATAATGTTCCTGTTACGATTTTGGGAGTGGTATTTGGTGTAAACTTTCTTTCAAGAGTAAATGCAATAATTCGTCCGATAAAATCGGAAATATCGGCATTGTTTTCAAAAGGATAATCGGTAGTCAGTTCACTCTTTTTGTTTTCGGATATGCTCATATCGGAGATAACAAGGCTGTACAGCTTTTCGGAAAGCATTGAAATATCGTAAATATACGGCAGCGTGTATTCCTCAAAATCCGTACCGAGATACTCGTTATTTCGCTTTTGGGAGTAGAATAAACGTATTTTTGGACTTACGGCATACGCTCCGTTTATCCAACGGTTTACCGAGGCGGCGTCAAAGCAGAAATCCGCATTTTCATCATAAAACCTATGAAAAAGATTTGCGATAAATTCAATTTGCGGCAACTCGCTGTCCTCACGCATATATTCTTGAATTAAATTTACAGCCGTACTGAAATTACAAACCATTTTATCATCTCCCTGACAATTTTACCATAAAAACAGACAATTTTCAAGAGCATTTTTTGTAATAATATATTGATTTTTGGCGGATTATGCAGTATAATATATTTAAAGTCATAATCTGCTGTTTGGAAAGGAGTTTTAATTGTGAAGTTAAAACAGCAGAAAAATGTAACTGCACTTTATTGCAGATACAGCAAAGATGAGGATTACCATAGCGGAAATAGTATGAGCATACGACATCAAAAGGCTATGCTTGAAACCTACGCCAATGAAAGAGGTTTTTTACCAACGGAATTTTATGTTGACGACGGTTTCACAGGCACGAATTATGAACGCCCCGCATTTAAAAGAATGATCGCCGATGTGGAAAACGCTACAGTCGGAACGGTTATTGTCAAAGACCTGTCACGTTTGGGTCGTGAGTATTTGCAGACAGGGTATTACACCGAAATTTATTTTCCTCAAAATGATATAAGGTGTATTGCCATAAATGACGGCTTTGACTCCGATATAGGAGAAAATGAATTTGCCCCGTTTCGCAATATCATAAATGAGTGGTATGCGAAAGACATTTCAAAGAAAATAAAGTCTGCGCTCCGCACGAAAGCTCTTAAAGGAGATTGTACATCGGGAATGCCGCCTTACGGTTACAGCAAGGACGAACACGACAGAACGAGGCTTGTTCCGAATGACAAAGCGCCATATGTTCAGATGATGTTTCAAATGGCGTTGGAGGGCAAAAGCTGTTGGGAAATCGCAAACAAATTGCAGGAACTCAAACTGCTTATTCCGAGAGCCGAAAATTTAGTGCGTAACGGAAATGCAGACAGTCCGACATTTCCGAAATACCAATATAGTTGGCAAAAATCCACTATCAAGGGTATTCTGACAAATCCCGTTTATACGGGGAAAACGGTCAGTCATAAGCACGAGGTAAAGTCTTTTAAAGACAAGCGCATTATCGAACACTCTGAGGAGGATTGGATCGTTGTTGAAAATACTCACGAACCGCTTGTAAGCGAGAGTGATTTTGAAACGGTCAAGGCTCGCATATCCGTTAAGACACGTGACAAAACCACAAATCCCGACAACATCTTCAGAGGCATTGTTTACTGTCCAGACTGCGGTAAAAGGCACGGATTTTCTAAGAGAAAGTGCGATAAAAACAGCAAGGGAGCATACAGATGTGCGACTATGGTCAAGTACGGCAAAGATTATTGCTCAAACCACTACATAACCTTTGAACAGCTTTATGAGGTCGTTTTGAGCGATGTTCGGCGACACGCTGCGCTTGCAGAGCAGGATTTTGACAAGTATGTTGCCGTATTAAGCAAAGCCTCCGATACAAACAAAAATGCTGAAAAGTCCTCGCTTATTCGTGAAGCAGACAAGGCGAAAAAGAGAATTTCCGAACTTGATATTCTTCTGCAAAAGCTTTATGAGGACAAGGTTTTCGGCATTATTTCCGAAGAACGTTTTCTGTCAATGTCAAACAGTATGGAAAACGAGTTATCGGAATTAAAGGCAAGGGTCAAGCAAATTTCCGACTATGTGAGTGAAAACGAAAAGAACTCCGCAAATGCTTCTGCATTTGCAAAGCTTGTTGAACAGTATATTGGCATTTCAGAACTTGATTACGAGCTTGTACATATGCTGATTGATAAGATTTATATTCATGAGCGGGAAGTGATAGACGGTAAATCCCACATCAGGATTGACATCTGCTACAGGTTTATCGGGAATTGTTCCGAGGATGAACCTGTTACTGTTATTCGGCGGAAAAGTTAGGTAACATATTGAAATATGTTCTGTTTATTTGGCGCACTATAAACGGAAATCATATGCGGTCAAAATGGGTGTAGTTTCTGAAAATCCCTGCACAAAGGTTACGGTTCAAAATGGTATTGTCAAGGAAAAGCAAATTTATTCGCAGGAAGAAATGGCAGTGCTGCTCTCAAAAATGGAGGACGAGTCGCTTAAATACAAAGCATTCTTTTACCTAATGGCCTACAGTGGATTACGCCGAGGAGAAATGCTCGGATTGGAATGGAAGGACATTGATTTCATCAACAACATTATATGTGTAAAACGGACGTCCAATCAGACTGCTGACAGAGGAATATATACTGATACAACGAAAACAAAACGCTCGCAACGGACGCTGAAAATTTCTCCGTATATTATGGAACTGCTCCGACAACTTAAGGCAGAACAAGAAAGCAAGGCTTTAAAGCTCGGCAACTATTGGGTAGAGACGGACAGACTTTTCACAAAATGGAACGGCGAGCCACAGCACCCAAACACAACCTACAAATGGCTGAGACTATTCTGCAAAAAGCATGACTTACCATTTTATGGTTTGCACAGTTTTCGGCATTTTGCGGCAAGCTCGCTTATCTCTGCTGGCCTTGATGTTACCACCGTTTCAGGCGCTTTAGGACATTGCAACAGCGGAACGACTTTAAACGTCTATTCGCATATGTTCCAAACGGCACAGGCGAGGGTATCAAATGCAATGGATGGGGCGTTTAAGTTTTTGAAGAAAAAGGAAGATGTGTGAGCCTTATAGACAGAAATTTTTAATAGCGGACAGACAGCGGACAAACTGCATTTTTGCAAAAACAAAAATCCCACAAACACCGTAGTTTAGGCATTTGTGGGAAGATGTGGTGGTGCGCCTGACAGGAGTCGAACCTGCGACCTTCAGAGTCGGAGTCTGACGCTCTATCCAACTGAGCTACAGACGCAAATTGCTGTCGGACCGCAAAACACGACCCGACAGTAAATATTATAACACATCAATTTGAAATATTCAACTTTTTTCCTTTATTAACATTTGTCGACGTATTGGAAAAATAGTTGATGACCTGCTTGCCCTTTGCGGACTGCTCAAGCTTATCGCGAAGCTCATCGCGCATTTTTTCAAACCTGCTGTAAGCCGCCGCGTCGTCCTTGAGAATTTTTTCTCTCAGCTCGCGGACGCGTCCGATCTTTTCCTGAAGCTCCAGAAGCTCGCCGTTAAGACCGCCGATATCCTCAAATTTCATCAGCTTGTTCAGCTTATCCTGATGCTCGATGGACTGCTCGCTTATGTACTGCTTGATATCCAGCGAAATACCGTCCATTGCTGTAATAATGCTCTGACGCTCCTCAAGAAGCTCTCCCACACCGTCTACGTCCTCGTACAGCATTTGGTTTGTGATCTCGCTGTAACGTTCCATTTCATGTATCTTTCTGTCAACAAGATTCAAAAGCGGTTTATTGTTCATCACAGAGCCTCCCTGAACGTATTAAACGCGGAACGAGCCGCGGGAAACAGCTTATGTCAAAAGCCTTTTGAGGCTTCCGCAAAAGCATCTCTTATTTCCTGAAAAAACGGGATCAGATCCTTCAGTATACTCGCGTCTTTTTTTACATTTGCACGTGTAAGGCTTTCACGGAAATACTGATACATAGTCGCAAGGCTTTTGGAAATTTCATACTTTTCTTTAAGGTGAGCGTCCAGAGTATCAACAATGTCCAAAACACGTATTATGGAGTTATGTGCATTAGGAATGCTCGGCTCCTCCTCAATGTAATAAACAGCCTTGTTGAGTTCTGTTATGGCTTTGTCATAAAGTGCAACCACCAGTTGTCCCGGCGTCATTGTCGTAACGGTTTGCTGCATAAACTTCTGATACGGATTCTGCTGCATTATGACTTCATTCCTTTCATGGTACACGCTTACACTTGTATTCGCCTATACAGAAGCAGCGGAGCAGGAAAATCCCCCGCCCCTTGCTTCAATCGTTTTGTTTTTCGTACAGCTGTTATTCCGACATAAAGTAGGATGCCTGCTGCTGCATCTGAGACATATATTTTTCCAGAGTGGTAAACTTGCTCCAATAGCGCTCCTGCTCTTTCTCGTACTTTTCATTCAGCTTGTCGATAATATCCTGGATCGACTGCATCTGCTTGTAGATCTGGTTGTCAGTATCAGTCTTGGTATTCTCCATACCTGCCAGAGCAGTAAGATAGCCGTAGCTCTTGGTCTTGGTGGAAATAGCTCTGTCGATAGTGCTTTCCAGCTTAGCGGCCAGACCGTTTTCGCCTGTAAAGAAGTCTGCGATCTTATCGCCATACGCCTCTATAGCGCTGTCCATCTTAGCCTCATCGATCTCCAGCTTGCCGTTGTCACGCCAGTTATCGGTAAGCTCGATACCCATATCCTTAAGGGTAAATCCGCCTATACCTCTGGACATAACGTTTCTGATATCGGAAAGGAACTTTGTAACAGTGCTGTCACGGTACAAAAGACCCGTCTTAGCCTTTTCTTCCCACTTTTCGATCTCGTCCGCGTCCATTTCGTCCTTCTGCTCTTCGGTCAGAGGATCAAAGTAAGAACCGCTGTCCTTAGGACGGGATGTATTTACCTCATTGTAAAGATCCTCAAGCAGCTTGTTGTAGTCCTCAACAAAACTCTTGAGAACGTCCTTAATGCCGCTTGTATCCTTTTTGGTCTCAACGGTTATGTAATCTTCCTCAGTCTCCGCCTTGAATTCCTTTACGTCGGTAAGGTTGATCGTGGTACCGTCGAAAGTAAAGAGGTTTGTCGCGCTTGTATAAGTCGTAAAGTTCTCGCCGTCGGTGCTTACCTCAATGATGCTGTTTGAGCCGTAAGAGGTGAACACGTCATTTTCTTTTGCAGGAGAAAGTGTCTCCTTGCCGAAATACTTATTGAGCATAGCCTTTGCATTATCGTCAACGGCTGTGATATCTGTTGTAGCAACCAGAGTTCCGTCGCCTCTGATGTTGAAAAGACCATTGTCAACCAGATCCTTGATAGAGATACCGTCTTTCCAGTTTGCGGTAACCTCGACCTCTTTGTCGCCTACCTTGAACTTCATGCTGTCAACGCCGGGAGCGATAACATACATCTCGTCGCCCTTAACCATTCTCTCGTTGGTTTTGCCGACTTCGAGAGCAACGTTGTTTTCTCCGATAACGATCTTGTGGTCGCTGGAGCTGATAGTAAGACCGTTGTCTGCGCTGTAGCTCAGCTCAATATCGCCCAGAGACTTGCCATTTGCATCGGCAGTAGCTTTTTCCATAGCCCATGCCTGCTGGATAGCCTCATTTATTTCGGTACCCGAATAGGTGTCGTCGTCCGACTTCTTTTCAAGGCCCAGATTAAGGGAGAATTTTCTGTTCACACCGTCGATGTTGAGCGTAAAATCAAAGGTTTCTGTAGCAGGATCGTCAACACCTGTCTTGAACTTGGAATCGTCTATCTTCTGAGTGTAGCTGTAGTTTACCGCATACTCGATCTTAGCGGAATCGGCGGAGGAAGTACCCAGCTTGTCGCTGCTGATATTGAACAGGGAGTTAAGCAGGTTACCGCCGGTCTGATACATATTCAGTTCCTGACCTGCGCCTGTATCCTTACTCTCAATGGTAAAGGACTGACCAACAGTGCTGAAAGACATTTTAACGCCTGCGTCAGAGCTGTTGATTTTATTTACCATTTCGGAAACGGTAGTATCATCTGTAAACTCAAAGGAAACACCGTTGATATTTATGTTGTACTTGCCGCCCTCGGAAACGAGCTTGTTGTTGAAGCCGATCTCGCCCAGCTTTGCGGAATTGGATATACGGCTGATCTTGTCGCTGTCAAGACCCAGAGCTTCCTTCATATTTGCGCCGCCGTCAGTTATCTCAAAAACGTGGTAAATATTGTCTCCCGCGCCGTTGAATACCAGTCTGGAATCACTGCCGATCTCAAATTTCTGACCGGATCTTGTGATGTCCGAAATTGCGTTGTTAGCTGCATCGAGGAAATTCTGCTTTGTCTCGGCTGCGTTTGCGCCGCCTGCAAAAACGATGGTCTTTTCAGCGCCGTCAAGCTTGACCTTTACTTCGTAGTTCTTGCCGCTTTTAGCGTCCGAGAAGTCAAGCTTTATGCTTCCTTTAGCTACCGCGCCGCCGGAAGTAACGGAAGCAGTTTTAGCAGCCGATGCCTCGCGGATAGTATACTTTGCGGGAGTTGCACCCGAGGAAGCCGTAGCGGTGATCCTGTCGTTTGAAGAAGTAGCAATGCACTTTTTCAGAACCGCGTTAGACTTTATGGAACTTGCAGCGTCGATCTTAAGATACTTGTTCTTAAAATCGTTGATCTTGGAAATAATGGAGCGGTATCCTTCCTGCTTCCACTGGAGGGTCTGGAGCTTCTGCTGCTTGGAGTTTATTCTGTTCTTGGTATTGGCAGTCATCGCCTTTACGAGGTCTTCCGTTTCCAGACCGGAAATAAGACCTGCCATTCTGTTAGTGCTGTTTGAAATTGTCGACATGGCACATCATCCTTTCGCTTGATTATTTATTTTGCTGGTTTTTTATCATTGTAAGCAGATCCGCCGCGGGCTTATGCACAGCCGCCTGAATGTTAAACCTTTCGGTATCGAAAAGCTCGTCGCGGATGATCCTCACGTCATAGGGAGCCTCTATACCGATCTTAACCCTGTCCTTAGCCGTTTCCACAACGGTCACGCGGACATTCTCGCCTATGCGGAATCCCTCGCCGTTTTTGCGGGTTATAACAAGCATCAGTCTCCCTCCTTAACCGGAGCTTCCTTTGCGGGAACCTCCGCCGGTTTAAAGATGGGGAACTTTATGGGATAATTTTCCGCAGCTATCGTCTGCGCCGCAAGCATTTTTTCGGTATTCACCAGTATCGGACTTTTAAGGTTCACCGTAGTATCCTTATACTCTTCGGGAACTACCGCAAGAGTAAGGTAATGGGGCTGCGGATCCTTTCCGAACTGTGCCGCTTTAAGGCTGTCCTCGTCGGCAGTGACCGAGTAGTCCGACACTATCTGACATGGGTCAAACACAATAAAGCAGAGGTTTTCGTTGTCAACGCTCTGAAGCCATGCGGGGTAAACATCGTCGCCGAGGGGAGACAGCATTACAAACCTGTGCTCGTCCTCGAAAGCGAATATCCCGTTGGGAAAGCTTATGATCTTGTCCTCTGAAACGTCCTGCTCGCCGAAATCCCTTGTTTTAACTATCATATACAAACATCCTTATAAATGCGGCCGTTACACAAGAACGTCCACAATGGGTTCATAGTTGGGGTCTGCGCTTCTGGGGAAATAAATCGGATCGCCGAGATATTCTATATCCAGCTCAGGCATCTGACTGATGATAAACTCAATGCTGCCGGGAATAAACTCAAATTCGGGGTGAGCCGAAGCAAGCTCCTCAACCGATTCGCTGCCGCCGGTCATCTGATAGTTCACGCTGAGAACTCCGTCGGAGTAGCTTACCGCGCTGCTTCTGCTCTTGGGCAGCGACTGAAGCACCGCCTCGATGCTTCTTGAAGCTCTTTTTGCGGAAAACTGTCCTGCATCTCCGGAATGCTTTATGCTGCCGGAATTGTAATTTCCGCCGTCCGCAAGCTTTGCCACGGCCTCGTATGTGAGAGTGAAGCCGCTGTCGTAATTTTCCGATGGAATGTACGCGTCAAAGTTGCGGCTTTCGGGGATCTCCATTCTGTACGGCTCCGCCTGAAGCCTCAGACCGCCGCCCTGCTTAGGTGAAACTTTGATCGAAGGAGTGTTGGAGCCGCTGTTTTCAACGCGTTTGTACTCTCCTCTTGTAACGTTTACCTCAACCTTGATCGGAATATGCTTAATGCTTAGCAGTTGCTCCATATATCAATAACCCGCCTTTCTCGGACAGCAAAGCCTTTGCAGCCGTCCATGCTGAAAAATAACCTTTAGCAATATGCCTCTTAGATGAAATCAAAAATGCTGTGAGGAAGAACCTGCGTGCCGATCTTAAGAGTAGCATCATAAGCCGCCTTGACCGCATAGTACTCTATGATCTCGTTCTCCATATCGGTACCCTCAACAAGATTCTGACGTTCCTTGAGGTTGTACTCATAATCCTTGTTCTTATTCTGGTAGAATTCGATGGTATTATATTTTGTTCCGAGAGTGGTAATTTCTTTAAGAATGTGGTTGTTAGCCTCATTTGCGCGGTCGATAATGGCGTTTACCGTATCCTGATCGCCTCTTCTCAGAGCCGACGCAGCGTCAAGAACAAGCTGCATAAGGTTTTTGCTGTATCTTTCCGAAATGTCGGGAGTTCCGTCCTCGGTCATAGGAACGGTTCTTGTGATCTCGCCCTCTGTGAGTCCGAAGTCGTTTGCTCCGATCTCTACCTTGTTTATTCCGGAATCAAGAGTGATCTCGTTATTGCTGTAGTTCAGCGAAATGCCGGAAGGAACATCTTTTTTGGCAGCGGCTTTGTACGCTGTTTTGAATGCGGTGTTGAGAGCCGAGGATATTTCCTCGTCTGTATAGGTCGTTCCGTCGGTCTTTTCGGGAAGAACCGCGCCCATATCCAGACTAAGGTCATAGCTTGAACCGTTTACGGTAATGCTGAGAGGAACGATACCCGCACCCTCAGGATAACCGTTCGCCAGATCGGCGGACATAGCGGCGGGAACTGTACCCGTGCTGCTTCCGTTCGCGGGAACTCTCTGAATATCAATACCGTTGCCAGTAATCTTGGCGCCGTTCATTGAAACATCAAGAGCCGTCTGAGGGTCTACCGTAAGGTCATCGTTATATTTTATTCCAAGACCGATATCAATGTAAACAGGCTTTGAACCGGGATAAAGCACCGAGTTGTCCTTTTCATCCTGAGCTCTTGAAACGTCCTCTGCGGAGATGCTGCGGATATCGGAAGCACCGTCTTTCCATTTCTTGGTAGTTTCATCCAGAACAGTGACCGTATATGAGCCGGATGCTGTTGCGACAGAGCCGTCAGGAAGGATCATATCGCTTGTAACATCAAAGTCAAGGGGGATACCGTTATAGGTAACGGTACGGGGAATATCGCTGAGCTCTACGTCCTGCTTTATGGAACCGTCGGCGTTATAGTACTTGTTATAATCGGGAGGGAAAACCACCTGACCCGCTTCGTCCTTTATCATAACTCTTTCGATACGGAAAGGAGTTTGCTGGTTGCTTGCACCGCCGAAAAGCTGTCTTTCGGAGAAGTCGGCGTTAAGGGTCTTTACCATTTCGTCGGCGATCTCGTCAAGCTCTGTCGCGAAGATATCAAGCTCCTCCTGCGAATAGGTGCCGGTTGCCGCAGCAACAAGACGTTCCTCTACAGGAATATAGTTGTCGTGAGCGATAGACGTAAGGTTTGTTTCGGCAGCGTTGAAGATCGCCTTTGCCGCTCCAAGGTTATCGTTATAGATATCAAGATCGCGGAGCTGACGGCGGATAGTCATAGCCTTGTTTCCGTTTATAATGTCCTCGGAAACGCGGTTAAATCTGCGCTGAGTGGAGATTCTGTTCTCACTCTGTATCTGACGGGTCAGCAGACGGTTATTGTTGGCAAGAAACTGTCTGGTTGTTATATTATTTGTAACTCTCATTGGAATTCATCCTTTCAGCTATTTACAATTATCTGAGACCGACTAAGCCTGTGCTGTTGATAAGCTTATCAAGGGCCTCGTCCATGGTGGTGATCATTCTTGCTATGGCGTTGTACCATTTCTGGTAGTTCATCATATTGATGCCCTCTTCGTCCATGCTTACGTCCATAACGGAGCTTCTGGCTTTTTCCTCGCCTGTAAGCATAACGTCCGTAGCTTCGTAAAGGCTCTTGTCCATGCTGATCTCCGAGCCCAGATCGTCGCAGATATGAGCAACATATTTTTCAATGCTGTAGGAAAGGGGATCCTCCACCACACCGTCGCCGTATTTATGCTCTACCGCAATAACACCGAGCATTTTATTGATAAATGTATTGTCCAGTTCCTCGAACATATTGTCGCCTGTGGGATTTGCAATAAAATCAGGATTCTTTTCCCAGTTTTCGGCAACTCTGAAATTCTGCGCCATTGTTCTGAAATCGTCGCCGCACTCGAAAATCCTTCCGTAGCTCTGAGTATCGCCGTTCTCGTCGGTGTACTCGAATACAGCGTTGAACTCTTCGGTAACCGTTCTTACAAAAGCGTTGAGCATATCGCGGTAATATTCGATACCCTTATCCTGATTGCTGATATCCACAAGCTTTGCGCCCGCGTCGCCTGAGAGAGTTATCTCGGTCTCTTCGCCTGCGCCGTCGTCTATGTAGAACACGGGATTTCCGTTCTCGTCGTCCTTGGTCTTGATCTCGGAAACGTTTGCTCCGTTAAGAAGCTCAACTCCGCCGAGGGTAACGGTATAAGGAGCGGCAGTGCCCGTAACGTCCGCGCCGATAAGGCTTCTCAGCTGAAGAACGTCGCTCTCGTCGGCAGTACCGTCAGCAAGCTTGTTAAGGAGCGCGTTTGCGCTGTCAACCATTTCCTTTGCGTCCTTTATGGCGTCGTCTGAATAAACGGTCTCATGAGCATAAATGCCTCTGCCGTTGTAAACGTCCAGATAACCTCTGAGCGAACCGCTGTTGAGCCAATATGTACCGGAACCGTCCCTGCCGGTGATGTTAGTGGTCTCGCCTGCCGCGCCGCTTCTGATAAGCAGCTCGGGAAGTCCGCCTGTCTTGTTTTCAACGTGGAGCGCAAGCCAGTCGTCCTTGTCCATAAGGGTATTGGTTATCTCAAATTCAAGCTGAGTAGGCTCAGGGCCTTCCTGAGTAATAGCCATCTGAGCGTAGTATTTTTCCTCAACGACTCTCTGTCCCGCAAAATCGACTGTGAACGTACCGTCCGCCTCTTCCTTGAAGCTGATGTTTCCGTACTGGGAAAGCTCGTCAAGGAGGCTGTTCATGCTGTCCTTGAGCTCAAGGGGACCGTAGTTGTTCATTACCTCATAGTTTGTGAGGGTAGGCGTCATATATCCCATGGAAACGTAGGAATCCTTGATCTGCTTGTTGAGATTTCCCATTTCCTGGAAGATCAAGTTGATCCTCTTAACAGTCTCTTTGGTATCTCCCAATGTCTGCTCGGAAACATCGTTAAGCTTGGCATTATAATTAACAATGCACTTAACAAGACTTGTGGCAGAGTTCATCGCAACATTGGCAAGCTCGCTTCTGTCGGCATTGTCAGCCGAAAAGCCCTGCAGAGCAGCCTTGAGCTGGCTTACTGACGAAGCAAAGCTTGCATTGATCTCATCTGCTTCAATGCTGTCGAAAATATCCTCCACATCGGAAAGAGTTTCAAGCTTTACGCCGACGTTGCAAAGATCGCCGCTGTAGATCCTGACTCTTTTATCGAGAAGCCTGTCGCGTATCTGAGCCACGCCTATAGCCTCCGAGCCGCGTCCCGCAAGAGCAAGAGCGGTGTTTGTACCCAAAGTGCCGTATTTATTTGCTACCGAACAGATATCAACTCTCTGTCTCGTATAGCCGGGGGTATTGATGTTTGAAATGTTGTTTCCTGTAACGTCCAGAGCTTTCTGTGCAAGGATCATAGCCTCCCTCTGAACATAAAGACCCATAAAGCTTGAAACCATTTTATATCAATCCTTTCTCAGACATTTTTTGAAATTGCTGCTCTTGACGCGTGTTCGCGTCTTACCGAACCCTTGCCGTCGTAAACGTCAAGCTCGGCGGTGCGCCGCTGAATTTTTTTCAGTCTCTCGGAAACAATGATATTTGCCGTATCGTTTATTTCCTTGATCTTGAATATAAGATAGGAGAGCTCCTCGTGCTGAGCCGCAAGCTTTTCCCTGTATTCTTCGGGAGCGCTTTCGGCAAGCTCCGCAAAGGTTTTTCCCTCCACGTCCTTCAGAAGCCTTTCACGTTTTCCCTCAAGGGAATTGGTTTTCATGATCAGCGCCTGTTCGACTGAAAGCGAGTCGCTCAGCTTTTCGATCTCATCCTTATTGATCATGTCGAGCTTTTGGTACTCAAAGCTCAGAAAATCTTTGTAGTGAGCGATATACTCGTCAAAGAAAGCAATCATTTTAATGTAGTCGGGCATAACATATTCCTTTCATATAATTACACAAAATCATTACAATTTGTATAATCGCTCGTGTTTATTACGATTTGCAATAGGTTTATTCCTCCAGAATAGAGGCGGCGACCGTTTCGGCGGAAATATTATACGAGCCGTCTGCGATCATAGCCTTCAGTTCCGCGATCCTTTCGGGGGAAGCAAAGCTTTCAACCGACTTTGCAGTCGATGCTTTCACACCGTTGAGCGCGCCGGAAGCGGAGGAAAATACAGCCTTGTCAACATTCTTTCTCACAGCTGCACGCTGCTTTTTGCCTGTGGGTTCATAAGTATTTTTCATATAGGCGGACATTACAGAACCGTATTTCTCGATTTTCATAAAAGCGATCCCTTCCTTTCCGACCCGCATTTTCGTGCGGGCATAATTACACTGTAAAAATCCCTCTATATACATTATCGGCAGATACTTTAAAAACTTTAATAAAATCGGGAATTTTTTTTTTGCTGCGGCGAAAAAATTTTTGTGAACATTTATATTTCGCCAAAATTATACTTAAAGTATATTATTTTGACCCCTATCCGCACGTTCCGCAAAATTATCTCCGCACCCCCTGCGCGACCTTGACAAATGTTAAATAATATATTATAATAGTGTAAAATATTTCATACTAAATCACCAATTAAAAAGTGTATAAAAAATCAAGTAAAATTTGTATGTATGATTTTTACGCAGATTTTTTATTTACACTTTTAATTGGTGTTTAGGATTTGCTTCTGAGAAAGGATATTTTATGGAACAGTTTTACGCCATGCCCCCTCAGCCTGCTCCGGTTTCGGTCAAGCCCGACAAGGAGGAACGCAGGCAGATACGGAAAAAATACAATCTGGTCGCGGCAGTGCTGCTTGTAAACATATTTATTTTTAACGGCATTGCCATAATCGGAAGCATTTTTTTGTCAAACAGCGTTTGGGAAAACGAGTTTTTCAGCACCGCCTTTTCCTGCTGCGTGCCGATAATAAGCGAGATCACAGCCATAATTCTGGGAATAAAGCTTCTCGGACTTGACTTCAAGCCCCTTGCAACGCTTGACGGCTTCAACGGCGGCACAATGTTCAAGCTGATAACGCTTGGCGTAGGCTTGCAGACGGCGGCGTCCATGATCGCCGCGATAATAACGGCTATCCTGAAGATGTTCGGTCTTGAAGCGCCCACCGCCGATCTTTCGGCAACCACTTCCCTGCCCGCAAATCTGCTGATGTACTTCTACGCCTGCCTGTTCGGCCCCATTCTGGAGGAGCTTCTTTACCGCGGAGTGCTTTTGCAGTCCATGCGGAAGTACAACGAAAAATTCGCGATCTTTCTTTCTGCGGCCATATTCGGGCTTATGCACCAGAACTATCAGCAGTTCATACTGGGCTTTTTGGTAGGCATACCCCTTGCGGTTGTAACGATAAAAAGCGGTTCTATCATTCCCTCGATCTTTACGCATATTATCATGAACACCAGCGCAATGTTTTTCAACTGCTGGATACAGTATTCCGATCCCGAATATTACCAAGCCTCTCTCAGCGGCTCCACGGAAAACCTTGGGACAGACATTTCGACAGCGGTCGTTGTTACGATAATCTTCAGATTTGCGGTAATGCTCGCCGCTTTGGTAGTTGGAATAGTCGTACTTATCAAGGGCGGAAACATGAGCCGTCCCACACCCGCGGGAAAAGCCCGCACCATGCCGGTATTCGTCACCGCAGCTTTATGGTGGATCGTGTTCATTCTGTATGCGTTCATTAACTTTGTGGCGCCCTTTATACCCACAGCACAGTAAAAAATGATAAACAAAAAGAGGTAAGTCCGTCTTACCTCTTTTTTATTTTACCACTTGTCCTCCTCGCCCTCCTTGGGGAGACAGGGTTCAAGGGCGGCGATTGCGACCTCTATCTGCTTGTCGTTTGGTTCCTTGGTGGTAATTCTTTGCAGCCACAGTCCCGGAGCGGAAACTATCCTTGTGAGGACGTTGTCGAACCGTCCCGCAAGCTTGATCACCTCGTACGCCACCGCGGCTTCTGGGATAAGACAGAGCATCTGTACTCCGAAGCGTATCCACATATTGTTTCTCGGCAGGAAAATTCCCACTATAACACTTATGATAAGCACGATAAGGATAAAGCTTGTTCCGCAGCGCGGGTGGAAGCGGGTGTGCTTCTTTACGTTTTCCACGGTAAGCTCCTCACGGGCTTCATAGCAGGCGATAGTTTTATGCTCCGCGCCGTGATACATAAAGGTAGTCTTGATGCTGCCCATAAAGGAGATCGCGTACATATAACCCACCACCAGCGCAAGCCGCACAAATCCCTCGATAACCGGACGTGCGCTTTCGGGCGCGCCAAGCTTTTCGATAAGGTTGGCAATAAGGATAGGCCCTCCCTTGAAAACCACCAGCGAAAACGCCAGAGCGATGACCACGGAGATTATCATTATCACGTTCACAAGCTTGTCCCCGAACTTGTCGGTAAGCCACTGCTCGAACTTGGAAAGCTCTTCATCTTCCTCGTCGTCGCCTATCTGCTTTTCCGCGGACTTCATGGTACACCGTATGCCCTCCACAAGACTTGCAACAAAGTTTATGCAGCCTCTGACAAATGGGGTTTTTCTGTACCATGGCGCGTCCTTGCCGTTTTTGACCGCCCACTGTTCAAGGTCGATAGTCCCGTCGGGAAGTCTGCACGCCATTGCCGCAGTGGTAATGCCGCGCATATAAACTCCCTCGATAAGAGCCTGTCCTCCTATTTTCGATTTAAAGCATTCCGCTTTGCAGTTTTTTTCTTCGCTCATTTTATTACAGTCTCCTTTTTCGGCGGGATATTATGTTCATCTTGCATCTTGCTTCTTGGCTTCTTGTTTCTGTATGGGCAGCGTTATGGTAACAGTCGTACCCTCTCCCTGTTTGCTGATAATATCAAGTTTTCCGCCGTGCATTGCAATAATTTCGTCCGCAACCGCAAGACCTATACCGCTGCCGCGGCGGGTATGGTTTGCCTTGTAGAATTTGGTCTTGACCTTGGGCAGATCCTGCTCGCTTATTCCGCAGCCCGTGTCGGAAACGTCCACCTGTATGTGATTGCTGTCGGACATCGTTGCCTGAACGGACACCACCCCGCCCCTGTCGGAATACTTGATAGCGTTGTCGATAACATTTATGAAAACCTGCCGTATGCGGTTTTTGTCCCCGAAAACAAAGGGCAGCATATCGGGCTCTTCGTAGATAACGTCTATGCCCTCACGCTTTGCCTTTTCGGTGTAGATAAGCACAGCGTCCCCAAGCTCGGCAAGGACGTCCATAGTCGTCTTGTTAAGGCTGAACCGTCCGTTCTGCATTCGGGAGAAATCCAGCAGCTCCTCCACCATTTCGGAGAGCCTCTCGCTTTCGCTGCCGATAACTCTCATGCCCTTTGCGACGGTGTCCGCGTCGTCGGGCATACTTCCTATGGTCTCCGCCCAGCCCTTTATTGCGGTAAGCGGAGTTCTCAGCTCGTGTGAAACGCTGGAAATAAACTCGTTTTTCATTGTCTCCGACAGGGCAAGCTCACTTGCCATGTGGTTGACGATATCGCACAGCTCGCCGATCTCGTCGTCGTTCTTTTTGGTAATGCGGACGGAGAAGTCCCCAACCGCGTAACGTCTTGCCGTAGAGCCTATCTGCCGCACAGGGATAACGATGGACTTCACGAAATAAAGTCCCGAAACGAACATCAACGCAAGGATCGTCAGACATACGACCGCAAGGGTGAGCGCGATATTGGTAATGTGCCTGTTGACCTCCTCCAGCGAGGAAACCATTCTCATCGCCACATAGCCCGAATCGTTTTCGGGAAGCATTACGCATACCGCCATGATCTTTTCGCCGCTTTCCGTTCTGCCCGTGTAGTAGCCGCTTGAACCGCTTGCGACGGCTTCGGTATAGTCGGTCATACTGTCAAGCTTTTCCTCGGGAACAAAGCCCGACGAGGTAAGTCCGACGCCGCCTTTTCCTCTTATGACCATAAGCTCCATTTTGTCCTTTTCCGACCAGTTTTCCACAATGGAGCGAAGCTCAGCCGAAAAGCTTGCTGACGGATCGTTATAGGAACGCTGCAAAATGTTTGACACCATATTCATTCGTGAGGTCATGTACTGTCTTGCGGTGCTGTAGTAATAGGAGCGCACAAAAAGAGTTCCGCCGATAACAAGAGCGAAAAGCATAGCGGAGATAACGCCCAAGTTGTTCACAAGCCAGCGTCTTGTTATATTTGACTTTCGCAATGCTTTTCACCTCTGTTTGATTTTTTTGCGGAACTGTTATGCCCGCGCGGAACTCCCCGCTATTGCTCGTCCTTGACCGACCACTTATAACCGAAGCCCCAGATAGTGGAAATATATTTCGGGTTGGACGGCTCGTCCTCGATCTTCATTCTGATGCGGCGGATATTAACGTCCACGATCTTGTCGTCGCCGTAGTAGTTCTCTCCCCAGATGTGGGTGAGGATAGAGCTTCTGTCAAGAGCGGTGTCCTGATTGTTCATGAAGTATTCCATTATCTGGTACTCCACCTGAGTAAGATCAACGGGAACGCCGTTTTTGGCGACCGTTCTGCTTTTGAGGTTAAGCAGGAAAGGTCCGGACTCGATAGTGGCGGCTTCGTCCTCGTCGCGGGCAACGCTCATGCTTACCCGACGGTATATCGCGTCGATACGAGCCGTAAGCTCCGAGGGAGAAAAGGGCTTGGTTATGTAGTCGTCCGCGCCAAGCATGAGACCGCTTACCTTGTCCATCTCCTGAGTTTTAGCCGAAAGCATAATTATTCCCAGCGTGCTGCTTCTCTTGCGCAGAGCCTTGCAGACCTGAAAGCCGTCTATTCCGGGCATCATAATGTCCAGCAGGGCAATGTCAAAATCGCCGTGCTCCGCGTCGAACACTTTGAGAGCTTCCTCGCCGCAGTTTACGTCCACCACGTCGTAGCCGGCGCGTTTAAGATTTATCACCACAAAATCGCGGATAACATCTTCGTCCTCGCAGACAAGTATGCGTTTCATAATATCAATCCTTTCTTTCGTGCAAACTTTATTTCCAAACCGAACCTTTGTCTCGGAAACGAAATTATGCTGTCATAACTATAATCGGCGGCAGGGGTAAAGGCTCAGCCTTTTTTATGCCATAAGATACAGGCTGTTGCCGATCTCTGTTCCCGTAAGCGTCAGAGGCTCGTCCTCCAGGTCGGGACACTTCACAAGATAGTTGGTTTTATTGTTGCTTTTCAGCACCATGTAGCCCTCGTCCAGAAGCGCGCCCGTCTCCTCCTCGGAAGCAACGGCTATCCTCAGCAGCTCAACCGTGCTGTTCTCAAGGTCGGATCTGAACTTGCAGAACACCGCCTCGCCGGTTGCCGAGTCCCGCTTGACGGTGACAACGCCGTCCCAGCGGCTTGGCAGGATAAAGCAGTACCCATCGCTCACATTATAGAAGCTTGAATATTTTTTCGTAATGCTATAGTTGTCGAAAACGTTCCAGTCGGTGCTGTACAGCTTTGTCCCCGATGTGTCCTCGGAATACCCCGGAAAAAGCGTGAGAGTAGGTATCTCGATCACTCCGTCCAGGTCTATGTCCGTACAGAGATAACCCGCTGGACGCCTTGTCTTTTCAATAAGACCCGACTCACCAAGATAAAGGGGATTTCTCAGCTGACCGTCAACGGAGTAGATTATTTCGGTAGTAAGCTGTCCGCCCGAAAGACCGTCAATAAAAATGGCGGGAGTTTCCTTTCCAACATATCCCGCGGCAACGCTGACGAACTCCGTCGCGGACTCGTCCAGAGCCACGCTGCCGGTCTCCGCTATGATACCGCTTTCGGTGTCTGCCGATACGGAGCCGAGCGAAGCCTTTCTCATCTGGTTTCCGGGTCGGATAAGGATAAGCTCGTTTTTGCCGTCCCGTTCCAAGTCCGCGGAAAACATCGTGCTGTAGCTGTCGGAATACTCCGTGCTCAGAAGACCGTTTTCATAGCCGTATACCTGTACGCTTCTTTCTCCCGAAAGCAGTGTGTAGCCGATAATAACGTTCTGTCTGCCGCTTTCTCCCAGATCGGAGAAGATTATCCTGTCTATTCCCGTACCCGCTCCCGCGTGGTCGTAGACGCTTGTCCACTTGCCGCCGCGGCGGTCAATGATGTTTATTCTCACGTTTCCGCCGCCCTCGGTCTCGCCTGTCTTTTCGTAGAACACCACAGCCTCGCGGTCGGGCTCGCCGTCGATATCCGCGAAAACGAAAGCCGAGCGGTACTCGCCCGAACGTGGGTATTTCAGCCGGATATCCTTTCCCACCGACTTTATAAGCGCGTCATAGACGGCGCTCTGTTCCTCCGACAGCTTCGGCGCGGACAGAAGCGAATCCACCGAGCCTCCGAAAGAACAGCCTGACATAAATACCGAGCAGGACAATGCCGCTGCCGCAAACACAAGCTTGATTTTTTTCACTTCGGTGATTCACTTCCTTTTTCGGAAAATAGAGGGCAGAGGATAGAGAGCAGACCGGTTCGTTTCCATTCTCTATCCTCTGCTTTTTATTGAAATACTTATTCGTCTTCAATGGACTGCATATTTCTTACCGCAATAGTGGTTTTCATCCAGCGGCGCTTGCCCGTAAGGTTCAGCTTTGGCATTACCCTGTAAACGTAAGTGCTCCAGAAAACAGCCACAATAGCTATTGTAACAACGGCTATTCCCACGTCAGACGTTTCGGGCGCGGACATTCCCTCGCGCTCGTAATAGCTGAGCGTGAAGTAGGAAATATATCTGGGAAGTACCGACACCGCCGCAAAGATCGAAGCGGCGTATCCGAAAATGCACATTAAAATACGTGTGCTTTTCTTTTCAAAGCCCGCAAAAACCCTCGCCGCGTAGATAAAGAACATGGAGGAGGTCATTGCAGTAAGCATGATGTATACCTTTTCGGAATAAACGCCCACAAGCTGATTTTCCGAGAACATGGAGAATATCTCAAGCAGCTTCCATATCGGGAAAAACATAAGGAAAACACAGTTGCCCTTGGTAACGCCCTCTCCCTTAAGAATATTGGACGCCGTTGAAACAAAGGTGATTATTGTGATGATCGCGCAGACGTAGATGATCCACGTCAGCGCCGGGATACCCGCAAAGGCAAATACGGGATTATCCTCGGTGGATATTTTCGCGTTCTTTTCCGCAACGTCGGAAAGGTCGAGAATGATGTCAAATGCGGTAAGTCCGGCCATAAGGATCATGACTGCCGCAGCCACGGGGGAAACCTTTTTGGCAAGCCTTTCGGAGCGCAGACGCATAGGGTTTATAAGTATACAGGACTTTATAGCCTTGTCCCGCGACTGTCCCAGTATCATTATTGCCGAGATGAGTATAAAACCGATTATCAGCACCCACATGGCGTAATTTTTCGCGGGAGAAGGGTCAACGTACTTTCCGGTTGCAAAATTGACATTATTCTGAAGCTGAACTGTCCTTGCAACAACGGCAGCAGCAAGCGTAAGCGTATACGCCGCCATTGAAAATTTCTTGTCAAGCTTTACTTTCTTTGCCTTGTAAGGTTTCTTTCCCATGTCGATATCCCCTTATTCAAAGTATTGCCGTAAGACGGCTGATTTGCATTTATTTGATTATACGCGCTCGCCTATCGGAATATATTTTTTCCTTTTGGCTATCGCCTTATACGCGGGACGGATTATCCTCCTGCCGTTGATAAGCTCTTCGATACGGTGAGCCGCCCAGCCCGCTATTCTCGACACCGCGAAAAGCGGCGTGTTCAGCTCTGCGGGTATCTTCAGCATTCTGTATACAAGTCCCGAATAAAGGTCTACGTTTGCGCACATTGTCTTTGTGCTGCCCTTTACGTTTGCAAAAACCTCGGGAGTTATCCTCTCCACCGCGTCCAGCAGACGGAATTCCTTTTCGTACTCCGTACCCTCCGCGAGCCTTACCGCGTTCCGTTTGAGAATGACCGCCCTCGGGTCGGAAAGAGTGTAGACCGCGTGTCCCATACCGTATATAAGACCGCTTCCGTCTCCCGCTTCCTTTCTTATGACCTTGGCGATGTAGTCGGCAACCTGACCGTCGTCCTCCCAGTCGGAAATATTGGTCTTGAACTCTTCAAGCTGACGTATCACCTTGAAATTGGCGCCGCCGTGCCGCTGACCCTTGAGAGAGCCTATCGCCGCAGAGTACGCCGAATACGCGTCGGTGTCCGCCGAGGTAAGAGTTCGGCAGGTAAAGGTGGAGTTGTTTCCTCCTCCGTGTTCAGCGTGAAGTATGAGCATAAGATCGAGAAGCCTTGCCTCTTCTGCCGAGTACTGCCTGTCGGGTCTCAGCGTGGACAGGACGCTCTGCGCGGTACACTCGTCGGGATTGAGGGGGTGCATATAGAGGCTTTCGTTGTCGAACACCCTGCGCTTGATCTGGTATGCGTCCACCATAGCCGAGGGAAGTCTCGCTATTATGGAGACCGCTCTGAGCAGCTCCATTTCAAGGCTTCTGTCCTCGGGGTCTTCGTCGTAGGAATAAAGAGCCAGCACCGAACGCGCCATTTTATTCATGATATCCCGCGAGGGAGCCTTAAAGATCATGTCCTCGGAAAAGCCCTTGGGAAGCTCTCTGAACTGGGACAGCATTTTATTGAAGCCATTCAGCTGTTCCTCTGAGGGAAGCTGTCCGAACAAAAGCAGATAAGCGGTCTCCTCAAAGCCGAATCGGCCGACCTCGGAGGTACTCGCAACAATATCTGCGATACTGTAGCCGCGGTAGATAAGCTCGCCCTCCACGGGTTCGCGCTCACCCTCGTTCACGATATATCCGTGAACGTTGCATATATTGGTTATACCCGCCATAACGCCGCTTCCGTCGCTGTTGCGGAGACCTCTTTTTACCTGATATTTTTCATAAAGCTCGGGGGGGATCCGGTTATTTTTCACGAATTCGCCGCATAAGCTTTTAAAGACGTTCTTGTCGTAATCGATGCCGTTCAATACTTGTTCTCCTTTTACAGTAATAAAAATGCATATACATATATTTATATTTTACAACAGATACGCGCCATTGTCAAGATTTTTTTGCATTGGGACAAAGAAAACGCTTATAACAGCAAATTTTGATTTTACGCACAATGTAGAAACCCTTTAGGCAGCAAAGCCGCCGACTAAAGCTGATCCAGCTGAGCCCAGCTGGCGAGGTTTCCAAAGGGCGAGGAGCCCTTTGGTCGCCGCCCGCAGGCGGCGAAATCCTCTTTCGTTCGAAACGGAGCAGGAGGTGAGAAATGACGACAGTCATTTCGAGGAGGGGC
>JAAVHI010000104.1 GCA_014799785.1 Ruminococcus sp.
CCTTTCCTGAAACTGTTAAAAGGGAGAGCGGTCGTGTCCGCTCCCCCTCGGAATGGCTGTCGCCATTCCTCACCCCTTTCACCGTTTTGAACGATATGCGCTCTGCTCATCTCGGCTTTCAGCCGAGGCGCGGGGAGGGAATTTCGCGCTCTGCGGAGCGCGACCAAAGGCTCCGCCTCTGGACTTCGCGAGCCGGGCTCAGCTCGACCAGCTGATGTCGGCGGCTTCGCCGCCTAAGAACCCGCACGATAGTCCGCTAAATTAAAATTTATCTTTCAAAAATTATTACCACTTTTATCAAAAGACTGTACACAGGCGCTTTTTTAGGTTATACTGTAATAAGTAATCAATCAACAGGAGTGAACTGTATGAAATCAAGAATTATCCCTACAATACCCGAAACCGTTCTGTCCTACAATTTAGGCGGCAAATCCGACGCACTCGAAGCTGCGGTGTCCGCGCTGGGAATGAAGCACATACCAATCCCCGCGGACAAGGCGGGAGAAACCCTCGGCTTTCTTGCGGGCTACGGAGGTTTTTCCTCCAACGGCACGGAAATTTCAGCCGAGGGCGAATGCGTGATATTTTCGGGAATAAGCAGCAAGCGGCTCGACCTGCTGTTAAAGGAAATGCGCCGCGCAGGACTTGATATCCCGCTGAAAGCCGTTGTCACCGCCCATAACCAAAGCCAAAGCGTGGAATGGCTTCTCAAGGAGCTTGCCAAGGAGCATGAAGCCGTTACAAAGGCGGCGCGGTGACTATATTCCCAGCGATTTAAGCGCATCCAGCATTTCCTGCCACTCGGAGCGCATTTTCTCCAGACGCTCTTTGCCGACATCGGTTATGCGGTAATACTTTCGGGTAGGGCCTCCCGAGGTCTCGCCCGTGTAGCTTTCGGTGCAGCCGTCGCCGTGAAGCCGTCTGAGTACGGCGTAAACCGTGCTTTCGTTTATTTCGGGAAACACGCCTGTTATCCTTTTCATTATCTCGTAGCCGTAAAGCTCCTCCGAGGCCGTTACATGGAGGATACAAAGCTCCAGCACGCCTTTTTTCATCTGTCCTTTATCCATATCAGCCGACCTTCTTTCTGCTTTTCAGCTTGGTAAGCTTTACAATAATTGTAAGGACAAGAACTGCCGCGGCGGCTACTCCTCCCCATATAAGGTAATTTCTGCCGGTAATTACAAACTCCAGATAGTACAGCAGATCACCTGCGGTCGGGTCTAATGCCGAAAGCGTGTAGTACCAGAAAAACATAAAGCCCGTAACGGTCATTGCGCTGTACGCCGAAGCAAGGGTAAGTGCGTTACGCCGTATAAACGACCATATCAGAAACGCGGACGCGCAAACGAAAATGGTTATCAGAATATTATGAAAGCTTGTGCCTATAGCTACAGCCGAATCGGGATCATATGGGTCGTTGTATGCACGGCAATACCGCGCGCTTTCGTATACGATAAAAAATATCCCTATAAGCGGCGCTGCCGAAAACGGCTTCGGAGCGTTTTTCCAAAGGGACACCGCAAGCATCAGCATTGCCGCCGAAACGAATACCGCCATTAATACGGCGTAGTCCTGTACATCGTGGAAACGGTTGATAAAAGTCCTTTTGGGCATCTCGTTTAACATTGCACCTGCCACGAGCATAAACGCGCTTCCGAGAAAAGTAAAAAAGTCGCACTTATAATCTGCCAAAGCGGTTAAAAAGTCTTTGCGTTCAAAAAGTATCCATATAAAAAGCGGCAGGATACACACTATGGGCAGGACAAAATCATGTTTTTCAATTTCCATTGCGAAGCCGCAGTATGTATAGATCGCAAACAGCGCGGCTGAAAGCAGGAGCGGCAGCCATACCTCCGCAAGGCTTGTAATGCGTTCGCTGCCGGTTTGCTCGTTCAAAAGAGAAGCGGCGGCGGACTTGGGCTCGCCGAGACTGATACATATATCCTCTTCGGACTTCCCCTCGGCTGCTCCTGCCTCGAAGCATTCCTCCATATCCGCTAAAATGTCGTCTATCTCGCTGTTGGACAGCCTGAACCGCAGATATTTCCGAAGCTTTGCAAGATATTGCTTTTTGGTCATAACATCATTTCCTCTCTATTGTTTATTGAACAGTAGTCCTCTGAAAGTATAATAGCATACTACTGTTCAAAAGTCAATAGTTTTGAAAAAAATTTTTTTACAGCCGCAAAAAATGTCTGAAAATTCGTTTTGTACATTCGGCGGAGCAATATGCAAAATCGTCGAAAAACCGACATTTTGGGTTGCGGCCTCTGTTTCAGATGTCATAAATGCTTAGAAATTTAAAGGCTGAACAGAACATCTGCTCAGCCTTTAAAATTATTTATCGTGTCCTATTTTTTTGGACGTGCCTGATTGCCGTCTCCGCCCATCTGATCTGTAAGCTCCTCAATGAACTCAACGGGGAAAGGCGGATTGGCCAGCGGCTTCATTGCAATGGACATAAGCTTCATGGGGTTATCGTCGGCGGCAGTGCGGTTTGCGGAAAATTTCCCGCAGCGCTTGCATCGGTGTATCACCGACCACTCGCCGTTTTTCTTTATCCAGACCGCCACAGGCTCCATAATGCCGCCGCAGTCGGACTCCCGGTCTCCCGGCTCGTTATCAACGTGCAGGCTGGACAAGCAGTTGGGACAGTGATTCCTGTGGTCGCTTCCCGCCCCCTCAGGAACTATCTGCCGTCCGCAGACCTTGCAGTTAAAAACGTCATTGCACGAGTGATTTTTAAAGTAACCCTTTTCGTAAGCTTTTCTTTTATTTTCACGATTCACGGTGATTCCTCCTAAAAAGTAAATACCTTTTGGGAGGCGACTGTTTATTCAGAAGCAGTACCAACCTCCCGGTCAGTCTGCAATCACCTCATAATTAAATTTAGTTTTCACAAAAAATCTCCTTTCTTAAATGATATTGTTCAGCAGCGCTTCAAGGTTTTCCTCGCACGGACTGCACAGCGCTTCAAGATTTCTGAAAATCTTCTCCGCGTCCCAGTTCCACCATTGCAGCTCCAAGAGACGCTCTATCTGCTTTTCGTCAAATCTTTTCCGCACCACTCTGCACGGATTTCCCGCAGCAACAGTATAAGGCGGGATATCCCGCGCGACCACGGAATTTGCTCCGATCACCGCGCCGTCGCCTATGTGAACGCCCGGCATGACCGTAACGTTCTGACCTATCCACACGTCGTTTCCCACAACGGTATCGCCTTTGAGAGGAAGATCGTCCATGGACGGCATACACTTCTCCCAGCCGTTTCCGAAAATGTTGAACGGATAGGTGGTGACCGAACACATTCTATGGTTCGCGCCGTTCATGATAAACTCAACGCCCTTTGCTATGGCGCAGAATTTTCCGATTATCAGCTTGTCTCCGACAAAGTCGTAGTGGTGGGTAACATGGCTTTCAAAATCCTCGCCGCCCGTTTCGCTGTCGTCGTAGTAAGTATAGTCTCCCACTATTATGTTGGGATTTTTTATCACGTTTTTGATGTAACATATACTCGGCACAGCTTCGTTCGGGTGAACGGCGTTGGGATTCGGTCCATACATAAAATCGCCCTCTTTCAGAAAGATGTCTTTCCCCGACTGGCGAGGAAAGACATCAATAAAGCTTTTAGCCCATTATTGCAACGACCTCATGAACGCCGCTTGTAATGTCCTTGATAACGTTTCCGTCGATAGCCTTGCCGTCAACGGTAACGGACTTGATACCCTTTGAAACGTGGTTCGGGTTCTCGATCTTGATGTTAAAGGTAGCTCCGCGGAAGTAGCGGGATACCGAATATCCGTCCCAAGCCTTAGGAATGGAGGGGTCTATCTTCAGTCCGTCGTAGTCGGGAATGATACCAAGAATGTACTGGGAGATAGCCACAAAGTTCCATGCGGCAGTACCTGTCAGCCAGCTGTTCTTAGCCTCGCCGAAGCGCTTAGCGTCCTTGCCCGCGATCATCTGAGCGTATACATACGGCTCTGTGCGGTGGAGCTTTTCGTCCTCCTGATAAGCGGGAGCAATTCTTGTGTAGTAATCGAACGCTGTGTCGCCCATGCCTGCGTGTGCAGCTGCGCACATGATCCATGCGTTGTTGTGGCAGAAGATACCTGCGTTCTCTTTATAGCCGCCGGGATATGTGGAGATCTCGCCGTACTCAACGATATAGCTTGTAAATGCAGGATTGTTCAGAACAAGACCGTGCTTTGTGCCCAGATACTTGTCAATACTTGCCATAGTCTTTTCGGTGAACTCTTTTCCGCCCACGTCGGACATTACGCAGAAGCCCTGGGGTTCAATGAATATCTTGCCCTCTTTGTTCTCGTTGGAGCCGACTTTCTTTCCGTATGCGTCGTATGCGCGGAGGAACCATTCGCCGTCCCAGCCGTACTTAACGATAGCGTCCTTCATCTTGTCGATCTCGGCCTGTGCCTTGTCCGCCTCGGCATTGTCACCCATTCTGCGGCAAAGCTCAACGTACTCGGGTCCGATGTATGTGAACATACCCGCGATCATTACGGACTCAGCAGTCTCCTCGTTAAGGGGTGCGCCTGTTTCGGGATTAACTTCCTTGGCAATGTTGCTTGCGGTATTCTGGAAGCTCTCGCCTGGAACACGGGAGAAGCAGTTAAGGTTCAGACAGTCGTTCCAGTCGGCACGTCCGATAAGGGGCAGACCGTGAGGACCCTTGTTGTTTACAACATGATAGAAGCTTCTCTTCAGGTGGTCGAGGAGGGGCTGTGCAAGCTTGGGATCGTTCTTGTAGTCAACCTGCTCCTTGAGAATGTCGTAATCGCCTGTTTCCTTGATATAAGCAGCGGTGGACAAGATCATCCACAGCGGGTCGTCGTTGAAGTTTGTACCCGCAGCGTCGTTGCCCTTTTTGGTAAGAGGCTGATACTGATGGTAGTTTCCGCCGTCCTCAAGCTGAGTTGCGGCAATATCGAGAATTCTCTCTCTTGCTCTTTCGGGAATCTGATGTACGAAGCCCAGTAAGTCCTGATTGGAGTCACGGAAGCCCATGCCTCTGCCGATACCGCTCTCAAAGTAAGAAGCGGAACGGGACATATTGAATGTAACCATACACTGGTACTGGTTCCAGATGTTGACCTGTCTGTTGAGCTTTTCGTCGGGAGAAGTAAGGGTGTACTTGGCAAGAAGCTCGTCCCAGTCCTTTTTAAGAGCAGCAAGAGCAGCGTCGGCTTTCTCGGTAGTGTCGAACTGCTTCATCATCTCGTAAGCCTTGGACTTGTTCATTGTGCCGTCCGCGTTGAACTTTTCGGGATAGGGGTTCTCAACGTAGCCCAGAATGAACACGAGAGTTTTCTCCTCGCCCGCAGCAAGGGTTATCTCCTTGTAGTGGGAAGCAACGGGAGACCAGCCGTCAGCAACGGAATTTGCGGGCTTGCCGTCCATTACCGTCTGAGGATTGTGGAAGTCGTGGTAAATATCGCCCATAAAGGTCTCGCGGTCGGTGTCGTAGCCGTCAACAGTGTCGTTTACCGCGTAGAAAGCAAAATGGTTTCTTCTTTCCTTATATTCGGTCTTGTGGTAGATTACCGCGCCGTCGCGCTCCAGCTCAACCTCGCCTGTGTTGAAATTTCTCTGGAAGTTAGCGGAGTCGTCCTGAGCGTCCCAGAGACACCATTCGATAAAGGAGAACAGCTTGAAGCTCTTGGGTGCGCCGCTTTCGTTTTTAAGGGTAAGCTTCTGAACCTCGCCCGTAAAGTTCTGAGGAACAAAGAAAGTCACCTCTGCGGAAAGACCGTTCTTTTTGCCGCTGATAACGGTATAGCCCATACCGTGACGGCACTTGTAATCGTCAAGGTCTGTCTTTACGGGGGACCAGCCGGGATTCCAGACCGTGCCGCCGTCGTTTATGTAGAAGTAGCGTCCGCCTGCGTCAGCGGGAACGTTGTTGTAGCGGTAACGGGTGATACGCGCAAGACGGGCGTCCTTATAGAAATTGTAGCCGCCTGCGGTGTTGGAGATAAGACCGAAGAAATCCTGTGTGCCGAGGTAGTTGATCCAAGGGTAAGGGGTTTTCGGGGAAGTAATGACATACTCCTTGTTAGCGTCGTCATAGAAACCGAATTTCATCTGAAAAGACCATCCTTTCTGCTTGACGGTATTGACGGCGGAAAAAGTCCTGCCGCAAACCGAACTATTAAAATAATTATACCACGTCAAGCATTTATTGGCAAGGGCAAAATAAATTTTCGGGAAATATCCGTGACGAAAATTTCCCGAAAATTCTGTACATATTAACCAAAATATCCCTTTACTGCTTCACAAGCTTTGTCAGATTAGTATACTCGGGGCGCACTGCCTTGTATATTTCAACTCCCCGCTCCATGCCGAAAAATTTCAGTATCCCGCGGTAGAACTGCTGCTTACCCTCGGAGCTTTTCAGCAGACCGAGAACGTTTCTGATCTCCGCGTCGTCGATAACGCCCGCCTTTGACAGAGCCGTTTTCAGGTTTGCGGGTATCTCTCCGCCGGCGGCAGGCTTAGCGTTCCCCTGCTGCTTCTTTGCGGGCTGCTTTTCGGACTGCGGCTTTGCCGTGTTCTTGGAGGACTGCTTTGCCTGCTTGTCCGTTTGCTTTGCAGCCTGCTTTTTAGGCTCTTTTTTAACGTTCTCGGCCTTTTCGGCGGATTCTTTCTCTTTTCCTGAATTTTCCGCGGACTTCTTTGCCGCGCCTCTGGGTCTGCCGCGCTTTTTGGGAGCGGGCTTTTCCGCGGGCTGCTCCGCTTCGGAAGCCTCGGAGACCGTCTCCGCAATTTTTGCCGCTTCGGTATTCTCGTCAGAAACCGTCTTATCCTCGGAAGCTTCGGCAGCCGTTTGTACCGCAGGAGCCGTCACGTTCTGCTGGATACGAGCCGCAAACGGCTTCTCCGCGGCAAGCAGGGAACGGTTTATGGACGGCGCGCCGAATATGGAGATGTCCGCCGCAACGCCGTTTCTCTCCCAGAACGTTTTCACATACTCAAAGCCGCGGTCGTTGCTTATAATGCAGAATTTTTTCTCCTTGCCCTGACATATAAGGTATCCTAAAAAGCTTGCAAGCTGGAAGTCCAGCGCGTTTTTGCCGCCGCTTGCAACGTTGTAGTACACAACCTCTGCGGGACTGGAAAGCAGATTAAGGTGCGCCGCAAAGGACATATTCGACGCGTTCACGGTGTAGAAAATATACACCTTGTCCTCCTTAGTAAGCTTTTGTATACCCGAAATTCCCGCGGAAGAAACATTTTCAAAATCAACCAGATAAACTGCCATTTTATCTATCCTTTCCTGTTATTATCGTTGTCGCCCAAGCTGTCAAGTCCGCCGTGCGTTTGCAGAGCCGCCGCAAGATAAAGCGATCCCGCTATCACGACCATTCCGTCCGTTCCCGCAAGCGTTACCGCTCTGGAAAGCGCGTCGCGGAAATTGGATATCTCCCCCTCAGTGAACATATCCGCCAGCTCCCGCGCGGAAACCGTATTCCGTGCAAAGCCGTCAAGGCACACCGCCCTGTCTATATAGCGGCTTATATACCCCACCGACGTCCGCCAGTCCTTGTCCGCCATCATGCCGCACACCATTATTTTCGGAGCTTTCGGCACAGTCCTGACAAAATCCGCCAGAGCTTTCATTCCGTCGGGATTATGCGCGCCGTCTATCATGACGAAGGGCTTGTTCCCACGGATTATCTGACATCTGCTTGGCACTTTTGCGTCCCTGATACCCATATAGACGTGGGGATAAAAAACTCTTCCGAAGCCGCGTTTTCTCAGTATCCGCAGCGTTTCCACGGCGGTAAGGGCGTTGTCGATCTGATGTCTGCCCACCATAGAGGTCTTATAGGGCAGTCCCCTGTAGACAAAGCTGTTGCCCGTGTGATCGCACTTTTTTATCCTCAGCCTGTTCATATCGGGAGTAACGAGCTTTGATTCAAACTGCGCCGCCGTTCTGTACACCACTGCGTAAGCCTCTCGGCTCTGGGACGGCGATATCACCACGGGACAGCCCTGCTTGATTATACCCGCCTTGTGCCTCGCTATCTTTTCCGCGGTATCGCCCAGTATGGCGGTGTGGTCGAGGGATATGGAGGTTATCACCGAAACGCGTGGACTTTCGATAATGTTCGTGCAGTCCAGCAGACCTCCCAGACCGGTTTCAAGCACAATAACGCCGCACTTCTTTGCCCTGAAGTAAATAAAAGCGATCGCAGTCGTTATCTCAAACTGAGAGCAGTCGGCGCTCATATCCTCTATTATCGGCTTGATCTGCGTGACTATCTCCGCAAGCTCCTCGTCCGCGATATTTGCTCCGTCAATGCGTATCCTGTCGTTATAGACCCTGATATACGGAGAGGTGAACTCACCCGTCCGATAACCTGCTTTTGTAAGAGTTTCCGCTATCATGCGCACGGTCGAGCCTTTCCCGTTTGTACCCGCAACATGGACAAAGCTCATTCCCTTTTGGGGATTTCCAAGCGCGTCCATGATCCTTTCAAATCTGGAAAGGCTTATTACAGGCTTTCCCGTCTTTGAAAAGCCGTCTATATACTTCATTGCGTCACAGTAATTCAAGAGCATCACCTTTCAAGCGCAGCTTTAAAAAGCAGTCGCAGATATCCGCACGGCTCACGGAGCAAGACTTATACAGTTTACATTATAGCACACTTTCACCGCGGCTGCAACATTTTTTTGCCAAAATCATTGAAATCAATTTTGGCAGATAAATTTTGATTTTACGCACCATGTAACAAATCTTAGGCGGCGAAGCCGCCGACTCAAGCTGGTCGAGCTGAGCCCAGCTCGCAGAAGTCCAGAGGGCGGAGCCCTTTGGTCGCGCTCCGCAGAGCGCGAAATCCCCTTTCGTTCGGAACGGTGAAAGTGGTGAGGAATGACGACAGTCATTCCGAGGGGGAGCGGACACGACCGCTCCCCCTTGTTAC
>JAAVHI010000105.1 GCA_014799785.1 Ruminococcus sp.
ACGTCACACCGTGACGTTTTGGAGATTTACCTTGTCGCACAATGAAACAAGGAGGGGCGGTCGTGTTCGCCCCTCCTCGAAACGCTGTCGCGTTTCTCATCTCCTGCTCCGTTTGGAACGAAAAGGATTTCGCCGCCTGCGGGCGGCGACCAAAGGGCTCCTCGCCCTTTGGAAACCTCGCCAGCTGTGCTCAGCTGGACCAGCTAATGTCGGCGGCTTCGCCGCCTAAGATATTGCTACATGATGCGTTAAATCAAAATTTACTGCGTCAAAAGTCACATAAAGACCATACCCTCGCCCAGATCCGCGCTGCTTCGGGTAACAAAACCAAATCTCTCGTAAAATTTCTCTTTCCCCTTTGACGCGCCAAGATACGCCCGCAGACCGGGACTTACCGCCTTATAGTCAGCGACAGCTTTCATAATGCGGTTCATAAGCTCCGTGCCGATTTTCCGAGACTGATATTCGGGTACGACCATAACGTCCTGAACGTACACAAACATAGCTCCGTCGCCGATAAGACGCCCGAAGCCGATTATCCTTTCCCCGTCGTAAGCGCACACTGCAAATAGCGTGTTTTTCAGAGCGGTCTCGACCACAGCGCGGTCGTCCCTGCCCCAGCCGACGCTTTCCGTAAGGTCGGAAAATTCCTGCGCCGTGGGTATTTTTTCACAGTATGTTATCATACTATCGCCTCACTTTCTCAGGCAATTATAGCATACTTTCACTAACATTGCAAATTTTGACCTGTATCTCAGCCCTTAAGCCACCGCACCGCAAGCTGCGTACGATGTTCAAGACCTGTTTTTTCCAGCACCGTACTGATATGATTTCTCACCGTGCCGTTGGAAATATAAAGCCTGTCCGCGATCTCCTGATTGGACAGCCCGTCGGCAATAAGCTTTACAATATCAATTTCGCGCGGAGACAGCATACTGAAAATCTCTCTGCCGTCCGCACCGGGAGCAATATCAATCCTGCCGCGGATATAATCCATAATATGGCGCTGAAAAACCGTACCGCCCGCGCTTACCGTTCTTACCGCGCCGATTATGCGCTCCGCGGGACTGTTTTTGAGAATGTACCCGCTTATGCCGCTTCTGAGCGCACGCAGGATAAACTCCTCCTCGTCGAATGTGGTAAGCAGAAGCGGTGCGCAAAGGCTTTCGGCAAGCATTTTTTCGGCAGCTGTGATACCGTCGCAGACAGGCATACGTATATCCATCAGCGCCACGTCGGGACGCGCTTCTCGGCACAGGTTCAGCGCTTCGTTTCCGTTGCAGGCTTCACCCGCCACCGACATATCCTGCTGAGAAGAAAGTATCAGCTTTAAACCCTCGCGGACAATAGCGTCGTCGTCCGCGATCAATACCTTTATCATTTAAGTCCCTCACAATCTGAAAATATTCAGTATTTCAAATCCGCTGCCGCTTTTGCGGAAAACACAGCTTCCTCCGCAGTCCGCGGTACGTTCCTCTATGGCCTCCAGACCTATCCCTTTTTTGAATGGGGACGTGCTTTTTCCGTTGTCCGAAAACTCAGCCTTAATTATTTTGTTGTAAACGGATATCTTAAAGAAAAAGCTGTCCGCCTCCGAATGCTTTACGGTATTTGTCATAGCCTCGGTAAGGTTTTCTCTGAGACATATCCATATCTGCGGAGTGATCCTTTCCGCGTCACCGTCAACAGAAAAATCCGTTTTTATTTCATAGGTGACGGAAAATTTTTCGAGAGCCTCGTTTATCTCCGCCATGCCCGCCACGTGCCTTACGGGACGCTCCTCACGCAGAGCTTCACGTATGCTGTCCACGCTTCCGCGCAGGTTTTCCACAGCAGTTTCAAGACATTTTTCAGCCTGTTCGGGATTTGTTTTTATGTTAAGCTTTGCGCCCTCCAGAAGTATTATGCTTCCCGAGATACCGTGTCCGAGCTTATCGTGGATACGCGCGGAAAATCTTCCCCGTTCTTCAAGTGCGGCGGACTCCCGCAGGGTTTTCGAGTAGGCTTTAAGTCCCGCGACCTTGGCGTCCAGAGACGATATCGTCCTGCGCTGTTCTTCCGATATCTCCTTGAAATGCTCCAGCTTTTCCGTAATGCTCTTTCCCAATGTATCCATTGCCAAAATAATGCCCGCCGTAACGGCTGCATACAGGGACGGCTCAAAAATAAATGCGGAAAGCAATTCCGAAGCGGCAAAAATACAATAAAAATATACGCCTGTGTCAAACGTATCAATAAGCTCGAATATTATCGCCGCAAGCACAGGGAAATAGTCCTCCGTACCGCAGAATATACAGCCGAAAAGTCCTGCGGCGACGAACAGCATACGGGGAGCTTTCCTGAGCCGTCCGCCGTTTTTGCAGCATATTGAGGCAATGAGAAAATCCGTCAGAAACAAACAGCAAAAGGCGAGCACGGCGACGATATTAAAACCGTCAGCCGAGTTCGCCGAAATTATTTTAAACGCCGCGACCGCCGCCAGAGCGGTCAGCTCGGAGATAAGATAAAGAGTGCTTTTATACATCTTCAGTTGCTTTTCCTTGTAAATATTATCGCAGAAATAAGGTATACCAGAACCGCAAAAAGCGCAAGGATCAATATATTCGGCAGCGCGTTGAATTCGGGATTATCGGGCATATTCCTTACCATATCCATCAGCCAGTACTGTGGCAGGAACTTTGCAATATTTCCCACCGCGCCAAGACCGTCCGCAATTGGGAACCATGCTCCGCCAAGCATACAGCCGAGAGTTGTGTAGCCGATATCAATGGCGAAAAGCGTTTGTCTGCCATTTACAAGCAGCGCGAACATTATCGCCGTTCCCACCGAAAACAGCACGAAAAGCTCGTTGACAAGAATAACAGTCCCAAGCGGCAGACCTATATTTCCGCTTTTTGTACCGAAAACACACAGCGTAACGATCAGATTCATTACAGAGCAGCAAATCACTCCGAAAAGACCTATGCCCACCACATATTCCAAAGGCTTTATTACCGAGCAGACCGTCCTGCTGTACACGCCGCTCAGCCTGTCGGACAGGATCATACTGGAAACAAAGAACAATACTCCCATCGTCAGCATCATCATAAAGCCCTCGATAAGCGAAAAAGCTTCCTGATTTTTTACGTCCGCATCGGATTCTGCGGTATACTCCACAACCGATACACCGCCTGCGGATACATCAGACGAAAGTATCTTCAGGAACATATCCTCGTTTCCCTTTGCGGCTGAGGAAATGACCTCCGCGCTCCGCATATATGACTCGGCGTAGGTCTCGATAAAGGCGGCGTTTTCGTAATCGTCGAGAGTTGTAATGGTGAGCGGCTTCAGCTCCCCTGCCGCCGCGCCGCTGTAAAATCCCTGCGGTACTTCTATTATAGCAGAAATTTTTCTGTCAATCAACCTGTCCGACTGAAAATCGTAATTTTTTTCTTCTTCGATCTCCATGCCGAGGCAGTCCGTGAAGTATTTTTTCAGGTCCTCGGAAAGGGGGCTTTCGTCATAATCGATCATTCCCACTCTCAGCCCCGAGTTTCCCACTTCTATGATAGCTTTGTTTTTACTTTCCTCGGAAATGTTCTGCTCAGGCTTTTTTACCGAAGCCGTAAGAAGCTCGAAAAACATTATCATCATTACCGCCACGACCGCCGAAATTATAATCATAAGTACGCTCCGCGCGGCGGTGTGCTTAAAGATCAGCCATATATTCCTCATACGTTTTTACTCCTAACGCTTACTTTTACCGCTCCCACAGTAACCATTACGGCAAATATTATCAGCGAGACAATTATTACGCTGACCGCTTTTTCCGTCCTCGCAAAAACCGTCAGATCGAAAGCCGCGCTTTGTACCGCATAGGGCGGCAGATGTTCGCTGAAGCCGTCGATATGGATATCCTTCTGGAAAGTTCCCGACAAAAACATCATCGCCCACAGTGCAGGCTGGATAACGGCAGGCGCGGGAATTCTCGGCACAAACAGGTTTATAAGCACTCCGACCGCAAGCACTGCAAGGGATACGCTGACAAACATTGCGATAAGCAGAAGATTCAGCCAAATGCTTTTGCAGTATTTCGCACCGAAAAAGATCGTGCTTGCCAGCATTACCGCCGCGATCTGTATTGCTACCATCGGCAGATTTCCGATAATTTTCCCAAAATAAATTTTAGTCTTGCTTACCAGTGAAATGTCGAGGCGGCTTATTGTGGACAGCTCATGTTCATCGGTATATGCGGTAGCTCCGCTTATGCACGAGCCCATAAACATTATCATGACTGCCATTGTGACCGCGTAATAATCCATCATGGAACGGTTCGTGCCCAAGTCCTTGTGCTGTACATAGCTTTCGTCCGAGATCTCTATCCGCGTCAAGGTCAGTGGATTTACCGACGCCGCCGACATATACGCCGAAGCGGTCTTGCTGTAGCTGTCAAACATCGCCTTTACAGCGCGGTTCTTTATCCTGTCCGAGCCGTTATAAACGGTTATGTCCGACCCGTCGAGAAGCACAGCCGCCGAATAAACCGAGCTGTCAAAATTTTTAACTTCCTCCGCCGAGACCTTTTCCGCTGTAAGAGTGTTTTCGCTTTCAAGGCCGTCTATAAAATTCTCAAAGGCTGCCGCCGAAAACACATCTCCGTTTTCGCAGCTGTAAGCAATATTAAGCTCCCCCACAGCCTTGTCGGAAACCTCAATTTTTTCCAGGAACGTCCCCAGAAAAAACACGCATACCGACGGAAAGAATATTGTGAAAAACAGATTTGAACCGCTCCGCAGAAAGGAACGGACGCTGTTTAAAATAATACTGAACATACGCCCTCCTATCTCAGCTCGCTGCCGGTAAGGGCGATAAAAACGTCCTCAAGGTTTATGGATTCGGTGGAAAGACCCGATATGGGAAGCTCACGCTTTCTCAGGTGCTCCAGTATCAGCGAAAAGTCGCGGCAGCTTCCCGCAACCTCAAGGCGGATCTCGTTTTTGTCCGTTTTGCCGCTCTTTACGTCGGGAAGCTTTGTCAGCTCGGAGATAAAGCCGTCCCTGTCAAATTCCGCGGGAAACTCGGTGAATATCTTCAGCGTCTTAACGTCGCTTACCAGAGATATCAGCTCCCGCTCCGTTCCGCAGGCGATGAAGTGTCCGTGGTCGATTATAGCTATCCTGTCGCATATCTCCTCAACCTCGTTCATGTAGTGGGAGGTGTAGATCACCGTCGCGCCCTTGTCCCGCAGAGTTTTTATCGAACCCAGAATATGCTCTCTGGACTGTGCGTCAACGCCTACTGTGGGTTCGTCCATAATTATAAGCTTGGGGCTGTGCGCGATACCGCAGGCAATGTTAAGACGGCGCTTCATGCCTCCAGACATCTGCTTGGGCTTCATTTTGGCGCGGTCGGCAAGTCCCACGAATTCAAGAGCCTCCGCAGCCGCTTCTTTAAGAGCTGCACCCTTAAGACCGTAAAGCGAAGCGAAAAACTTTACGTTTTCCTCCGCGGATAAAAAGGGGTACAGCGCGATCTCCTGGGGTACCATTCCTATGATCTGCTTTACCCTGTCCTTTTCCTTTACAATGTCCATTCCGTTCACCGAAACGCTTCCCTTGCTGAAATCGCTGAGCGAGGTTATAACGTTCATGGTCGTGGACTTTCCCGCGCCGTTCGGTCCCAGCAGACCGAATATCTCACCCTCAAAGACCGAGAAGCTGAGATTGTCAACGGCGCAGAAATCTCCGTAATTTTTTATAAGATTTTTTACAGAAAGAAATTCTTTCATTTCAAACCATCCTTTCTTTGATATAATTATACCACGGCTTCCCGCAAAAAAGGAAGTGACTTTTGCTTATTTTCGGCATGACATTTGTCACACGCCGAAAAACGGCAGTATCACAAAAACGATACTGCCGTACTTTATTTGTTAAGAATTTCACTGTAAATTTTCTCCTGACCGTCCAGCTGCTCAGCGGCATTGTCAAGGGTAGTTTTGGTAATATGCTCTCCGCCGAGGATACGGGCGATCTCGCCTATACGCTGTTCGCGGTTAAGCCTTGTAACGCTTGTTACCGTGCTGTCCTCGGAGCTTGTTTTCTCTATCAGCAGGTGATTGTCCGCCATGACCGCTATCTGGGACAGGTGCGTAACGCAAATTACCTGCCTTGTTTTCGATACCTGACGGAGCTTTACGCCGATCTTTTGGGCGGCGCGTCCGCTTACTCCCGTGTCTATCTCGTCGAAGATCATTGTTGGAGTGTCCTCCTTTTCCGCGGACACGTTCTTTATCGCCAGCATTATCCTCGAAAGCTCACCGCCCGAAGCGGTCTTTGCAATGGGCTTGGGAGGCTCTCCCGGATTTACCGAGATCATCAGCTCCATGATATCCATTCCGTTAGCGGTAAGCTTTCCCTTTTCGTGCTTAAAAAGTATCTTGACGTTGGGCATATCAAGGAATTTCAGCTCCTCGGCGATCTTTGCGGTAAGCTTTTCCGACGCAGCCGTGCGCGCCTCCGACAGCTTTTCCGCCTTTTCCGATACCTCCGCAAGAAGCTTGCTTTTCAAGCCCGAAAGCTCCTCTATCTCCTTTGTATAGCCCGCTATCTCCTTTGCCTCGCCGCTGTAGGAATCGTACCGCTCTATCAGCTCCGCAAGGGTACAGGAGTAACGCTTTTTTATGCTGTGAAGCTTTTCCCTGCGGTCGGAAAGGTACTCCAGCCGCTGTTCGTCAACGTCTATCCCGTCCAGAAGCCGAGACAGCTCGCCGCCTATGTCGGATAACTCTATCTTCGCCGCCTCCAGACGTCCTATAAGCGGTTCAAGCGCGGGAAGCATATCCGAATAGTCGGACAGCTCTCCCGTCACGGAATCAATGCTCTCCGTCATTCCCGAGCTGTCCTCGCTTCCGCATACGGCCGCGTGGGAGCGGGAAAGTGTCTCAGCCAAAACGCTGCTGTTGTTTGCCACGGTAAATTCGTTTTCGATGCTTGTATCCTCGTTTGCGTCCTCCAGTTCAAGCTCCCCCACCTCGTCGAGAAATCTGTTCAGGTACTCAATTCTTTGCTGCTTTTCGCTTTCCAAAACAGCCAGCTTTTTTATCTTTCTCGCCGTATCCTGAAGCTCCCTGAAGGACTTTCTGTAATCCTCAAGCTGACCGTGCAGCTCTGCATAGCCGTCTATTATGTCGATATGCTTTTCGGGGTACATAAGTATTTTGTTATCGTGCTGTCCGTGTACGTCTATAAGTGTCTCGCCAAGCTCCCTGACCACCGATATTGGGACGGCTTTCGAGTTTATCCTTGCGCTGCTGCCGCCGTCCGCGGAAATCTCACGGGTTATCATCAGCTCGTCGTCCTCGCAGTCTATGCCCAGCTCCGCAAGCTTGTCCAGCGTACCGGAAGTAAGCTTCCTGAACATTGCGCTTACCGAAGCCTTTTCGCAGCCCGAACGCACCATATCCCTGCTTATGCGCTTTCCCAGAACGGCGTTTATGCCGCCTACGAGAATGGATTTTCCCGCTCCGGTCTCACCCGTAAAAACGTTGAAGCTTTCCGTCAGCGGAATCTCAGCCTTTTGTATTACAGCAAGGTTTTCGATATATAATTCACTAAGCATAATAAACGTCCTTTCATAAGCTGCGAACGCAAAATATGTACGCCGTTCAGTCCTTAGAGATCATAGCTTTAAGTCCGTCGGCAAATTCGCAGGCTGCCGCTTCGCTTCTCATAAGCGCGAAGATGGTGTCGTCCCCCGCTATCGTGCCCACGATCCCCGAGCAGTCCATTTTATCCAGCACCGCGCACGCCGCCTGCGCCATTCCCGTGTGGCACTTTATAACCACCGTATTCAGCGCGTAGTCGATAGCCGCAACCGAGTCCCTGAAAATAGGCGGACACTGAACCGCGGGTCTCTGCACCCGAACGTAAACGTACGTCCCCGATGGCGACAGCTCCTTTCGCAGGTCAAGCTCGTTTATGTCCCTTGACAGGGTAGCCTGAGTAACGACTATCCCCTCGTCCTCCAGACGCTTTTTCAGAGCGTCCTGCGTAGTGATCTCATACCGACCGATAATTTCTATTATCTTATTCTGCCTGTGCCTTTTCATCTGTACCTTTCCTCACTTTATGGGATTCATCAGCTTGCTGTTTACCGCGCCGAAAAAGGAGTGTCCCTTTATGTCTATGAGCCTGAGCTTTTTTTCCGATTTTTTTATGATAAGACGTTCGTCCCGTGCCAGCGCGCAGGAGAACTTTCCGTCCACCGTAAAATACACCGAATCGTCGTCGGAAAAATGCCGTACTTCAAGCTCTCTTGACGATTTGAACACCATAGTCCGTGAAAACAGCGAATGGGGACATATTGGCGTAAGCTGTATGCATTCTGTTTCGGGTTCCAGAATGGGGCCTCCCGCCGAAAGCGCGTACGCCGTGGAGCCAGTTGGTGTAGCGAAAACCATTCCGTCCGAACGCATGGAGCTTACAACTATCCCGTCGGTGAATATTTCATAATCGGTTATCTTCGAGTAGGGTCTCGATATTACCACGTCGTTCAGAGCCGTATGGGAGGAAACCGTCTCTCCCCCGCGGACAAGCTCCGCGTCCAGCATCATTCTTTCCTCGGTAACATAATCCCCCGTTTTGAGCCGTTCCAGACCGTCAAGCTCGTCCCGCTCCATTGAAGCCATAAAGCCAAGCCTGCCCGTGTTTATACCAAGCAGCGGCTTTCCGCAGGCAGCGGCGTACGCCGAAGCCGTAAGTATCGTTCCGTCGCCGCCTATGGCGATCATAATATCGCATTCCTCGGAGATATCCTCCGCCGCGCCGAAAGACACAAAGTCCTTCACCGCAAATTCCTTTTTAAAGCGTTCCTCCGCCAGAACCTCTATTCCGAGAGAATTAAGTATATCACAGCATTCCAGCGCGGTTTTAAGCGCGTAAAGCTTTCCGAAATTCGGCATAAGTGCAATTTTCACAGCCTAAGCGTTCCTTTCATCTTTTTTTCAGTTCACCGAAAGCGTTCCCCACGATCTCCCCGAAATCGAACTCCGTCCGGGAAGCTCCCGTTTTCAGATACGCAAGGTACTCGATATTCCCGTCCGTTACGCTTCCGCCCGTTACGGGAGAATGTGTCAGACCCGCCGTCTCAAATCCAATAGAGCGGCAGAACGAGACCATATCCTCCAGAACCGCGGCGTGAACCTTTCTGTCCTTTACAATACCGTTTTTGCCGATATTGGCTTTTCCCGCCTCGAACTGAGGCTTTATCAGCACAGCCGCCTCTCCGTTTTCGGGCAGCAGCTCCCTTATCTTCGGCAGTATCCGTTTCAGCGACACAAATGAAACGTCCGCGGAAATAAACGTGGGACTTTTGGGGAAGTCCTCCGCCGAAAGCTCCAGTATGTTGGTTTTTTCCATGTTAAGCACGCGTTCATCGTTTATCAGCTTTCCGTCAAGCTGACCGTGACCCACGTCCACCGCGTAAACATACGCCGCTCCGTTTTGAAGCATACAGTCCGTAAAGCCTCCCGTGGACGCACCAACGTCAATGCAGACCCGCTCCGCAAGGCTTATCCCGAACACGTCTAGAGCCTTTTCAAGCTTCAAGCCTCCTCTGCCAACGTACCTAAGCTGTTCGCCCTCAATGCTGACCGTGCAGCCGTCCGAAACGTCAAAGGATGGCTTTGAGACGGTTTTGCCGTCCACCGTGACCCGTCCCGCCTGTATAAGCTCCTTTGCCGCAGTGCGGCTTTTCGCAAGTCCGTTTTCGGTAATGTATTGATCAAGTCTCAATTTTGTCCTCCGTGCGGATATTACTGCCGTTAAGTATCTCCGCCATTTTTTCCCTGCTCAGACCGCATTCGTCCAGACATTCCTCCGCGGAAGCCTGACAGGCGAACCCGTCCGCGGCCGTTATCGTAAATTTTCCTCTGTAGCCCTTTCCGTAAAGCTCCGTCATAAGGTACTCCCCAACGCCTCCGCGCCGCGAGCCCTCCTCAAAAAAGTATATCTCATCATAATTCATGCAAAGCTCCGCCGCCTGACCGTCTATGGGAAATATCCTTGCAAGCTTCAGAACGTCGCAGTCCGCCGTTTCCGCGGCTTCGTAAAGGTTATGGACTATCCTGCCGTAGCTTACCGCAAGCCTACGGCTGCCGTTTTTTGTTATAATGAACGAATCGGTATCCTCCGCGCCGAAAGTAACGTTCTCCGCGCCCTTGGGATATCTTACCGCCGCAACTCCGTCCGTTCGGAAGAACGCGCTTTCCATGCACATCTCCAGCTCTCCGTAGGTGGAGGGAGAATATACCGTCACGCCGGGGACAGTCAGCAGCATAGGCACGTCGAAAAGTCCCTGATGGGTCTCGCCGTCCTCGCCAACAAAGCCCGCGCGGTCTATGCCCAGAACCATGTGAACCCTGTCTATGGACGCGTCGTGGATAAGTTGGTCGTAGGAGCGCTGCAAAAAGCTTGAATACACTGCAAAAAACGGAAGCTTACCGCCCTTGGCAAGCCCCGCCGCAAAGGTGACGGCGTGCTGCTCGGCGATACCCACGTCGAAAAATCTTTCGGGATATCTTGCGGCAAAATGCTGCATTCCCGTTGCGTACTTCATGGCGGCGGTTATGGCGCAGACGTTTTCGTCCTTGGCGGCTATGCGGCACAGAAGCTTTCCCGCGGTCTCCGAAAAGGAATCGGCGGTAACGTTGTTTGGATTGCTTTTTCTGTACCCGCAGGAGGGTATTGCGTGGAATGCTCCCGGATTTATTTCAGCGGGTCGGAAGCCCTTTCCCTTGACGGTGTTTACGTGTACGAAAACGGGTCTGCGAAGCTTTTTTGCCGCCCTGAGAGCGTCCTCAAGCTCGGAAATGTTGTGACCGTCTATCGGTCCAAGATACACAAAGCCCATATCCTCAAACATTGTGGAGTGGTACAGAACTGATTTTAACGCCGACTTTGAGGTCTGTATGACCTTTTTGATAGGCTCTCCCACAAAGGGAGTGTTGCCCAGAATATGCTCCACCCTTTTCTTGGCGTTAAGGTAAGCGGTATTTCCTCTGATCGAGGTAAGGTACTTTGCGAACGCGCCCACGTTCTTTGATATGGACATATCGTTGTGATTAAGTATAACTATCAGATTGTTATTGCTTTTTCCAGCGTTGTTAAGACCCTCGTAGGCAAGTCCCCCCGTAAAGGCTCCGTCGCCTATGACCGCAACGGCATGGTGCTTGTCTCCGTTCAGGCGCATTGCCTCCGCCATTCCCAGAGCCGCAGAGATAGACGTGCTGCTGTGACCGCTTATAAAAGCGTCATGCTCTGACTCCGCAGGACGGCAGAAGCCCGATATGCCGCCCTTTTTCCTCAGGGACGGGAAATCGCCGCACCGTCCCGTAAGCAGCTTGTGGGCATAAGCCTGATGTCCCACGTCCCAGACGATCTTGTCCGCGGGAGAGCGGAAAACTCTGTGTATCGCCACCGTAAGCTCCACAGTTCCCAGATTTGAGGACAGATGTCCGCCGTTTTTCATAACGGTACGAATAATATTTTCCCTTATCTCGCCGCATATCTTCTCGCACTGGGGTATGCTGAGACGGCTCAGCTCGTGCGGGTCGGAGAGGTCTTCAAGCGTTATATTTTTACTGTTCATATGCAAATTTTTCCCTTTTAAATGATAATATCCATCGGCATTGCCATAGCAATAAGTATGCCGAGAAGCGCGCCTCCGAGAACCTCAAAGGGCGTATGACCGAGATATTCTTTCAATTCCTTTTTCTTTTTCTCGGACTTCTGCTCCGATGTATCCTCGTTCAGCTTGATACCCTTGACGGCGAAGATACGGTTTATCCTGTTGATCTCCCTCGCGTGAAGTCCCGCAGAACGCCTCACTCCCATTGCGTCGTACATAACGACCATGGCGATAATGAACATAATAGCAAACTCCGCCGAGCCGAACCCGCATTTTCTGCAAACGGCAATAGTCGCCGAGCATACCAGAGCCGAGTGGGAGCTTGGCATTCCCCCCGCGCCGAAAAGACGTTCGGGGTCGAATTTTTGGGTCTGCAAAAAATTGATCAGGGTTTTTATGACCTGCGCCGCGCACCACGACAGCAGTGCGGAGAACAAAGTATAGTTGTATGAAAGCGTATTCATGTTTTTCATTCCTTTTCAATAAGGGGCATCGCCCCGTCATTCAACTCACGACTTGGGGCGTTAGCCCCTTAGGGGTTTCAGCGGGGGCTTTAGCCTCCGCTGAAAGACCGTTTACTCTCCCGCCTAATAGGCGGGAAACATCAAGTCGCGGTTATATTAATGATCCCGTTTCAGAAGAAACAGGGTAAGTTCTTTCAGGAATTGCGTGTCTTCAAACGCTTCGAGAGCGTTCAGTGCTTCATCGGTAAGTATCTCCGCCGCATTGCGGGATTTTTCCGTTCCGTTCAGAGTGACATATGTTGTCTTGTCGTTATCGCTGTCGCTGCCTATTGGCTTTCCCAGCAGCTTTTCGTCCCCCGTAACGTCCAGTATGTCGTCGATTATCTGGAACGCCAGTCCCAGCTTTTCGGCGTAAAGCTCCGCCGCGGCGATCTTTTCGTCCTCCGCGCCCGCGGCGATACAGCCCATTTTGCAGGCTGTTTTAAGCAGCGCGCCCGTTTTCATGGAGTACATATTAAGCAGCTCGGCTTCCGTCATTTTCCCCTCAAAGGTCGTGTCTATGACCTGTCCGCCGATCATGCCGTTTACCCCCGTGGCCTTGGAAAGCTCCGATATCAGCGCGATCTTCGTCTCCGCCGATAATCCGTCCCCGCCGCATATGACCTCATACGCGTAATTCAGCAGCGCGTCCCCCGCCAGCAGAGCCATAGCCTCGCCGAAAGCGGCATGACAGGAGGGCTTTCCCCGGCGCATATCGTCGTCGTCCATGCAGGGGAGATCGTCGTGTATGAGCGAAAATGTGTGTATCATTTCCAGCGCGCAGGCTGCGGGAAACGCGGCTTCGGCGTCCCCGCCGCATATTCGGCAGAACTCGGCGGTAAGCACGGGACGTATCCGTTTTCCTCCCGCTGAAAGGGAGTACCCCATTGCCTCAGCCACCTTTCGCTGACCTGTGATTTCCGCCAGAACATTTGTCATATAGTCCTCAAGCTTTCGGCTGACGGTGCGGGAAAGCTCGTCCAGACGTTTTGTAAATTCAGCAGTCAAAATAGATCCTCCGTTTTTAGGCAATACCGCACAAAGGTTGTTGTGCAGATGCGCAGTCAGATTTTTCGTCAGATTGTGCAAAAATTTCGCAGGCAGGCTCGCGCCTGTCAAGAAATTTTGGTGCAATATGACGGAAAATATGCAAGCAGCTGTGCGACAAAGGCGATAGCCGTCCTTTGCGCGGTATTGCCTTTAGTGTCATTGGGAAGTCTCCGCTTCCTCCACGGTAACGAGAAGCTCAGCACTGTCCAGCAGACCGCGGCATTTTCCCAGCAGTTCCGTTCCCTCGCGGTATATTTCAATGGACTCTTCAAGAGAGACCTCATTGCTTTCAAGCTTTGAGATTATTTCGTCAAGCCGTTTCAGCGATTTTTCAAAGTTCATATTATACCTCTTTTCGACGTTTTGTGGTTTTGCGTCAGCAAAATTCCGAGTGGATACGAGGAAAACAAAACTCGCAGCTTGAAAAATAAATTTTTCAAGCTTTCCTCCATTGGTTGATTAATCAATTACGGCGGAAACCGTTCCGTCCGAAAGACGGATATCCACCCTGTCCCCTGCGGAAAGCTCGTCTACGGACTTCACAAGCTTGTCGCCGCTGTAGACAAGCGAGTAACCTCTGCTCAAAGTTTTCAGCGGGCTGAGACCGTCCAAAGCCGCCGCCTTTTCCGCAAGAAGCCCTCCACAAGCCGTCAGCTTCAGCCTGAACGCCGCTTCAAGACGTTTTTCCGCCTGAGAAAAATTCTCTTTCAGACGGGACGCTCTGTACTTGGGGTCAAGCCTTTCAAGCCGCCTTGCAGTATTTTCAAGCTTTTGATATTTTTCGTCAAGACGGTCACGGAAGCTGTCCGTCAGAGCCTTTTCAAGCGCGTTAAGCCGTCCGTACAAAAACGTGATATCGGGAGCGGCAAGCTCGGCAGCCGCCGATGGAGTTGGCGCGCGCAGGTCGGCAGCCATGTCCGCAACGGTGAAGTCCGTTTCGTGTCCCACCGCAGAAATGACAGGCGTATTACAGCTGTAAAGACATCGCGCAACCGCTTCGGTGTTGAACGCGGACAGATCCTCGAAAGAACCTCCGCCCCGACCGCAGATAAGCAGATCCATTCCCCTACCGTCGGCATAACGCAGCGCTCTGCAAATCGAATCGGGAGCGGTCTCTCCCTGAACCGCCGCGGGAAATACAGTCACTTCCGCAAGAGGATACCGCCTTGCTAAAATGTTCAGCATATCCTGAAGCGCGGCAGCTTCGGTGGAGGTCACGATACCGATCTTTTTCGGCAGGGACGGCAGCGGCTTCTTGCCTGCCTCGTCGAATATTCCCTCCCGGGAAAGCCTTTCTTTAAGCTGTTCGAGAGCAAGATAAAGCGCTCCCGCGCCGTCGGGCTGCATATCGGTGACATAAAGCTGGTACACTCCGTCCCGCTCGTAGACGCGCACGTCCGCCGAAACGATAACGCGCATTCCGCTTTTCGGCATGAACGGAAGTCTTGAAGCCATATTGCTGAACATGACCGCCTTTACCGAGCTTTCGCCGTCCTTTAGGGTAAAGTAAAAATGTCCGCTTTTGGTATGATTTGTAAAATTCGATATCTCACCGCGGATAAGCTTTCCGTGCAGATTTCCGTCCTCTTTGAGCTTAAAGGCGATGTATCTGTTAAGCTGTGTGACCGTAAGTATCGCGCTCATATAAAATTTCCTTTCAGAGCCGCAAAAACCGCAGTTCCAGCGGCGTTGTCGCAGGAAAACTCAGGCTCGGCAAAGCTGCACCTGAACACGCTTTCAAGCCGCTCCCGTATAAGTTTGTCCGACATCACCCCGCCCGCGAACACCACAGGCAGGTCTCCCTGCGTTTCCAAGGCGTGACGGGTCATTCCCTCCACCGCCGCGCAGACGTACTGCAAGCAGTATGCCGCCGTATCTTCTGGACTTTCACCCTCGTCAAGCATTTTCCTGCACTGATTTTCCACACCCGAAAGACAGCAGCTCCCGCCTTTCAGCGTTGGCTTTGGCTTGAATTTCCTGCCGCTTTTTACGGCAAGCTCCTCAAGCATTTTTCCGCAGGGAAAATCAAGTCCCAGCATAAGTCCCACTCTGTCCACAGCCTGTCCCGCTTTAAGGTCTAAGGACGTACCAAGCTCCGTGACCCTGACCACGTTTTCCCCGTCGGGTTCGGCAAGCAGACAATCGGTAGTCCCCCCGCTGACGTGAAAGGCAATGAAACGTTCCTTAACAAGGTCAAGCCTGTCCGCGGAATAAAGCGCGGCAAGAATGTGTCCCACCTGATGGGAGGTTTTCCAGACGGGAATATTATTCACCGCTCCAAGCGAATCCGCAAGCCCCTCACCGCACAGAAAGCAGGGCATATAGGAACCGTCTATATTCCGCGGTCTCACCGAAACTCCCACAGTCGCGGGGACTTCCACGCTGTCCCCGAAAAGGGCTTTCACTATTTCGGGAAGCTGCTTTGTGTGGTGGAAAACCGCGTCGCTCTGCCGCAGTCCCAGCTCGCCCTTTTTAACGGGCAGAAGCTTTTTTGACTGTCTGACAGTACCGTCCGCCGTGTCCAGCAAAGCCGCCGAGGTGGTGTAGTTGCTTGTGTCAATCCCCAGTATTTTCATTTTCTTCCGAACCGTCCCTGACCCTGCTTCTGCTGAACGCGCCAAGCAGACCGTTCACGAACTGCACGTCGTTTTCGTAAGCGAACTTCTGCGCAAGAATGACCGCCTCGCTTATAGCCACGTTGTCGTGAATCTTCGGGTCGTAAAGCATTTCGTAGACCGCAATCCTCAGCACCGCGGTCAGCACCTTGGGTATGCGGCTGAACTGACGCTTTTCGCTGAATTTTGCGATAGTTCCGTCGATCTCGTCGGAATTTTCGTCGATCGCCTTGAACATATTTTCAACGTCCTCGTTCATTTCAAAAACGTCGGCTTCGTAAGCGGTGTCGATGATCTCGTCGGCGGTATCGCTGCTGAACAGCTTTTCAAACGTCAGGAAAAAAACCGCTTCTCTTATTTCGCTTCTTTTCAATTTGCACAATCCTTTCTGTAGAGGTGAACGCGAAAAAACACGCAAAAGCAAGCCCTATCCTAAAAAAGAGCCTGCTTTCATTATTGGTCGTTTTCGCTGCTTTCCGCGTCGAAAACTATACCGTAAATGTATACGTTCACCTTTGTGACAACTATTCCCGTCATGCTCTGCACGTCGTCCTTGACGCGCTTCTGTACCTTTTCGGCGACGCTTTTGACCCTGCATTTTCCGGAGACCTTTATTCCCAGCGATATCTCCGCCGAGCCGTCGCTTACCCTTACGCCGATATCGGGCTGTCTGACCGCTCTTATAAACAGATCCGTGAAGTCCGTCCCGGACGTTACGAAGCCGCATACTCCGTCAACGTCCAGCGCGGCTATCTCCACGATCTTGCAGACAACATTTTCAAAAATCTTAAGGTTGTTTGTTTTTTCCGCTCTGACAGCATTGCTCATAACGATACCTCCTTGTCGCTAAGCTGACGGGTTATCATTATGCCTTGTCAGCCCTTCAAAAAAATGTATGTATTTATATTATACCAAATTTTTTTGAAAGAAACAACTACTTAACCTCAAAAATTCTAATATTTTCTGCGGGAATTGTCACCTCTGTTAACAAAATGTCTTTAATTTGTGCCGCTTCGGCGGGAACAAGCCCCTCTGACTTAACTACAACGTTAGCCATAGAGCCGTTAAGATATACCACGCAGTCCTCGAAGCCCTGAGCTTTTATCAGGCTTTCGATAGTGTTCTCGCTCTCGGAAAGCTTGGACAGAGTTACCGCTTCGCCGGTATAGACCGCGTTTTCCTCATCGGAAAGGTCTCCGCCGCCAAGAATAGCCGAAAGGGTCTCCACCGCTTCGTCGCGGGAGGTCATTCTCGCAAGTCTTACCTGCGCGAAGTAATCGCTTTCTCCCGACGCGCTTACAAACGCCGCGTCGCCGTAATTTGCCGCCTCAACGCTTCCGTCGGAGAATGTGCCGGACATTGTTTTTTCCGCCGTGATGTCGTCCTCAACGGAAGCAAAGGCGTAGTTCATATAGACCGCCACGCCCAGAATAAGCGTGAGACACGCAAGGATAATGTGCTTTTTGCCGATGATAAGATTTGGCTTTCTCATAAAAAATCCTCCTATTTCATTTCTGCAACATAAATTCTGCTTGTCGGAATATCAAGCGCGGTGGATACCGCCTTGTAGATCTTTTCGCATATCCGCGGATCATCGCCTCCCTCGCAAACTATTACAACGCCTTTTATCGACGGATTGTTTACCTTTTTCACCAACGCCTCCTTCTGCGAACCCTTGTCTATTATCACATAGCTGTTTTCCGCCTGCGACGTCCCCACCTTTTTGGTTTCGGCATAAACGTATTCCTCCGTAGAGTCTACCGTCAGCATGACCTGCGCCTTTCCCACGCCCTCGATCGAGGTAAGCAATTCGCACAGCCTTGAATCCATGCTGTCGGCGTAAATATCGGAGTACCCGAATGCCGCGGGAGTATTTTCCTCGGCCTCCGCGCTTTTTTTTCTGTCGCCGCCCGAAAGGTCGGAAACAAGTATCAGCACGATAGCCAGTATTCCCGCCGCCATAGCCGCTTTCAGGAAAATCGGTTTTCTTGTGATATCCTTCAGCTTTTCGATAATTTCGTTCATTGCCATTCCTCATTTCCGCCGCTGTCCGCCGTTACTATAACGACCGCAGCGTCCTTTCCGATACTTTCCGAAACCCGCCGCCTTGCGGATTCTGCGTCGGCTGAGCTTTCCAGCGTGATTTTTACTTCACTAATAGATATGCAGTAATTTTCCGAAATATTTATACTTGTCTCAACTTCTTCGGGATAAATTTCAATTTCCCTCAAAGCCGCCTCCACAGAGGAGCTTATGTTTCTTTCCACCGACCTTATGAAGTATTCGTCCGCGCCGTCCCTGAGAGCCGCGTACTGATCCGCGCTTGCCGACGCGGTTTCCGCAATTTCTGGAATATCGAGCCTGCCGCCCGCTATAGGTTTTATCAGGCTGAGGACGAATATCAGGGAAAAAATTATTTTGATCTGTCCCGCAAACTTGTCCGACGGGTAAAGCGAGCTGAAAACGGCAATTACTATTCCCAGAAAGCAGGCGGTAAGAGATACCGTGCGAAATGTTTCCATAAATTTTGTAATTTTCACGCAGAGGAAAATTTCAGTTTGTAGATAAAAGTATAAATTGTGATTTTACGCACCATGTAACAAATCTTAGGCGGCGAAGCCGCCGACTCAAGCTGGTCGAGCTGAGCCCAGCTCGCGAAGTCCAGAGGCGGAGCCTTTGGTCGCGCTCCGCAGAGCGCGAAATTCCCTCCCCGCGCCCGCAGGCGCATAGCCTCCCGAAACTGAGCAGGAGGTGAGAAACGGCGAGAGCCGTTTCGAGGAGGGGCGAACACGACCGCCCCTCCTTGTTGCGGTACGAAGCACAGTGACCCTTGAAAACAGTCC
>JAAVHI010000106.1 GCA_014799785.1 Ruminococcus sp.
AACCCGCTACCTCCACCTTGGCAAGGTGGCGCTCTACCAGATGAGCTAAATCCGCATAATGGCGACCCGGATGGGACTCGAACCCACGACCTCCGCCGTGACAGGGCGGCGTTCTAACCAGCTGAACTACCGGGCCAAAAGCGGGACTTTTGGAAGTCCCTTTGGTGGGAACAATAGGGCTCGAACCTATGACCCTCTGCTTGTAAGGCAGATGCTCTCCCAGCTGAGCTATGCTCCCAAATCGCCGCTGAGATTTTCAACGGCGATATTTATTATACAACATAAAAATCTGTTTGTCAAGAGTTTTTTGGAAATTTTTCAGAATATTTTTTTCATGACTTCTTTTCCTCGTTTCCGTCCCCGGAAACGTCCTTGTTTTCGGCATCGGCAGGCTTTTGTTCCGCGGCGGGAGAATCGTTGTCCAACCTATCGGAAGCCTGTTCCTCAGTCTTTTCGGCGGCTTGCTTTGCTTGCTGTTCAAGAAGCTTTTTTTCGCGCTTCTTTGACCTGTGCTTTTTGACGATCTTGACAATTACAAACACAACGATACCGATAAGTATAAAATACGGAACTGTATAGATCAGGAAGAACAGCAGTCCCTCCAGAAATTCAAGGAAGCCCCTGCCCGCATTGGAAAGAGTGTTGCTCAGACGGTCGAAGAACGTATCGGTTTTGATCGGCTCGGAGACGTACTCTTTGACCTCGTTCAGCGTGAAGTAAACGTACGAGTACGCAACGTCGGTGCTGATACGGTTCATACGGGTCTTTATGTTGGCGATCTGTATCTGAATATTGGTAAGCTCGCGCTCTATCTCAACGGCGTATTCGTCCTCGGTAATGTTCGCCAAAAGAGCTATGTAACGCTGTTCCTTTGCCTCGTATATCTCAAGGGAAGTGGAAAGATCGCTGTACTCCTGGCTGAGATTTTCCACGGAAGAGGTCTTGCTTCTCAGGTCGCCCAGACCGCCTGCGGAATTGCAGAACGCGTCGTAATTGCTGCTGGGTATCCTGACGGTGGCGCTGTAGGACTGCCATTTTTCTTCGTTTTCAAAGTACCAGCGTCCGCCGCCTCCGCCGTCGCTGAAATTCTCCGTTTCCACAAATCCGCCGTACATATCCAGCGTATTTTTGAAGCTGTTCAGGGACGTGTCAAAATCCAGCGTATCCACGTCCATATAGCAGGAGTAGACAAGCATTTCCTTTTGTATGCTGTCCGCGGCAAGGGAACTGCTTTCCTCATTGCCCTTGGCGGCATAGTCGCTTGAAGCTGCTTCATCGGCATAATAACCGTCCGAATCGTAAGACGCGGAGCTGCTGTTTGTTTGAAAAGCCGAGGTATCGGATTTGTAGCCGCTGCTGCCATTGGTGCTCTCGGAAGAAAAATAAGCAAAGTCTCTGCCGCCGCTGTCTCCGCAGCCTGCTAAAAGAATCGTTGACAATGCTGCCGCGACCAATAATTTACCTTTTAAAAAATTTTTCATATAAACGTCTCCCATGCCGATTTTTTTCATTATACCACGTCCGCAAAGAATTTGCAAACGCTTCTTTTATATATACGGTTCGGCACGGGGATTTTTATGGGGATTTTTTGTAAACATTTCGTGAACGGCATTATCTCTGAAGCGCGCACTATATCTTATGCCGCGGCTTGTGAGTTTATCACCTTTTTTGAGCATTCGTACATGGTATCCGCAAATATGGCGTAGCCCTTGGCAGGATTGTTCACGAAAACATGAGTGACCGCTCCAACAAGCTTTCCGTTCTGGATAATGGGACTTCCGCTCATGCCCTGAACAATACCGCCGCTTTTTTCCAGCAGCTCCTTATCCGTGACGCGGATAATCATATTTTTGCTTTCCTTGGTATCGTGCAGGTCTATTTTTTCTATGACAATGCTGTACATTTTTGGCTGATTGCCGTTTACGGTGGTATAGATAAATGCTTCGCCCGCTTCTATCTCCTGACGCATACCGAGGGGCACGGCTTCGTTGCAGGAGCTGAACGAGGACATGACCCCGTACAGACCGTCGCTACAGTTAAGCTCCAGAGAGCCTATCGCAGAAAGAGCGGAAAAGCTTCCCAGCAGTTCTCCGGGAACTCCCGCCGCGCCCCGCTTAACGCCGTTGACGTTTACGTCCACGACCTCCCCGCTGGAAAGAGGGAGGATATTTCCCGTGTCAACGTCGCAGACAGGATGTCCGAGACCCGCAAAAACGCCTGTTTCCGGGTCGTAAAAGGTTATCGTGCCTATCCCCGCGGAGCTGTCCCTGACCCACAGACCCGCTCTGTATGAGCCGTCCGCGGAGCAAAGCTCGGGCTTTACGTTCAGTATCAGATTTTTTTCGTCCCTGACAAGATTAAAGGAAAGCGGCTCTCCGCTGCTTTCGGAAATTATCTTCTCTATATCCTCGTTTGACATTACTTTCCTGCCGTTTACCGTCTTGATAACGTCTCCTGTCTTTATCCCCGCGTCCGCGGCGGGAGACTTGTACCCTGCTTCGGTCTCGAAGCCGCTGACCTCCACGGCTATTACACCGTCGGTCAGAAGCTTTATTCCGAACGGATTTCCGCAGGGCACAAGCAAAGGCTCGTCCACCTCCTGAATGCTGACTATTTTTATGGGGATAATCCCCAGCAGCTTCAGCTCGGCTTTACGGACGCCTGTTTTTTCCGCCTCCACAGCGACCGCATTTTTCACGGGAACACCCGTGCAGGGAATTGCTTCAATAATTTCCGAAAGCTTCAATTCGCTTCCGGAGGTAATGTAATAATTATTCGGCAGAACCTTGTTATAATATATTATGACACCCAGAACAGCCGCAATGGCTATGTTTATCATAGCTACCGCAATTTTGATAATATTTTTCATATTTTATACGCTTCATTTCGCCCTCGGGAAATAAAACTCTCCTTTCCGACAATATGCAGCGCAGCCGTATCACCCGGCGCTGCCTATATCCTAATCTGCAATTAAAACCGTATACAAAAAATCTGCGCAAAACCGCATACATCAAAGCTTTTGCTTGATTTTTTGTACGGTTTTTAATTGCATATTAGTATTATTACTATTCGCAATTTAGCTTCATTTATCAGAGTTTTTTATTTCGTTATTTTACACCCAAAGTTTAAAATAACTTGTCGAATATAGAAATTATGATTCCGCTATTGCATTTGTCCCAAAGTTTGTGGTATACTATATATATCTTTCGCGAAAGGAATTTACGTTTATGAAAAAAGCCCGTACAGCTTCTTTGGTTCTGTGTATTATTGCAGCGGCAATTATTTCCTTGTTTATGAATTTGGCGGCAGGCTACGCTTTTGCCTTTTTGGTAGAATCTTCCTCGGATATTTTCCGCAAATGCGGTATCGCTCTTATGGTCAGCTCGGCTTTCCTTATTGCGGGTACAGTAGTCGCCTGCTTCAAAAGGGTCTGGGTTCCGCTTGTCCTTAATATTATTGGAACGGCGTGCTACATATATACGGTCTCGGAAATTTATGCCATTCCCAACTCTCTCCGTCCCAAGACCGACACAGAGCCTCTTGCGGAAAGACATCTGCTTACGGTAATTGTTACCATACTGCTTTTCGCCCTGACTGTCTTTAACTACCTCGACGAAAAGAACGTACAGAAGCGCCGTGAAAAACGCCGTCTGAAAGAGGAAGCTCTCAACAAAAAGCTCTCGGACGACGAAAAGCTGCTGTAAAAGCCGCGTCCCGCACGCAGTTAAGGCAATACCGCACAAAGGATAAGCTGTCCTTTATGCGGTATTGCCTTAAAACATACGGCGTTTTTTATATAATCTGTCAATTGAAATCGGTTTCAAAATATTGTAAAATTATAGTAGGTATTTATCACATTTTTTACAGAAAGGAAACGCGTCTTTATGAACGTTACCATCAAGGACGTCGCCAAAGCGGCGGGAGTCTCGGTCGCTACAGTATCGCGGGTTCTGAACAACAGCGCGGCGGTCTCCGCATCGGCAGCGGAAAACGTCAACAACGCTATTAAAAAGCTTGGCTACAGTCCGAACTTTCTGGGAAGAAATCTCAGAAAATGCGAGACTAATATTATCCTTGCGATAATCCCCTCCACCGAGCAGACGTTCTACAGCGACATTATCAGAGGTATGCAGAACGCCGCCTCCGAGCTTGGCTACGACATTCTTCTCAGCGCGTCGAACAGCTCCCGCGACGTGGAAATGCGTATGCTCAATATGCTTTTCAACAGGATAGTGGACGCTGCCATACTTTTGGGTACTCAGCTTGACGTAAAGACCCTTGGCGATCTTAACGAACAGCACTATATCGCGCTTTGCTGTGAACGTGTTGAGGGCGCGGAGCTTCTCACCGTTACGGTGGACGACGAGGGCGGAGCCTTTGACGCGGTAAAGCATCTGATAAAAATGGGTCACAGAAAAATAGGAATGGTCTCCACCTCGGTAAATTCCATGTCCTCCCACGACCGTGAGCAGGGCTACCGAAAGGCTCTGGAGGAAAACGGGATTGCATTCCGCGAGGAATACATATACCGCGGCACATACGATTTCATTCACGGCGTTAAGGCCTTTGAACACTTTATGGGACTTCCCGAGCCGCCCACGGCTATCTTCTGCATATCGGATATTCTGGCGGCAAGCGTGGTGAAAAAAGCTATTTCCGAGGGGTACTCCGTCGGAAAGGATATTTCCGTATGCGGATTTGACAATATTCTGCTGAGCCATATGTATACCCCAGGCATAACCACCGTGGAGCAGCCCTGCTACGATATCGGCAGGACTGTCGTTGAGGAACTGATACACAATATAAACCATGGCGAAAGGTCGAACAAGGCGATCAGGCTGCCGTACAAAATAATTGAACGTGAGTCCGTTGGACAATACGACGATACAAATTTTTAACAGGAGGCTAAGTTTGAAAAATCAAAGATTTTTCAAACTACGAGTTTTGTTTTCCTCACTGTCGTTCGGAATTTTGCTGACGCAAAACCATAAATGACATTTATGTCATTTTAACATCGTTAGAAAGGAGGACACATTTTCCCTAAATGGAAAATGGTCATAATTATGAAAGTTTTGCTTGTAAACGGAAGCTCCAGAAAAAACGGCTGCACAAACGTTGCTCTGGAAGAGGTAGCCCGCGCGCTTAACGAAGAGGGCGTGGACACGGAAATATTTTTTATCGGAAACGAACCCTTGCCCGACTGCATAGCCTGCGGTAAATGCCGTGAAACAGGAAAGTGCGTTTTCAACGACGTAGCCAACGAGCTTGCCGAAAAAGCCAAGGAATGCGACGGATTTGTATTCGGCTCACCCGTGTACTACGCTCACCCCAGCGCGCGCCTGCTTACCGTTATGGACAGGGCGTTTTATTCGGGAAAGGATAATTTCTTTTTCAAACCTGCCGCCGCGGTTTTAAGCGCAAGACGCGCAGGAACTACTGCTTCATTCGATGTTATCAATAAATATTTCTCAATATCCTCAATGCCCATTGTTTCCTCCACCTACTGGAACCATGTGTACGGCAACGGCGGCGAACCCGATGGTGTACAGGAGGACAAAGAGGGTCTGATGACAATGTACAACATCGGCAAAAACATGGCTTGGCTGCTTAAGTGCATTGAACTGGGAAAGCAGAACGGTATACCCGCTCCCGAAAACAAAAAGGTTCTGACAAATTTTATCAGATAAAACAAAAACGGACGGCTTAACGTCCCATTGCCATATAGAAGTATTTAGCTTTGAAAAGGCACTGCGTAGAAACCCTACGCAGCCTTTCTCTTTTTGTCATACTCCCTGCGGTCTGCAATTGTTGTAGAAACCGCAATATTAAACCGATAATAAATATCAATCTGCTGTACCCTATGCCCGCTTGACTTGTCGGGAGCATGAACTACAATCCTTTCAATCAGTTCGTGCATAATTTCGGGAGAAAGTTCCGTAATCTCGGTATACTTCCGAACAATCTCCAAAAATTGAGATGTATCAGCCGATTTTTGCTCTTTGACTTCAATAACAGAAGATAGTTCGGAAATCTTGATTTTTAATTCCGCTTGCTCGTCCTCATAACCTTTGGACATCATCTCAAACCGCTCATCAGAAATCTTTCCCGAAACATTATCCTCATAAAGCCTTGTGAACAACTTGTCCAACTCCGCAACTCGCTTTTCGTATTGTTTAACAAGCTTTTTCGCCTTTTTAAGTTCACTTTCCTGCGATTGAATGGAATTTTCCATTGCAACCTTGATAAATTCGTCCTCGCTAGTATGTACTGTTTCAAATAGCTTGTTAAGTTCCGAAATAACGATTTTTGTCAAAACCGACGTTCTGATGTAATGTGCCGAACAATCATTAACGTCCTTTGCATAGGCCGAACATTTCAAATGTTCCTGCTCGTTGCTTAAACTTTTTGAACGGCACAAATACATTTTCGCTCCACAATCTGCACAGTAGACCATTCCCGAAAATGGATTAATTTCGCCGCACTTTTGGATTTTACGTTTGTTTTTACGAAGTTCCTGCACCAAATCAAAATCCTGCTGTGAAATTATAGCCTCGTGAGTGTTCTCGAAAACGACCCATTTTTCTTTTGAATTTTTAATGGTTTTGGGACTTTATACGACTTTTGGTGTGTTTTGAAATTCACCGTGTGACCAAGATATTCAGCCTTTTCCAAAATCCCGACAATGGTTTTCTGCGCCCAGCGGTACGGCTTTTCAACCGTTACTCTGCCGTTTGCCTTTAAATCCATATACGCCGTAGGCTTCAAAATTTTATCGTTGGCAAGTATTTTGGCAATTCTTGACGGTCCGCAACCCTCAATGCAAAGCTGATAAATGCGCCGTACTATCGGAGCAGTCTCCTCGTCAATCACCCACATATACTTGTCATTCTCGGATTTTTTGTATCCATACGGTGGTATCGTTGCAAGCGGCTTTCCCGATTGTCCCTTTGTTTTAAGTACGGCACGAACCTTCTTGCTCGTATCTCTGGCATAAAAATCATTAAAAACGTTGCGGAAAACCATCATTTCATTTTCGCTCTTAAATGTGTCCACACCGTCATTTACGGCAATATACCTAACATCATAATCGGGAAAAATTATCTCAATATACTCACCAGTTTTGAGGTAATCACGTCCAAGTCGGGACAAATCCTTTGTAATCACGATACCAACTTTGCCAGCTTCAATATCAGACATCATTGCTTTGAAACCGTCACGCTCAAACGTTGTACCAGACACACCGTCATCAACGTAAAATTGAGGGTTCGGAAGTCCATTATCCTGTACATACCTAAGCAATATGGATTTTTGATTGGTTATCGAATTACTCTCACCGTCAAGCATATCATCTTGACTAAGTCTGCAATATAACGCTGTAATTTTGTCTTTTAACATAATAATCCTCACTTTCCGACAAATACAGCGGATTATGTGTTAATTATACCACATCTTTAAAAATATTTCAATGTGGTAAATCAATGAATTTTATCTAACTTTTTTGACATAATCCGCCGTTTTGCTGATTACGTCAAATTTATGCTGACCTTTGAACCCCCTTTTTAATAAGTCGGGCGAGAATGTCTTTAAGGTTTTCACCGCTAAAATTGAATCTCGTAACGACTTTGTATGTAGTGTTTCCAAGTTTGTATTCTGTAGCTTCTTTTAATGTCTCATTGCCTACGGCGGTATTTGTGTATACATTTTTAATCATTGAACTCCTTTCTGTCTGTTACGTGGTGTAAGCTTAAATTTTTAGTATTGAACCTCCCTCGGTATTATTAAATTCACTGTAAGGTATATTATGAACTATAAATATAATTATATTCATTATGCTGAACTTTGTCAAGCTTTCAGAAACAAGTTTACAGAATGTTAATATTAGCCGTTGTAAGCCGTTCGCTGTCAAAAAGACACTATGAAATAGTTCTAACCCACTAGGACTATTTGGCAAGCAAATAGACCGTGGGGCAGCCGTTCCATCTGCACTCCCTTTTGTGATACATTCACTATAGTGAATAAAAATCCTACCGCAATTACACGATAGGATTTAACACATATTCAAAGAGCGGTCTTAGGTGCAGCCTAAAATGTAAGGGCATATGCACTTTACAAGGTGAAAGTGTACGTACACTTTCTATGGCTTGCGAACCTATGAAAACACTTTATCGGCGAAGCCGCACGATTTACTTATGCTTTGCCGTAAGTAACGCCATAGTACTTATGATATTGACTTTTCGCAAGCTTCAAGTCAATATCATAAGTACAGGCGGCAGAGGGATACACCTGCACCCCATTTCACTTCTGAAATAATCAAAATTTCATTAATAAAATTCAACTTCAACCTTAAGTCCAACAACTTCTGAATTTAACGCAAGCACAAGATTTTCAATAATAGTCCTTGCTGATTCCTCAGCGCTTTTATTAAAATTTTGATTACTGTTCAGTTCTTCTTTTATCAATCTGAAACCTTTTTCAATATCTTCCTGCGCTTTATCGGTTCCATCACTGTAATTTCCATTACGAATCCAATTTTTATTTTCAAACTTCAGAAGTGCTATGTTTTTGTAATCAACAGCACAATTTACTACTGGTTTAGGCACACGGACTAAAACATAATTACGTTCATTGTCCACAATAAATTCACTGGCTTTTAAATTAACAGTGAAAACACCATTTCCAGTAACTTCAAGCCAAGAAACAACATTACCATTTTCTTTATTTGCATCTCTGATAACAAATTCAACATCGCTTACTTTTAAAACCTCAAGCTTTTCTTCCTGTTTAATTGAATCTACGATTATTGAAACTTCATTTTTCACATGATATTTTTCTTCTGCTTTATTGTATGCACTTTCATAAAATTTTTCATATGCTTCGTCATGACTTTTTTGAAAGGCCGTTTCATATTGTTCGCTCATCGCTTGGGCTTTAACATCATTTGCATAAGTAAAAAGAATTGTACTTAATGGTATAATAAGTGCAATTGACAATGCGGCTATAATAGTATTTTTAACAGGCTTTTCGTATTTTTTTCTATTTGGTGAAATTTCATTATTATTTTTATTCCTCATTGTTTGCGTCCTCCTCAATGAAATTTACAATTATATTCTTTTCTTCTATGCAGGCTTCTTCTGCAAGCTTTTTGTGCAATGCCTTTACGTCTATGTTAGGAGGCTATGGAAATGTATGTAAAACGTCATTTGGAGGAACAGGTGCGTTATGCCTCGAAATATTATCCCGCAGTTATGGTTTGCGGACAGCGTCAGGCCGGCAAGTCAACAATGCTGCACACTATAAAAACTAATGTATATCATATATTAATATTTGTGCAAAATCGCCGTTGACATAATATCTCAAAAAATAGTACAATAATTAAAGATGTGCAGCTTGCCGCGTAAGTCCGATCGGTAAGCTGCCATAATTTTTTATCGGAAAGGAAAATCGAAATGTGGAAATATGTCAGGCAATATTTATTTTTTGCCGTGCTTGCCGCCCTGTTTATGGTAAGCGAGGTCATGATGGATCTGCTTCAGCCGAGCATTATGAGCCGAATTGTGGACGACGGCGTTCTGGGTTTGAACAATAACGGCACGGGCGATCTGGATTTAATATGGAGCTTGGGTCTGAAGATGATACTGCTGGTGCTGTTCGGGGGATTTTGCGGTTCAATGAATAATGTATTTGTTCATATGTCGGGACAAAATATCGGAAACGAAATGCGAAAGGACTGCTTCCGCAGCATTATGACGTTCTCCTTTTCGCAGCTTGACAAATTCGGAACAGGCTCTCTTGTGACGAGAGTTACCAATGATATTACTCAGGTGCAGAATTTTGTATCGCAGTTTATCCGCGGTATGATCCGCACTGTTTTTTTGACCTTCGGCAGTATGTTTTTTATGTTCAGGCTTAATGCGTCGTTCGGCTTTATCGTGCTGTGCGCGTTCCCGTTTGTGGTGGGCTGTATGGCGTTTTGTCTGACAAAGGCAAATCCGCTGTTTTCAAAATTACAGGAACGTCTTGACGCCATTAACAGCATTATGCAGGAGGACGTTTCGGGAATACGAATTATAAAAGCCTGCGTTAAGGAAATTTACGAAAAGCTGCGTTTCGGCAAGGCAAACGGCGAGCTTATCAAAACACAGCTTAAGGTATTGACTGTTTTTGCGTTTATGAACCCAGTGATAAATATGATCATGTATATTGTAATTGCCGTAATTCTTTACGTTGGCTCTTATAGGGCGGAAGCGGGTACTGCGACCCCCGGGGAAATAATGGCGGCAATTACATACTCAACACAGCTTCTTAACGGCGTTTTAATGCTTGTTATGCTGTTTCAGAATATTTCAAGAGGGTACGTTTCGTGGAAACGTGTGAAAGAAATTCTTGACAGCGAACCCGAATTAAAGGACGGGACTTTCGACGGGAAAACCGACTGCAAGGGTACTGTTGAATTTAGGAACGTTTCGTTTTCCTATCCGAACTCAAGCCGAACGGTTTTCAAAAATATCAGCCTGAAAATAGGGCAGGGTGAAACGGTTGCCGTTATGGGCGCAACAGGCTGCGGAAAATCATCTTTTGTAAATCTTATCCCGCGTTTCTACGATGTAACGTCGGGAGAGGTTCTGGTTGACGGCGTTGACGTCAGGGAGTACAAGCAAAAAAATCTTCGTGAAAAGGTCGCTGTTGCAATGCAAAAAAGCGAACTGTTCAGCGACACTATCAGGGAAAATATTTCTTGGGGTGATATAGGCGCAAGTGATGAGAAAATCAAAGCCGCGGCTAAAACAGCGCAGGCGGAGGAATTTATTGCTTCGTCGGCGGAGGGCTACGACACGATCGTTGCGGAACGGGGAATGAGCCTGTCGGGCGGTCAGAAGCAGAGAGTTTCCATTGCGAGGGCGGTTCTGAAATCTGCCGAGATACTTATTTTCGATGATTCCACCAGCGCGCTTGATCTGAAAACGGAAGCGAATTTATATGAAGCCCTTGAAAAATTCGCTCCTGACATTACAAAAATTATTGTGGCGCAGCGTATTGCGTCCGTGCGGCGAGCCGATAAAATAGTTGTTCTCGACAACGGCGGGATAGCCGCTGTAGGCAGTCACAGCGAGCTTCTGGAAGGCTGCGCGGTTTATCGTGATATATGCCGTTCACAAATGGCGGAGGAGGAATGATCATGCAGCAGGAAAATAATAAAAATGTTGCGGAACGCAATATTCCGGGTATGATGAGCAGAGGACAGCGGTTTGCGGAGGTTCAGCACGCCGAAAATATCAAGGGTACGCTAAAGCGGGTTTTTTCTTATTTTGTCAAGGAAAAAGTTATGGTTTTCGGTATGCTGGCGGTGGTGATATTCGGAACGCTGTGCGGGATCGTTGCCCCCGGAATACAAAGCAACGCGATAGATATTATTGCCAAAAGCAGGACGGGAAGTCTCGGCGCAACCTTGCTTCTGATGTCGGCGGTTTATCTTATATACAGCGGCAGCCAGCTTTTGCAGGGCTTGATAAGCGCAAGGCTCAGTCAGCGCATTGTCAGCCGCATGAGAGAAGAATTTTTCGGAAAGCTTATGGACTTGCCCGTCAAATATCTGGACACAAATTCTCACGGCGACGTGATGAGCCGCATGACAAACGATATAGAAAATATTTCAACAACGGTTTCCCAGTCGCTTCCATCGTTATTTTCAGGTACGCTGACAATAATCGGCACGGTGGCAATAATGCTTTGGTACTGCTGGCAGCTTGCCCTGCTTAGCTTTGCAACGGTTTTTCTGACGGTGCTTGCCACAAAAATTCTTTCAAAAAATGTGCGGAAATATTCCCGCAGGCGTCAGAGCCTGTTGGGTCAGCTCAACGGAACGGTTGAGGAAATGATAGCGGGATTTCACACGGTCGCGGCGTACAATCATCAGGATATTACAGCGAAGGATTTTTGCAGTACCTCCGATTCTCTGACAAAGGCGGGAATAAAAACCGATATTTTCAGCGGAGTAATGGGTCCTGTCATGAACTGTATCAGCAACATCGGATTTGTGATAATTGCCGCTTTCGGAGGATATTTTTCTGTAAACGGACTAATTTCGGTAGGCGTAATTTCTGCGTTCATTGTATATGCAAAGCAATTCAGCCGTCCTATTAATGAGATCGCGCAGGTCTACGGTCAGCTTCAGACTGCGATCGCAGGTGCGGAACGTGTATTTATTATACTTGACGAGGAAAATGAAAACAAGTCGGGCGAGCCTATGCATGACGCGAAAAGCGCAGAGATAGTGTTTAAAAATGTGGATTTCTCCTACATATCGGGTCAGAAGGTCTTGCAGGATTTCACCATTACAGTTCCGTCGGGGAAAAAGGTGGCGTTAGTTGGAGCAACCGGCAGCGGAAAAACCACGGTCGTAAATCTTCTTATGAGATTTTACGATATTGACAGCGGGGATATTTATATCAACAATCAAAATCTTCGGGATATATCAAGAGATGAAATTCGTAAAAATATAGCTATAGTTCTTCAGGACACGGTATTGTTTTCCGACACGGTAGAAAATAATCTGAAATACGGAAAAGACGATACCACGCCTGAGGAAATTGAAAAAGCGGCGGAAATGAGCCGCTGCAAAGAAATGATCGGGGCGCTGCCTCATGGATACGATACCGTGCTTACAGGTTCAGGCGAAAATATCAGCGGGGGACAGCGGCAGCTTCTTGCAATTGCCCGCGCATTTGTTGCAGACCCTAAAATTCTTATTTTGGACGAAGCGACCTCCAATGTTGATACAAGAACGGAAAAAGCCATTCAGGACGCAATGCACTCTGTGATGCAAAATCGCACAGGGATAATTATTGCGCACCGTTTGTCAACTATTCGCGACGCGGATATTATTGTTGTCATGGACAAGGGCAGGATTGCGGAAACGGGAAATCACGACGAATTGATCTCACAAAAGGGGAAATATTACGATTTGTACATGACACAGTATGCGGGAATTGAAACATAGAGTAAATATTAATTATTTGGTACTTACAAGTCAGATAATGAAAATCGTCTGCTGCGCCATTTAGTTTGGTGCAGCAGACGATTTGTATAATCCGCTGTGGTTGTCTTTATAACGATATTTTTAAAAAACTTCTATATCGCTATCAGCCTAAAGGCTGAGCCTTTACCCTTTTAGGCATACTATGCCAATAAGAGTAAAATGCTCTCATGGGTAACAATACTTCTGTATCGTTACCTGCCTAAAGCCGTCCGTTTTACTTATTTGAGGAACGTTATTTTCCCGAATTTTTAATATATTCCGTAATGCTGTCAATAATAATATTCATGACCTTTATTCTTGCGTAAAGCTTATTGTTGGCTTCGATTATGTTCCACGGAGCGTTTTTGGTTGAGGTCTTTAAAAGCATTTCGTCAATAGCGGTCTCGTATTCGTCCCACTTCTCGCGGTTGCGCCAGTCCTCGTCGGTGATCTTCCACTGCTTTTCGGGAGTGTTCTGACGGTCGGTAAAGCGGCGCAGCTGTTCGTCCTTGTCTATCTGCATCCAGAATTTAAGTACGATAATGCCCTCGCGGACAAGCTCCTCCTCGAACTCGTTTATTTCGCGGTACGCCATTGCACAGCGTTCGGGAGACGTAAAGCCCTCCAGACGCTCCACCATTACCCTGCCGTACCATGAACGGTCGAAAATGGTTATATGTCCGCTTTTGGGGAGGTTGTTCCAAAATCTCCAGAGGTAATGATGGTTGAGTTCACGCTTATCGGGAGCGGCAATAGGCACAGCCTCGTAGCCCCGCGGGTCCAGCGCGTAGGAAACACGCTTTATCGCTCCGCCCTTTCCCGCAGCGTCCCAGCCCTCGAAAAGGAGAATAACGGGTATCTTCTTTTTGTATATCTTTCCGTGAAGCCTTGCAAGCTCTTTCTGGTTCTTTTTCAGCTCGTCGTAGTACTTGGAGGGCTGCAAGACCTTATTGTCCAGTTTAACGTCCGCAAGCTTGGGACAGGGCGAAAGCTCGAAATGATGAGCGGTCTCCTCGATCACCCTCGGCTCTGAGGTATCCTTGTTCACAGCGTTTGCTATCTGGCTCACCAGAATGTTGAACACCTGAAAGCGGGTAAAGCCGCGGTCTGTGGTATCGATTATCCGCCACGGACAATGTGGTGTATTGGTCTTTGCAAGCATATCGTCGAACTGACGGTAGTACGCGTCGTAATTTTTGTGACGCTTTTTGTCCAGCTCGGTAACGCGCCACTTGGTGGCGCTGTCCTCTTTAAGCTTCAGGAAACGCTTTTTCTGTTCCTTGCGGGAAATGTGCAGGAAAAATTTTATTACAAGGTAGCCGTCGTCGGAAAGCTGCCGCTCAAAGGTATTCACCGAACCGATACGGCTGGCGTATTCTTCGTCGGTTATGCCCTCCTCCATTTTGGCAATGGCAAGCTCCTGATACCAGCTTCGGTCAAGAACGGATATGGCGCCGTATTCGGGGATATTTTCCCAGTACCGCTTCATCATGGGATAGCGGCGCTCCGCCTCGGTGGCGGGCATTGTGGAATGTACTTTAAAAAAGCGCGGGTCAAGCATTTTTATCATGTCGGAAATAAGCGTGCCCTTTCCCGACGCTCCCCAGCCCTCCAGCAAAATAATAACCGGAAGCTTCTCAGCGCGTATTTTCTGCTGAAGCGAGGAAAGATTCTTTTCAAGTTCCTTGGTCAGGTCCTTATAGTCAAAGGATTTGTTTTTGTTTGAAAGCGCGTTTTCAAGCATATGGGCGACTTCCTTTCGGTTAAAGTATGCCGCGCGGCATCGGATATTTAAGAAACCACTGATTAAATCGCGCCTGCGGCTTGGCACGCATCTGCGAAATGAACTTGTTCATTTTGCATATATTTCCGCCATATTGCACCAAAATTTCTTGACAGGCGCGAGCCTGCAAAAAGCTAAAGCTTTTGCAAAATTTGGGCACAATCTGACGAAAAATCCGACTGCGCGATCTGCGCACCAGATTTAATCAGCGATTCCTTAATTATGTAATAATTGTATCATATTCCGACAATTTCCGCAAGTATTTTTATTCATATTTGCAGAAAAAACTCGTACAAAATTTTGCCGAATTTGCCGTAATTATGCTAAATCGGAAAAATTCTCTTGCAATCCGATAAAATATATGGTATAATATCTTTTGATATTTGCTCCCCCGACGCGGCGGCTGCGGGTTTACGGGGCAATAAATCTTGCCGCCTGGAATGGAGTTTACTATGGGATTTCCTATTATTACACCATCGTTTCTCAAGGAGCTTGCCGAAAAAATGAAGCCTGTGACCGCGGACGAATTCTGCGACGTCAACGTTACAGCCACAGCGGTCGAATACGTTCCGAGACTTTGCTATACCGAGACTGTTAAAAAGCTTATGGAGGAAAAGAATGTCCTCGAATATAATATGATAAGTCTCCCCGACGAGGAAAGCGAACCGTTTGTCCAACAGAGCAAACAGATAATCAGCACATATCCTCAGGCGGCCTATTACTGGCAGCTCCGCTCGCTTTTCATGAACGTGCTGCAAAACAGGAGCATCAATTTTGAAAAGCGTCTGCTGCTGCTCAACTACGGCGTCAAAACAGTTCAGGGTATGCTCGACAACGGCAGGTCCGAGCTTATCCCAAGATTTGTGGACGAGTATACCTCGGAGAGCATGGACTGCGAAAAAATACTCGAATATTTCAAGGACATCCGTCCCAATCCCGGATATTCCCTTGCGGACGGCGTTTCCCTGCTCAAATCCCTTTCAAAGCCGAATGCCGCTTACAAAGAGGTGCTGAATACCATTTATAAAAATCTGGGAGTTTCAGGTCCGGAAACGCTGAAAATGACGGATATGAAAAAATATATCGGAATGAGAAAATCGTTTTCGGAAGCCGCTTCAGGCGAAAAGGCTCACTATATCGAAAACGTTATGATAAACTATGTATGGTCGTATTCCATTCCGTTTTCAAATCCCGACTTCAATTTCTGGGATCATTTTGTATTTTTCTGCTCGCTTTACAACGCGGTCAAGGTAATGCTCGCCTGCTTTGCTCCCGATTTCTCGAACGAGGAATTTGCCAAGGCAATAAGCGCGTTCGATACCGCTCTCAGAGCTTCCGACGAAAATCTGATGAGAAAGGTCATTTTTGCCGTAAAGAACGCGGGTCAGAGCAACAACGGCGATCTGGCAATACTGACAATGAGCTGATTTTTCTGCTTATACTGATAACCAATTAAAAAGTGTATAAAAAATCAAGCAAAAATTTGAAAAGCTTTAACTTTTTTATATGATTTTTGCACGGATTTTTTATCTGCACTTTTATTGGTTATCAGTATTACATTTGCATATCGGAGGAATTTTTATGGATAACAATTCAGGCGGAAAGGACTTCAAAAAGAAAATATCGCGGGATAACCGTCCCCGCTTTCCCGAAAAGGCGGTAATCACGGGCGGTATGCCCTACGGAAACAAGCAGCTCCACTTCGGTCATGTGGGCGGAGTTTTCGTTTTCGCGGACGTTTTTGCCCGCTTTCTCAGAGACAGGATAGGCAGCGAAAACGTTATCTTCGTTTCGGGTACGGACTGCTACGGCTCGCCTATTGCCGAAAGCTACCGCAAGCTCAGTGAGGAACAGGGCTACACCGGTACTATCAAGGACTTTGTAAATGACAACCATGAGTCCCAGAAAAAAACGCTGGAGGACTACGGCATAAGCCTTAACCTTTTCGGCGCGTCGGGTCTGGGCAGAACAGCCGAGATACACAACGAGGTCTCCGACAAGTTCATCAAAAAGCTTTACGAGAACGGTCAGCTCCAAAAGATTTCCACCGCTCAGTTCTACGACGAAAAGGTCGGCACGTTCCTTAACGGCAGACAGGTTGTGGGAAAATGTCCCGTGCAGGGCTGCCAGTCCGAAAAGGGCTATGCGGACGAATGCGATTTGGGCCACCAGTATATGCCGCAGGACTTGATAGACCCCAAAAGTACGCTCACAGGCGAAAAGCCTGTTATGAAAAATGTTGACAACTGGTACTTCAGGCTTACGGATCACCTTGACATTCTCCGCGAATACGCCGAGGACATCAAGAACCGTGAGGATGTGCGTCAGGTGGTCTGCAAGACCATAGGCGAGTTTCTCGAACCTCCCGTTATCTATATTATGAACGATTTCAGGGATAAATACGAGGAACTGAAAGACAGACTGGAAAATCACGAACTTATCGAAGAGCCTAAGAAAACTTCGTTCACGATCGCGTTCAAGACGCTTCCCGAACGGGAAAAGTCCTGCGCAGTGCTTTCTGAGGCGGGAATACGCTTCCGCACGGGCAAAACGCTGGTGCCCTTCCGTCTTACGGGAAACATCGACTGGGGAGTACCCGCTCCCGTGCTGGAGGGCGAGGAACCGCTTACCGTATGGGTTTGGCCCGAATCCCTCTGGGCGCCTATCTCCTTTACGCAGGCGTACCTTGAATCCGTGGGACGCAGCCGCGAGGAATGGCGGGATTACTGGTGCTCCGACAAGGCTCAGGTTTACCAGTTCATAGGTCAGGACAATATTTACTTTTACGGCGTTGCGGAAATGGCTATGTTTATGGCTCTGCAAGGCAAGGACGCACTTTCCGTACACCCCGAAAACGGTGAATTGCAGCTTCCCGTTCTTGTGGCAAATCACCACATTCTGTTCTTGGACAAAAAGGCTTCCAGCAGCGGCGCGGTAAAGCCTCCTATGGCTGCCGAACTGCTGGACTACTACACTCCCGAACAGCTTCGTATGCACTTTTTGAGTCTGGGACTTGGAATGCGCAGCGTAAGCTTCCAGCCGAAGCCTCTTAATCCCACGGCTAAGCCCGACGACAGCGACCCCGTTACCAAGGAGGGCTTTCTGCTTTCCAACGTGTTCAACAGAATTATACGCACCTGCTTCTACGACGCGCAGAAGTTCCTGGACGGAAAAATGCCTGTGGGCGCTGTTGATGAAGACATTCTTGCGGAGTCGGAAAAGGCTGTTCTGGAATATGAACGTTTTATGTATAAGTTCGAGTTCCATCAGGTTACTTACGTTCTGGACTCCTATATCAGAAAGGCAAGCAAGTACATGGCTAAAGCTAAAGCGGAGGCTGACAAGGCTGACGACAACGAACTCCGCAGAAAGTGGCTTGTAAATGTTTTCCATATGATAAAGACCGCTGCGGTACTCCTCCACCCTATCGCTCCGTTCGGAACGGAAATGGTGCGGGAATATCTTAAAGTCGGCGAGGACATCTGGAACTGGGACTACATCTTCGACCCGATGTCGGAAAATATCCTTGCGGGCGAAACCGAACACGAGCTGAAATTCCTCGAACCGAGAGTGGATTTCTTCAAGCGGCACGAAAGCCAGTTCGATACAAAATAAAAAAAGCGGTACTGTTAAAAAAATAACAGTACCGCTTTTTCAAACAATCGCGTTTGTTCATTGAATATTCATACATTATGGTTAAAAATGTGATATAATGAAGAAAATATTTCGGTCGCCTGAATTTTTTTCGGAGGCAACGCATATGATAAATCCTATTCAAAAGCTGCTTAACACAAAGTTCCGAAACAAGCTTGTTTTCATGTGCATTACGGCGATAGTGCCCGTTACTCTGGCAGGCGTTTTCCTGCTGTATAATCTTGCCGACACGATCAAGGTGAACGCGCTGAACAACTCTATTTCCACCGCCGACAGCCTTAAGTCAAGACTTAACGACGTTATACTCACCGTTTCAAATATAAGCGAACGGGTACAGCAGAGCGATACTGTAAACGAACTGCTGAACAACCGCTTCGTCAATCAGGACGAATATTTCAACTACTATATGCAGAACGGTACCGTTCAGGAGCTTTCCGACGCTTATCCGCAGGTGGAAAGCATTACACTGTATATAGATATGGAGGGCTTTGTCCCGAATTCCAATTTCAAGGTAGCCGACAGCAGCGTATGCAGCACATATTGGTATAAAGAAGCTATGGAGTCGGATTCCGCAAGATGGCAGGTGATATACTCCAACGAGGAATACAGGCTGTGCAGAATAAGTCCCCTAAAGGATCATGAGGGAAACTTCCGCGGGACAATGGTCTCCTCGATAGCTCCGAGCGTATACGAGGAGCTTGCGGGAAAAAGCGATTACGGCGTAGTTTTCAGCGCTTCTCAGGGAGTGGTCTTTTACAGCGACATATCAAGCGTTTCTGTCGGAACGGTTATTTCGGACGAGGAGACTTATATTTCCTACGGTATCAACTATTCTCAGATCCTTGACAATAAAACAAACAGACTTGAAAAAATAGGACACACCGTTGCATCATACTTCGATTATGACAACACGGGAAACTTCTTTCAGATATATGTTACCAAGCCATATTCCATTTTCAACGACGAGATAAACAACGTTATTCTAATGTATATATGGTACATTTTTCTGTGTATCGTACTTTCGGTCCTGATCACAATACTTTTTTCAAGCGTATTTTCAAGACGTATCCAGTTCCTGAAAAATCAGATGCACAAGGTAACTGCGGGAAACTTCGTGCTTGATGAGAAAATCAACGGCACGGACGAAATCTTCGATCTTTATCAGGATCTGAAAAAAATGGTTGACAGTATGCAGACCCTTATCAATGACGCTTATGAGTCAAAGATACAGTCGGAAAGCTTCAAGCTCAATCAGGTGGAGGCGGAATTTAAGGCTCTTGCAAGCCAGATAAATCCGCACTTTCTGTATAACACGCTGGAAACTATCAGAATGAAAGCCTACTGCAACGACGACAAGGAAACTGCCGATCTGGTTAAAAAGCTGGGAAAATTCATGCGGCGGTGTCTCGAAGTCAAGGACGGTATGGTCACGCTGGAATCCGAGCTGGAATTTACAAGAAGCTACCTTGAGCTTCAGGCCGCGCGCTTCGGAGACAGAGCGTCCTATTCGATATACTGCGAGGTTGACAGAAGCTACAAGATACTCCCCCTCATTATCCAGCCGATAGTGGAGAACGCTTTCGTTCACGGTATCGAGGGCGAAAAATCCAACGGAAAGATAGACATAAAGGTATTCTACCGCAGCGGCACGGTCATGATAGAGGTCTCGGACAACGGTCAGGGCATACCTCCCGACAAGCTGAGAGAGCTCCTGGCTAAGCTTGAAAAAAACGACACATCATCGGGAAAAAGCATCGGTCTCACAAATGTAAACAAACGTATAAAAATGTATCACGGCGAACAGTACGGTCTTTCGGTTGAAACCGCTATTGGACGCGGCACTACCATAAGGATCACGCTGCCCAAGGTAGTGGACGAAAACGTCATGAAAAGACTTCCGGAAAAATACAGCGAGATAAGCGAAAATATTTCGTCGAAAAGACTTTGATACAGAAAGACAAAAATATGTGTAAAACATCTAAAATCGGCACAGGAGGGCTCAAAATGAAAACGGTAAACAAATTTCTTATTGCAGTTTCGTGTACTGCCGCTCTTTCGGCTTTTTTGACCGCCGTTTTTCGCGGACGCCGCATTATAAATATAAACTGCAATCTCACTCCCGACGAGTACAACAGAATATGCGGCGAATTTTGTCTTAAACCGGACAACGCCATGATGCAGTACGTTTACCGCCGCCGCGGCGGAAGATTCGGCGTGCGGCTCGCTCCCGGAAAGCTTTGCGCGGAGGATATCGTCGGTATGTTTACAATACCTATCGTAAAGGAAAAAATACCGCGTATACTTAACAAAAAGGTCAAGTACCCCTCCTCGGACAGCACGGTTGTAAAGGCGACGTCATTTACACCGTCTGCTAAGCGCGGACATGACTATAAAGTACATATCTTTAAAATTGACGGCTGCGAATACATGGAGATAGAAAAGCCGAAAACCGATAATATCGGTGTCTTTTTACATTCATAAAAAAGGATTGGTTACTGCTTATGCTCAAGGTTCTGCTTGTGGACGACGAACCCAATGTTCGTCACGGCGTTAAAATGATGATACCGTGGGACGATCTGGGTCTCGAAGTTATAGGAGAGGCCGAGGACGGCGACGACGGACTCTCAAAGATAATGTCTCTTAAACCCGATATCGTTATCGCGGACGTGAAAATGCCCGGAATGACCGGTATAAAAATGATAGAAGCCGCCACTAAAAGCGGCTATAACGGAAAATGCCTTATACTGTCGGGATATTCCGATTTCACATACGCCAAGGAGGCAATGTCTCTGGGGGTAAAGGGCTTTATTCTGAAGCCCGTTGACGAGGACGAGATGATCGAGGCTCTGAAAGCCCTCTGTGAAGAGATACAAACGGAAAAGAAAAATAAAGCCGCTATGCGCAAGGGAAGCAAGTACATGAACGAACAGCTTGTCCGCGCGCTGCTTCTCGGCGACGACAGCGCAATAAGCAAAAGCTCTCTTTCGGCTTACTGCTACGACTGCTACGACGCGGCGATAATCAGTCCCGCCGAGGACATGGAGCAGGACGAAAAGTCCATTCTCCTTGAATCGGTAAAAAACCGTCTCGAAGCGTGCAGCGACGTGGACGTTATTTCTCCCGAATTCAGAAGCGGTATTACAGCCGTGCTTTTCAAGGGCTGGAAAAGAAAAAGGATACTCGACTTTTTCTCGGAGCTGAACAGAGACCTGTTCGGAAAAATTTTTGTTACTATAGGAAACACGGTAAATTGTCCCGAGGATATCAGACTTTCCTACCTTGACGCGGACGGACTTCTCAAAAACAGATTTATGTATCTGCACTGCGGCGTCGTTACCACGGAAACGATGGGCGACGAAGCGGGCGGCGAGGGTCAGATCGGAGACGTGGTTAGCCAGATATACGCGTATGTGGAGATCAACGATACCGAGAAGCTGAGCGAAACTCTGGAACGGTTCCGTCAGGCCCTCTGCGGAAGCAATTACACTCCCGAAAGGATAAAGGTGCTGTGCATTACGGCGGTCATGGACATCAAGAGCCGTCTTGTAAAAAATATAGGCGACAAGAAAACGGAGCAGTTCATCAACAATGAATTTATCGCAAGTATCGGCGAGACCTCAAACCTTTTCGATATTATCGAGACTTTGAAATCCACCCTCTGCGAGCTGTCCTGCACCCATTTCGGCAGGACTACCAAAAGCACCATGGAGCGCGTTGTTCAGTATATTCAGTCCAATTACAGCCGCGAGCTGAGACTTGAACAGCTTGCAAATATTTTCGGCTACAACAGCGCGTATCTCGGAAAGGTCTTTCATCAGTACACAGGCGAAAACTTCAACAACTACCTCGACCGCATCCGCATCACCGAGGCAAAGCGTCTGCTGCTTCTGGACGAATACAAGGTGTATGAGGTCGCCGAAATGGTAGGATATTCCAATATCAACTACTTCCACAACAAGTTCAAAAAGTATGTGGGTATCAGTCCACTGAGCTTTAAGCGTCAGGGCAAGGGTTCAGACGGCGACTCGGAAGGCGAGGCTGAGGAATAACTAAGCAGGTGCAACAAAATCTTGAAATACTGTTGAAATCCGTTTGAAAATAGTGTATAATAAAAACATATATTTTGGTAAAGGAGCAAACGTTATGTACAACGATATCATGGACACCATAGGCTTTGTTGCCGAGGCCGACCCCGAAGTCGGCGAGGGCATGAAAAAGGAGCTTGCAAGACAGCGCAGAAATCTGGAGCTTATCGCAAGCGAAAACCTTGTTTCCCCTGCGGTAATGGCGGCTATGGGGTCTGTTCTTACAAATAAATACGCCGAGGGCTATCCCGCAAAGCGTTATTACGGCGGCTGTGAGTGCGTGGACATTGTGGAGAATATTGCCATAGAACGCGCCAAAAAGCTGTTCGGCGCGGGCTTTGCAAACGTACAGGCTCACTCGGGCGCGCAGGCTAACACGGCTGTGTACTTTGCGCTTCTCGAACCGGGCGATACAGTTCTCGGCATGAGTCTTGCTCACGGAGGACACCTTACCCACGGCTCTCCCGTGAACCTTTCGGGCAAGTACTTCAACTTCGTTTCCTACGGTCTTGGCGATGATGAGACTATTGACTACGACAAGGTGGAGGCGCTTGCAAAGGAAAACAAGCCCAAGCTTATCGTTGCGGGAGCTTCAGCTTATCCGAGGATAATTGATTTCCCCAGACTTCGTGAAATTGCGGATTCGGTAGGGGCTTACCTTATGGTGGACATGGCTCACATTGCGGGACTGGTCGCCGCGGGAGTTCACCCCACGCCCGTACCCTACGCTCATATTACAACAACAACTACTCACAAGACCCTGAGAGGTCCCCGCGGAGGACTTATCCTCACAAACGACGAGGAGCTTGCAAAGAAGATCAACAAGGCTGTTTTCCCCGGTATCCAGGGCGGACCTCTTATGCACGTTATCGCTTCAAAGGCGGTATGCTTCGGCGAGGCTCTCAAGCCCGAATTCAAGGATTACGGCAAAAAGGTTGTGGAGAACGCGCAGGCTCTTGCTAAGGGTTTGACAGACAGAGGCTTCAACCTTGTTTCGGGAGGTACAGACAATCACCTTATGCTGGTTGACCTCCGTCCCTTCGATATCACCGGCAAGGAGCTTGAACACCGTCTTGACGAGGTTTACATTACCGTTAACAAGAACGCTATCCCTAACGATCCCCAGAGCCCGTTCATCACAAGCGGCGTGAGAATAGGCACTCCTGCGGTAACGAGCCGCGGTCTGGGTGTGGACGATATGGACAAGATCGCTGAGTATATCTACCTTACCGCTAAGGATTTCGAGGGCAAGGCTGACGAGATCAGAGCAGGGGTAAATGAAATTTGCGCAAAATATCCTCTTTATGAATAAAAATATTTTTTTGATGCAAGGGGCGTATGCTCCTTGCATTTTGTAAGTATTTCGGAAATATAAAAATGAAAGGATATGAAATTAAAATGGCTCAAAATAAGGTATCTGCGCAGTTTTTCAGACAGCCTCGTTATTATAATGACTTTGCATGCATAGGCGGAAGCTGCCCTACGAGCTGTTGTTTCCAGTGGCGTGTCGACTGGACAAAGGAGGAGGTCGAGAAGCTAAAAAATGCTGATTGCTCGGAGCATTTAAGAGAGCTTATTGACAGCTCATTCGCGGAAAACGACGAAAAATACAAGATCGTAATGGACGAAAAAAATAGGTGTCCCTTTCTTACAGAGGATAATTTCTGTTCCATTCAGCGCGAGCTTGGCGCGGAATATCTTTCTTACGTCTGTAGGACGTATCCGAGAAAACGCAAATTCAGCGGAAATGCAATTTTAAATTACTGCCACACTTCATGCTATCCTATTATGGATACGCTTTGCAGAGACAGTGAATGTATGATCCTTGAAAATTTTCGTCCCAAAGCGAAAAAAAGCTTTCAAGCGGATATGGACAGCGAAGGAAATATCTTAAATCACCCTGAGCTTAAATATCGCCGCGAATTATTTGAATTATTCTATGAGGTAATTTCCGACAATTCTTACAGCGTTGAAACTGCCGTAACATTAGGCGCTGTTGCGGCGCAAAGCATTTCAAGGCTTGTTGAAAACGGAGCATATGACAAGATACCGGACAACATTTCCGCCCTTAAAAAACAGCTTAAAAACCCTGCTCAGATAAAAAAGCTTGAAGAGCTTAAACCGAATTATGCGATAAAGCTGGGATTTGCCAAAAAGTTTAACGATATCATCTTAAAGTCGAATATGATAAATTTTATCAGCGAAAACAACGCACTGATTGCCGACAAATACGACGAGGGCATGAGCAGATTTAACGCGGCATTTGCCGAGAGACCTTTTGCTCTCAGAAATATTGCGTTAAATTTACTGTTGGAGCTGGAAATACCGTTCTGGAACAAGGATTACAGCATTTTTGAAAATTACTGCTATTATGCTGCAGCTATCGCAATGGTAAAGCTTACAGCGGCAGTAGTATTCAATTCACAAACTGCAGTAACTCCTATGGTCACTGGCAGCGGCAAGGCTTCCGAGGCAGTCAAAAATCTAAAAATATCTTTTAAGGTCGTAACGGATCCCGAGCATGAGTTTAAGACCAGGATAGCGTATATAGACCGCTTTTTGGCTCATGACAACAATAAAATCCAAGCTATTCTTGATATGTATAAGGAGCTTAATTGTATGTCGCCCGCGTACATAGCTTTAATTGTTAAGTAGGAGTGTTGATATGAACGCACCTCTTGCGGACAGGATACGTCCGAAAACTCTTGACGACGTGGTGGGACAGTCCCACATTCTGGGCGAGGGAAAGCCTTTGCGCAGAATTATCGAAAACGGACAGATACCTAACATGATCTTCTACGGAAGTTCCGGTGTGGGAAAAACCACCGTCGCGCGCATTATTGCGGAAAATACCCATATGAAGCTCCATAAGCTGAACGGCACGTCCGCGTCAATTTCCGACATTAAGGACGTTATCGCCGACACAAACACGCTGGACGGCGTGAACGGCGTGCTTCTATATCTGGACGAGATACAATACCTTAACAAAAAACAGCAGCAGTCCCTGCTTGAATACATCGAAAACGGACAGATAACCCTTATCGCTTCCACAACGGAAAACCCGTATTTTTATGTCTATAACGCAATAATCAGCCGCTCCACGGTGTTTGAGTTCAAGCCAATAACCGCCGAGGAGCTTGTCCCCGCGATCAGCAGAGCGTTCCGTATCGCCGCGGACGAGCTTGGCATAAAGGTCAAGGTGGAAAAAGGCGCCGTGGAGCACATTGCCCGCGGCTGCGGCGGAGACGTGCGGAAATCAATAAACACCGCGGAGCTGTGCGTTCTGTCGGCGGCAAGCGGCGCGGGTGAGATCGTCATAAAAAAGGAGACCGCCGAGGCTCTGACGCAGCGCAGCAATATGCGATACGACCGCGACGGCGATTCCCACTATGATATTTTATCGGCTTTGCAGAAGTCTATACGCGGCTCGGACGAAAACGCCGCTCTCCACTATGCTGCAAGGCTTATCGAGGCGGGTGACATTATTTCCCTGTCAAGGCGGCTGCTGGTAATTGCCGCCGAGGATATCGGTCTTGCATATCCGCAGGCTATACCGATTGTTAAAGCGTGCGTGGACAGCGCGATGCAGCTTGGTCTGCCCGAAGCGCGGCTTCCGCTGGGAGACGCGGTTATCCTGCTTGCCACAGCGCCGAAATCCAATTCGGGAATAAACGCGATAGACGCCGCTTTGGAGGACGTCCGCACACGGGAGTGCGGAGATTTCCCCCGCCATCTGCAAAACAAGCATTTTGACGGCGAGGGCGCGGCAGTCAAGGGACAGCATTATCTGTACCCCCACAATTTCCCCAACCACTATGTTGAACAGCAGTATCTCCCCGACCCTATCAAGGACAGGGTGTACTACGAATACGGCGACAACAAGACCGAGCAGGCGGCAAAGCAGTACTGGGATAAGATAAAGTCAGATCGCCGTTAAATTTTGTAAAAAATAGTGAAATACTGACCCGCCCCCTTGAGGGGGCTAAATAAAGTTACAAATTTTAGTATTTTACTGCGGGGGTGACTAAGCCTGCGGGGGCTCCCCGCCGCGGGGCTCCCCGCTTAAAAGCGGCTTTCAATTATTTTTGAGGACTGGTCGGGAGAATATTTCCAGTATGACAGCCGTCCCTCGGTAATAAAATATTCGGGAGGACGGTGAATGTGCGCGCCGCTGAAAACGTCCACAATAATAAGCTTGACCTTCATTTTTTCGGGGATAAGCGCTTTTATGTAAACGCTTGCGTTCTGCCCCACGGACACGCCCTCCTTCGGCTCGGCAAGTCCCGCCAGATTTGGCGCAAGCTCAACGAAGATACCGTAATCCTCTACGCTTCGGATTATTCCCGACACCGTTTCGCCGTAGTTGAAGCGGGCGGCGTTCTCCTCCCAAGTGCCGAGAAGCTCCTTGTGAGAGAGCCATACTCTGCCGCCGCTTACCTCCTTGATGATAACGTGGATATCCTGTCCCGCCTGAAAACGGTCGGAGGGGTGGGATATCCTTGAAACAGATATCGCGTCTATCGGTATCAGGGACGGTATGCCGCAGCCTATGTCCACAAACGCGCCGAACTGTTCGAGATGAGTGACGCGGGCGGGAATTATGTCCCCCGGAGAAAGGCGGGAAATGAAATTCTCCATGCATTCCTGCTGAACTTCGCGGCGGGACAGCATAGCGGTATAGCTTCCCGAATCGTTTTTCCGTATCTGCTTTATCTTGAAGCAGACGGGCTTGTTGACCCTTGTGATAAGGGCGATATCCTTTGTGGTACCGTCGGCAATTCCGAGAGCGCCCTCGTCGTGAGGGATAATTCCCGCGCAGACTGCACACCCCGCAGAGCCTGCGCAGGGAAATTCCACATGGAGATTATGGTCGCTGTCGCACATTGTGACCCGCGCTTCGAGTATTTTCTCCTGAGCCATAGCCTCCTGCAAAGCGAAAATTGATCTTATGCTGTTCTGGTTGTCGGGCGACATGAAAAGCGCGCCCTCCGGATAGTAATTACTCATTTTGTACCTCCCGAGTTTTGATTGAATTTTATCCGCTTTTCAATCTTATGCGGAGGTCAAAAGGGATATTCTATAATTTGGAAATGTTTCTGCCGCCGTGGGCGATAATAATTTTTGACACGACCGGGTAGTCCTCCTTGCGGCAGACCACTTCGAGGATATGGTCGTTGTGAAGATAGTCGGCCTGCCTGCTGAGGTCTTCGCTGAGAGAAAATTCCGAGGGGGTATAGATGGGCATGGAGTAGGTCGGCGTTGTGGAAACGATGTTATAGGCCGAAAAAACGTTGAGACCCACATTTCCGTAGGAGGGGTAACGCTCCTTGGTGGAAATGCTCGAAAGCGGAGATATGGCTCTTTTTACAGCTCCCGCGGCGAAATCCGCGCTGTCGGGAGAATCGAAGCTTGCAATTATTTTCATGGTCGGTTTACCTTTCTTTTTTGATTACAGATTAGTATTGTTTGTGCATATCGCTGATTTTTCAGCGTATTTTTCACGTCTTTGTATAGTTTGTTTTAATTTTCTGAAAATATTGCAGAAAATAATTGCCTTTGCACGGTAAAATGTGGTATAATATACTTTGATTTCTTAACTTGGAAAGGACATTTTTATGGACGTTCGCCCGAATGATATTCTGGTAATGAAAAAGAAACACCCCTGCGGAAGCTCCCGTATGCTCGTGCTGAGATCGGGTATGGATTTCAAGCTTCGGTGCGACGGGTGCGGACACGAGTTTATGATTCCCAGAAGCAAGATAGAGAAAAATATAAAGTCCGTTGAACGGGCAAACGACGGAGAAGCTTAGCGGTTCTGTACGCTTTAATGGAATTTTAGTACAGGAGGAAATCCCAATGTTTGAAAAATTAGAGCTCACAGAGCAGAAATACGAGGAGATCAGCAATAAGCTTACAGACCCCGAGGTTATAAGCGACAACAAGCTTTACGCGTCTCTGATGAAAGAATACAAGAACCTTACTCCCGTTGTGGAGAAGTACCGCGAGTATGTGAAGTGCAAAAAGACAATGGAGGACGCGAAAGAGCTTCTGGACGAGGCGGGCGGCGACAAGGAAATGAAAGAGCTTGCCCAGCTTGAATTTGACGAGAGCAGAGAGGCTCTGGAAACCCTGAACGAGGAGCTGAAGATACTGTTGCTCCCCAAAGACCCCAACGACGACAAGAACGTTATCATAGAGATACGCGGCGGCGCGGGCGGCGAGGAGGCTTCCCTTTTTGCAGGTTCGCTTTACCGTATGTACACCATGTACGCCGAGGCTCGCCGCTGGAAAACCGAGATACTCAATTCCAACGAGACCGAGCTTGGCGGCTTCAAGGAGGTAAGCTTCTCGGTGGAGGGCGACGGCGCGTATTCCCGCTTCAAATACGAAAGCGGTGTACACCGTGTTCAGAGAGTTCCCGAAACCGAGTCACAGGGACGCATTCACACCTCCACGGTAACGGTTGCGGTGCTTGCGGAAGCGGATGAGGTGGAGCTGGAGATCGCTCCCACCGATCTGAAAATAGACGTGTTCCGCGCTTCGGGCGCAGGCGGTCAGCACATCAACAAGACCGAATCCGCTGTTCGTATAACACATCTTCCCACAGGCGTTGTGGTTGAGTGTCAGGACGAACGCAGCCAGCACAAAAACAAGGACAAGGCTATGAAGATACTTCGGTCAAGGCTGTACGAGGCCTTGCTGGAGGAACAGAACGACAAGATAGCTTCGGAAAGAAAGTCCCAGGTCGGCACGGGAAACCGCTCCGAGCGTATCAGGACTTACAATTTCCCCGAAAGCCGCGTTACCGACCACAGGATCGGTCTTACGCTGTATCGGCTCGAAAGTATTTTAAACGGCAGTCTGGACGAGGTTATAGACGCTCTTGCCACCGCGGATCAGGCGGCGAAGCTGTCGGCACAGCTTACTCAGGAGGACGCATAAGTGGACTACAGTTACAGTACAAAGCTTTTGGGAACCTCCGAGGAGGAGCTTCGCTATGCGGCGGGACTTCTTGCCCGCGGCGAGATAGTGGGTATGCCGACGGAAACGGTGTACGGACTTGCCGCAGACGCGGAAAATCCCCGTGCGGTGGAGAGGATATTTGCCGCAAAGGGCAGACCCCAGGACAACCCGCTTATCGTTCATATTGCGAATATTGCGCAGCTTGAGGAATACGCGCACAGCATTCCCGCTATCGCCTACAGGCTGGCGGAAAAATTCTGGCCGGGACCGCTTACTATGGTTCTGCCGAAAAAAGAAAAAATTCCCGACATTACAAGCGCGGGACTTAATACGGTGGGGATAAGAATGCCCTGCCATAAAGCGGCGAAAAGTCTTATCAGATACAGCGGAAAGGCGCTTGCCGCTCCGTCGGCAAATCTTTCGGGAAGTCCAAGTCCCACCGAAGCCGCCCACGTTATGGCGGACATGGACGGACGTATCCCTGCGGTGGTTGACGGGGGAAGCTGTCCCGTTGGTGTGGAAAGCACGGTGATTTCCTTTGAGGGAGACGCGGTAAGGATACTGCGACCCGGATTCGTTTCGTCGGAGGAGCTGTCCGAATGGGCGGAGGTCATACATGACAAGCACATTACCGAAGCCGCCGCAGAGGGTGAAAAGGTGCTTTCACCCGGAATGAAGTATAAGCATTATTCGCCGAAAGCGAACGTTGTGATAGTGGACGGCAGTGAAGAGCAGTACCTCGATTATGTAAATCATCAAGTTGTGGACGGAGCCTGCGCGATGCTTTTCGGAAGTGAAGCGGACAGGTGCATGATACCCCATATTGCCTACGGAGACACCTCCGAGGAACAGGCGGCGAAGCTTTTTGCCGTCCTGAGAAAGCTTGACGATATCGGCGCGGAGCAGGTCTACGCGCGTATGCCCTCAACGGAGGGCGTGGGACTTGCGGTCTATAACCGTCTGCTGAGGGCGGCGGGATTTGAGATCATCAAGCCTTAACAGAATTTTTTTGACAAAACAGAAACGTGAAAGGAATGGAATGTATGAGCGAAGCGGCCGAAGCGGCTGTAATTGGTCTGACGGGACAGAGCGGAGCGGGAAAAACTACGGTGTGTAAGGTGTTCGACGAAAAGGGCTTTGCAATAATCAACGCGGATAAGATAGCGCGGTCTGTTATGGAAAAGGGCTCGTCGTGCCTTGCTGAGGCGGCTGAGTGCTTCGGAAACGGTATACTGAACGAGGACGGAACTCTGAACAGGCAGAAGCTTGCGGACATTGTGTTCGGCGACCGTGAAAAGCTTACGCAGCTCAACGCGATCAGCTATCCGTACATAACTTCGGAAATACTGAAGATGATAAACAAGTACCGCGATGAAAACAGGAAGTATGTGCTTATCGACGCTCCCACGCTTTTTGAGAGCAGGGCGGACGATTTCTGCGACCTTATCATAAGCGTTACCGCTCCCGAAAAGCTTAGGACGGAGAGGATTGCCGCAAGAGACGGTCTTACAGACGAGCAGATAAAGGAGAGATTTTCGTCCCAGCACACCGAGGAATTTTTCATTAACCATTCCGATTTTATAATAAAGAACAACAAATCCGTCAGCGAGCTTATCGAAAAGGCGGAGGAGGTTGCCGAAAAGGTCAAGGAGTACTACAATGCTTAAAAAGCTTGGCGGCTTTCTTTTGATAATATTGGCCGGACTGATCATATGGACGGTCTGCAATATGGAAAACCTCAGCAAAAAATACGTTTATCCGATCAAGTACAGCGATTCCGTGGAGACCGCCTCACACGAAACAGGGATAGACAAGTACCTGATTTACGCCGTTATCAAGACCGAGAGCAATTTCAATGCGGACGCGGAATCCGAGGTAGGCGCGCGTGGTCTTATGCAGCTTATGGAGGACGCGTTCGACTGGGTAAAGTTCCGCATGGAGGACGAGCGGGACGTGTGCTATGACGATATGTACGACCCATGCTGCAACATAGAGTACGGCAGCTTTCTGCTGAAGCTTCTTTATGAGGAGTACGGCGACGAGAGGACGGCTCTGGCGGCGTACCATTCGGGCAGAGGAAGCGTCAACGGCTGGCTGGAGGATAAAAGGTACAGCTCTGACGGGAAAACTCTCGATAAAATTCCCTCGGATACTACCGAGCATTACGTCAATAAGGTTATGACGGCTTACGAGGGGTATACTAACTTATACTGTAACTAAATTAGCGAAAGGATTGATAGATATGTCAAAGGAAAAATCAAAGGCGGAGCTTCTCAAGGAGCAGCTTTTTATGGAGAAAAAACACGCGGCTTTAGTTATGTCCGAGGCGGAAATTGCGGCGTGCGACGATTTCTGTGAAAGCTACAAGGATTTTCTGGACAGCTCCAAGACCGAGCGTGAGGCTGCAAAGACTGCAATTACTCTTGCAAAAGAGGAGGGCTTCAAGGAGTACACCGCGGGTATGCCCCTTAAAGCGGGAGACAAGATTTATTACTGCAACCGCGGCAAGGCGGTCATTCTGGCGGTGATCGGAACCGAGCCTGCCGAAAAGGGCGTACATCTTGCGGCGGCGCACATTGATTCTCCCAGACTTGACCTTAAACAAAATCCCCTTTACGAGGACAACGATATCGCTCTTTTCAAGACCCATTACTACGGCGGCATAAAGAAATATCAGTGGACTGCTATGCCTCTTGCGCTTCACGGCGTTGCCGTTAAAAAGGACGGCACAAAGGTTGAGCTTTGTATCGGCGAGGACGAGAACGATCCCGTATTCTTTGTGAGCGATCTTCTCCCCCACCTTGCGCAGGAGCAGGTAAAGCGTACTCTTGCGGAGGGCATAAAGGGCGAGGAGCTTAACGTTGTCGTTGGTTCGAGACCTTTCCGCGATGATGATGTGAGCGAAAAGGTAAAGCTGAATATACTCGCGGTTCTGAATGAAAAGTACGGTCTGACCGAAGCGGACTTCCTTTCGGCTGAATTTGAGATGGTACCCGCGTTCAAGGCCAAGGACGTTGGCTTCGACAGAAGTCTTATCGGCTCTTACGGACACGACGACAGGGTCTGCGCCTACACTGCTCTGGAGGCTATCCTCGGCTGTGACAAGGTGAACAAGACCGCCGTTGTATGCCTTACCGACAAGGAGGAAACCGGCAGCGACGGCAATACGGGACTTTGCTCCGCGTACTTGAAAAACTTCCTTTACGACCTTGCGGACAGCTTCGGCGTAAAGGGCAGGACGCTTATTTCCAACACCGAGTGTCTTTCCGCGGACGTTAACGCGGCGTTCGACCCCACTTTCCCCGACGTTGTGGAGAAGCGCAACGCTGCTTTCCTGAACAAGGGCGTAGTCGTTACTAAGTTTACGGGAGCGAGAGGAAAGTCGGGAACCTCTGACGCGTCCGCTGAATTTGTGGGCAGAGTACGCGCTCTTATGGAAAATAATAACATTGTATGGCAGACAGGCGAGCTTGGCAAGGTAGACCTTGGCGGCGGCGGAACTGTTGCTGCATATCTTGCAAACCTCGACATGGACGTTATCGACGTGGGCGTACCTGTTCTGGCAATGCACGCTCCCTACGAGATCGTGGCGAAAACGGACGTCTACATGACCTACAAGGCGTTCTGCGCGTTCCTGAACGAATAAGCTTTGTCGGCGGACGGGTTGCTGTCCGCCGACCGCTTCGCTTTAAGGAGTGATATTGTGACGAAATTGGGAAAGATAGTTCTGCCGATATTTGCAGTACTGATAGTTTTAGCTGCGGCGTTTTGGTTTCTCGCGGCTCGGTCGCAGGATTATATAGAATTTGCACAGTCTATAAACGCTTCCGGCTGGGAGGACAAAATTACATATTCAATGCTTTCCGACGAACTGAAAAAGATCGTTTCCGAGGAGGAGTTCGCCGACAATACGCCCGAAGCGAGAATTGCAATGTACCGAAAGCTTGAGGAGCTTGTTCTTGACGACAGCGAGCATTTTTACTGCTCAACATCATGGTGGAAAACTCCGTGCTTTGAATCCTACACAATTGACGGGGTCACATATTACGTTGAGATAGAAATGGATTTCAATAAGCTTCCCGGCGGCATAGAGGTAGCCAATTTTACGTGTCATATTCAAGAATAAGTTTTGTAAGTAAGGTCTGTGAGGAAAAGTCGATGAGTATAACGATCAACATTTACTACAGCGGAGAAAACGGAAACGCAAGAAAATTTGCCGAGGAAATGGAAAGCAGCGGTACTGCGGCGCTGATACGCGGTGAGGACGGGAATGAAAGATACGAGTACTTTATTCCGTTAGACGATACCGAAACGGTGCTTCTTATTGACAGCTGGAGAGATCAGCAGTCGATAGACCGACACCATGCATCCGATATGATGGAGACGATAACACGTCTGAGGGAAAAGTACGACCTGCATATGCGGGTGGAGCGTTTTGTTTCTGACAAGGACGGCGTTCCCGATTCGGACCAAAAATTCATTAAAAGATAGATTGCTTTTGCACAAACGGGGGACGATTAAATTTGGAAAATATTACAATAAGAACGGCTGATCTGAACGACGTGGACACCCTTGTCCGTTTCAGATTTCTGTACATGACCGACGTGGAGGGTGAGCTTTCCGAAAAGCAGACAAACGCGCTGAACGCTCAGCTTCCCGAATATTTCAAGGCTCACATAGGAAGGGACTTTACCGCGTACTTTGCTGAGGACAGCGGCGTACCCGTGGCGGTGATATTTATGGTAAGGCTTCAGAAGCCTGCAAGCGTACACTTTTTAAGCGGCAATACTTGTTACCTTATGAACGTGTACACCTGTGACGGATACCGCCGCATGGGAATAGCTTCAAAAATTCTGGACAGGCTGATCTCTGACGCTAAAAGAGAGGGTATCACCTGCATAGACCTTTCCGCAACGGAAATGGGAAAGCCTATGTATCTGAAAAAGGGCTTCATTCCGCGCGGCAACACCGAAATGCGTATGGAGCTGTGATATACGCTGTTGAAAAGCTAAAAACAGGCAGGGGAGCATTTAAGCTTTCCCTGCCTGTTTTATAAGAAAGAGGTTATGAAGAATTTGCCGATCACAGATATTTAACAAGCTCGCCGATAACGCTTGAGATCCATTCGTCCGAAAGTCCGAAGTCCTTCTGCTTGTAGTTCCATGCGGAATGTGCTATTCCGAATTTTGCAAACGCTCCGTTTATGGCCTTGTACCATTCCAGCGCATCCTGCGGAGCAGCCCTGTCGATCACGCCGTACTCGCCGCAGTAAAGCGCCGCGTCGTATTTTTCGGCGGTCTCGATGGCTCTTGTAAATCTGCCCGCAAAGTACTCTGAATTGATCTCGTTTTCGTCAAAGCTTTTTCTGAACGAGGGATCCATGCCCTCCACCCATTCCGCGCCCTGATGCGTGAAGTTAAGCGGGTCGTAGCAGTGGAAAGACAGCACAACCTTGTCGTCGTAGGGCTTTATGATGTCGGGAAGAGCGTCGGGACTGTTCTGCCAGTATCCCCCCACAACGATCGTCGTATCGGGGGCAATTGCGCGTATTCTCTTGGTACAGGCGTAAATTGCCTCGTTCCACACGTCGCTGCAGCTTTGGTCGGTGACCTCGTTCAGCAGCTCGAAAGCTACTCTGTCGCTGTATTTGCCGTAACGCTCCGCAAGCCTTTCCCACAAGCGATAAAACCTTTCGCGGAGCTGTTCGTTTTCAAAGAAGCCGTTTTCCTGCTCGCCCTTGTCAAAGGAGTAACCCGCTGTCTTGTGCAGATCGAGGACGAGATTAAGTCCTGCCTCACCGCACCATTTTATCGCGTTGTCAATGTACTCATAGCCTTTTTCAAGGACGTTTCCCTCTTTATCCTCAACAAGGTTGTAGTCGATGGGGAGACGGACGTGGTCAAGTCCCCATGAAGCGATCTTGTCAATGTCCTCCTTGCCGATAAAGCTGTCGTAGTGCGCAATCTCGTGGCAGCACTGGGAAAGCCAGCCGCCCAGATTAACGCCTCTTTTGTAGCCGATAAATTCTTTCATACAGTATTTTCCTTTCCGTGGAAATTTATACAGTTGTCCTGTATGCATGTAGTATAGTACTTTCCGCTCAATAACTATATAAAATATGTTGGCGAATTATAAAAATTGTTGTTTTAATGAGTCGGGCGGGAAAATCCCGCCCGATGCAGTTTTATATCGCTTGATACCTTTCAGGAGATCAGCTGTTGGGGAATTCCTTTGCGATCTGCTCGTTGAGCTCGTCAATGATGGTCTGGGTAGCTCCGCTGATGGTATCTCTTGTGGTAGCCCAGTCGGTGCCGGCAAAGGAAGCCTGCTTGATGCTGTCGTCAACAATGTCGGCAATATCCTTGGTAAGACCTGTGTGAATGTTGATAACAGGGTTTGCGTCGGTAAGCTCTCTTACGGTGTACCACATATCAACCATTTCGTCTGTCCAGCCGTAGTCTTCACGGTACTGCTTTTCTTCGATAGCAAGAGCGTCCTCGTTCTTGGCGGAGATAAGCTTGCACTTCATGAACGCGGCAGCGCCCTCGGGGTTGGAAGCGTTCTTGCAGAGCACATATGCGTCCATGCTTGCGGGCAGATAGTACTTGTCAGCCTGAGGATCCTTAGGCATGGGAACGAACATTATCTCGCCGGGCTGACCGTAGTGAGACAGGTCTGCTTCCCAGAGCGACCATGTTCCGATAGGATAGAACAGGGTCTTGCCCTCGCTAATACGCTGAGGCTGCTCGATCCATTCAAACTCATCCTTAGGCAGCGGCAGGTCGTCTTTCTTCAGCTCGTACATAAAATTCTCTGCGCGCTCGATCTCGGGAGTGAGGAGGTTGCTCTTGATAACGCCGTTCTCCGCGCTGATGGGAGCAACGCCTGTGGTGAGCAGGAAGTTTGTTTCAAAATACCAGCTGTCGTACGCGAACTGGTCATTTTCACGGTCGCAGTATTCAAGACACATATTTCTGAATGTATCCCATGTCCAGTTGCCCTCGGCAAGCAGCTCTGCGGGATCGTCAAGACCGTTTGCCTCAATGGTGTTCTTGTTGTAGATCATAATGCACTTGGAGTCTGTGGTGGTGCATACAAGGTAGTGCTTTCCGCCCAGCATATGAACGTCGGAAAGAGCCTTTGCGCCCTCAGTCCAAAGCTCAGCGTCGTTGAAGTCAAGGTAATCGTCCCAGGGATCGAACATACCGGAAATTACGCGGCTGGGGTAAGTATCGCCCTCCTGACCGGGGAAGATGTCGGGGGAAGTTCCGCCTACAACAAGTGTGGAAAGATCGTTGAAGCGGTTGTCCCATGTGGTCTGGATGTACTCGATGTTTCCGCCGTATTTGGTCTCGAAAAGCTCCAGAGCCGCAAGCTTGGGCTTGCCCTGAGCGGGGTTGATGTCGTACCAGGACAGCCACTTTATAGTGCCGTTTTCAAGCTTCTCGTCGTCGCTTACTTCCAGCATCTGGTCTACTGCAGCCTTGTCCTCCTCGTTAAGCTCCTTGGGAGCTGTAGCCTCGGTGGTAGCAGATATCTCCGCATTTCCGGAACCGCTGTCCTCACTCGAGCAGGCAGCCATTGTTCCCATAAGGGAAAGCGCGGAAATGAATGCCAGTGTTTTCTTTAAGTTTTTCATAATAACCTCTCCTTTTTAAACTTTGATTTAAACGCAGCTTTTTGCGTTTTTCATTCACCGTTCGTTGTTCGCTGTATATAATTTACCACATCGGGACAGATAAAAATACTAAAATTCTGTTTTTTTTATCAAAATTTTGTTGCAATTTTCTTTGCCATGATGTATAATGATAAAGAGGTGAGATACGCTATGGCTCAATCGGAAAAGGAGCTTACCTACAAAGCCTTTATGAACAGGGAGTACGCTTTTAAGCACTCCCCTTTTGAAAAGGAATTTGAGTTTTACGACTGCGTGAAAAGCGGAGATTCTGAAAGGGTAAAGCAGCTTATGACCCCGCTCGCTTCGGGCGGAACGGGTACGCTTTCCGAGGATCCCCTGCGGAATCTGAAATATCACTTTATTGTTACTATCGCGCTGATAACCCGCTTCTGCGTGGAAGGCGGAATGGAGATGGAAACCGCCTACACCCTCAGCGACCTGTACATACTTAAAGCGGATAAATGCTCCCGCGCAGAGGAAATACACAAGCTGCACAAAGAAGCTATTCTTGATTTTACAAATCAGATGAACAAGGTAGCCCGCGGTACTATCTATTCCAAACCCATTATAATGACTATGGATTACATCTACGATCATCTCCACTCGAAAATATCGGAGGAGGAGATCGCCGAGTACGCCGCACTGAGTTCCTCGTATCTGTCAAGACTTTTCCATAAAGAGGTAGGCGTCACGATCAGTACCTACATTGCCGTGAAAAGGGTGGAGACCGCTCAGAATATGCTGAAATATTCCGACTACACTCCCCTTGACATAGGAAACTACCTTGCGTTCAATTCCCACAGTCATTTTATAAGCACCTTTAAAAAGTACACGGGAATGACGCCAAACGAATTTCGCAAAAAATACTACCGCTCCAACTGGAGCATGGACAGAACAAAAAAGACAAAATAATTATAATTATGACAAAACAATGATATACCCAAGGGCTGCGGAGATGTATAATTATGACAACAACAAAATTACGGAGGTCATGGTTATGAAGAAAATTAATTTTAAGGCAAGACTTTTTACTGTTGTTTTAGCGGCGGCAATGCCGTTAATGCTCTGCTCCTGCGGCGAAAACGGAGGAGAAAGTGAAATGAATGAAACTCAGGCTGAAGCCACGGTTCAGGCGGAGGATATTTCTTCCGTAAGCTTTGAAAACGGCAGCTCGGGGCTGTTTGAGGCTTCAAACGGCTGGTGCAACGGAAGTATGTTCAACGTAACTTGGCGTGAGGAAAACTGCACCTTTGAAAACGGAAAAATGCAGCTCATCATCAACGAGGACACAAGCCCTGTAAAGACAGTCCCCTATTCGGGCGGAGAGTACCGCTCAAAGGATTTTTACGGCTACGGACGCTACGAGGTATCCATGAAAGCTATCAAAAACGACGGCGTTGTATCCTCGTTCTTTACCTACACGGGTCCCTCCGACGGCAACCCTTGGGACGAGATAGACATTGAAATTCTCGGCAAGGACACCACAAAGGTGCAGTTCAACTACTTCACAAACGGCGTGGGAAACCACGAGTATATGTACGATCTGGGCTTCGACGCTTCGGAGGATTTCCACACCTACGCCTTTGAGTGGCGGGAGGGCAAGATAACCTGGTTCGTGGACGGAGTTGAGGCTCACTCCGCGGAGGAAAATATCCCCGTAACGGAAAGCAAGATCATGATGAATGCTTGGTGTGGCACAGGCGTGGACGGCTGGCTCAACGCCTTTGACGACAGCAAAATGCCTCTTACCGCGGAGTATCAAAGCATCTCATTTGTACCGTTTGAGGAATGATTTTTCCGCACAAAAATAACTTCCGAAAGACAAGCTCCATAAAAATAAGTCCGCCCGATATCCTTTACGATACCGGGCGGACTGAATTTTTTCTGCGCTTATTTCTTAGACTTTTTCGCGGGAGCGGCTTTTGCCTCTGTATTTGCGTCTGCCTTTGCCTCATTTTTTTCTTTTACGGCGTTGAATATCTCAGACATTTTCAGTGCCTTGTCAATATCGCCCTCAATCTTGAGGCTGCCGTTGGTGAACGCCTTTACCGCGTCGAGAGAACCGTCGCAGATACTGATGAAATTCTCTCCCGAAATTATCAGCTTGCAGTCGCGGTCGTAGTACTCATAAGGCTCAACGGCGATCTTTCCGTCGTTAAGCTCGATATAGAACGCACCCGAGCCCTCGCCAGTGATGTCAACCTCCACCGCAAGATGCTCCTTTATGCCGCTTGCGTCGTTGGCAATGATAAGCTCCTTTGATTTGGAAAAAATCTCTTCGTAGGTCATGATAATACATACTCCTTTATACTATTTCTTTATCAAACTGTAGACTTTTGTCTATAGTTTGATTAGTATTACTGTATCTGTCTGCCCTTTACAGGCTGACTGCGTTTTATTTTCTTGGACGTGGTCTTTTCAAACTCAACGTCTCTTATGAGCAGGCGGCGTATCGCCTTTGCGGGAATGACCGTCTTGTTTACAGCGTCCACGGCATCGCGGAAAGCTGCTTCAAGCTCGCTTTCGGACATATTTTTCATCGCTTCGGGAGCGGGGAAAATCTCCGCGGTGATAACGCTGTCCTCGCTGTAGACGAGAACGTCCGCGATAAAATCAAGTCCCGCAAACTTGTTTTCCAGCTCCTCGGGAGAAACATTTTCTCCGTTGGAAAGAATGATAAGGTTTTTCTTTCTGCCGGTAATGAAAATGCGGTTCTTTTCGTCCACATAGCCAAGGTCGCCTGTTCTGAGCCAGCCGTCGGGAGTAAGAGCCGCCGCGGTCTCAGCCTCGTCCTTGTAGTAACCCGCCATTACAGACGGACTTTTTACAAGTATCTCACCGTCCTCGATCTTGACGGTACAGCCGTTCACGATAACTCCAACGTCGCCCGCGCACTCCTTGTCATCGGGATCGGCGGTGGAAATTCTGGGAGAGCATTCAGTCATGCCGTAGCCCTGAGCCATAGTGAAGCCCATATCGATATACGCCTTTTGCAGGTCAGGACGGAGATACGCTCCGCCGCTGTAGATTGTTTTAAGTCTGCCGCCGAAAACATTCTGCGCTATCGCGGCAATGGGAACATTGGGATTTTGTGCGGAGGCCGCCTTGATCTGCTTGTACATAGTCTCCGCGATCATGGGAACGATCAGCATTGCCGTAGGAGCAAAGCGTTTCAGATTTTGCGGTATGTGCATAAGCGAGTCGTTTAAGCACAAAGTAATGCCGTACCGAAGAGATATAAGAACGTCGCAGGTAAAGCAGTAAATGTGATGTATGGGCAGTACAGAAAGCATAACGTCGTCGGAGGTCGCTTCGTTGTCCTGACACATAGCGTTGTCGATATAGTTTCCGTTCAGCAGCATAACGCCCTTGCTTTTTCCCGTTGTGCCGGAGGTATAAACGATCGCCGCAAGCCTGTCCGCGGGAACGTCGGGAAGCTCCGCAGGCTCTGTGCTTTCAAGAAGCTTGGGCAGCTCCGCAAAGGAAATGCACTCCTTTACGTTGGGGCAGTTGGCCTTTACCGCAGGTATCATTTTCTCGTACCGCGGGTCGTAGCAGAAAATATCCGTGTCGCTTCTTACAAGCAGCTCGCAAATGTCCTGAGGCGACAGCTGTGCGTCAAGAGGCACTGCCGTGTTTCCGCCGCCTACCGTTCCGAACCAGCTTACCAGCCAACCGTAGCTTGACGGACCGATCACCGCCGTGTGAACGTCGTCAGGGTACTTCTTGAAAACGTATCCCGCAAATCTGCGGACGTCGCCGTAAAAATCATTGAAGGACTTCTCGCTTACGTCTCCTCCAACCAGCTCTTTCAGAAAAACCTTGTCTCCGTATTCCTTTGCCGACTCGCGTACCAGATCTGCTATTGACTTGACTTTATTCTTGTCCATTTTAATTCTCCTTTAATTTGTTAAGATACTTAACGGCTTCTCCGACAGTGTGAATTTCCATGATCTCGTTCTCATCGACCGTAACTCCCAACTCTGTCTCCAGATCTCCCAGCATACTTATAAAGTCGTAGGAATTGAAGCCCAAGTCTTCGATAAAGCGGGAATCCTCGGTGATGTCCTCCGGGTTTACCTCAACGTAATTGCAGATAAGCTCCTTGATCTTTTCAAGCATTTTCGTGTCCTCCTCAAAAATATTTTAACCGGTTATATCATGTCGAGTATTTCGCCGATAGTGCGGTTTTCGTCCTCTATGCCTCTGAAAAGCACGCGGCAGAGGTAATAGTAGAAGTACTGCATTTCCTCCTCGGTAACGGCGTCCACCCTGTACTCGAAATTGAAGTTCAGACCGTTGTCCTCGGGACGGTGCATTACCGTAAGGTACAGCGGCTGTCCCGCTACGCCGTTGGTGTACCACATACTCTTATAGGGAATGTCGGGCATATCCTCGGAGGCTTTCTGAGAGGTAAGGGGCTGATATGTCAGCGAAATGCTCTCGTAGCTTGAACCGGGAGTAATATTCCAGTACTTGTTGCGCTTCATTGTCATTTCGATAGGGTCAAAATTAACGTGGCGGAATATCTTGTTCTGCTCCGTCTGTATCATTTTAATTCCGTCAAGGAACGTCATTTCGGGCTCCATAACGGTACGCATGGGGAAAAAGTGTATTCTTGTGCCGCCGCAGTATTTTTCCGCGACTGTGCCGCGTCTGGATACGCATGTCTTGATCGAAACGTCCTTTTCGTTGTCGTTGAACTTTGAAAGAACGGTGCGCAGACCCATAAGCAGCAGGCAGGCCATAGGCACTCTGTACAGCTCGCAGAATTTTATCAGCCGCATTGAGGCTTCCTTTTCGAGCGGATAAACCGATATTGAAGCCACGGGGCTTTTTGATATTACCATAGCGTAACGCTGATCGGGATTGTTGTTTTCCCGCCGCTGTGTAAGAAGCCTTCCCTGTCCCGCAAAGTCGGTGTACATAGGCTCGCTTTCGGCGATAACGCTGTCCCAGTATTCCTCGTCCTTCTTTTTCAAAGGAGAGCCTGCCTCGTACGCCAGATCCTTTTCAAGCTGCGCGATATATGAACGCATCGGCGCGGGCTTTTCGTAGTCGTACATCATCGAACAGTATGTCTGAAGCACTATTTTATTGAAGCCGATAATGGAGCTTGAATCCATAGTCATGTGGTCTACCTTAAGATAAAGACCGCTGTAGCCGTCGGGAAGCTTTACCATGACCACCTGATTCATGGGTGAATTGAACCTCTCAAAAGGGATCGCCGTCCATTTCCGCATTTCGTTGTGAGCGTCCTCTTCGTTCCATGAGGAGAAATCCACAAAGGGAATCTCCCTCTCCTCAAAGGGAACAATGTACTGATACACCGTATCGTCCTCGTCCTTAACGAACCGCAGACGCATGGTCTCAAACATTTCGTAAGCCTTATAGACCGCCTTTTTCAGCACACTGAAGTCCACTTCCTGCTGAACGTACAGACCCGTTCCGATGCAAAGCACCTGTGCGGGGGAAAACTTTATCGTGTAATTGTGAAGCCTCTGGGCGGCGCAGAGCGGATAGCATTTCATGACCGCGCCGTTGATGTTGAACTCTTTCATATTAAACCTCCGTTACCAACTTATCCAACGTATTTTTCAAGAAAGCTTTTGACCTTTGCTTCGTACGTTTCCTTGCTTTCGTAGTATGAAGCCGCGTGAGCAGCATTGTCAACAATAAGAATGTCCTTTGCCGAACGGCAGGCCTTGTAGTTTTCCTCCGTCATCCAAAGCGGGACAAAATCGTCCTCCCTGCCGTGAATGAACAGCATCGGTATACCCGTCGAACGCACCGCGTCGAGAGTGGAGTAATCCTTGAAGCCGTAGCCCGCTTTCGAGCGGCACATTGCCTCGTTTATATTCATTATGGGGAAAGGCGGCAGGTGGTAGTCTCTTTTGAGTATATGTGCAAAAACGTCGTAGGGAGAGGTGAACGCGCAGTCCGCGATAACAGCCTTTACGCAACGGGACAGGCTTGAAAGTCCCGCAGTCATAAGCGCGATAGTTGCGCCCATAGACACGCCGTAAAGGACTATCTCCGCGTTGCCCTCAAATCTGCGCTCCATGCAGTCAACCCATGCTTTCATGTCGTACCTGTCAAGGATGCCGAAGCCAACGTAGTCTCCCTCGCTTTTGCCGTGCGCCCTGTGATCCACTATAAGACAATTATACCCCATTTTGTGGAAAAAAACCGAGATGGCGGCGCAGTCCTTAAGACCGCAGCCCGTGTAGCCGTGACCGCATATTGCAAGCTTATTGGTCTGATATTCGGCGGGAAGAAAATCGCCGTGAAGCGTAAGCCCGTCGCGGGAAGTGATAGTGAGGTGCTCCAGCGGCTGAGCCAGGAGCCATTCCTTGTTGGGAGTGATGATTTTTTTGTATTCCTCCCATGTAGCCATGTCAGCCATTTCGTTAAGATCAACTCTTAAAACGTCCTGACGGGGAATTACCCTGTTAAAAAGGGTAAGCGCGCCCGCCGTACAGGCTGTTCCCAATGCTGCCGTACCTATGGCAGCTGCTCCGAAAAGTACTTTTTTCATGTTTGCGACCATTTTCTCCTGTGAGAAAATGAGTCCTCCTTTCCCGACGTTTTTCTGGATTTTCCGATGATTTATAATGTTTTGCGCGGATTTTCGACCGTTGGTCGAATTTCTTTAGTTAATTATACCATTTTTTCGACCGGCGGTCAACTCTCTTTTTAACTAAAATTTATATTGAAACGGAAATTTTTTTGTGCTATAATTATATAAGATACAGTAAATTTTGATTTTACGCACCATGTAACAAATCTTAGGCGGCGAAGCCGCCGACATCAGCTGGTCGAGCTGAGCCCAGCTCGCAGAAGTCCAGAGGGCGGAGCCCTTTGGTCGCGCTCCGCAGAGCGCGAAATCACCCTCCCCGTGCCCGCAGGCGCATATCGTTCAAAACGGTGAAAGGGGTGAGGAATGACGAAAGTCATTCCGAGGGGGAGCGGACACGACCGCTCCCCCTTGTTACATTAC
>JAAVHI010000107.1 GCA_014799785.1 Ruminococcus sp.
CCCCTTGAGGGGGCAATAGCATAATTAATGTTCTGAACATATTACGGCGGGGGTGACTCAGCCCGCGGGGGCTCCCCGCTAAATCAAAATTTATCCTCCAAAACTGATTTCCATGAAAATTTTCGCTTACCTCTTGACAAATCTGTACAGAAGTGGTATACTATACTTTATTACACAACAGCTTTAAAGCTTAAAATCAATAAATTATGCTGTCATAGAAAGGTGATCAAAATGATTTTAGTACTCAAACAAAACCCCGAAAAGGAAAAGGTCGACTCCCTTATAAGAATGCTGGGGGAAAAAGGTCTGTCCACAAACGTAAGCGAGGGCGCAAGCCACACTATTATAGGACTTATCGGCGATACGTCACACCTTCCCGTTGACCTTATCTCCGCGCTGGATATCGTGGAGAGCGTTACCCGCGTGTCCGAGCCGTTCAAGGCTGCAAACCGCAAAATGCACCCCGACAACACTATTGTGGACGTTGGCGGCGTCAAGATCGGCGAGGGATATTTTCAGGTAATTGCGGGCCCCTGCTCCGTGGAAAGCGAGGAACAGGTCATCGAGGTCGCAAACGACGTTAAGGCAAGCGGTGCAACGCTTCTCCGCGGAGGCGCGTTCAAGCCCAGAACTTCCCCATACGCCTTTCAGGGACTTCACGCGGACGGCTTGAAGCTTCTGCTTGAAGCTAAAAAGGAAACCGGTCTGCCCATAGTTACCGAGATCATGAACGTAAACCACGTTGAGCTTTTTTCCGACGTTGACCTGATTCAGGTCGGCGCAAGAAATATGCAGAACTTCGACCTGCTCAAAGAGCTTGGCAAGCTCCGCAAGCCCATACTTCTGAAGCGCGGTCTTGCAAACACTCTTGAAGAATTTCTCATGTCAGCGGAGTACATCATGGCGGGCGGAAACAGTCAGGTAATCCTCTGCGAGCGGGGTATCCGCACGTTTGAGACAAAGACAAGAAACACTCTCGATCTCTCCGCAGTACCCATGCTGAAAAAGCTTTCCCACCTGCCCGTTATCATCGACCCAAGCCATGCTACAGGTATTTCATGGATGGTCGAGCCTCTTGCGAAAGCGGCAGTTGCAGTCGGCGCGGACGGTCTGATGATAGAAGTACACAACAACCCTGCAAAGGCTCTCTGCGACGGAGCGCAGTCCCTGAACCCCGAACAGTTCGACACGCTTATGAAAGACATCAAGCGCAGAGTTGAGTTTGAGGAAAAAATAATGAACTAATGCAGAAATGCGTTTCTGAAATGAAAACGGCTTGTCCCGCGGGACAGGCTGTTTTTTTGTCTGTATTTGTTTCTTTAGGAGAAATTTTATGAATTTTCAAATAACTTTTTTCGCAAAAACACTTTTATTTTAATTAAGATTATGTTATAATTGAAATATATATTGCGTTTCAGAAAGGAATTTTTACTATGAAAAAGCTTATGCTCGGAAATGCCGCGTTTGCAAGAGGTCTTTATGAGGCGGGCGTTACGGTGGTATCAAGCTACCCCGGCACACCCTCCACGGAAATTACCGAATATGCGGCGGAATATGATGAAATTTACGCCGAATGGGCTCCCAACGAAAAGGTCGCTATGGAAGTCGCCCTCGGCGCGTCTATTGCAGGTTCACGTTCTTTCTGCGGAATGAAGCACGTCGGTCTCAACGTTGCGGCAGACCCGCTCTACACCGCGTCCTACACGGGAGTAAACGGAGGCATGGTAATCGCCGTTGCCGACGACCCCGGTATGCACTCCTCTCAGAACGAGCAGGATTCCAGACATCACGCTATTGCTTCAAAGGTTCTTATGGTAGAACCCTCCGACTCTGCGGAGTGCAAGGATTTTGTCAAGACCTCCTTTGAGCTTTCCGAAGAGTACGACGTACCTGTTATCGTCCGTATGTGTACAAGAGTTGCCCACTCCCAGTCTGCTGTGGAGATATGCGACAGGGTGGTACCCCCTCAGAAGGAATACACGAAAAATCCTCAGAAGTACGTTATGATGCCCGCATTTGCACGCGGCAGACACGTCTTTGTCGAGGAGCGCACCAAGAAGCTGACCGAGTACGCCGAGAAGTCTCCCCTTAATAAGATTATAGACAACGGCGGTGATATCGGTATCATCACAAGCGGAATTTCCTACCAGTACGCCCGCGAGGCAATGGGGGACAAGGCTTCCTACCTGAAGCTGGGAATTGTAAATCCTCTGCCCGTGGAACTTATCAAAAATTTCTGTTCCAAGTACAAAAAGGTGTACGTTATCGAGGAGCTTGACGACGTTATCGAGACCCACTGCAAAAAGCTGGGACTTGACGTTATCGGCAAGGAACTGTTCGGCTACATAGGAGAATTTTCACAGGCTATAGTTGCGGAGAAGCTTTTGGGCGTCAAGACCGAGACGGTTTCCTTTGACGGAAACGTGCCTGTGCGTCCTCCTGTTATGTGCGCGGGATGTCCCCACAGAGGACTTTTCTACTGCCTGTCCAAAAACAAGATCACGGTTTCGGGCGATATCGGCTGCTACACTCTCGGAGCAAGCGCGCCGCTTTCGGCTATGGATACCACTATCTGCATGGGCGCGTCGATATCCGCTCTCCACGGCTTCAACAAGGCTCGCGGCGAAGAGGCGGAGAAATCTACAGTTGCGGTAATAGGCGACTCCACCTTTATGCACAGCGGCATGACGGGGCTGGTAAACATTGCCTATAACTCCACCAATTCCACGGTAATAATTCTTGACAACTCCATTACGGGAATGACGGGTCACCAGCAGAACCCCACCACGGGAAAAAATCTCAAGGGCGACCCAGCCGCTGCGGTAAATCTTGAAGAGCTTTGCAAGGCGATCGGAATAAAGCGCGTCCGCGTTGTAGACCCCTACAACCTTGCGGAAACCGAAGCCGCTATCAAGGAGGAGCTTGCCGTTCCCGAAGCTTCGGTAATAATCTCCCGCCGTCCCTGCGCGCTGCTTAAATATGTTAAGCACAAGCCTGCTCTTAAGGTTGTAAACGACAAGTGCAAGGGCTGCAAAATGTGCCTGAAGCTTGGCTGTCCTGCCATTTCGGTAAGAGACGGCAAGGCTGTTATCGACCATACACAGTGCGTCGGCTGCGGTATTTGTACCGAGGTCTGCAAGTTTAGCGCGATAGAGGGTTAAGAGGTGACATTATGCCAAGGGGTGCATTTGACGAGGAGCATACTCCCCCGCCCAACGGCGAAGCCGCAGACGAGGAAAATTCAAGCGCGTTCATTATAGCAAAGGCTGTTGCCAGCGCGCTTATCGGTTCTATTCCCGCTTGTATACTGTGGATAAGTCTTGGAAGGATCGGCTATATCGCTTCGGTGTGCGGATTTTTTATGATATTCGGGGAGATGTACTTGTGCAATGTCTTTACCAAAAACGAAAAGGACATGAACATTGAAACGGCAATTGTCGTCTGTATCGTGGTCACGATCGCTATGGTGTACCTCTGCGAAAGAGCGGTCTGGTCGTACGATCTGTACTATGCTCTCGCCCCCGAATGTCCGTCTGTGGGATTCTGCTTTGTTCACTTTGAGAAGCTTATCACAGGCACGGAAATAAGCGCGGATTTTGATTCGGCGCTTTTCAGGAGCTACATCTTCGCCGCGATCGGAGCTGCCACAAGCTCTTTCAGAGCACTGAAGTTTCAGCAGTAAAGTAACCAATTCGATTGGAGGAATTTATGACACTTCCGTCAATATTAGCTGTTGCGGCAGGAGGAGCAGTCGGGGCGGTGCTTCGGTATCTGATAAGCCTGATACCGTTTAATGGAAATTTTCCGATAGCAACACTTGTCACAAACATTCTCGGCGCGCTTGTCATCGGCTTTATATCGGGATTTGCCGCGTCAGGTACGGCTGACAAAAACGCCGTGCTGTTTCTTAAAACAGGAGTGTGCGGCGGCTTTACAACGTTTTCAACGTTTTCGCTGGAATGCTTTCAGCTCTTTGAAAGCGGGAAAATACTTACAGGTTCGGTCTATGTTGTGCTGAGCCTTTCGGGCTGTCTGCTCGGAGTATGGGCAGGAACAGCTTTAAGCAAAGCGGTCTTTAGCAAATAAATTTTGCCATGCCCGTCAATGACGGTCACATCTGCAATAAAAAAATCGGAGGAATAATTTATGAATACAAGATCAATTATGATAGTAGGCGTGGGAGGACAGGGTTCTCTGCTCGCTTCAAGGCTTCTGGGCAACGTTCTGCTTGCTCAGGGACACGACGTTAAGGTGTCCGAGGTACACGGAATGTCCCAGCGGGGAGGCTCGGTGGTCACCTATGTAAAGTACGGCGACGAGGTTTTCTCTCCCGTTATAGAAAAGGGCGAGGCGGACGTTATAATTTCCTTTGAGCAGCTCGAAGCGGCAAGGTGGCTTCCCTATCTGAAAAAGGGCGGAAAGCTTATCACCTCCACCCAGAAGCTTGACCCCATGCCCGTTATCACGGGAGCGGCTGAGTATCCCGGCGATATTATCGAAAAGCTGAATAATGCGGGCGTTGAGGTTACAGCCGTGGACGCTCTCGCTCTTGCGGAGCAGGCGGGTATCGCAAAGGCTTCAAACGTTGCGCTTATGGGCGTTGTTGCGGCTAAGACAGGCTTTGACGACAAGCTTTGGCAGGACGCTCTGGAGCAGTGCGTTCCCCCGAAATTTTTAGAGCTTAACAAAAAGGCGTTTGAGCTTGGAAAGGCAAGCGCATAACCGATTTTTGTTCGGGAGGACATTGTATGAAAAGACTGTTGAGTATCATTATCTGTGCCGCAGTTGCAGCCGCTCTGTCGGGCTGTTCCGTAAGTACAGAGGAATCGGGAGATACTTCCGCATTGCCTTATAATTCGTCCGATACCTCGGAGGTCGTTTCGGCGGAGGATTCTGTGTCGGATACGGAGGAATATTCCGAGACAGAAGAATACGCCGAAGAAACCGTTGCCGAGATAGAGGACGATATTGCCGAAGATGACGAAGAAGCCTATGCCGAGCCCGTTGACGAGCCTGTGGAAGAGCCTGTTTACTACGCGGAGTTCATGCAGGAGCTTCCCGCAAACGCGAAGCTTTACGATATGAACGACGACAGTATTCCCGATATGCCCGAATTTACGCTGCCCACGGACGATCTGTACGAATATGACCGTCGGGACGTTGCCCGCGCAAGACTGCGGATAAAGTCTATCCTTGAATGCGCCGTGAACGGCGAAGTTCCCGCATATAAGTCGGGCAGCTATGTATGGCAAAGTCCGCAGCAGCTTTTTGGCGTAAGGCTGAACGGCTGGGAAATCGCCGATGAAAAGCTTGTCACGGACGGCAATTTACGCTACGAGGTCACTGTGACAATGGACGTTGCCGAAAGCGGCAGCGAATTTGTTACCGAGGGCAGGGGAGACTATCTGATGATATACTACCCCGGTGAGGACAGAAGCTTTCTGCCGCTGCGCAAGGCGGGCGAACTGGACTTAAGCCGTCTGCTGCCGTCATACGGCGACCCTAAAGCTTACGTTGACCTCTGCACCTACTACACGGCTTATTTCAGAGGCTTTTTCAGCGGCGACACAATAGACGATCTTTCCGCGCCGAATGTTGACTACAGTACGGGAGAGGCTGTTTTCTGCGCATATGTTGCGGCATACCGTGCAGGCGGCTTCCGTGATTTTGACAACGGCATTATTCCCTATGACGAGTTTAACGAAACGCTGGAAAAGATACTTGGCTTTTCCGCGGACGCGATAGACGCGAAAAACACTCGTCTTTACAATGCAGACAATGACACTATAGAAATTCCCGGCCGCGGCACAAGCTGGGTCTGCGGCTGGCTTACGGAAGACATTGACGGCAATGAGGACGGCACACGCGTTGTTACCATAGACTACTACGAGGACGACTTTTATCTCGTGAAGTCGCGGACTGTCAGGTATACCGTCCGCAATAACGACGACGGCACCTGCTCCATGCTGAAGATAGAGAGGCTCTATACCTCTGACAGAGGTATTTTGTCAGGGTCTGTATAAAATTACCATTATTTAACACAAGCACAGTATCGGCTATGCCGACTAAATAAACTACAGGAGGACGATCCAATGGAAAACTACTGGAACAAGGAAATCGAGTGTATGTCCCGCGAGGACATGAAGAAGCTTCAGGACGAACGTCTTGTGAAGCAGGTAAAGCACGTCTGGGACAACGTGCCTTACTACCGCAAAAAAATGGAGGAAAAGGGCGTTACCCCCGACGACATCAAGTCTACGGACGATCTGCACAAGCTGCCTTTTCTTACCAAGGCCGACCTGCGTGACGCTTACCCCTACGGACTGCTTGCAAAGCCTTTGGCTGACTGCGTAAGAATACAGTCAACAAGCGGAACTACAGGAAAGCGCGTTGTGGCTTTCTATACCCAGCACGACGTTGACCTCTGGGAGGACTGCTGCGCAAGAGCGGTTGTTGCCGCGGGCGGTACAAACGAGGACGTTTGCCAGGTCTGCTACGGATACGGTCTGTTCACGGGAGGTCCGGGACTTAACGGAGGCTCTCACAAGGTAGGCTGTCTGACCCTGCCTATGTCCTCGGGAAACACCGAAAGACAGATACAGTTCATGCTTGATCTTGGCTCCACTATCCTTTGCTGTACCCCCTCCTACGCCGCCTATATCGGCGAGACCCTCCACGAAATGGGCTACACCACCGACGATATCAAGCTTAAAGCGGGTATCTTCGGAGCTGAGCCTTGGACTGAGGAAATGCGCCGCGAGATCGAAAAGTCCCTCGGCATAAAGGCTTACGACATTTACGGACTTACCGAGACCAGCGGTCCGGGCGTGTCCTTTGAATGCTCCGAGCAGACGGGTATGCACATCAACGAGGATCACTTCATCGCCGAAATTATCGACCCCGACACAGGCGAAGTCCTCCCCGAGGGCTCAAAGGGCGAGCTTGTTTTCACTAGCATTACAAAGGAAGCTTTCCCGCTGCTCCGCTACAGAACCCGTGATATCTGCGTGCTGACGAGAAAGAAATGCTCCTGCGGCAGAACCTTGGTAAAGATGACCAAGCCCATGGGCAGAAGCGACGATATGCTTATCATCAGAGGCGTAAACGTGTTCCCGTCCCAGATCGAGACCGTTCTTATCGAACAGGGCTACGCGCCTAACTATCAGATCGAGGTTGACAGAGTGAACAACACCGATACTCTGGACGTAAACGTTGAGATGTCCGCAGAGCAGTTCTCCGACACCGTAAAGGATATCCAGCAGAAGGAGAAAGAGCTTGTGGACGCTATCAAGACCATTCTGGGCATCACTCCCAAGGTTCATCTTGTATCCCCCAAAACCATCGCCAGAAGCGAGGGCAAGGCTGTCCGCGTTATCGACAAGCGCAAGCTGCACGACTAATTTTCTTTAAGGGAGGAAACAGTATGTTTATTAAGCAGTTATCTATTTTTGTTGAAAATAAACCCGGAAAACTCAGCGCAGTAACAAAGCTTCTCAGCGACAATGATATTGATATCCGCGCGCTTTCCATCGCAGACACAAAGGATTTCGGTATCCTCAGGCTTATCGTGAATAATCCCGACAAAGCGTGCGAGACGCTGAAAAACGCTGACTGCACAGTCTCGATGACAAACGTTATTGCTATCGGCGCAGAGGATAAGCCGGGCGGACTTACGGGCATAATGGAGTGCCTGTACGCGTCAAACATCTCGGTGGAGTATATGTACGCGTTCATCACCAAAAAGGCGGGCGAGGCTTACGTTATTATCCGTGTGGACAACAACGACAAGGCTCTTGAAGCCCTGAAAGAAAGCGGATTTGCGGTACTCACCGCCGCAGAGGTCTACGATATGTAGTTCTGCTTTGAGTTCAGAAATAAAAAATCGCGGGAAGAAGATTTCCCGCGATTTTTTTATTTTGTTTCGTAGCCAACAGGCAGATACACGCTCACAAAGCCGTCGTCCCTGAACGGAGAGGCTGTATAAGTATACTTGTTGCCGCCGAAAGAAATCTCCTCCGAGAAGCTTTCGGAACATTCTCTGCGGACTTCCTCAAGAGGCGCTCCGTAAGGACTTGCCGCGCTTATCTTTTCGCGGCTGTCGCTGATTATGCTGCCGCCGCTGATAACGGACTTTCCCTTTGCCGAACCAACGGAAACCTCCGCGGAAGCGGCAATATGCATTTTGAAAGCGCCTCCCGCAACGGTAACATTTCCCGAACCGAAGCAGTCGCCCACGCCTGTCGCGCTGTTTCCCTCGGAAAAGATATTGTACTCGCCCGAGTCGATCTTAACATCAACGCTTCCGTTTACGGCACCTATGGCAACGCTGTTTTTAGATCGTGCAGACAGATCATAGCTTCCGCCGTCGAATACCATAGAGCCGCTGCCGTTTTCAAGAGTACCTATGCAGCAGCAGTTGTCTCCCGAACTGGAGACTGCGATGACAGAATTGCTTTCGAGATTTAGCTTTCCGCTCTTTGAGCCGATAGACACAACGTTCTGTCCCTGCGAGTCTATGTCGATATTGCAGTCTTTCAGTTTAATATCAACGCTTCCGGTGAACGCACCGATACCTATAACGTTCGTGCCTTTAAGCTCCGCGGTGACAAGTCCTCCCGCAATAGTTACCGCGGAATTGTCTCCGCCGAAGCCGCCGCCTATGGCAGCAACGTTTCCCGACTGAGAGGTTATGTTCAGACTGCCGCTGATATCGACGGTTATCGAGCCGAAATCCTGTAAGTGATCGCCGCCTATGATAACGCCGCTTGTGTTGTTGATGTCAACATTAAGCTGACCTCCGCCTGTTATGAGCAGGCTGCTTGAAGCGGGAACGCGTATACCCTCGTATGACAGATGGTTCTTTCCGCATACGCAGAGCGTAACGTCGCAGTTTTTTCCCAGCGTGATCGCGGGAGCTTCAAGTCCGAAAACGTTCACGCCGATTATATTTACTGTACCCTTATAGTCGTCGGGACAGCTTATTCTCATGCTTACCGAGTGGGAGGTATTTCCCGTAAGGAAAACATTTTCCGACTCGATAATTATGTCCGTGTAGCCATCGACCGCAAGGGCGGCAAGATCCTGCGGATCTTCGGAATTGAGAACGTAGGATTTTTTCGTATATCCCACATTTTTAAGGTTTATGCCGAGGATCTCCTCCTTTATTTCGGACGGTATCTCCGACAGCACCGATGGATTCGGCTTGCTTGTGTAGTAACCCTGAATAAGGTCAATGCCAAAGGTAATGAGCACTTCAAGCTCTTCCTTGGTCTCCACGCCCTCGGCAAGAGCCTTTATATTGTGATTGTGTGCAAAGTCGATCATGTTGGAAACAAGGTGCTGCTTCTGCACATCATCGTTTATGTTCATAATAAGCGAGCGGTCTATCTTGATAAGCTCGGGCTTCATTGAAATAAGCGTGGATTCGTTTGCATAACCCGTTCCGTAGTCGTCCATAGCCACGAGAGCGCCCTTGCTGCCGTATCTTCCGCGTATGAGCTCCAGACTTTTCGGAGTGATCTGCATTCCCTCGGTGATCTCTATTACCAGATTTCCGAACACCTCGCCGTAAGCGCCGTAAATATAGTCATACTCCTCATCGGAGATAAGGCAGTTGGGGATAGTGTTCACGAACAGCTTTTTGCTGCCGAAAAGCTCACGGTTATCAAACAGATATGAGATCGTCTTTGAAAGAGTCAGATATTCCACAGCAGGAGAAAGTCCCTGCTCGCCAGCGATCTCCACCACATCGAGGGGAGAAAGCTTTATGCCGTCTATTTCCTGCGGTCTCATAAGAGCTTCGTAGGCGTATATGGCTCCTGTATGCGCGTCGACTATAGGCTGGAAATAATAGCTGACAAGGCTTTCGGTGATGATCTTTTTGAACACCTGTATCTTTTTGAAATCGTATGCGCGGAGAACATAGTTAGCTCTGTCGAATTCAACCGGAGCCTGAGCCGCAGAGGATTTCGCCTCAAATGCCGCATAGTCCACCGCGGACATCATTGTACCCGCGTCGTTTTCCTCTTCGCCGAAAACGGCGTAGCCGCAGTATACCTGTATATATTCGCTTCCGTCAGTTTCGGAAAGCACCTCTTTAAGTCCCGAAAACAGCTTATCAGCGTATTTTCGGCAGCCCTCCTCGTATGTGTCCGTAATAAGTATGCAGAACTCGTTCGTAGCGTTTCTGCCCGCAAAAATATTGTGGGGATTTTCAAATTTTTTAATAAAAGCCGCTGATTTTGCTATCACCCTGTCGGCGGCGGCAGCGCCCTTAAACGAGGAAAGCTTATCCACGCCGCTTATCAGAAGATTTATAAGACCCACGTTCCCCGACCGCGAGCCGGAAACGGACTGTACCTTTGAAATAAATGCGTCGCGGCAGAGCAGACCTGTTTCTCCGTCGTAATATTTAAGGCTTTTTATGATATTTCGGCAGGAGATAAGCTCCGATATGTCGGAGATCATCGTATATTCGTAATCCGCGTTTTCATATGTGTTTACTTTTATCCAGCTTTCGGGACGTGCAGCCATGTAGATGTCCGCGCCCGCAGAGGAAGGATATGATATCATATCCAGCACGAGCTTCTTGTAATCGGTTTCGTCCAGAACGCTGCCGGTGATTTCAAGACCCGTTATTTCCGAAACCTTTCCCGAAATGTAAGCGACCTCGTTTTTCTTATCGTACCTTATTTCAGCGTATCCGTCAATCTTTTCGACAAGACTTTCCGTACTGTCTATGCGCTTCATCATAGAATTGAAAACAACGCCTATAGCCGCCGCCGCGACCAATGATGAAACGGCGGCAACGGTAAGAAAAACGCTTCTGAGCGATGGCAGAAAAGCTATCGCCGCTAAAGAAACAAACGTAAGGGTCATACATATGAATGCGATCCGTATAAAAAGGATACGCTGATTTTTTTCGTTTTTCATATGAATTTTGCTCCCTTCGAATAAGTCCATTTTATTAATTATACATTATTCCCCTAAAAATATCAATAATATTTTTGAGATTTGTACATATTTAACAAAAGGCTCTTCAAAATCTATGCAAATGGGTTATGTCCGTCTTTGTGAGAAACCGAATAATCCTTATCCTCCACAAGCGCAAAGTCCTCGTATGGAGTAAGCCCGACCCAGCCTGGAAAATCAGTGTCTTTTTGCTTTATGTCAGAGAGCGAGTAAACCGACCCATCCTCCATAATGAGTTCGACAGCACAGGTACGGTGGCTGAGACTGTCGGGTTTATCGGGATAATCGCTGTCCGGATAATATGTAATAAGCTTTGAAGCGGGAGCGGGAAGCTCTATCTCGGTCTGAACGTTGCCACCGCAGGTATGCGTGCCGCTTTTCAGCCTGAACACTTCATAGTCATCGTACTCGTCGATCAGGAACGACACCTTAGGCTTGTCATAATCAACTATAATAAGGCTGTGTATCGCGTCAACACCCTTGATACCGCTCATGTGATATGCTGACATTCTGTACTGGAACAGAGCCTCGGCGTTGGAGATATCCCGCTTTATGGACGCGGTTTCGCCGACCTCGCCAAGCTGCACGGCTATAAAGTACAGTATAAACATAACTCCCGTGCCTGCGGCAATTATTATCGGACGCATAAAATGCCGCTTGAAAACGCCATCGCCCGACGTATCCCTTTTCGGAAATTTTGAAAGCAGGAATATTATTCCCAGCAGAGCAGCCGCCCACAGCGCCAAACCGAAAAAGCCAAGACCAAGGATAAGAACGAAAAACAAACCGGACAGCACAGGTGCAAATTCAATAAAAGTAAAATACAGCAGTGCAAACACTATTCCCGATTTAAGGATATATTCAAGCGCCGTTTTGACTTTTGCCATGTCCCGCGCCCCTTTCGTCAGCCCTTTTTCAGTTCAGAGATAACGTTTATAAAGCTTTCCACATCGTTGAAGTCCTTGTTTACCGAAGCGAAGCGCACATATGCCACCTGATCTATCTTTTTAAGCTCCCGCAGGACGATATCGCCGATCTCCGCGGAAGTGATCTGGGTCTGCATGGTGTTTGCGTAATAGCTTTCCACAGTATCCACGATCCTGTTCAGATCCTCAGCCGACACGGGACGCTTTTTTACCGCAGTCGAAAGACCCTTTATCAGCTTGTTCCTGTCAAAAAGCTCGATCGAGTCGTCCTTTTTAAGAACCAGCAGTACGGGCATTTCCACGGATTCGTAGGTAGTAAATCTTTTTCCGCAGCTTGTACACTCGCGTCTGCGGCGTTTTTTTCCGTCAACGGGACGGGAGTCCACGACCTTTGTATCTTCAAAACCGCAAAACGGACATCTCATAACGGACGCTCCTCTCAGCTTAATAAATGTTTAATAATTATAACATATTAGATATGATTTTGTCAAGATTTTTGGGTAAAAATAGGATTTTAAGTAAATTTTGATTTAGCGGGGAGCCCCCGCGGGCACTTGCACGCAGTGCAAGAAAGTCACGCCCCATGTAAAATGTTCAGAACATTAATTTTGCTATTGCCCCCTCAAGGGGGCGGGTGA